>CAZQOB010000010.1:0-86993 GCA_964594885.1 uncultured Acidobacteriaceae bacterium
TGGTGCGCGAGCCCTTCATGCCGACGACGTGCTGGATGGCGCCGCTGATGCCGAGTGCGAGATAAAGTTTGGGAGCGACGGTCTGGCCGGAACTGCCGATCTGGCGCTCCATGGGCAGCCAGCCTTCGTCGCAGATGGGGCGGGAGGCGGCGATTTCCGCGCCCATGGCTTTGGCCACGGCTTCGGCTTGGGCGATGTTTTCCGGAGCTTTGATGCCGCGGCCGATGGCGACGATGAGCGGCGCCTGGGTAAGATCCACGGCGGATTTGGCTTCCTTGAAAAGATCGAGTGGCTTGGTGCGGATTTGTTCAGGTTTCAGATCGATGGAAATCTTGTGGATGGGCCTTGCGGCGCCTTCGGCTGCGGCGAGTTGATCCGCGCGGAAGGCGCCGGATTGAAACGAAGCAAAATACGGGCCGACGCCAACAAAAGAAACGTCCGCTGCGGTTTTTCCCTGGAACATCTGGCGGACGAAGACGAGTTTGCCAGCTTCGTTGCGGTAGCCGATGCAGTCGCCGATCATTCCCTTCCCCAACACTGCGGCGAGCTTCGGAGCGAAGTCGCGGACTTGATACGTGTGCGGGAAAAGGACGAGGTCGGGCTTGGCGAACTCGATGACTTGCTTCAGCGCAACAGAGTAACCGTCAGGAGTGTAGTCGGCGAGGAGGTCGTGCTCGATTTGCAGGACTTCGGCGACATTTTTGGAGGCGAGGTCAGCAGCGAAGCTGTCGAGTCCCTTGCCGACGACGGCTCCAGTAACTGAGCCTGAGAGCGATTGAGCGATTTGTTGCGCAGCGGCGAGGGTTTCGAAGCTCGCGTTGTTCCACTTGCCCTGGCGGTGTTCGGCGACGACGAGAATTTTCATGGTCAGATCACCCGGGCCTCGAATTTCAGTTTTTCGACGAGCTTGGCCGCGACTTCCTTGGGCGGGCCGGACAGAAACTCGGTCTTTTTGGTTTTGGTCGGTACGTAGATTTTTTCCACTTTTTGGGTGGGTTCGGTTTTGGCGCGGACAGAGTCCGCAGCGAGCGTAGCAATCTCTTTTTTCTTGGCGGCCATGATGCCTTTGAGGGTGGCGTAGCGGACTTTGTTGATGCCGGACTGAATGGAAAGGACCGCGGGTAGGGGGCATTCGATGTGCTGGAACCAGCCGGCTTCGAGTTCACGCTTCAGTCGCAGTTTTCCGTCAGCAACTTCGATGGCCATAATGATGGTGGCGTGAGGACGGTCGAGCAGTGCGGCAAGCAGAACGCCGGTCTGGCCGAAGCCCTGATCGTCGCTTTGCAGGCCGGTGAGGATGAGGTCTCCGTTTTCATTTTTCACGGCGGCGGCAAGCGCGCTGGCGGAGCCGAGCGGATCGAGTTGCGCGAAATTGTCGTTGGCGATATGGATGCCCCGGTCGGCGCCTTTGGCCAAAGCCTCCTTAATCGTTTGCTTGACGCGCTCTGGGCCCATGGAAAGAGCGATCACTTCCCCGCCGTGCTTTTCCTTCAAGCGGAGGGCTTCTTCTAGGGCGAAGCTGTCCGGCTCATTCATTTCGAAGCCGATATCGGATTCCTTGATCCAGTTGCCGGTGATGGAGAGCGGCGCATCCTTGGCCGGGACTTGCTTGATGCAGACGATGATTTTCATCAGGAATTTTCCTTGCGATGGAGACCCGTAACACCGACTTTAGTGTGTGCTCTTCCGGTCACTCACAAACTGCACGCAGACGAAGTCTGTGCTACAAAAGGCGGTTGCTACTGACCGGTCCAGCGCTTGAAAATGAGCGCGGCATTTGTGCCGCCAAAACCGAACGAGTTGGAGAGTGCATAGTCCACCGTGGCTTTGCGGGCGACATTGGGAACATAGTCGAGGTCGCAGCGCGGATCGGGCGTGAACTGATTGATGGTCGGCGGCAAAACCTGGTCGCGCAACGCGAGGACGCTGATGCCTGCTTCCAAGCCGCCGGCGCCGCCGAGCAGGTGGCCGGTCATGGACTTGGTGGAGCTGACCGCAAGCTTCTTGCTGGTGGCGCGCTCGCCGAAGAGGCGCTTCATGGCGGTGGTTTCGATAACGTCGCCAATCGGCGTCGAAGTGCCGTGCGCGTTGACGTAGCCGATGTCGTCCGGCGAAAGCTTGGCATCTTTCAATGCGGCGCGCATGACGCGGAACGCGCCATCGCCATCTTCGACCGGCTGAGTGATGTGGTAGGCGTCGCCGGACATGCCGTAACCAACGATTTCTGCAAGAATCGGCGCGTTACGCTTGATGGCGTGCTCGAGCGATTCGAGAATCAATACGCCGGCACCTTCACCAACGACAAAACCGTCGCGATCGGCGTCAAACGGGCGGCTGGCGGTCGCGGCGTCATCGTTGCGCGTGGACAGCGCTTTCATTGACGCAAAGCCCCCAATTCCCATCGGGGTGATGGTGGCTTCGGTGCCGCCGCAGATCATCATTTCAGCTGCGCCGCGCTCGATGATTTTGAACGAGTCACCCACAGCGTGAGCGGACGCGGAGCAGGCCGTGGCGGTTGCGGAGTTCGGGCCTTTGGCGCCGTAGCGAATCGAAACGTGGCCGGAAGCGAGATTCACGATGGCTGAAGGAATGAAGAACGGCGAGATCTTGTTCGGTCCGCCATTGAGTAATTTGCCGTGTTCCCGCTCGATGATATCGAATCCGCCGATGCCGGAGGAGATGTAAACGCCAACTTCTTCCAGATTGGATTGTTCCGGCTTCCACTGAGCATGTTTGACGGCGAAGTCCGCTCCAGCCAGTGCGATCTGTATGAAGCGGCCCATCTTCTTGAGTTCTTTTTTCTCGATCCACAGGAAGGGGTCGAAGTTTTTCACTTCGCCGGCGATCTGGCAGTCGAAGTTGGTGGTATCAAACTGCGTGATGCGGGCAATGCCGCTGACGCCGGCGACGAGGTTCTTCCAGCTTTCCTCAGTGCCGATGCCCAGCGCGCAGACCAGCCCAACCCCCGTAACAACTACCCGGCGAGTCACGGCTTTACTCCTGACATGATTGGATGCGGAGCGGAATGCACCGGCTTACTTGGATTTGGCGTGCTTATCAATGTACTCGATGGCGTCCTTAACGGTAGTCATCTTCTCGGCATCCTCGTCGGGCACTTCGATGCCGAAGGCTTCTTCGAAGGCCATGACCAGCTCGACCTGGTCCAGCGAGTCGGCGCCGAGGTCGTCCACAAACGAGGCGGTGGGTGTGACCTCCGCTTCGTCCACACCGAGCTGCTCGACGATAATCTGTTTTACGCGTTCTTCTACGCTGGCCATTCGCATTCCTCCGTCCCGACGGAGCGGGACTCATTTTTCAGCTTTATTCGGGCGCAGGTCAGTCTGGCGCGCCAAAGTTTTACCAAAAATCCCCGTTTTCAGCCACCTTGGGCAACCTGAACATTCTAAGCACGGCCTATCCCAAGGTCAACTTTTGGCCGCACGATCTCGGATAAAACTGCGGGCCGCCTTCTGTATGGTATTGGCCGTCGCTTATTTTGAGAGTTGGCCGCCATGGAGTTTCTTCCTAGCCCAAATGCATGCCGCCGTTGACGTTGAGGACGTGACCGGTGATGTAAGCTGCTTCGTCGCTGGCCAAGAAGACAATAGCGGCAGCGACGTCGCGCGACGATCCCATGCGGCCGAGCGGGATGCGCGCCTTGAGTTCTTCTTTCACTTTGTCGGGAAGGACGTCGGTCATTGGCGTTTCGATGAAGCCGGGCGCGACGGCGTTGACGGTAATGTTGCGTGAAGCAATTTCGATGGCGATGGCTTTCGTTAGTCCGATGAGGCCGGCCTTGGCGGCAACGTAGTTGGCCTGGCCGGCGTTGCCGCTCTGCGCGACGACACTGGAGACATTGATGATGCGGCCAGCGCGGGCTTTCATCATGGTGGGCAAGACTTGTTGGATGCAGAGATGCGCGCCGGTGAGATTGGTTTGAATGACCGCGTCCCAATCATCTTTCTTCATGCGCATGGCCAGGCCGTCGCGGGTGACGGCGGCGTTGTTGACCAGGATATCGAGGCGACCAAATTTTTCGAGGATCAGCTTGAAGCCGGCTTTGACCTGCTCGGCGTCGGCGATGTCCGTTTTAACGGCGAGGGCTTGGCCACCGGCGGAGGTAATGTCGTTCACGAGCGCGGCGAGTTTTTCTTCGTTGCGAGCGGCGACAGCGACCTTGGCCCCGGCTTCCGCGAGAACCAGTGCGGTATCGCGGCCGATCCCCTGGGAGGCTCCGGTGACAACGGCTACTTTGTCTTTGAGGCTGAACATTTTTTCAGAAACCTTTTGATTGGTAGTACCAATGCAACTACGCGGCGTCGGATTTGGCGCCGCCGATCCTTTCCAGCGTGGTATGCAAACTTTTTTCGTCTTCGATGTTGAGAGCGGCCACGGAGCGTTCGATCTGACGGAGCAGGCCGGTGAGCACCCGGCCCGGGCCTACTTCGACAAACGTGTTGACACCTTCGTCGATCAGCGCGCGAACCGATTCTTCCCAACGCACCGGCATCGAGACCTGGCGTATGAGCGCATCGCGAGCTTCGCTGCCCAGGGTTTCGGTGTCGGCGTCAACGTTGGTGACCAGCGGCCATTGCAGATCGGAGAATTCGGTTTGAGCGAGATCCTTGGCAAGCTTTTCCTGGGCCGGCATCATCAGCGCGGAGTGAAACGGAGCGGATACGGGCAGGATGACGGTGCGTTTGGCGCCGAGTTGCGAGGCAATCTCCACAGCACGCTTGACCGCCCCGGCGTGGCCGGAGATGACGGTCTGATCCGGCGAATTGAGATTGGCGGGCGAGCAAACTTCGTTCTCCGCGGCACGCTTGCAGGCATCAGCGACAACCGCCGGTGAGATGCCGAGAATGGCAGCCATGGCGCCGACACCGGCGGGAACAGCTTCTTGCATATAGGTGCCGCGCTTGCGGACCACTTGCACGGCATCCGCGAATTTAAGAGAACCGGCAGCCACCAGCGCGGAGTATTCACCGAGGCTGTGACCGGCAACGTAGTCCGGCTGCAAGCCCTTTTCAGCGGCGACGCGAAAGACTGCAACGGAGCAAGTGAGAATTGCCGGCTGGGTGTTGGCGGTCTGCTTCAGTTCATCCTCCGTGCCTTCAAAGCACATTTTGGAAATGGAGGAGCCGAGAGCATTGTCGGCTTCGTCGAAGACGGCGCGAGCGACGGCGTATTTTTCCGCCAGCTCTTTTCCCATGCCCGGGTATTGCGAGGCTTGCCCGGGGAATACGAAGGCTACTTTTCCCATGTCTCTCTCATTTTGCTTCGTATCCGGCGAAGAGAGATTCCTCGCTTCGCTCGGAATGACAAACAAAAGAACTACGCGTAAGCCGCGACCAGCGACAGCTCGTGCTCGATCTTTTCGTTCATGCGGGCCTTGGTCAGGGCCGCAGCGACCCGAATCGCATTTTTAACGGCATTGGCGTTCGAGCGGCCGTGGCCGATGACACAGACACCGCGCACTCCGAGTAGCGGCGCGCCGCCGTACTCGGAATAATCGATGGTCCTCTTCAGCCCCTTGAAGGCACCCTGGGACAGCATGGCGCCGAACTGCGAAACCAGCGAACTCTTGAGCGACTTTTTGAGCAGGCCGAAAATCTGCACGGCTAAGCCTTCGCAAATCTTCAGCGCGATGTTGCCGACAAATCCGTCGCAAACAATCACATCAACGCCGCCGGAGAAAAGGTCGCCGCCCTCCACGTTGCCGATGTAGTGCAGGTGCGCGTTCTTCAGCCGCTCATTCACCTGCTTTGTAAGTTCGTTGCCCTTGCTCTCCTCTTCGCCGATGGAAAGCAAACCAACGCGCGGCCTGCGGCTGGCAAACGTCGCGCGGTAATAAATCTCACCCATCACCGCAAACTGAACCAAATGCTCCGGCTTGGAGTCAACATTGGCGCCGACATCCAGCAGGACGCTCACGCCGCCCCTGGCGTTAGGAAAAGGAGCGGCCAGCGCCACACGATCAACCGATTCGAGCGTGCCCAACAGGAATCGCGCCACGGTCATGACCGCGCCGGTGTTCCCGGCGCTAACCATTCCCTGGGCCTTCGCTTCGCGAACCAGCCGGGCCGCAACATGCACCGAGCTGTCTTTCTTGCGGCGAAACGCCTGGGCCGGGTGATCGGTCATGGTAATCACTTCGCTGGCCGGAACAGTTTCGATCGGCAAACCGCGCCAATCGTGCTTGCCCAATTCCGCTTTGACCACCGACGGCTGCCCGACCAGCAGTACACGCACTCCCAGTTCGCGTGCCGCCAGCACACTTCCCTCAACCTCGGGACGGGGCGCATGATCCCCACCCATCGCGTCAACGGCGATCGTAATCATGGGAGCCTAAGTCCGTTCCTACGGAAGTGCGAAAACCGGGCGAGCTATGCTGACGCCGCTTTCACTGCCTTGCCCTTGTAATGGCCACAATGCGGGCAAGCCTGATGCGGCTGCTTCATTTCATGGCAATTCGTGCATTTGGCGAGCGACGGCCTCGCCAGATGGTCGTGCGCGCGGCGAGTGCTGGTGCGGCGCTTGGAATGTCGTCTTTTGGGATTTGGCATCGTGCTACTCCTTTTTCAATCAGCTGCTTTCAATCAAGTTCGAATTTCGGGTGCTGCTCACAACTACACACATCACCGCCTGCGATGACGGGAAGTTTCACACTTTTACTGTTTCTTAAGCCAGTCCTGCTTTAGCCGCGCCAAGGGAGCCAAACGGGGATCCGTCGGATGAGTCTCGCACCGGCACTCTTCGTGATTCAAGTTCGCGCCGCACGCCGCACACAGGCCCCGGCAGTCGCTGCGGCAAATAGCCTTCATCGGAACCGCGAGCAATACCTGTTCCGCCAGCACGTCGGCGAGGAACAGCCCATCACCCTCGTAGAAGCCGATGTCGGCCTCAAGATCCTTGAGGCGTTCCTCTTCCGGCCGTTGAAACTTGGGCGTCGGGCTATAGAACAGGTCGAAATGCCGCTCCACGGCTTCGACAACCGGCTCCAGGCATCGCGCACACTGCAGCTCGATCTTCGTTTCCAGCCGGCCATTGATGCGAATCTGGGAATCGATGAGCTCCGCCGTGGCAACCACGTCCAAAGGCTCAATTTGTTTGAGTTCCAAGGTGTGGAAGTCGATCGTTCCCGGAAGATAGCTCTTCCGAATGTTCTGCTTGTGTAACGCCAGTTCCTTTACATCGAGGAACATCGACTCTGCACCTCTAGCGGCCGTACTCATGTCTATTCATTATTGAGGCGCTTTGGGTGCAAGTCAAGAAAACCGAGGATAAACGAGGCTTTGGAAGCATCTAGGCAATACTAGAACTCAAGGGAGGCGGCGGTGACCGGGGATTTACCGGCAGCCTTGCTCGGCCAGCTGCTCCAGCAATTTTCGAGCGTCAGCGCTTCCCTTCTTCGAAGCGGCTGTGAGCAATACGACCGCCTGGTCACAGTTCTTTTCGACGCCATCGCCGCGGCGGTAAAGATCAGCCAAGGTGACTTCCGCTGGAACATATCCCTTGCGAACGGAAGCCCAGAGCAAGTCCACGGCCCGCCGAAGCTCGTTCAGACGATTGGGGCCGTGAAGCATGTCGCGGGCCGCATTGAATTCACCCTCGCCGGTAACGGTTTCGATGACTTCCGCGGGATTGTTGGCGGTTTCGGGAGCTGGTTGCGGTGGCGCAGCGTTTGCGGGTTTGGCGTTCGCGGAACTCGATGACGGCTCGGATTTGGGGGACTTTGCAGCTGCTGATTCTTTAGGGTTGTTCGCCGGCTGCGAAGCAGAAGTGCCTGCGGAAGGCGCATCAGTGCCCTGGGAATTTTGCCTGGCGCCGCCCGACATGGTAGGAGCGGGCTTCGCACCCGAATCGGGCTGCGACGGCATGTCCGAGGACGCCGCGTTGGGCTGAACTTGAGATGCTCCGGGATCGCTGGAGCCCCCTGCCGGCTGCGCGTCGGGTGCCGCTTGGGATGGTGCCGTTTGGCTACCTCCCGAGATTGATCTGCCAAGCGAAATAAAACCGGCACCAATCGCCTGCCGGAAGTTGAAAGCAAGCGCGCCGAGAATCACAGCCAAAGCTACGGTGATGATGCCGCCAGCAGCCGCGCGGCTCATACGCGGCGAATCGGAAGATGCACTAAGCCTGGCCCTCTCCCACGCCTGCTCGAACGATTCTTCGAAAGCGGGAACGTATGGGCGCGTCGTCGAATCGGCACGGGCCTGTACCTGCTCCGGAGCATTCATGACGGCACGAACCGGCATGAATGGCTTGTGGTATTCAGGACCTGTGGGCCTCAAAAAAGCGGAGGTAATTTCGGCTGGCCTTGGAACGGGATTTTCGGGCGAGGCATCAGGTTGAACCTCGTCAAGAGTCTTGGCAGGCGCAGCATCCGCGGGAAGTTCCGCCGAAAACAGGCGCCGCACGGACTCCATATCAGCTGGCTCGGCCTTTGGTTGTGGCCAAGGTTTAGCGGGCACGCTGCCCTTCGGACTCCTTAGGTCAGGTATCGTGGGAGGATCGAGGGCTTTGTTCTCAAGGGCCGGAGCTTCCGGCTCCATCATCACCGCCCCGGCAGCAGATTCCGCCTGCCTCGAGTCGGTTGGCGGCTCGGCGGGCGGCGAAACGGATGGAACTGCATCAGGTGAGCGGACAGATTTTCCGTAACCGGCTCTCAGATCCCTGCGAATCTTTTCCATTGTGTCGAGCGGGACGGATGCTTCCGGCGTGAACTCGCGGCCCGCGGAGGAAGGGACTGAATCTGCTGCCAGCCAGACCTTCAGCGAAGAACGGAACTGTTCTGAGACCTCGGTGAAGCGCAGGGCTCCGCTCTTGCAATCATCGTCCAGGTCCTCGATGACTCCGTTACCCTCCAAACGAACATTTCCCTCAAGCTGGAATGCAAATCGCATTTGCACTTGGGGGCGAACGGGACTAACAGCGCGGAAACGAAAGCCCTCTTCGGACAGACTGATCAGCATACCGCCATTGCTGGAGCCCAACTCCAGATAGACCAGTTGCGATGGCTTTTTCTTCGTGAATGGCTTTTGCTGAACTTCCATAAGTCGTGTCAACGGTGATTTTAGCGCGAAAGCGAAACCGCGGGCCGAAGAATGGCCAACTGAATACGGGCGGACGGAATGCATATATGCACATTTTGGGCCGCCCCAGAAAACAGTTCGCACTTTCATGCTAAGGTTTACAGCAGCTAGTGTATAGACGGGTTCGTCGAATGCATTTTTTGCACGGAGGGATGGTTCTGGTACTACGATTGGCATATCCAGGGAAGCCCGACTATCCCCATCAATGCAAAGGTGTTAAGAATGGAGAAGAACGGCACAGAAGTTGGCACGGCTCTTGCCACTTATCCTGGTTGCCGCAATTTTCAGGGGATAATTATGAGGCTTAGGACCATACTTACTGTGGCTACTATTTTCATGGCCTTCTTTACGATCGCCGTCTGGCGGGCTCCCGAACTGCGAAACAGGTAGCTGAGCAATGCCTTGTCTCGGTGGGGCCGCCGCCTGAGAATCTTTGCCGTTTCGAATTTTGAACGAACTAACCAAGGAGAAACTAAACGCATTCTCGAGTAAGGATTCAGGCGTGGAACGAACCGGCCCGCGTCTGGAGAGGGCTCCAGGCAACTGCAACCTGAAACGAGGTAGGGATTGCGAACAACGTTAAAACTGGTTTTGCCTCTGGTGATCAGCGTGGCTGTGGTATCGCTGCTGTTCGCCGGCTACCAGGTGCGCACGGAGCGCAAGAATCTGCGAAATGATATTTCGCGCCGCGCTGAAGTTCTTGCCGAAAGCCTGCAAGAGTCCATCCAACCCCTTTTTGAAAGAAACGATCGCAGTTCCGAGCGCGCGATTCAGAAAATGGTGGACCGGTTCGCGCAGCGCGAACATATGAAAGGCATCGCAATCTATCAGGCCGACGGCGGCTTGAATGTGATGACTTCCACCCTCAGTGGAGCGTTCAAACAGACGCCTAAGACAGCCAAACAGAGCATCGAACAAGGGATCGGACGAGGCGAGTTTACGCGGATCGACGAAACGCCGATGTTCGTGTTTTCTACGCCACTGGAACGCGACGGGCAAACCGCCGGCGCGCTGATGATCGTTTACGACGCAGCATTCATCGATTCGCGGGTCCTGCGAACGCTGCGCGACGCATTACTGACGGCGTTGCTGGAAACCCTGCTCATCAGCGGATTGGCGCTGGTACTGGTGCGTTGGACGTTCCTGGATCCGCTGAAGAGAACAGCGAAGTGGCTGCGCAGCCTGCGCGCCGGAACCGTCGAGATGCCCGCAGCGCTGCCCAAAGGAGAATTGTTCGAACAGCTGCACACCGAAGTGCAACATCTGGCGCGTGATCTGGGGGCGGCGCGGGCTGCCGCGGCGGAAGAAGCGCAGCTGCGGGAAACGCACGCATCCGTTTGGACGGCCGAGCGATTGCGGATCAGTCTGAAGAGCAAACTCAAAGGCAAACCGCTTTTCGTGGTGTCCAACCGCGAGCCGTTCATGCACATGAAGGGCGAAAAAGGCCCCGAGCTGCTCATACCCGCCAGCGGATTGGTCACCGCGCTGGAGCCGGTGCTGGTGGCAAGTGACGGCACCTGGGTGGCGCATGGTTCCGGAAGTGCCGATCGGGAGATGGTCGACAGCGCGGACCGGCTGAGAGTTCCGCCCGATTTGCCGAGTTACACGCTTCGCCGTGTGTGGCTGACTGAAGCGGAAGTGAAAGGGTATTACGAAGGATTTTCGAATGAAGGGTTGTGGCCGTTGTGCCATATTGCGCACACCCGGCCTACGTTCCGGCCGGAAGATTGGCTGCAGTATCAGCAAGCGAACCGCCGTTTTGCAGACGCGGTGCTCCAGGAGATGGATGGCGTCGAAGCTCCGATTGTGCTGGTGCAGGACTACCATTTCGCCCTCTTGCCAAAGATGGTGAAGGAGGCGCGGCCGGACGCGCGTGTGGCCATCTTTTGGCATATTCCGTGGCCCAATCCGGAGGTGTTTGCCATCTGCCCTTGGCAGCGCGAATTGGTGGACGGACTGCTGGGTGCAGATCTGGTTGGCTTCCACACTCAGACCTTCTGCAACAGTTTTCTGGAAACCGTGGACCGCTCGCTGGAAGCGCTCACCGAGTGGGACCGGTTTGCCGTCAACCGGCAAGGACACGTGACGCTAGTACGTCCGTATCCGATCAGTGTGGCTTTCCCGGACGGCAAGCCCAAGAAACAATGGCCCAGTGCGGGAGAAGTGCGCGCCAAACTCTGCGACGAACTGAACGTCGCCGGATCGCTCATCGGAGTTGGCGTAGACCGCGTGGACTATACCAAAGGCATTTTGGAACGGTTCCGCGGGATCGAGCGATTCCTGGAAATGAATCCGTCCTACCAGCGCCGTTTTACGTTTGTGCAAATCGGAGCGCCAAGCCGTACGGATATTCCGCGGTATCAGCAGTTCCTAGATGAGGTCACGGCCGAAGCTGAACGAATCAATGCGCGCTTGCAGGCTGGAAAGTGGATGCCGATCGTGCTGTTGAGCAAACATCACTCGCATCAGCAGATCGAGCGGTACTACCGCGCTGCCTCCTTGTGCATGGTCAGTTCATTGCATGACGGCATGAATCTGGTGGCGAAGGAGTTTGTGGCCTCGCGTGACGACGAACATGGCGTACTGATCCTGAGCACATTTGCGGGGGCGGCACTGGAACTGACCGACGCATTGCTGGTAAATCCCTACGACGTGCGGCAAGTGGCGGCGGCCATCCAACGAGCGCTGGAAATGCCGGGCGAAGAACAGGCGCTGCGCATGCGGCGGATGCGCGCCAGCGTGAAAGATCATAACGTCTTTCGGTGGGCGGCAAATCTGCTTTCTGATCTCACCGAGATTCGAATCGACGTACCGGAACGCTCGGAGCCGGTTACTCCGAACGGCCAGGAGCCCGCCGAAGTGCGGCGTTAAGCTCGAACGTTGGCTGGCCTTCTTTTTCCTTCATTGCTCGGGGAAATCAGAAACAAAATGCTACCATCCGAATGA
Source organism: uncultured Acidobacteriaceae bacterium (assembly GCA_964594885.1). Lineage (GTDB taxonomy): Bacteria > Acidobacteriota > Terriglobia > Acidiferrales > UBA7541 > Acidiferrum. The sequence continues at coordinate 12,042 of CAZQOB010000010.1, forward strand.
TTGGGTGCAGGAGACGGTCATGAGATGGACGCCGGGCGGCGAAAGCCAGGACATTGAAGATCGCCGTGACGAAGACAGCGGCGGAGGTGGGTTTCAATTCGGCGGAATGCATCTGGGTCTGGGCGGAGCGCTGGTGCTGCTGGTGCTGAGCCTGATCTTCAAGCAGAACTTCTTCGCATTACTGGGAAATGGCGGCCACGGATCTAGTGGGCCGCCGGTGAGCCGGCCGAATCCGGAGCGCGATCAGATGGAACGGCCGCTGGTGGAGTTCGTCTCGTTTGTGCTCGATGACACGCAAGGAACCTGGGAACAATTGCTCCCGCAGCAAGCCGGAAAACCCTACCGTCATGCAAAGCTGGTGCTGTTTCGAAACTTCACCCGCTCGGGATGCGGCAGCGCGGAGTCGGCCACCGGTCCGTTCTACTGTCCCGGCGACGAAAAGGTGTATATCGACCTTGGGTTCTATGACGAATTGAAGCAGCGATTCGGCGCGCCCGGACAATTTGCGCAAGCCTACGTGCTAGCCCATGAGATTGGCCATCACGTGCAGAAAATCGTCGGTGTGGAAGCCCGCGTTCGGCAGATGACCGAGGACAACCCACGCGAACAGAACGCTTTGTCCGTACGAATGGAGTTGCAGGCGGACTGCCTGGCGGGCGTCTGGGCGCACTCCACGCAGGAGCGCAACTTGCTGGAACAAGGTGACATTCAATCAGCCTTGGGCGCGGCTTCGGCCGTCGGCGACGACCGACTGCAAAAGATGGCCGCCGGGCACGTGACGCCGGACTCCTTCACGCACGGCTCATCAGCACAGCGGATGCACTGGTTTCAACAAGGCTTTGACAGCGGGGCCATCGCGGCGTGCAATACGTTCGTGTCCGCCCCCTAGCTCCGCGACGTCACGGCTCTCGGTCAATCCATTGCCGGCGACTCCGAGATGCCAGCATCCCCAAAGTGATCGCGGTACTGCTTTAGCAGAAACTGGTCGGTCATACCGGCAATGTAATCGCACACCACGACGTGACGCGGCGCCGACGCCGCAGCTTCCTCGTGATCGGGCGGCATCGAATCGAGCTGGTTCAAATAAAAGTGGAACAATCGCTCCAGATAGCCCATGCAACGATCGCGATCTTCCGTGATCATTGGATTGCTATAGACGTTGTCGATCAGAAACGCTTTCAACTTCGCATTTTCCGCGCCCATCGCTGGACTCATCCCTGCTACCCGGTCCGGCAAGCGCCGCACGTCCTCCACCGACTGCGCGCCAGACTTCATCGCACACGCCGCGGTGGTTGCAATCAAATCCGAGGCCAACGCGTTGAGCACGTCCTTCAACGCTTCACTGAACTTAAGTTTCTCTTTGGCGCCCGGATGAGCGCGATTTACGTCGCCATAGGTCTGCGCAAAAAACGGAACACGAGTCCGCAGATGACCGAGATCGAGCAGCTCGGCTTCGCGTGCATCGTCGAGATCGGCCGTGTTATAGGCGATTTCGTCCACCCAGTCGATCAACTGGGATTCCAGCGGCGGCCGGAGATCCAGCAGATATTCGGCGAGCTGCGGGAATTGCCGGAGGTCATAGTCCCGCGAGTGTTTGATGATGCCTTCGCGCACCTCGAACATCAGATTCAGGCCGGTAAATTCGAGATAGCGATGTTCAAACTGTTCGACGATGCGCAGCGCATGCAAGTTGTGATCGAATCCGGCGCCATGGATTTGCATCAGCTCATTCAGCTTGCGTTCACCTGCGTGTCCAAAGGGCGGGTGGCCGATGTCGTGTACCAGCGCCAGGGCCTCAGCAAGCTCGCTATTCAAACCCAACGCCGTAGACACGGTGCGGGCAATCTGGGTCACCTCGAGCGTGTGGGTCAGGCGATTACGGAAATGGTCGGAATAGCGGGTAGTAAATACCTGGGTCTTGGCCTCGAGACGGCGGAATGCCCGGGAGTGAATGATGCGGTCGCGGTCCCGCGAATACTCAGTGCGATAAGCGTGTCGGGGCTCGCGATAACGGCGGCCGCGCGAATGTTCTTCGCGCATGGCCAGTGCGGAAAGTGAGGAGGGAAACGCGATGGTCCACTCCGTCGTACTGCGCTGTTTTGAAAAAAGCTAAGATTTCGGAGCCAGCAGGTCCAGGCCGCGATCAGCGCGTTCGGAAATCGCGGGATCGGGATAGTCCTTTTTGATTTGCTGGTAGAGCGAAGTAGCTTCTTTGGGATTGCTCTGGCGCAGAAGGTCGGCGAGCTCCAAGAGCACCAGCGGCTTGGGAACCAGGACGGACTTGGCATCGGCCAGTGCGCGGTAAGTCTTGATCGCATCGTCGGTCTTGCCGCTGCGCGCATACACTGTTGCGAGCTGATACTGCGCCATTGCAGAAAGTTCCTTGTCGCTGCCGCCGATGATTTTCTTCAGCGATTCGACGGCCTGGTTTTGCCGCTCGAGATCGAGAAGGGTCAGGGCTTCATAGTAACGCGAAAGCTTTCCCGGATTAGTACTCGGATATTGGTCCGCCACGGCCGCGAATTTCGTGGAAGCGTCCTGGGCTTTGGATCGGCTATCGGCGTAGGAAGGCTCGTTCGGTTCAACCGGCATGCCGGCGTTACGAATGGGCGCGTTGTAAATCTTCATCGCCTCGTCCAGAGCGGCAGATGCGCGCAGCGTCTGGCGATCCGAATACAGCCTCCAGCCGCCATATACCAGTGTTACGGCAATGATCACGGAAACGATGATCGTGGCCGCCTGGCCGTGGGAAAAGACCGCTTCCGCGCCGTGCTCGATGGCGTCGTGGATCCTGTCCTGCTTGAGTTCCTTGCGCGAAAGATGCTCGGTCACGCTTATGCTCCTGGCGTTTTTGCAACCTTTAATGTTACCACAGGCAGCGCGAAGCAACGGACTGCCGCCGCGACTGTGAGATACTTTAACCGTCGGCCACGATGTTCACTGCGATGCCCGCGCCATGAACCGCCTCTCCGCCTGCGTCATCACACTGAATGAAGAACACAATCTGCCCCGGCTATTGGCCTCGCTGGGCGGAGTCGCGGACGAGATTGTCATCGTGGACTCCGGAAGCGCGGACCGCACCGAGGAGATTGCCCGCAAGCACGGCGCAGCGTTTTATTTCCGGCGCTGGACCAATTATTCGGAACAAAAAAACCACGCTGCGTCACTGGCCGCTCACGAATGGATTCTCTCGCTAGACGCCGATGAGGAGTTGAGCGGCGCCTTGCAGTCTTCGCTCGTTGAATGGAAAAAACGAAAGCCCCAGCACGACGCCTACGAAGTGGCGCGGCGCACCTGGTACTTGGGCAAATGGATTAAGCATTCGGGATGGTATCCGGACTTTAAGACCAGGCTGTACCGGAAAGCGGCGGGCCAGTTCGGCGGCAGCCTACATGAAACATTGCAATTCGACGGGCAGCACGGACGGCTGGCAGGGGATCTGCTGCACTACACGATTCGCGACTTTTCCGAGCATCAGGCGAACGTGGAGAAATATTCCACGCTTGCCGCCGAGCAGATGTTTACCGCCGGCAGACGAAGCTGGCGTGGCGGAGTATGGCTCGGCGCGCCGTGGACGTTCTTCCAAAATTTCGTCTTGCGCTGGGGATTTCTGGACGGCTACCGCGGGGCATTGATCGCGCAAATGGCCGCTCGCACGGTGCGGCTCAAATACCGCAAGCTGGGCCAGCTGATAGCGGAATCCCGCGCCACGGAAAAGGCCGCGTGATGACTCCGCTGCTGGTGGACCTCGAAACAGAATGGCGCGGCGGACAAAATCAGTTTTTTCTACTGTTGAAGGGTTTATACGAGCGGGGCTATGCTGCGGAGCTGCTCGCCGCCAAAGGTTCATCGCTCGGGCATCGCGCATCCAAAGCCGGTATGTGCGTGCATTACTGCTCACGAGGGAGTTTCCGCCTCGCGGCCGCGGCCAAGGTCCGCAGCCTGACGAGCGATGAGCGTTTCGATGTGGTCCATGTGAACGAGTCGCAGGCACTGACTGCCGTATGGCTCTCTGGCGCGCCGCGCAGAATTCCGCTGCTCACTTCGCGCCGCGTCGGCTTTCCGATTGGACAGAACTATTTCTCTCGCGCCAGATTCAACAGCGCGCGGCGAATCATCGCGAATTCCCGCTGGGTCGCGGAACAGGCGGTTGCTTCCGGCGTGCCGCGCGAAAGGCTCACAGTCATTTACGAGGGGGTGGAAGTTCCCGAGCCGGTAAACTCGGAGATTCGGCAAGCTTGCCGCGCGCGATGGGGAGTTCAAACAAACGAGCCACTGCTCGGCTGCGCCGGAGTCCTGCTCGAAGACAAAGGCCAGGAGTGGGTGATTCGCGCGCTGGCGAAGCTGCGCAACGAATTCCCCGGCTGCAAGCTATTGCTGGCCGGCGACGGCGCGAACCGACTTAAGCTTGAAGCACTGACACGCGAATTGAATCTGCAGAAAGCGGTAATCTTTGCCGGTTTTGTCCGCGATATCGAGTCCGTGTACCGGGCTCTTGACGTCTTTGTCTTCCCAGCCTTGTTCGAAGGGCTCGGCACTTCCCTGCTCGCTGCAATGGCTCACGCGGTTCCTTCGGTGACCTATTTCGGCTGTGCGCTGGGCGAAATCGTCGAAGACGGAAAGGGCGGTTTGCAGGTTGAACCGCGCAATCCGGATGCGCTGGCAGATTCCATCGGAAAGATACTGCGGGATCCCAATTTTTCAGCGCAGCTGGCGAAGGCCGGACGACAACGCATCGTGGAAGTTTTCTCCGCGGACCGCATGGTCGATGAAACTCTGCGGCTGTATCGTGAGGTTGCCGGCTAAGGCGATGTCCCAAAATCCTGGTAAGAACGTCGAGAACCAACCCAAAAGAAACGCACAGTGAAATAGAACCCCGCGGTAACCGGGCCAGCCGGCCAAGAAAGATGCGCCAACCGCGAGGTCCAGAGCAGTTGCTCCCTGAGAGCGATTAAGGAAAGCTTTCGAACCTGTGGCCAGAGACCGAATGTAGATCAGCAGCGCGACAATGACGAGAGCGAGCAAACACATCGATGAAGATGTGCATGGTGTCGGGTGCAAAGTGATCGCCGAAGCTTGGCAGGATCTGGGCGGTTCCTCCGAAGCCTCGCTACATCTGGGCGTACCCAGGCCAAGCTCCGAAGATATACCGTTGCCATAGACTGCCGCCATGCAGGAGCAGCCAGCTCACGTCTCCCACTCGCCAAATCGCTCCGACCAAGAGGAGGCCTTGCTCGAGCGCAGGATCGCGAAGTCGAAAGCAAAACGCCGGATGGCTCCTTCTCAAACCGTCCGGCGTTCTGTTACTTCAAGAAAACTTTGCGCTAGTAATCTGTCTTCAAAACGTTTTCGTCCGTTCCCCTCCCTTCCGCCGGCTCTCAGGCCAAGCTATCTTTCGTTTTGAACAACCCATCGTCCTCGCGGCTCGAGGAATTCCAGGCCGACGGCAAAGCCGTCGCCTTGCATCGGCTGGCAATAAGCCACCCGGGCCGAGGAACGAAACTCTCCGGAACGCGAAGCGAAGGTGAGCCGGTCGTTCGGCTCCCAGCGGCGTGAACTGACCACTCGCGCTCCGCGTACGCTGACGTTTTCCGTAAATGTCGATTCGGCGCCCGGCGCCTGCCGGTTGCCTTCGAGATAAACGCTAATTTCCATGGGGATGCGGCGTTCGGCGCGGTGGAAAGGATGGATTTGGCTGGTTAGGTTGGGCATGAGCGAATCCGATCCTCAGAGGCACGCGGCGATGCGCGATAGATTTTGAATCCCTTTGCTGCGGTGTTTCATGCGGTACAAAGCGCGGTCAGCGGCAGCCAGCAGCTTTTCCGGACTGTCGCCATCCGCGGGGTAGGACGCGATTCCCGCGCTGGCGCCGAGCTTCGGAGTTTCACCGTCTGCCGCAATCTTTTCCTGAATGCGGCCGACGATGCGCGCCGCAATCTCGGGCTGCGCCTCCGGGAAAACGATGGCAAATTCGTCGCCGCCGTAGCGCGCAGCGGTATCAATGGCGCGGCAGTGGTTGCGAAGGATTTTTCCCAGTCGCACGATGGCGCGGCTACCGGTCAGGTGGCCATACTGATCGTTGATGCCCTTCAGGCCGTCCATGTCGAACAGCACCACGCTGAACTGGCGCTGGGTACGGCGCGAACGATCCAGCTCCGCTTCCATGACGGCGATCAAGCGGCGATAGTTCGCAAGTCCCGTCAGGGAGTCGCTCACGGCCAGCGTGTGAACCTGCTCGAACAGGCGAGCTTGATCCAGCAGCGCTCCGCAGAGCATCACCACATAGCTCGCGGTTTTGGCGAGTTCCGCCAGGAAAAACGGACCATCAAGCAACCGCCGGGAAAAGACCGCGGCCACGTGACAAACCACATTCAGCGAAGCGACCAGGAAGAGCGAGTAGTCGTGAACCGAAGGCGATCCGTCACTCAGCTTAACGCGCGCAAGAAAGGCAATCGCCGCCGCGAAGAACAGCAAGCCGGGCAGCAGATCCCAGGCGCGCGAGAAAAGTTCGGCGGGATGCGCGGTCGGCAAGGAGGGCGCGGCAAGGAACGCCGCACTTGTGGCATAAGCGGCCAAAGCAACGACCAGCAACGCCACGGCAATTTCTTTGCTCGGTTGGCGCGCCGTCGGCGTATATTTTTCCACGGCCAGCGCCGAGAGCAGCAATACGGCAAGAAGCGTGCGGCTGACCATCCAGCCCAGCGGAACGTGGAGAGCCGAGCCTCCAGTGTGATATACCTGGCTGAAATTGAAATACCCGGCCGTTTCGATCAGCGCCGAGAGCACGAATCCGAACGACAGAATTAGTGCTGTCCGGTCATGCGTTCCGCGAAAGCGGATCAGGGCGTTCGCTGCATAGCAAAGACTAAGCAGGGTGCCGCCAACTTCCAGGTAAAGATAGGTCTGGTAGCTGCCTGAGACGTTGGTTTCGCGTAGGTAAGCAATTCCGCCCAAAAAGGCGAACGCGCCAACAGCAACCGCCGCGGCCCACAGCAAAGACGGCTTGCTCTGGAGACGTGCGGCGATATTGGACAAACTACCCAAGAAAACCCCCAAATGCCGACAAAACCATGGAAACCTCGGGAAATGCACGCCAGTTGCCGAACCCTAAGAGTTATCCCCTCTCGTAAGCGAATGAAAATATTATGGTTATTGGCGCAGAAAACCGGGTGAGACAAGCGTTTCGCCGCGGCGAGACGGGGGGCATGAGATCGGTCTCACCATTGGCGGTTCTTAAGCTGTTTGTTCAGTGAGAGTTAGGTGAGGATTAGACACTTTTCCACAAGCGGCAGTGACTTGTCTCAGGTTGAGACAATCTCAATCCTGCTGGTGCCGTGAGATTACTAGACCTTTGGCTTGGGAGGGGGTAAATCACGAGCAACAACCACGTCACTAAAGCCCACGATCTTGTGGGAGCCGTCACAAAACGGCTTGTTCTTTGAGTTTCCGCAACGGCACAGGCTAACGACGGTTCGGCCGGCAAGTCCGAATGCCCTGCCCTGCGGGTCCACGATTTCGAAGTCGCCCTCGACGCGAATTGAGCCGTTGTCGTTGATGGTGATCTTTGTGGAAGGCATCGCCCCTCCCGGGCACTGAGAACCGGCGGTCCATTGTACCGCACGCTGCCAAATGGCTGAAAACTTCAGGGCGCGTCCACTTCGCGTAGCGCACCGGTCTTCACGTCATAGGCATAGCCGCGAACCTGAATCTGTTTGGGCAGGAACGGATCTTTTCTGATGCGCAGGACATTTTCCGCAACGCTCTTGTCAATGTCGCGAAAAGCGTGAAATTGCAGTTGCGACGCGTCGCGGCCGGTCTCTGTCGACAGCCGCCAGCGGAACTCCTCGTCAGTAATCGACATGAGGCCGCACTGCGTGTGCTGGATGACGGCGATCGAACGCGTGCCCAGAAGGTGCGTGGAAAGCATCAGCGAGCGAATGGCGTCATCAGTCGCGAGACCGCCGGCGTTGCGGATCATGTGCGCATCACCGACCCGCAGTCCCAGGAGCTGCTCGAGGTCCATGCGCGAGTCCATGCAGGTGAGGATGACCAGTTTCTTGACGGGCGGCGTTTGCAGATGGCCGAGCTCGAACCGCTTGGCGTAGTCGCGGTTATGTTCCATCAATTCATCAAAGACATTCATGCCGCGGCCGGTCGCAGGATTCGCCATGCTCAGTATTTTGGCACGGATGGGTCCACTTCATCCGACCAGGCTAGGATGCCGCCCTTGAGATTGTGGATTTTGCGGAAGCCCGCTTTGCGCAAGAAGTCTACCGCTTCGGCGGAGCGTTTGCCGCTGCGGCAGTGCGCCACAATTTCGCGCGAAGAATCGAGTTCATGCATGCGGCGCGGCAATTCGCCCAGCGGCAGCAAATGCCCCTTCAGATTGCAAATCTGATACTCATGCGGCTCGCGCACATCGAGAATGTAAAGGTCGTCGCCGCGATCAAGACGGGCCTTGAGGTCGCGGGGAGCAATTTCGGGGACTTGGAGATCGGGCGCGGGAGCCTCTTCGCCACGGACACCGCAGAATTCGAAGTAGTCAATGAGCTCATGAATGGTGCGATTCTTGCCGCACATAGGGCAATCGGGATTCTTACGGAGCTTCAGTTCGCGGAACTTCATGCCGAGCGCGTCGAAAAGGAGCAAGCGGCCGATGAGGTTGTCGCCGGAGCCGAGAATTAACTTAATCGTTTCCATGGCTTGAATGGAGCCGACGATACCGGGCAGCACGCCAAGCACACCGCCTTCAGCACAGGAAGGAACGAGGCCGGGCGGGGGTGGTTCGGGATACAAGCAGCGGTAGCACGGACCTTCCGGCATGCCGAACACGGTTGCTTGCCCCTCGAAGCGGAAGATGGAGCCGTACACATTGGGCTTGCCTAGCAAAATGCAGGCGTCGTTTACCAGGTAGCGAGTCGGAAAGTTGTCTGTACCATCCACGATGATGTCGAAATCCTTGAACAGCTCGAGCGCGTTGGCGCTGGTGAGCTGGGTTTCAAAGCTTTCAATTTCAATGTCGGGATTGAGATTGGAAAGACGCGCGCGAGCCGCCTCGCTCTTGTGCTTGCCGACGTCGCTGGTGCCGAACGTCACTTGGCGCTGTAAGTTCGTGAAATCCACAACGTCGAAATCAACCAAACCCAGTCTGCCGACGCCGGCCGCCGCAAGATACAGACCGAGAGGAGCGCCGAGGCCGCCTGTGCCGATGAGCAGCACTTTGGCGTTCTTGAGCTTGAGCTGCCCTTCCATGCCTACTTCCGGCATGATTAGGTGACGGCTGTAGCGAAGGATCTCCTGTTTGGATAAAGTCTTAGCTGGCGCCTGCTCGCCCAGCGTTTGTGTTTTCGCAGCCATAATTTCTGCCTCAATTCATCACTTACAAGATTTTCTCACACCTGCCGCCGGGTTGGTCAGCCGCCGCCACCGGCAATCGAAGGCACAATACTGACCACGTCGCCGTCTTTCACCGGCGTGGCTTCTTTCGCCATGTAGCGAATGTCTTCGTCGTTCAAATAAACGTTGACGAAGCTGCGCAACTTGCCGTCGTCGGTGAACAGGTGCTTGCGCAAATCGCCGTACTGCGCGGTCAAGCCTGTCAGCGCTTCGCCAACGGTCTGCGCCGGCACTTCCGCGGAATCGTGCTTCGCTGCATACACTCGCAAAGGGGTCGGGATAATCACTTTTACTGCCATATTCTGCTCCGTCATTTAGTTGGAATTTAATGCAATGCGGCGCGAACTAAGCTGTTGCGCGACAACAGAAGTCGATCGTTTCCGGGGAGTAGTCTTGCCGATCATCGTTCAGGCGCCAGGAAGTCATCTCCGCCGGCTTGCCGCCCATAACGCTTACGATGACGTAGCTATACCACGGCCAGGCATGTTCGCGGTCGAACTGGCTAGGCCGAGCCGGATGATCGGGATGCGAATGGTACCAGCCCACAACATCGAGTCCTTGCTGCCGCGCGGCCTTTTCGGCATCGAGCACGTCTTCTGCAGTGACGGCAAAACGGTTGCGCGGCGAGTCGTCACGGCGATTGATCAGCGGAAACAGAGCCAGCACTTCGCGAGCGTCATCGGCTCCATCACGACCGAGGAGGGCCCCGCAACACTCGTGCGGGAACGTCTCCGCGCCGTGGCGGCGAATGCCGTCGGCCAGTTCGTTGCCCAACGATAGATGAAAATTCTCGGCCATGGTTACGTGAGTGCCTTCGCTCGCTCCAGCGCCGCTCCTAGTCTTCGTCCCAAAATCGCTCACTCAGATATTTTGCCGCAGAATCGGCAAAAACCGTAACGATCAGTGCCGGATCTTCGCGCGGAATCCGCTCGGCAACTGCCAGACAGCCGATCAGCGCCGCGGCGGCGCTGGGGCTGACCAGCAAGCCTTCCTCACGCGCCAGCCGCTTGACCATGCGGTAGGAACTCTCGGTCGAAACTTCGAGGTTCAGGTCGGCCAGCGTGTGGTCATAAATGGCCGGGCGCAGAGCTGTCGGCATGTGCTTCCAGCCTTCCAGACCGTTCCACGGGCCGTCCGGCTGGAGGCTGACGCAGCGAATGGCGGGGTTCAATTCCTTCAGGCGGCGGGTCGTACCGACAAAAGTTCCGCTGGTGCCCAAGGCCGCCACGAAATGCGTGATGCGGCCATCCGTTTGCCGCCAAATCTCATTCGCGGTGCCACGGTAGTGCGCCTGCCAGTTGGCCGGATTGCTGTATTGGTCAGGGTAATAATAGCGCTCCGGATGACCAGCCGCCAGTTCGCGCACTCGGCGGATGGCACCATCGGTTCCTTCGTCACCCGGGGTCATCACCAGCTCGGCGCCATAGGCTTCGAGAATGCGCTTGCGCTCTTGAGAAGCGCTTTCCGGCAGAAACAGCTTCACGGGGTAGCCCAACGCCGCGCCGATCATCGCGTAGGCGATACCTGTGTTGCCGCTGGTCGCGTCCAGGATGGTTTTGCCCGGATACAATGCCCCGCTAGCCAGCCCTGATTCGATCATGCTGAGGGCCGCGCGGTCCTTTACCGAGCCTCCCGGATTGAACCATTCGGCCTTGGCGGCGATTTCGGCCTGTGGAAAATCCGCCGAAACGCGGGTGATGCGGAGCAGCGGCGTGTTGCCAATCCGCGTGAGGACACCTTCGCCCACGCGCTGATAAGGCACAGGGAACCTCGACAGGACGCTTGGTTGAGCCTGGCTCGTGGCAGTAGCCCTTCTGAATGACATTTGCAGCGTTTAGACGCGCCGGATATCCGACCAGTTTACTCCTAGTTGGATGCGTTCGGCACGAGGAAAGGTAGGTGACAACGACCCTCCCGGTTAGGTCCTGCCCGAAGAGTGGGGGCGCCGGGGGTTATCTCCACCCCTCATTCTGAGCGATAGAACGGCTTATTGCCCTTAGAGGGAACATCCGTCGGCCGCTAGAACGTCAGGTGCAGCGCCATCTGCAGGAAGCGTGGGCTGCCGATGGTGTGCTGGATAATGCCAAGTTGCCCGGCCGGGGGGCAAACAAAGCCGTCTACACCCGTACATGGCTTGCTATTCGGGAACGGCACGAATCCCTTCTTTGGGTCGTAGTTGTATGTCGGTGGATCCGCAAAGAATGGGTTAAATTCGACGTTGTTGTTGGGTGTATCGAAGCTCGGATGGTTGAAAATGTTAAAAGCTTGAACGTCAAACTTCAGCCGGAACCGCTCGGTGATCTTGAAATTCTTGAAAAGCGACATGTCCACACGAGACTGAAATGGTCCAAGGAAGATGTTGCGACTCGATGGTCCGAATCCAGTTTCGTAAGTGTCTCCAATCGGGATTCCGTTCGTCGCTGGATTCGGCGTAAGCAACGGAATGCCAAAGGCCGCTGGATTCAGATAAGGAGTGGTGGCACTCACCGTATAACCGGTTGTTCCCTGCAGCACCGGCTTGGTCGAGGTCGAACCAACCGCGCCAACCGGCACCAATGGGTTGGTCACGAAATCGTTGCCGCCGCCGTAGAAGATGCTGGCGATGCCTCCACTGAAATCGATCACGCTGAACGGCTGGCCGCTCTCTGCCGAGATGACCCCGCTAGTACCCCAGCCATTTACGATTTTATCCGCCCAACCACCTAAGCGGCTAATCTTGGGCAGCTCATACTGGTAGCTGATCGCAAAAACATGCCGCCGGTCAAAGTCTGAATTCCCATAACCCGTGCGCAGCTTATACGGGTTGTCGCCGTTGTAGAAAAGCTGTTCGCCGCTTTCCTCATCCATCGCATGAGACCAAGTGTAGGAACCGGAAAGCGTTAAGCCATGGCTGGCCCGTTTCGTGACATTGAACTGGAGAGCGTGATAGTTGGATATGCCCGCGGCCACGTTGTACTGTGAGTTCGGATCAAAACCAATGTACGGCACTCGGAGATCCACGTTACCGGACGGAAAGCCCTCAGTGAGTGAGAAAATGTTTTCGGACGAGGTTACGTTGTAACCGTATGTCGAGGTCTGCCCATGGATCGGGTTGCTGGGAGTAGCGATCCCAGGCTGATTAAACGGGATCGGAATATTTTCGTGCTGTCCGTGATTGCCCACATACGAAAGCGTGATAACCAAGTCGTTTAGTGGCTGCCACTGAAGATCGAGCATCCAATTCTCCGAGTAGGGCAGCTTGTTTCCGGGAGCATAGGCCGCGAACTGAACCGGCGAGCAAAAGAAGAACGAGCTGGCCGTGCTTAGCGAAGAGCACAGCGGGGTCGTCTCGTTAACTAAGTCGGTAATTTTGGGCAGCAGCGACGAAATTCCGGCCAGGCTGCTAGGCGCGGGGGGAGGCGTGCTTCCATAGGCGGCAAAAGGAGCTGAGAACGTCGCGCCCGGTTGGGCGAATAGCGGCACCACAAACGGTGGCTCGACCGTAACTCCAAACGGGCCGTTGTAGTTGCCGCCGGCGCTAGGCGAGAGTTCAGTCAGGTACTCGCCGCGGTCGTAGTACAAACCGTACCCAGTGCGGACCACCAGGTTCTTGGCGAACGACGGTGTCCACGCAATGCCGATGCGCGGAGCCAATCCCCATTGCCGACCGGTAAGGGTAGAATCGCTTACGCCTTTGGTCCCAAACTGCCTATTGTTCCCGGCCACGACAATGCCGGTGCCGGTGATGACGTCGGTTCCCGAATCGCACGGCGCTCCAGCGGTGACCGGATCGCTGGCAACACCGTTCACCGTGCACTGGATATAGCTGTAATCCTTTGGGTAGAAGTTGGCTAACAGGCCCTTGGTCTCACTCAGTGGACCGTTCCAATCCCAGCGCAAGCCCATCGTGACCGTCAGGTTCTGCTTTACTCGGATCGTGTCCTGGGCGAAGGTACCAACTTGATTGGCCCGGTAGTGGCGACTGGTTGCTCCGCCGATAAAAGTGGAAGGCCCAGTTTCCCCGCAGAAAAACGCGCCGGGAGTGCAGAGCATTCCGGTGAGAAATTGCGAAAAATCGGAAAAGTTGAGCTCCGCCGTCTCGTTATTCCGGTTGCGCACATTGAGCTGCATATGGTCCCAGCCGAAGCCGAACGCCAATACGTGCCGACCGATGGTCCAGGAATATTTCGATGAGCCTTCGAAGTTATTCTGAAAAATGCCGGCGTTCGCGAAGTTGCTCGCTGGGCCGAATGCGAAGCCGTTATTGAAGTTGAAATCGGGATGGGTGATCGAAATACCTGGGACGCTCGCGAGTCCAAATATGGTCATTCCGTAATCCGAGTTCTTGAAACCGTCCGAAGTGTGAGCGAACGCCCGTTCGCGAAGGAATCCAAAGTGCTGCGTCCAAATCGCGTTGGGTGAAATTGTGGTCGTGTTCTCTAGCGAGAACGTTTGCGAGCCCGCGCTCAGAGTCTGCGGAAAGCCACCCGCCTGGCTAATCGAAAACGGGGCATACGTTGGATCATTCTGGTAGTAATACTTTCCTGCGATGCGGTCCCGTGGGCTGAAATTGTAGTCAATGTTCCCGTTGACCTGGTCGGCCTTAAAGGTTGTCCGCGGTCCCACAACGATTGCGTCGTACCCAAGGAGCTGTTGCGTCCCTGGGTCCGTTACATTTACGTAGGGGACGAAATACTGGCCGTTGGGCAGCTTCAAGTTCATGATGTTCAACGCCACCGGATCGATGTCCGTGGCCGTTAGAGAAGTTCCGAATGATGCGTTTGCGAGGGCCGCAAGGCTTCCTGCATCTCTGCAAGTCGCCGTTTGGCACAGCACATTGGTCGTGCTCAATCCAGATAGCGTGGTGACACCGGAGAAAGAGCTGTCTTGGTCTACGGCCCGCTGTCCTTGGTAAGAACCGAAGAAGAACAGCTTATCCCTGATAATCGGTCCGCCCAGCGTGGCTCCAAAAGTATTGCGTTTTAGATACGGCCTCGGATTTCCATGCGTGGGGCCATTGGGATCGTGGAGTGCGGGATCAGCGTTAGAGAAGAAAGGCGTGGCGTTCCAAGCATCGGTCTGATGATACTCGTAAGCTGCGCCGTGAAGATCGTTGGTGCCGCTCTTGGTCTGCATCGTAATATGCGCGCCACTATAAGAACCTTCTGAGGCGTCGTACATTGACGTGTTGACTCGAACTTCCTCCAGCGTCTCTTGTGGCGGTGAGGGCAGCGATTGACCAATCGCACTGTAGACAGAGGTACTCGTCTGAATTTCGCCAGTTTGTGCAAAGACCTCTCCCGTATTCAGCACCGCTCGGTTGTCGGCCACGCCGCTGGACGACTTGCCGTTAAAAATGTTGTTGGCCTGCACACCGTTCACTACGAAGCTGTTGCTGGTATCGCGCTGGCCATTGGCAAAAATGTTTTGATTGCCCAGCCCGGCGTTGGTACCCGAGCCGGTCAGGAAGTCCGCGTTCACGCCCGGGCTCAACAGCGCCAACTGCGTGAAGCTGCCAGTGCCCAGCGGGGTGTTTTCGATTAAGTCCGTGCCAAGCGTGTAGCCAATCGTCGTATCAGTTTGATTCAGCAGTGGCGTTGCGCTGACGGTCACCGAGGTGGTGATCGATCCTGCGTTTAAGGCGCCGTTAACGGTCCTGGTTAAGCCGCCCTGCACCAGAATCTCTGAGTGCACTTCACTGTTGAAGCCTTCGAGAGAGAACGTCACTGAATATTTTCCAATCGGCAGCGCGGATACCAAATAAGAGCCATCGTCTTTAGTGGTCGCGTTCACTTCCAGGTTGGTGCCGGCGTTTTTGACTTTCACCGACACTTTGCCAAGCACGCCACCGCTACTGTCGGTGACCGTGCCGTTGATTGCGCCGAGGGTTTGCTGGGCGCTGGCGCCGTTTGGGCAGGACAATACAAAAAGGATCGAAAAAGAAAGAAGGACTGCTGAACTGCGGATGAATCGCAACATTTCGAAGACACCTCTCCACTCAGGCTGGACCGCCCGATGTCGTTCCTCCGCGAACAACATCACCCGTTTATGCGGCCCTGGAGAAAACATCCCGCACCCGTTTCCGGGGGAGATAACGCCTGTGCGGCGGAGTATATCCAATTCCACCGCATGCAAGCGTCAAAAATTATTGATTTGCCGAATCACCCCGGCGCTGTGCAAAACGTTTAGTGCGAGGTGAGTTTCCGGATGAGGTCGGTTTCATCCTTGCGGTAAGGTTCGCCGTTCGTGCGGAAGATTTCGTGGAACCAGACCGCCGGTTCGCGGTCCGTGTATGGGTGCTGCCACGAGTCCCACGGCAGGTACGTCTGGGCCTTGCCGGCAACTAGGCCCCAGTTAATCGCGGCGATATTTTCGCGCCTCAGGATGGGTAGCGTGCCTTCGAACGTGCTGCCGTTGCCCCGCGCCATATATTCGGTGCAGATCAGCGGGCGGTGATAGGCCTGCAGCCACTTCACACGCTTTTCTAACTCTTCGGGCTTGTCGTAGTTGTGGAAGGAGATGACATCGGAATTTTCCAGCTGAATCTTTTCCGTAGGGCCAAGCTTTTCCGTGGAGGACCAATCGCCTTTCCACACGCCGCTGGTCAGGGGCTGCGTGGCCCCCGCCTGCCGCGCCCACTGAAAAACCTGGGGCAGCAAGGCCTGCACGCGTTGCACCTTGTCCGGAGGCTCGCCCTTGACATACGAGCCACCGTTGGTATTGTCAGGCTCGTTCCAAACGTCCCAGCCGAGAATGCGATCGTCCTTCCCGAACGCCTTGATGATTCCCTTTACGTACGCCTCCAAGCGTGGAACCTGCGAGGGATCGTCGAGCGCCGCCGCGCCCGGGCTTTGCAGCCAACGCGAATTGTGAATCCCCGGCTGCGGCGGCAGTTGCGGGCCAAGTCTTGGCGCGGGATCCCAGCACGAATCAAAGAGCACAAACAGCGGCTTGATGTCATGCTTATTGGCGATCGTCAAAAAAATGTCGACGCGCTTCTTGAAGCCGTCCGGATCCTGCTTCCACAAAAGATCGTGGAGAAACACGCGCATGGTGTTGAGGCCGATGCCCTCGGCCCAACCCAGCTCCAGGTCAATGCGCTTGGGATCAAACGTCTCCGCCTGCCACATTTCGAGTTCGTTGGAGGCCGTCGCGGGAATGTAATTGCTGCCGACCAGCCAGCGCTGCCGCCCATACCACTCATTGGCTTTTTGCTCGGACCAGCGGCCCGGCGCATCGGCGCCAAACGACGCGGAAGAGGCAAGGAAGTTCAAAAGTGAAACTGCAAACAGCAAGCGCTTCATACCGAATTCTCCATAACGGCTGGTTGCGGCAGCAAGCATACAATGTCGCCAGCGGAAAATCTCTCTGCGCGAAAAGTTTCGCAGACGCGTCGCCCTTTACAGATTCCCCGGCTTTCTTTAGTCTTTTAGCACCATGTGGAACGTTGAAGAACGCTTTGAACCGAAGGCGATCGAGAGTTTGGCAGCGCTGGGATTCACCGTGGGAAGCACGCGCGGTGTGGTTCGCGTGGAAAAATACGGCTGCGGCGCGGAGTTCCGCCAGGGTACCGACTCCAAGTATCAACTTACGATTCTCCCAACGATCATGGTGAAGGGCCAGTTCTCGCGATTGTGGGACGCTGGCTACCAGAAGTTTCTTCTGACCGACGAGGGAACCAAGCTGCCCGCCCTCGCCACGCATCTGCAAAACTTGCGCAGGTTCAACGAAGAGCTGCGCACCGCGTTGGGCGTGCCCACTTTTTACAACGAGGCGCTCGGCTCCGTCAGCCAGGTCTCGGTGTACGACCGAGTGAAAGGCCGCACCGGCGACGTACCTGACGAAACCGTTGGCGCGCACAGCCCGTCCCAAGGTCACTAACGCCGCAGCAACGCCAGGCATTTTTCGGCTCGCAAATGAGTTTCTGGCAGCCGCTTCGCTTTTGACTGCATCTACTCTGATGCAGACATTTTTGGAGAGTTTCGCCCATGCCGCGCGTAGTCGCCTACATAGATGACCTTTTCTTCCAGATGAAGCTCGCGGAAACCGCCAAGCATTTGGGACTGGAAATGAAGGTGGCGTCGAATCCCAGTTCGCTGATGCAGTTGATGGAGCCGGTTCCGGAACTGGTCATCGTAGATCTGAACGCGCGCTCGGAGCCTCTGGCCGCGATAAAACAGCTTCGCGCGGCGCAACCACGGCTGCGAGTCATCGGATTCTTGTCGCATGTACAAATCGGGCTGGCGGAACAAGCATTGGCATCCGGGCTGAATGAAGTGATGCCACGCTCCAAGTTTTCCGGGAACCTTCCGGAGATTCTGGCCGCGGTGGTGGGAAAGAATGTTTCGTAAGTCCGTCGTTGTTTCGTGGGGCCTGCTGCTAGTCAGCTTCGCAGTTAGCGCCGCGGCCCAGGAGTCCAGTTCCCGCCCCGACTCCAGCAAGCCTGAGATTGCGCCTGCCCTTCCCCCTCCCGATGCGCCGTCCGCCGCTCTGCGAGATCTGCTGGCAGCGGCCTGTACCCACGACGAAACCAATTTCGTCAGCTTTCTAACCGCGCGAAATGTCGAGTCATTCTCGCATCTCGCACCGGCGGCGCGGGTCGAACTTATGAAACGATTTGTCTTGCTCGACGGCGCGGGCAAAGCCACCTTAACGGCTGGACCCTCCGGGCGCCCCGCAGTTCGCTGCGACACTCAAGGCGGCGCAGCCGAGTTGCAGATCGGTGGCAGCGAACTCCGCGACAATTTCGCGCTGCTACCGCTCGATATCCGCGACGTTTCCGAGCGCGTGGCCGGCGAACCTCATCACATTCTCATGGGCATGATCCGCGAAGGCTCTTCCTGGAAAGTTTTTTCTCTGGGTATGCTCTTTCTCGATCTGCCATCGTTGGAAATCGAATGGGATCAGTCCGCGATCGGCGGCAACGAACAGGACGCCCTGGCAGCCGTCAAGGCGATTGCCGCGGCAATTGAAACTTACCGAAAGACTTATTCGCGCTTGCCCGACACGATTTCCAGGCTCGGCCCTGCTCCCAAACCGTCAGCGGACGCCGCTGGTCTTCTGGATGCCGATCTCGCAGCCGGGCAATCCAACGGCTATCTCTTTCGCATGGTCATTGTCGGCGCAAACGATATTGGCGCGCCGGCACAGTACGAAATTTCGGCCACTCCCGTCACCTACGGCCGTACTGGAAACAAATCCTTTTTCCGCGATGCGAGCGGCTCATTGCACGCCGCCGACCACCGCGGCGGCATTGGACAGACCCTCGACCCGGTGGTCCGCTAGCCGTCACCGTTTTGCAACTCCCCAAATCGCTTTGCTTGTCTTTTGCTCCGAAGAAGGCAAACTAATCATAAGGTTGTGCCACTTATGCAAGACAAACGGGTTTCGCCTCGCGCTGCCATTATTGCTGTCGCGGAAATCACCGAAGTCGCCACCGGCACCAAACTTTCAGCGCGGACGAGCGACGTCAGCCGGGCCGGCTGTTATGTGGATACGCTCAATCCCATGCAGTCGAAGACCGTAGTCTCCGTCCGGATTCAATACCACGGAGAAGAACTTGATTTGCCCGGTCGCATTGTTTACGTCAGTCCCGGCCTGGGCATGGGCATTCGCTTCGACGACGATCTGCCGGCTCGGCAACTCCTAGTGCTGGACCGCTGGATCGCGCGGTGAAATAGTCTCCGGCGATTTGCTGCCTCGCTGAATAGGCGTTACCATCAACCCTCTTCTCATGCGCTCAACGCGAATTTCCATTCGCCGCACGCTGCGGTCCTGCGCCTGTCTGCTCTTCATTTTCGGATCCCCGGCACTGTTGGCCCAGAGCGAAAAGGCTTCCGCTCCTCTTCCGGTGTTTGAGTTTCACAGCGGTTTTTGGCTCAATCTCCACCACACGCTCTATCGCCAGGCGCGCCTGCAGCGCGGCTCCAGTGCGACCGCGACCGGCGGGTCCATTTCCAATCTTTCGCCCGCCGAGCAACGCGCGTGGTCCTCAGCCGTTGCTTTCTATGCCAGGACCTACGCCGACAAAGACCTCACCGTCAGCTTGGAAATGATCCTGGTCAAGAATCAGTTGGGTGACTTTGAGACCTGTGAAGATCTAGCCGGGTTGAAAAACAAGTCTTGTGACGCGGGACTCCCAGCAAAACTTACCGAAGCCCTCGCTGCAGCAGCTTCGGTTTATCGCGCCCATCTCTGGCCCGAACACGATCGCGCCAATCGCCGCTGGATCGCCGCCGTCGCGCCGCTGGTCCGCCGGAATGGAGTGGATCTCTCGCACCGACTGGCCGAAATCTACCAGACCAATTGGCCCAGGGATCGCATTCGTGTTGACGTCACCTCCTATGCCAGTTCCACCGGAGCCTATACCACGCAGGAACCTTTGCGGGTCACCGTGTCCAGTTCCGATCCGCGCAACCAGGGCCCGGAGGCGCTCGAGGTTTTGTTCCACGAAGCGTCCCACGGCATCTCCGATCTGGTGCAGGAGGCAATCTACCGCGAGTGCCGCCAGCGCGAAAAGCCGATTCCGCGGGACCTGTGGCACGCGCTGCTGTTTTACACTACGGGCGAAGTCATTCGGCCGCTCGACCTCACTGGCCCAGACCGATCCGCTCCGTCGGCTGGTTACGTTCCTTACGCGGTCCGCGAAGGCTTATATAAGCGGGGCTGGGAAAATTACTTGCGCGTACTTACGCAATATTGGCAACCGTATCTGGATGGAAGCGTCACCTTCGATGACGCTATCGCTCACATGGTTTCAGCGCTCTGACTCTTCGCTACCTCTCCCATCTCTGCGTTAGCTTTTGTTTCTTATCTTGCCCCGTCCCCGATCTTTAATGCATACGCATACTTGCGGCTCGCTCCGGCTGGCAAATCTATCTTCACCGCGGAATCTTCCCGCGACCATTCCAGCGTTTTTTCGCTGCCAACCAAATACACCTTGGTTGCCGGCGCCAGCGGCAAATCCTTAAGGGTCACAGAACCGCCCGCGAGGTCGCCAAGGACGACTGCATAGAGCGTGTCGCCCTTCCGTGTAAACCGCACTGCGGTGCCGTCGCCCGTCTTCCCTTCCGCGCGTTTCCACGGATGCGTCCCGTAAATCGCGTCGCCGTTGATCCGCATCCACTCGCCCAACTCTTGCAGCCGCTCCATCTGGACCGGCGGAATCGTGCCATCTGCCTCCGGCCCGACGTCGAGCAGCAGATTTCCGTTCTTAGAGACAATGTCCACCAGCAAATGGATCAAATCTTGCGCCGAAATCGTCTCCGCTTCGCCTTCAGCGCGGTTATACCCGAACGACCGCCCAAGCCCGCGGCACTCCTCCCACTTCTTCGGATTGATTTGATCGACCTTCTCGTACTCCGGCGTCCCAAAATCCGAATGCGGCACGCCAAACCGGTTGTCAATTACTCCGTCCGGCACCGCGTTGTAATACTCCGCCATAATCTCCAAGGCATGCCCGCTCTTCGGATAATCAATGTCGTTCCAGAGCAAAGCCGGCTTGTACTGCTTGATCAGCTCCCGCATTTGTGCGTCCGCGTACTTTCCGTATTCGGGGCTTTGCGGCTTCACCTTCTGGTAGTCCGCCTGCTCCTTAATCGGCCCGCGAATGAACGTCCAGTCATAACCGCCCGAATAGTAAAGGCCCATGCGCATCCCTTGTTTGCGCACGGCGGTTGTCAGTTCGCCGACCAGATCACGCGAAGCGTGCTGACGATCCGAGGGCAACACCGGATTCTTCGTTTCGCTCGGCCATAGGGTAAAACCTTCGTGATGCTTGCTAGTGAGAACCACGTACCGGGCGCCGGTCATCTTGAAAACCTTTGCCATCTCTTCCGGCTTCCACTTTTGAATCTCTTTGTTGAACGTCGGCGCAAAATTGTAGTAGTCGTAGTCCTTCCCGTAGTGCTCGGCGTGATATTTCTGCGTTGGCGAACCATCAATCCGCAGCACGTTCAAATACCACTCCGCATACGGATTGTTCTTGATGTAGTCCTCGGATGTGAAATCGTGCTCCGGATGCACCAACGGCGCCCACCCGGGCACCGAGTACAGTCCCCAGTGAATGAAAATTCCCAGCTTGGCGTCGTCGTACCACTCCGGTAGCGGATGCCGGTCCAGCGACTCAATCGTCGCCTCGTATTTCTTCGGTGCTTGCGCGGCCATGCTCGCGCCCATCCCACAACCTAGAACCAACACGAAACCCAGCTTCAGCAGCATTTTCGAATTCGATTTCATCGCGTCCCTCGAAGTGAACCCAGCTGCCGCAGTCTAATCACATTGCTCCAAAACTCCAAATCGCCGGGTATTTCTGCTAGTGCTGCACGTCTGGGTTATCTTTTCTTCGAAATCTTCGAAAACTGCCGCAGCTCTGTCGGTATCATCCCGTGCTATTCTCACAACGCATTTCTTGAGGGAGAACCCACTTACTTATCGAGGTCGCCAGATGTCTCGGAAATTAGCACTTCATTGTTTTGCCTTGGCGTTTTTTGCAGTTTTTCTTCCAGCCTCGACTTCCTTTGGGCAATCTTCTTGGGACTCCGACCTTATTCTACTCAACGGCAAGATCATCACTGTAGACGCCAAAGACTCCGTCGTACAAGCTCTCGCCGTTCACAACGGCAAAATTGTCGCTCTCGGCAGCAACGAAAAGATCATGACCCTCGCGCCCAAATCCGCTCGAATCATTGATCTTCGCGGCCGCACCGCCACCCCCGGCTTGATTGACACCCACTGCCACTTCGACGCTACCGACGAACTCTACGCCATCAATCTCAGCAAAATCACCTCGGTCGACGAAGCTGTGGACCTGGTCGGCAAGAAAGTCGGCACCGCAAAACCAGGCGAATGGATCCAAGGCGCCGGATGGGACGAGGGCAAACTCGCCGAGCGCCGTTACATCACCGCTGCGGACCTCGACAAAGTCGCTCCCAACAACCCGGTCTGGCTTCGCCACACCACCGGCCATTACGGCGTTGCGAACTCCTACGCGCTCCGTCTCGCCAAAATCTCGCGAGACACAAAGGACCCAGCCGTAGGCATCATCGATCGCGATTCCTCGGGCTCTCCGACCGGCGTGCTCAAGGAAACTGCGATGGACCTCGTCGTTAGTTTGATTCCGCCGTTTACCAAGGAACAGCAGCGCAACGGTCTGCTTAAGATGATGGCCGACTTCAACGCCGAAGGCATGACCGCCGCCAAAGACCCAGGCACCGAAGGCCTTCGTTGGGACCTCTACCGCGAACTGCTAAACGAAAACAAATCCACAGTGCGCATCTTCGCGCTTCTCTACGGTGGGCGGGACATGGACTCAGCCCATCAGACTCTCGCCCGCCTGCAAGCCAATCCCAAACCACCGCAGTCTTTTGCTGACGGCATGCTGCTCTCGGGCGGCGTCAAGCTCTACATGGATGGCAGCGGCGGCGGCCGCACCGCCTGGGTTTACGATCCGTGGTTCAAGAATGGCAAGCCTGACGTCACTGGCGACGGGACACCGAACACTGGTTATCCCAACATCGATCCGCCGGTCTATCGCGAAATGGTCAAGCTGTTCCACGATGCCGGCGTTCACGTCAGCACCCATGCCGTTGGCGATCGTGCTATTGATTGGGTCGTAGATACATACGCCGATCTGCTGAAGCAAACCCCCACGAAGCACCTCCGCCACGGCATCATTCACTGCAACATTCCCACCGATCACGCCATTGACACCATGGCCCGCCTCCAGCGCGACTACGATTCCGGATATCCGGAGACCCAAGCACCGTTCATGTGGTGGATTGGTGACATCTACCAGGCTTCTTTCGGCCAAAAGCGGCAGCTGCGCCTGATGCCCTACAAGACTTACATTCAGAGAAATGTGATTTGGGCGGGCGGCTCTGATTATTCCGTGACTCCCTTCCCCGCGCGTTACGGCCTGTGGTCCTCTGTTGCCCGGCAAACCTCTGGCGGCACGCAACCCTTTGGCACCGCCGAATCTGTGGACATTCACAGCGCTCTCAAGTCCTACACCATCTGGGCCGCTCACCAGCTTTTCCTCGAAGACCGCATCGGCTCGCTTGAAGTCGGCAAAGACGCCGATATTGCCGTCTGGGATCGCGACTTGTATTCCGTTCCGACCGGCGCTCTCAAAGACCTGCACTGCGAATTCACCCTTCTTCGCGGCAAGGTCGTCTTCGACGCCTCCGCCGCCAGTCAACACTAAGCCAATCCCGTAGGGCCGCGCTCGCCCGGCCCTGGAGTGCTGCCCCAAAATCTAAAACCCCGATGCAACCAATCGAAAAATCTCACATCAAACTCCTGTTGCCATCAGGCCCAGGGCCCTGTTAGGCTTCTTGCTTATGTCACTGAGCTTCAGTCAGAACCTCGCGTCGCAGCTCTGTTGTTGTATGTGTTGCGCACAAGTGTCTTCTGGCGTCGTGAGGCTCATCGTCTAGGAATCCGGCACTAGCCTAGTAGCTGTAAAGCCCACCGCCAGGAGAACTGGTTGGTGGGATTTTTCTTTTTGAGCACATTCTTCGCGAGGAAAAAAAGAAAGCTTCAAATGTCACAGGCCATCCACGAACTGACCGCCGCATCACCGGTCCCGCTTCCGAGACCCGCCGCGCATTTGTCCTCTGAAACTGCGCGCCTCCGCCATCTGCAAGCCCTTGAGGCGGAAAGCATTTACATCCTGCGCGAGGCAGTCGCCGAATTCTCCCATCCCGTGATGCTCTACTCGATCGGCAAAGATTCATCTGTGATGCTGCGCCTCGCGCAAAAGGCCTTTTATCCAGGCAAACTTCCCTTCCCGCTGCTGCACATCGACACCAGTTACAAATTCCCCGAAATGATCGAGTTCCGAGATTCTTACACCAAAGAAATTGGCGCTGAACTGATCGTTCACCAGAATCGCGAGGCCCTGGCACAGGGAGCCAATCCCTTTGCACTCGGCACGCAGAAATGCTGCGGCCTGCTTAAGACCAAAGCCCTTCTCGACGGCCTCGCCGCCGGCGGCTTCAACGCAGCGTTTGGCGGGGCCCGCCGCGACGAAGAAAAATCGCGCGCCAAGGAGCGCATCTACTCTTTCCGCGACGCGCACGGCCAGTGGGACCCCAAAAATCAGCGACCAGAGCTATGGAACATCCTCAACTCCCGAATCAACAAATCGGAAAACATCCGCGTCTTCCCGCTGTCTAATTGGACCGAGCTGGATGTCTGGCTCTACATCCGCGTCGAAAACATCCCGATCGTCCCGCTGTATTACGCCCGCGAACGGGAAGTCGTCGAGCGCAACGGTTCGCTCGTGCTTATCTATTCGCACGATCAATTGCTGCCTGGCGAAAAGACGGAACTCGCCAGTTGCCGGATGCGTTCGCTCGGCTGCGTGCCCTGCACCGGCGCCATTCGCTCCGAAGCCGATACCGTTCCGAAAATCATCGAGGAGATGATCTACTTCCGGCGCTCCGAGCGCGAAAACCGTGCCATTGATCACGACGAAGAAGGCTCGATGGAAATCAAGAAGCGCGAAGGCTACTTCTGATGCTCTCCGCCGCCCAACTCGAAACGCGCGAAGATTTCGCTGTTTTCCTCGAGCGCGATCTCAACAAGGAACTGCTGCGCTTCACCACCGCCGGCAGTGTGGATGACGGAAAGTCCACACTGATCGGCCGCTTGCTGCACGATTCCAAATCCGTTTACGAAGATCAGCTTGCCTCCGTCAAAAAGAGCCGCATTAATCGCTCCGGACGCACTATCGATTTTTCCCTTCTCACCGACGGCTTGCGCGCCGAGCGCGAGCAAGGCATTACCATCGACGTCGCCTACCGTTACTTCAGCACCGCACATCGCAAATTCATCATTGCTGATACGCCGGGCCACGAGCAGTACACCCGCAACATGGCTACTGGCGCATCCACCGCTGATCTCGCCATCCTTCTGGTTGACCCCACCAAAGGCTTGCTCCCGCAGACCCGCCGCCATGCCTACATCGCTTCCCTGCTTGCTATTCCAAACGTTGTCGCCGCCATCAACAAAATGGATCTGGTGGGATTCAATGAAGGCGTTTTCGAGAAGCTGCAACGTGATTTTCTCGAACTCGCCGCTTCCCTCGGCATCGCCTCGGTTCAGTGCATCCCCATCAGCGCGCTAGATGGCGACAACGTCGTTGCTCGCAGCGCGCACACGCCCTGGTATGCCGGCCCGTCACTGCTCGAATATCTCGAGACCGTAGAAATTCGCCCAGCGCACGATTCGAATGAATTTCGGTTTCCGGTGCAGTCCGTGATTCGCCCCGACGCAAGTTTCCGCGGCTTCGCGGGTCGCATTGCCGGCGGTACGATTCGCCCGGGTGACAGCGTCCTCGCGCTGCCCTCACGGCGCCAAAGCAAAGTTCGCGCCATTGTTACATACGACGGCGATTTGCCCGTCGCGATTCCCGGACAGTCCGTGGTCCTCCAACTCGAAGACGAAATTGATCTCAGCCGCGGCGACCTCCTCGTTTCGCCCGATTCCGTTCCTGCCGTTGCGGACCGCTTCGCCGCTGCCGTAGTTTGGCTACACGCCAATCCGCTCGAACCGAATCGGCCTTATCTGATCAAGCACTCCGGCCGCCTGGTGAACGCCCAAGCCAAAGCCATTCGCTACCGCGTCAACGTCAACACGTTCGCCGAGCAGCCCGCCGGCCGGCTGGAAATGAACGAGATCGGGTTGGTCGACTTCGAAGCGAGCAGCCCGCTCTTTTTCGATCCGTACAGCCGCAATCGCGCGACGGGCAGCTTGATTCTCATTGATCCGCTCTCCAATGCGACCGTCGGTGCGGCCATGATTCGCGAAAAAATCGCCGCGGGTAACTCTCAGCAATTATTTCTTGTCGAAGATCATCCTCGCGGCCGGGTCACCGAAAAAGAGCGCAGCAGTCGCAACGGCCATCTTTCCGCAATTTTCTCCGTTCCAGTGGAATCGAACCTGGCTGAGCGCATCGAGCGCACTTTCTTTGAACGCGGCTTTGAATCGCTGCTCGTTCGGGGCGGCGAAGTTCCGGCCTCGGCGTTGCCTGCAATCCTGTCAGCGCTGACGTCAGCGGGGCTGATCGTAATTTTCGAAGGGCCTGTCTCCCCCGAAGCTCGGGCGGCGCTGCAGCCCGAAGCACGGTTCTTTGAGTTCCAGCAGTCGCATTCTGCAGACCGCGAAGGGCTGCTACGCCAAGCCGCCACTAGCGCCGAAACCCTTCGCACGTTGGCTGATTTTTCTGGCGTCAACGGTTTTTCCGACCCCAAGGACCTCGACGACAATGACTGAACTGCACGAGCTCGACCTGTTCGAAATGCAAGCCGCCGACCAGCTGATCGATTCCGTCCTTGCCGGACGCGATCCCTTCTCCGCCTGCTTCACCTGCAGCTTCCAGGCGGAAGACGTCATCGTGCTCCATCTGTTGCGCCAGCGCGTTCCGCAAATCTCGGTCCTCTTTCTTGAAACCGGCTATCACTTCGCTGAAACGTACCAGTTTCGCGATCAGCTCACCCGCGATTGGAATCTCAATCTTGTTAACGTCATTCCGCAGCAAACCGTCGCACAGCAGGAATCACAGCTCGGCATCCTCTACCAAAGCGACCCAACACGCTGCTGCCAGCTGCGCAAAGTCGAGCCGCTGCTGCACTCGCTCGAACCTTTCGCCGTCTGGTTCACCGGGTTGCGTCGCGAACAATCGCCCACGCGCAAGAATCTTCGCAAAGCCGAAGATCACCGTCTTCCCTCCGGCAAGACTCTGTTGAAAGTGAGCCCGCTGGCCGATTGGACCTGGGGCCAGGTCTGGCAGTACACCGCCGCCAACAAACTTGGGTACTTGCCGCAATACGACCACGGCTACTCGAGCATCGGCTGCGAACCTTGCACCGCGCTGCCTGATGACCCCAACAATCCCCGCTCCGGCCGCTGGGGCGGAAAAAAGCTCGAATGCGGCATTCACACTTTTTCGGAACGGGGCCCACAATGACTATCCATCTTGTCATCGGATTCCTCATTGCCGTCGCCGTCGGGCTTACCGGCATCGGCGGCGGCAGCTTCACTGTACCTGCGCTCATTCTTCTCGTTGGCCTGCCGGCTGGAGAAGCCGTCGGCACGGCGTTCGTTTTTGCCGGAGTTCTGCGCCTGCTCGCAGCGCCATTTTATCTCGCCGGGCGCCAGGTCCATTCGCGCTATTTCAAGCTGCTCGTCGCCGGCGCCGTCCCCGGCCTTGTTCTCGGCATGATCGTGCTGCGCCTGGTCGCCGCCACCGCGAACACCGCCGTGCTCACTATCATTCTTGGCATTCTGCTGGCAGCTTCCTCCAGCGTCTCGTTTTTCCCGCGCGCGCAAAATCCAAGATTCGCGCACAAAAATTCCCGCTGGCTCCCGTGGCTCGCGTTTCCCATCGGACTCGAGTCCGGCTTTTCCTCCGCGGGCGCCGGCGCGCTCGGCACCGTTCTCTTGCTGAATTTTTCGGAGATGGCTCCGGCTCAAGTCGTGGGCACCGACATTCTGTTCGGTCTCGTGCTGGCCATCATTGGCAGCGCTGTGCACTGGTCGCTCGGCTCCATCAGTACGCCCGTCTTGCTGCAACTCCTCGCCGGTGGAGTCCCCGGCATTCTCTTCGGCTGCTTGCTCGCCCGCAGACTGCCCGCGCAAAAACTCAAAGCAGTCATCGCCGTCATCGCCATCTGCACCGGCCTGCAACTGGTCTGGTCCGGCTCCCGCTCGCTAGCAGCCAGCAAACAAACGTCGGCCGCCAACGCTGCCGGCACACACCACACGACCCAAGCCGCCTCGCGCCCCTAGCTCAAGAACGCCATTCTCCGCAATGGCGGTTTACGATGTCACGTTTTGACGTAGCGCCGGGCTTCCGCCCGACATTTTCGGGTTTCCCGGCGCGCTGGAGTGGTTGGAACGTGCTCGGGCGGGCACACGGCATTCCGATAGTTTTGCCCGCGCGACTGACCTGCGGCACTCTGGTTGCAAGGACTTGCCCACAAACGCTAGAAAGGATTGCTTGTGAATAAAACTTTCAATCTGATCCTCATGGTTCTGATGTTCGCGCTGGCCGTCCGGGAAGGCTATCTGATCGCAACTGTCGGCGCCAGCGCCACCAACGTCATCTTCTTCTTGCTCTTTGCGGCTTTCGGTATCCGCCGCTTGCTCATCCACAACAAGCTCAGTTCGTAGTTCCGAAAGTACCGGAGCCGTACGCGGCAAGCCCCGCCCCGACATGATCTCTCGAGGCGGCAGCGGATAAACCCGCTGCTACATAACCAGCCGGGGGGAAGCCGGCGCCATTTCTCACCTCAGGCTAGAACCCGCGCGCAATCACCCCTGCCACAATTCCCAACGCCACTACCGTCAGATAGGCCATCGCCGCCAATCGCCACGAAATCGTCTTGCCAATCACCGACAGCGAAAACACGCTGATGATTCCCAGCGTGCACAAGATCACCACCACGTACGGCAGCGGAGCGCCGTGCGTCAGCGCGATGTACGCAATCGCCACGTCAAATGCCATTGGCACAGGCAAAAACGTACTCACCAACGCCACCAGCACGATTCCCAAAATACTCACCTGCGCCACCAGCGCCTGCGCGGGCAGCAGTTCCACCACCAGCGCGCCTAGCATTGCGCCCAGAATCATCAGCGGAAACGCTACTCGAAAGACGTACCAGAAGCTTTTCGCAAATGACTTCGCGACATTCACCAGCGCTTGCCCCCAATCCTCGGCCACTGGGATTTCGATCGGGCAGATGTAACCCTTTTCCTCCTCGCGCGAAGCCGCCACTGGCGCAAACACCAAAATCAAAAACAGCACCGTCGCCAGCTTCAGCAAGGCCACCTTCGCTGGAAACAGCGCAAAGCTCATCGCCAGCACCACGACGTTCAGCGCCGGCGAAGCGAACATCGCTGCCAGCACTGACTCCCGGCTCATACCCGCTGCGTAAAATCCCCGCGCAATTGGGGCCACACAATTCGTGCACACTGCCATCGGCGCTCCCGCCGCCGCGCCAAACAGCGTATTCAGATATTTCGATCCCGTGCGCCGCCGCGGCACCATCGCCAAGAACGTCAGCGCCGCCGGTCCAAACAAAAACGAAAACGTCATTCCGATCCGGTTCGCATCGAGCCAGTTCACAGTCGTCCGCCATACGCGAACCCGCAGCGGCATCGAACGATCCACGGCGTACACCGACCCGAACGTCAGCGCGCCTTTCGCCGATACCGCCCTACCCGCGTGATAGCGCTTCATCAGCGCCGGATACCGCGAATCCACCCAGAAAATCGTCCCGATCACCGCCATCAGCACGATCGCCAGCATCCGGCTCCGCCACGCGCCTGCGCTGCTGTTCGCCATCCCCAGACTCAGCGCTGGATTCTGAACCGCCATCGCACTCTCCATGCTTCCCAGGTGTCACCCCGATCACCCAGAAAATCGCGCCACTGTATTCCACCTCGTCATCCGGCGAAAATAATAGAAAACCACTACTTGTTCCCGGACCTCACCCGGCGCGAAAGCGGTGAGGTCTGGCTCGTTTGGCGCCTCCACCCTCCTGGTTCCGAGAACCCGGGTCTTGCTGTGCCCGACGCTAACCCTTCGACACTAACCCTTCGACACTCGTCAGGTCCCGCCGTCTGTGCTAACCTTTTTGCCGAAGAAATTTGACCCGGCACTGCGCCACGCACGTTCCCTGCGTCGCCTCCGTTTTCTTTCCGTTATTGGCTCTGCTCAACGGAAGAGGCGTCTTTACTGGCTGTGGCTAGCCGAACTGACAAAAGGAAGCCTCAAGGAAATGGCTCGTTCCGCAACCAAATCCACGGAAAAAACCGTTGAGATCAAGCTCGCTCATTCACCCGATTCCGACGACGCCTTCATGTTTTATGCCCTGGCGACGCACAAGCTACCCACTCCCGGCTATAAGTACAGCCACGTCCTTTCGGATATTCAGTCGCTGAACGAAGCCGCGCTTACGGAGACGTATGACGTCACGGCCGTCAGCTTCGCCGCGTATCCTTCGATCCGCGACAAATACGTCCTGCTCGATTGCGGCGCCAGCTTTGGCGAGGGCTATGGCCCAATCGTCGTCGCTTCCAAATCCCTTAAGAAGGAAGACCTGAAGGGGAAGCGCATCGGCGTGCCGGGACTGAAAACCTCGGCCTATCTTTCGCTCAAACTCTTCGAACCCGAGTTCGAAGCCGTGGTCATGCCGTTCGACAAAATTCTCGACGCCGTGCAAAACGAGCTGGTCGAAGCCGGTCTGCTGATTCACGAAGGCCAGCTGCTCTATCCGCAGCTTGGAATGCACAAAGTGCTCGACCTCGGTATCTGGTGGCAGGAACAGACCGGTCTGCCGCTGCCGCTAGGGGGTAACGCCGTTAAGAAATCCATCGGCCCTGACGTCGGCCGCCTGATCGCTAAGACCATTCGTGAGAGCGTCTCCTACGGCCTCGAACATCGCGAAGACGCACTGAAGTACGCCATGCAGTTTGCGCGCGACATGGAAACCGAGCTTGCCGACCAATTCGTCGGCATGTATGTCAACAAGTGGACCCTCGGCTACGGCGAAAAAGGCAAACAAGCCGTGCAGGAACTCATCTCTCGCGGCGTGAAAGCCGGAATCATCGCCGGCCCCGACACCGTCGAATTTCTCTCCGAGAATTAGCGCGTCGCTCCTGCTAGAATTTCGTTCGCTATGAACCGCAAGAACCTGCGCCAGTTCGCAACTGCATCTGCAATTCTATTCTTTGTCCTCAGCGCCTCCGCTCGAGCGCAACTCAGTGCCGAATACAAAGCCCGCAAAGGCGACGACAAAACCTGGCCTAAGGAAGCCGTGCGCGGCGCGCACGGCATGGTCGCCAGCGACGAGGAATTGGGCTCGCGCGCCGGTGTGGAGATTCTGCAACGCGGCGGCAACGCCGTTGACGCGGCGGTTGCCACCGCCTTCGCTCTCGCCGTAGTCGAACCCGCTGCAGGCAACATCGGCGGCGGCGGCTTCATGCTTGTCCGCATGGCCGACGGCCGCAACACTTTTCTCGACTATCGCGAAGTGGCCCCGGGTAAAGCTACCCGCGATATGTACATCAAACCGGACGGCAAACTCGATCCGGAAATCTCCGTGTACGGCTACAAAGCGGTCGCAGTACCGGGAACCGTGGCGGGACTCGATCTGGCGCTGAAATCCTACGGCACGATGAAGCTCGCAGACGTGATGGCACCAGCGATTCGCCTCGCGGAAGATGGTTTTCCGGTCAGCGCGAAGCTGGCCGACGAGTTTTCTGAACACAAGAAATATCTGCAGCGCTACTCCGTCAGCGCGCGTGTTTTCTTAAAGAATGGGCAAATGTACAAACCCGGAGAAGTATGGAAGCAGCCGGAGCTGGCAGCGACGTTGAAGCGCGTCGCAAAAAACGGCGCCGCAGAGTTTTACCGAGGTGAAACCGCGCGCACGCTGGCGCAGGACATGGCGGCGATGGGCGGGCTGATTACTCTTGATGATCTTGCAAACTACCAGCCCAAAGTCCGCGAAGTGCTGCGCGGGACATACGAGCTGGACGGGTACACCTGGCAAGTGCTTTCTTCGCCTCCGCCGAGTTCCGGAGGAGTGGCAGTTATTGAAGCCCTCAACATCCTGAAAAGTTTTCCGCTGAAGAATTGGGACGATCCACAAAGCGTGCACATCGTGATCGAAACCATGCGACGGGTATTTGCCGACCGCGCCGCGTATCTCGCGGATCCGGATTTTGCCAAAGTGCCGGTGGATGGGCTGACGAGCCCATGCTACGCGAAAGACCTGGCCAGAACGATTAATGTAACGAAAGCGTCGTCGAGCAAGGAGATCAAGGCTGGCCAGCCGCACGTTTGCGGAGAGGAAGCTCGTACCCCCGCACCGGTCGAGATCGCCTTGAACGACGGGCCGCACACCACGCACTTTTCCGTTGTGGATGCGACCGGAAACGCCGTGGC
Source organism: uncultured Acidobacteriaceae bacterium (assembly GCA_964594885.1). GTDB lineage: Bacteria > Acidobacteriota > Terriglobia > Acidiferrales > UBA7541 > Acidiferrum. The sequence goes on from CAZQOB010000010.1 coordinate 44,374, forward strand.
CAGTACCTACACTCTGAACAACAGTTACGGCTCGCACGCTACCAGCACGGCCGGCTTTCTGCTGAACGACGAGATGGACGATTTCACCACCCAGCCCGGCGTGCCGAATGCGCTGTTTGGCTTAATCCAGTCCGATGCCAATGCCATCGCTCCGGGCCACCGCCCGCTCAGTTCCATGACCCCGACAATCTTGCTGAAAGACGACAAGCTGAGTTTTGTCACGGGTTCGCCCGGCGGCCCGACGATCATTTCCGCGGTGCTTCTGAGCGTAATTAACTGGATGCGGCTGAGTATGGACGCGCAGTCGGCGATCAACGCGCCGCGGTTTCATCACCAGTGGATGCCCGACCGCATTTACATGGAGCAGCAGTTCCCTGCCGGTCTGGAACAGGCGCTAAATGCCATGGGACACGCCACCAAGCGCCGTGGACATATCGGCCTGGTCAATGCCATAGGTATTGATTCGCAAACCGGCGAGAAATTCGGGGCGGCCGACCCTCGCGATGAAGGCTCAGCCGTGGGATACTAGCTGGCGTTCCAGCCGCACACTTCACTCTGGTTAGCGAGCCTGTTCGTCATGCAGAAAGTCCTCTCCACGTATCTTTTCGTGTCGCGCAAATTGAATGCCCAGCTGCTGGGCCAGATCAGCGAACAGGGATTTAGCGCGCTGGAGATTTTTTGCTCGCGCGCGCATTTCGATTACGCGACCCGGCAGGAGATTGAGGTTCTAGCGTCGGCGTTGGAAGCAAATCGGTTGACGCTGAATTCGTTGCACGCGCCGACCAGCAAGGATTCGAGCGCTACGCGGGAGAGCGGCCAGCCGCTCTCGGTCTGCGAAGTGGAGAAAGTGCGGCGCATCGAGGCCATGGACGAGTTCAAGCGCGCAATTGACGTTTCTGAAGTATTGCCGTTTTCGAGAATGGTCTTGCACATGGGCGGCTCGCGGGAAACCGCCGACCCGCGCAAGCGTGACGCCGCGTTCAGCACACTGGAACACCTGGTCCTGCATGCGCATCACGCCGGCGTGATACTGGCCGTGGAGAACACCACTAATGAACTCGGCCAACCGGAATACCTGCGCGCGTTTGTAGACGAGACGCGGCTGACCGGGCTGCGCTTTAATTTTGATATTGGCCACGCAAATTTGGCGGATGGCCCGGAAGAAGAACGCCTGGAAAAATGTTTGGCACCGATGAAGGACCTGATTGCTTCGGTGCATCTGCACGACAACCACGGCGAAAAAGATGAGCACCTGCTTCCCTACGAAGGCTCGATCGATTGGCAAAGAGCAGTTCAGCTGCTCAGGTCCGTGCCCGCAGATAATGTGCCGGTGGTGCTTGAATTGAAAGAAAAATTCGGCGCTGAAGCGCCTTCCACACAGGAGCAATTGGCCGCAGCGCGCGCCGCCTTCGACAAGTTCGAATCCGCCTGGAATTCGTGATGACGATTCTGATCTCCGATGATCCTCGGATTTTCTGGAGCTAAGGCGAAGCTCGAGCCGTTATGGTTACGTGATCGTTTGTTTTTCTCCGTCGTCGAAGTGAATCGGCAGCCCGCTTGGATCCATAAATTCGAAAACCGCTACACGCTATGGCCGAATCGGAGTTGCCAATACGCTGTAGGAGCCCGGCGGAATGCCGTTGAAGAGCAATTGCGGCGTTGCAGGCAGGCGGGCCTTTCGTCGGAGGTTCTTACCAGGCCATCCAGGCGAGCGCCCTTTGAACCGACCAGCTGCATGGCCAGGATGTTTCTGTTCCAGGTCGAAGTGCCGACCTTCATCTGGTACATTGCTACACCGTCTTTGAAAAGAAAAATGAGGTGTCTGACGATGAAAGCCAGACTAACACTCGCGTCAGCCATGGTCGCCGTATTGCTTCTGTCTGTTGCAGTTCCTCGCCTCTCGGCACAAAGCAAAGTAGGCGGTTTCGGAATATTCGAGGCGAGTGGCGATGTGGGGACGGTGCTGCATGCCGGGTCGGTCGAATATGACGGGGCCAAGAAGACGTACACAATCGCGGGCAGCGGCGAAAACATGTGGTTCGATCACGACGGGTACCAGTTTGTGTGGAAGAAGGTTTCCGGTGATCTAACGCAAGGTGCCGTAACGCTGAGCGCGGATATTTCGTTTTTGGGGACAGGAGGGAATCCGCACCGCAAGGCGGTGCTGATGATCCGGCAGAGTCTGGATGAAAACTCAGTCTATGTGGATATTGCGCGACACGGAAATGGAATGACCGCGCTCCAGTTTCGGACCGAAATTGGCGGGCTGACGACCGAAGTGCAATCCCCGAACTGGGGGCCGAAGCACTTGCGGATTGAAAAACGTGGGTCCTACTTCACGATGTGGTTGGCAGGGGACGACAGCGAGTTAAAGCTTGCGGGAGCTTCGCCACGAATCGAGCTCCAAGAACCGTTTTATGTTGGGATTGGCGTTTGCAGCCACGACAAGGACGTGATCGAGAAGGCGATCTTTTCTAACGTGGGTCTCACAACCGCGCCGCCTAATTACGCCGCGAAAACCGCGCCGGCGACAATGTACAGCCTGCTGGAGACAGCCTCGGTCGATTCGGGCGATCGCACAGCCGTTTACATTTCCACGGAACGGTTCGAAGCGCCGAACTGGACGCGTGATGGCAAGGCTTGGTTGTTCAATCGCGACGGCCGAATCGTGAATCTTTCGGTAGATAGCGGCACGCAGCAAACGATTGATACCGGATTTGCGATCCGTTGCAACAACGATCACGGGATTTCGCCTGACAGTTCGCTGCTGGCCATCAGCGACCAGTCGCAGCAAGACCATCAGTCGCGGGTGTATGTGCTGCCACTGCAAGGAGGCACTCCGCGGCGGCTCACCAACAATGCGCCTTCGTACTGGCACGGCTGGTCGCCGGACGGTAAGACGCTGGCGTTTGTCGGCCAGCGCAACGGTGATTTCGACATTTACACTATCGCAGTGGAAGGCGGCGAGGAGAAGCAGCTGACTACAGCGAAGGGATTGGACGACGGTCCGGAATACTCGCCGGATGGGAAATACATTTACTTCAATTCCGAGCGGAGCGGGCACATGCAAATCTGGCGGATGAAGCCGGATGGCAGCGACCAGGAACAGGTTTTTTCCGACGAACTGAATGATTGGTTTCCGCATATTTCACCGGATGGAAAGTACCTGGTGTTTCTGACGTTCGATCGAAGTGTGAGCGGACACCCGGAAAACCAAGACGTGATGCTGCGGGTCATGACCCTGGCGGACGGAAAGATCAAAGTGCTGGCGAAGTTGTTTGGCGGCCAGGGAACGATCAACGTCCCGTCCTGGTCACCGGACAGCAAGCGCGTGGCGTTTGTGAGTTACGCGATTGTGCCGCGAGATTAGGTGAAAAGGCGGGCGGACCGGCACCAGTCGGGAAAGCCCGCCCTGCACGTTTCATTTCCGATGATCAATTTTTGGCTTGGGCGGCCTTTTGCGCTTCCTCGAGCTGTTTTCCAAATTCGGGATGCTCGGCCAGAACTTCCATCATGGATTGGCGGCCCAGGTCCTCTCCCCATTTCCTGCCTTTTTCCTGAAGTTCGGCAAGGAGCTGTGGCATCACGGAAATGGACTTTTTGCCCAACGGCGTTTGATAGAACTGAAGCAGCCCGCGAATTTCTTCGTGCGTGAAGTTCTTGTCGTAGCTGGAGATGGAAAGCTCCAGCAGAGCCTGGGTGTTGGCCTTGGCCGTGAATTTAGCAAAGAACAGGTCGATGAGCTGGTCCCGGTAGTCGCCCGGCGGGAGCGAATTCGCCAGGGTTGGTTTGAGGGACTTGGTCATTTCGCCCATCGTTTGCTCAACTAGCATCTTGGCGCCCGTAACTTCAAGCAGCCGACGAATATCCGCTTCCTTGGCAGGATCGATCGCAACTGAGGCCGTGGTGGCTGTAGCTGTCGAGGCCGGTGCTGGCTTCTTTGCAGAGGGCGGCGGAGCCGAAGTATTCAACGCGGACGCCTGGCCCAGGGCCAGCGACGCTCCCAGCAGCCACGTAGCAATCGCGAAAATGTTTCGGTTCATAGGTACTCCCGTAAGTCAGTCTCTGGTCCGATGTTATCTGACCCTAGCGCAGAGGACGGGTTCGCTTTGCTTCCGTTGTTCGCATCTTGAACCTGACCACACGGACAGCAAGCGAAATGGATTCCCGGCTGTTCAGTTCCATTCCGGTCTCCGACCGCGGCTTTTTCGGCTTGAGCCCTTGATCAGGCTGGATGCGCGAATCTGATAAACTACCGGTTTCGCAAACGCGCGGCAGACGCACATGACAAAGACCACCATCGATCAGGCGGGTAAGTACGACGGACAGGAAGTGACCCTGCAGGGCTGGCTATATAACCTGCGGGAGTCGGGAAAGCTGCTGTTCCCAATTTTTCGGGACGGGACCGGCATCATGCAGGGAGTGGTTTCGCTGAAGGAGAATCCGGAAGCCTTTGGGGCTCTGAAAGGGCTGACCCAGGAATCGAGCGTAGTGGTGACCGGAAAGATCCGGGCGGAACAGCGCGCTCCAGGCGGCTATGAAATTGGCGTAACGGCACTGAAGGTACTGCAAAGAATTTCCGAGGCGACACCATTTCCGATTCAACTGAAAGAGCATGGCGTCGATTTCCTGCTGGACCAGCGCCATTTGTGGATTCGTACGCCGCGCCAGAACGCGATTTTACGGGTTCGCGCGGAAGCGATTCGCGCCGCGCGCGAGTTCATGGACGGACAAGGCTACACGCTGACGGATGCACCGATGTTCACGCCGGCAGCCTGCGAAGGCACCTCCACGCTGTTTGAAGTGAACTACATCGACGACCAGAAGGCGTACTTGACGCAGAGCGGGCAGCTTTACGCCGAAGCTCTGGCCATGGCGCTCGGCAAGGTGTACACCTTTGGGCCGACGTTTCGTGCGGAAAAGTCCAAGACCCGGCGGCACCTGACCGAATTCTGGATGCTGGAACCGGAAGCGGCGTATGTCGAGTTTGAGGAGGCAATGGAACTGGCCGAGGGGCTGGTCAGTGCCATCGTGCAGGGTTGTGTCACGAATAAGCGGCGCGAGCTGGAGACGCTGAAGCGCGACGTGAGCAAGCTGGAAAACATCAAGCCTCCCTTTCCGCGGATCAGCTACGAGGACGCGGTCGCGGTATTGAACAAAGCCGGAAATCCTGCAAAGTTCGGTGACGATTTTGGCGGCGACGAGGAGACCGTCATCTCCAGCTCGTTTGACCGGCCTGTGCTGATCCACCACTACCCCTCGGCACTCAAGGCCTTCTACATGCAGCCAGACGCGCAGCGTCCGGAGCTGGCGCTGGCTTTTGACATGATTGCGCCGGAGGGTTATGGCGAGATCATCGGTGGGAGCCAGCGTATTCATGATTACGACTTTCTGGTTAAGCGATTGAAAGAAAACGACTTACCGGAGGACGCCTTTCAGTGGTATCTGGATTTGCGGCGCTATGGCAGCGTTCCGCACTCGGGCTTTGGGCTAGGGCTGGAACGCACGGTGGCCTGGATCTGCGGAACAGAGCATATCCGCGAGGTCATCCCCTTCCCGCGCATGATTTATCGGGTGTATCCTTAAGGCTCCTCAGAAGTTAGGAGCGGATGGCCGCTGAGCGACTGGGTGCCTGGGTAGGCGCTTGTTCAACGCTCGACCCGGCTAGCGCCGAATCTGGAAAACGCAATGCCACAGAAAGTTCGCATCATTGGTGTGCCCATGGACCTGGGCCAGTCGCGCCGAGGCGTGGACATGGGGCCTTCGGCGCTGCGCGGCGCGGGGCTTCAGGCGGCAATCAAAAAGCTGGGGATTACCGTCGAAGATATCGGCAACCTGGAAGTGAAACAGCCGGAAGAGATGCAGGTTGGCGAGAAGCGCGCCAAATACCTGCAAGAGATCGCGGAGACTTGCCAGGATATCGCCAAAACCGTGCAGAAATCTCTGGAAGAAGGGTTTCTACCTCTGGTGCTGGGAGGAGACCATTCGATAGCCGCAGGAGTTGCCGCGGGCGCGGCCTCGCACTTTCGTAAGGACAAGAAGCAGATCGGCTACATCTGGCTGGACGCGCATGGTGATATGAACACGCCGGAAAGCTCCCCATCGGGCAACGTGCATGGGATGCCGCTGGCGGCGATCATGGGCTATGGCGCTGAAGAGCTTGTGAATCTCGGCGGATTTAAGCCCAAGGCTGAGCCGGGGAACATCGTGATTGTAGGCGCGCGCGACTTGGACGCCCAGGAACGAAAAATCGTCAAGAAGTCCGGTATTCATGTCTTCACGATGCGTGACATCGATGAACGCGGAATGCGCGAAGTGATGTCCGACGCGCTGAAATACGCGATGGACGATACCGACGGCATCGCGATTTCTCTGGACATGGACTTCGTGGATCCGGCGGACGCGCCCGGCGTCGGAACGCCAGTACGTGGCGGTGCGACCTATCGCGAGGCGCACCTGGCGATGGAGATGATTGCGGATTCCGAAGCCATGGTTTCGCTCGAAGTGGTCGAGATCAATCCGATCCTCGACGAGCACAACCGCACAGCCCTGCTGGGTGTGGAACTCGTGCTGTCGGGCTTGGGGCAGAAGATTCTGTAAGACTTGCCTTTACGTCAATTGGATAATGTTCTTCAGTCCGATTTGCCGGCCCGCATAGGCGCCCGAGAGCGTGGAAAAAACAACACTACACGCGGACGCAGTGAACGAGCGGAAGCCTCCGGTCTGCAGAGTTGTTGTCGAATGCTGTCGACCGTCCGCGACTTCATGGTTTTTCATCCTTTCGGGCATCACTGCCAAGGATCATCTGGTCGAACGCTTTGGGCAGCGCTTCTAGTGGCGTGTACGGTCCGGGTTGGTACGCGCGCGACTGGATGCCCAACTGCGACAGCTCGCAGATGCGCCAGTCCTCGCGGTTCGTGGTATCCCAAAACTCCACGGCATCGCTGGCATCGAAATCCGCGCGTTTCATTTCCTCTGGGTGGAAGTGCCATTCACAAATTACATCGGTCTGATTCACGGCGCGCGGCCAGAGCGTGTGGGTCATTACGTAGTCCGGGTGCAGGCTCAGAAATAAGTTGGGATAGACCGTGTAATAAAGAACGTGGTCGAGGGCCTTGCCTTCCAAGCCAGGCAGACAGGCGCGTGGCCGCTTGCCGTGAACGCTCATCGTTTCCACGCCGGTCTTCAAGTCCATGGAGCCGCCGACATAACCTGCGGCGGGTGGATCATTTTCACCCGAAAGATAGTGGGTCATGCGATTCAGCAGCGGGTGAATGATCGGGCAGTGCAGGCACTCGTTGAAGTTGACGACGAGCAGCTTCCAGTTGGCGTTGACGGAGTAAGTCTTGCGTGCGGCCATTCGCAGCTCCGCGGAATGCCACAGCTCAAACTTGTTCTGTAGATCGCCAAGTTGATGGGCCAGTGGTTTGGCCTGTGGATCAAGGTCCATGAAGATGTGCCCGTCCCAAACCTCACTGCGGATACCGTGCAATGGAAAGTCTTCACGCCGAAACGACGGATCGGTCATATGCGGCGCGCCGGTCAGTCTGCCGTCGAGGGCGTAGGTCCAGCCGTGATAGCCGCACTGGATGCTGCCGAGGAAGCGACCTTCGGGGTTGGGGCAGATGCGCGTTCCGCGATGCCGGCAGACGTTGTAGAAGCCGCGAATGGCTGCGTCATCACCGCGAACAACAATGATGCTTTCCCGGCCGATTTCCCGCAGGAAATAGTCGCCGGCGTTTGGAATTTCCGCCGCACGGCCGACGCAAATCCAGCTTCGGCAGTAGAAGCGTTCCAGCTCATCCGCAAAAACCGCGGCATCGGTGTAGTACCTCTGCGGCAGCGTCGTCTGCATGGCCCGAGCATATCGTTTCTGGCCGCTCCTTTCGCAGTTCTATTTTTGTGCTCCTGCCCCGATTTCCCACAGGCTGCGGGACTGTCCTATTAAATTTATATTGCAATGTGGTAAATCAATGATAGGGTGGATCGCGAAAAGTCGCTCCGCTAAGCCCGCTCCTTGCCCCAAGTGCAAGAACATTGGATTTTTGAGTCCGAATTTGCCGCACTTAAGAAAAACCGTAGGGGCACCCGTCCCATTCCCAAAATGAAACGCTCTCCGGCAACGTCTTGTTTTGCACAGCTCCCACGTTGGTACTTGGGTGCACCCTCCCAACTCGATTCCCGAACTGCTGGCCCTCCGACGGTAAACTGTGGACGGTTGCACACGGAATGAACGGATGAAGGAAACCAAGAAGCGGTTGCGTGTGGGCGTATTGTTTGGTGGTCGGAGCGGCGAGCACGAAGTGTCACTGGCTTCGGCGGCTTCGGTGATCCGCGGCCTGGACCCGGACAAATATGAAGCGGTGCCGATTGGGATTTCGAAGGAAGGCCACTGGTTAGTTGGCTCTGCTGCGCAAAAGATGCTGCCCGAGGTACTAAAGGCCGGCCAGCGGGTAGTCATGGCCGCCGATCCGACCGATGCTGCGCTGATTCCTCTGGATCGCAGCGCCGGCGCGGGCGGACAGCGGCTCGACGTGGTTTTCCCCGTGATGCACGGAACCTACGGCGAAGATGGAACGATTCAAGGGCTGCTGGATCTGGCCGGGCTTCCATTTGTCGGTTCTGGGGTGCTGGGCTCAGCCATCGGCATGGACAAAGACGTCGCCAAGCGCCTGCTGCTCCAGGCGAAAATTCCCGTGGTCCCCTGGGTGACCGTGTTTCGCGCGGATTGGGAACGCGACGGCGGCGCCGTGCGCAAAGAGATTGAGAAGAAATTCAAGTACCCTCTGTTTGTGAAGCCGGCAGCGCTCGGGTCTTCTGTGGGAATGAGCAAGGTGCATTCACGCACGGAGCTAGCCCCGGCGCTCGATTTGGCATCCGAGTTTGCGACGAAGATCCTGGTCGAGCGCGCGGTGACGGCTCGCGAAATTGAAGTCTCCGTGCTGGGCAATCACGAGCCGCAGGCGTCGGTACCCGGCGAAATCGTGCCGCACCGCGAATTTTACGATTACGCGGCGAAGTATCTGGAAGAAGGTACGGCGCTGATCATTCCGGCTAAACTGAAACCCCCGCAGATCAAGAAGATCCAGACGCTGGCGGTGCGCGCATTTCGCACGCTGGAACTTTCCGGCATGGCCCGCGTCGACTTCTTCCTGGAGAAAAAGGGCGGAAAACTTTTCCTGAACGAAGTGAACACCATCCCCGGCTTTACTTCCATCAGCATGTATCCCAAATTGTGGGCAGCCGCGGGAATTGCCTTCCGCGAATTGATTGATCGGCTGATTGCCCTGGCTCTGGAGATCCACCGCGAAAAGGCCCGCACCAAGTATGAAATCGAGCTGCCGGAAGGCGCCGGTGGGGCACTGGAAGGCTGAGCGCGGTGTCTAACTGTGAGTACTCGGCGCTTGCGTAATTTGTTAGGATGAAGGCGCGTCTCGAGTCGCTCCGAATAAACTATGTCACTTCTCTCCCCTCCGCCAGAACCATCCAATAAATACAAAGCACTCACTTACGCGGGATTCGGAATTTTTTTCGCGCTGGTCACCGTGCTGTACTTCACCTTCCGCTACTATCCGGAGAAAAGGGCCGTCGAGCATTTTCTGGATGCTCTTGCCGCAGGCAATCCCAAACAGGCCTATGACCTGTGGAAACCTTCGCCCAGCTACTCCATGGGCGATTTCCTCGCCGATTGGGGACCGGATGGTTATTACGGACCGGTAAAGAGCTACTCCGTCCTAAAAGCCACTTCAAAAAAAGGGGCGAACGGTGTGATCGTCATCGTTGACGTGAGCCGGTATTCCCCGGTACCCGACAAATCCGACGTAGAGAAAAGCCGCTACACCAAACAGGTCGGCGTCTGGGTGAATTCGGACACCAAGTCGCTCGGATTCCCGCCTCCGTTCTGACGCAGGCAACGGTTCTAGCAAAGGTCAGCCGCGAAGGTCGCGCAACGCAGCGGCAAGTTCAGGAAGCGTGACGCTTGCTGTACCAAGTTTGCCCACGACCACGCCGGCTGCAGTGTTCGCGAGAATCGCGGCATCCGGCAGTGAAGCTCCCGCCGCGATGGCCAACGAAAGCACGCTCAGGGCGGTATCGCCTGCGCCGGTCACATCGAAGACCTGGCGGCCAGTGGCGCCTCGTTCGACTCCCGGTTGGCCAACTCGGGCGTAAGTCACTTCGAACGATGTTGCCGGAATCGTGAGGTGGCGTGGCGAAGATTCCTCGCGAAAGCTCATTCCCTTCTCGCCTCTGGTCACTACCACCGCGCCGCAACCAAAGTGTGCCAGCAATAGTTGGAGCGCTTCTTCAAACGATTTTTCGTCGTGCAGCGAGCGCGTAACAAAGAAGCTGGCTTCCTTTGCGTTGCACACGATGACTCGCGCGCCACGGTAGGCGTAAAGCCGCGAGGTCTTAGGTTTCACGAAAACGGGCACGTTCAGACGATGGCAGGCGGTGAGCACGCGATCTGCAAACGCGTCGGTGATCAGACCTTTGTCGTAATCGGAAAGAACCAGACCGTGAAGCTTCTTGAGCGCCCCGAGCAAGCGCCGAAAGAGCTTTTCCTCTAAAACAGGGTTGATGGGGTCGCGGCGTTCATGGTCAATGCGCACGATCTGCTGATGACGTGCGATGACGCGCGTCTTTACTGTTGTAACGAGCGACTTGTCAGCGATCACGCCACCTTGACCAATCTCGGCAATACGGAGGCATTTTCGCAATGATGAGCCCGCTTCGTCTTCCCCGATGACGCCGAAGGCTTCCACTCGCGCGCCCAACGCTGCGTGATTTGCAGCGACGTTTCCTGCGCCGCCGAGGCATTCGCTCTGTTCGACAAAATCCACCACCGGCACTGCTGCTTCCGGGGAAAGCCGCGTTGCCGTTCCCCACAAATAGCGGTCGAGCATCAGGTCGCCGAGGACCCCGATGCGGCGCCCTTTCAAACGGGGGAGGAGACGCTGGAGGCGGGGCAGGGACTCGGCAACGAGGTTCGGCATGAAGAAATTCCTTGGCAGCAAGAATCAGTCTTTCGGAACGGACGCTTCTTCCAGGAGCATCACTGGAATGTCGTCGCGGACCGGATAAACGCGGCGGCATTGCGGACATTGCAAGCCACTCTGGTCGTCGAGCAGCTTCACCGGCGCTTTACAGAGCGGACAGACCAGCATTTCCAACAGATCCTGCGAAATGGCCATGGAATTCCCCTGCACGGGCATCTTTTGCGACTGTAGCAAAAGCTCTCGCGTTGCAGCAACTTTCGGTGAATTGCGCGTCTGGCGGCCTACAAGGCGCCGCTACCCAGACAAAATTCACAAGCCTTTGGCAGTACGGAATTCACGTACGACGGCGGTGACATCGCGCTGGTCGGCGTCCACGGCGCGGTTCATGCGGCGCATTTCATTCTCGGAAACCTTTCCAGCGAGATTGGCCAGAGCCGCGCGCAGCTGTGGGAATTTTTCCAGTGCAGCGCGGCGAACTACGGGAACCGCATCGTATGGCGGGAAATAGTGGCGATCGTCCATAAGAGGCACAAAGCCGAGCGCGTCAATCAGGCCGTCGGTGGAGTTGCCGGCAACGATGTCCACTTGCTTCTCGGCGAGCGCGCGGTAGAGAAGTCCCAGATCGAGCACGCTGGGCGGCTTACCGAAATTAAGCCCGTAGCGTTGGGTCCAGCCCTCATAGCCGTCCGGGCGCTCGAGAAATTCGTAGCCGACACCGGCACGCCAGTGCGGAGCAACGGCCTCCAGGTCGGACATTTTGGCGAGATTCTGAGCCCGAGCGTCGCTTCCGCGCACGACCATGGCGAAGGAGTTGGCAAAGCCAAGCGGCTCCGTCACTTCCAGGGGGAAGCGGCGCGCATATTCTTCCTGCACCCGGCGGTACACAGCGCTGGAGTCAAATTGCGGCTTTTCTTCCAGCACTCCTGTCAGCGCCGTGCCGGTGTATTCAACGTAGAGATCTGCTTCGCCGCTGAGCAATGCTTTGTGCACCAGCAGCGTGCCGCCGAGGTTGGTCTTGCGCACCACTGGGATGCCGGTGCGCGCTTCGATGTGCTGCGCGAGCAGCTCGGCTAGTACGACTTGTTCGGTGAAAAATTTTGACGTGACAACAAGATGCGGCGCTGCGGGCTTGTGGCACGCCTGTAGCGTTGCATAGGTCAGTAGAACGGCGAGCGACAAAGCACGCTGCACGGACAGAAGTACCCTCCGTTTTTTCAAACTACTCGCAAGCGGCGTTCGAGAAGTCCAAGCAGGAAATCCGCGGCGAGCGCCAGCAACGCAGCGGGAACAGCGCCCGCGAGAATGACGGCATCACTGACCATGGCGACGCCGCGAAAAATAAAGGTGCCCAAGCCGCCCGCGCCGATGGCCGCCGCGATCGTGGCCACTCCGATCGTGATGACCGTGGCGGTGCGAATGCCCGCGAGGATCACACTGTTCGCTAGCGGCAGGCGTACGCGAAACAGGATTTGGGGCTCGGTCATGCCCAGCGCCTCGGCCGATTCGAGGAGGAACGAGTCAATGCTCGAAAGGCCGACGCAGGTATTTCGCAGAATCGGCAGAAGGGCGTACAAAACCAGCGCCACGATGGCGGTGCGAGGCCCAATTCCACCGATGAAAGGCAGGGGAATCAGAAACCCGAAGAGCGCGAGGCTGGGAATCGTCTGAAAAATGCTGGCGAGGGCGAGCGCCGCGGAGCGCGAGCGTGGATGGCCGACCAGAAGCATTCCCAAAGGCACGGCAATTAGCACTGCGATCAGCATCGAGATCCCGACCAGCGTCAAATGTTCACGCGTCGCGGCGAGAATTTCCGCGGCGTGGCCTGCGAAAAAGCGCCAGGCGTTCATGCTGTGGCTCCGCTGGAAATTTCCGCCGCGGCGATGAATTCGCGGATAAGAGGATTGCCAAGGCGCACGAATTCGGCCGGCGACGCATCAGCCACGATCTGACCCTGATCCAGGAGGATTACGCGAGTCCCGAGAAGCAACGCTTCCCGCACATCGTGAGTGACCAGCACAATGGTTTTTGATACGCGGCGAGTCAGCTGCAGGCACTCGCGCTGCAGTTCGGCGCGGGTTACCGGATCGAGTGCGCCGAAGGGCTCGTCCATCAGCAGGATGGCCGGGTCAGCAGCCAAAGCCCGGGCCACACCGATGCGCTGGCGCTGGCCGCCCGAGACCTCGCGGGGATAGCGGTTGGCGTATTCTTCTGGTTGCAAGCCCACGAGCTGCATTACTTGGCGATAGCGACCCTGCATTTTTTCCAGTGGCCACTTTTCCAAGGAAGGCACGATGGAAACGTTTTCCTGCACAGTCAGATGCGGGAAAAGGCCGACTTCTTGAATCACGTAGCCGATACTGCGGCGCAAACGAATCGGATCCCAATCCTGCAGCGAACGTTGTTCCACCAAGACTTCGCCGGAAGTGGAACTGAGCAATCGGTTGATGAGCTTGAGTAAGGTGGTCTTGCCGCTGCCACTGCGGCCCAGAAGAGCAATTGTTTCGCCACGATAAATTTTCAAGGAAATGCCGGCCAGAACGGCACGCGACATAGCGTCTCTGTGGTATTCCGTATTGCGGAACTCGATGATCGTTTCGGCCATGTCAGGCATGCAAACAATTTCGCCGCAGTTTCGGTTGACAGCACCGTTGCGTGGCGTCACCATCGTAGCGTAGCCAGCCTCCCTGCGCCGAAATATTGGCGCATCCTTCGTTCGCTCGCTGCATCCAACGAAAGGGTAAAGCCATGGGAGCACTCGCCACTGCAGTCCGCACGCGTCACGAACACCACGCGCGGCTGATCCAAGCCCGATCCACAACCGACCAACTCTTCAAGATTCTGAGCGAAGAAGCATTTTACGAGAGGCCCATCGCGGAACGACACCGGGTAATTTTTTACATGGGTCACGTGGAAGCGTTCGACTGGAATCTTTTGGGCGAACGCGCGTTTGGGTTGGCCAAGTTTCATAAGTCCTTCGATCAGCTGTTCGCATTTGGAATCGATCCCGTGGGCGGCGGATTGCCGACTGACCAGCCGTCGGACTGGCCTTCGCGTGAGGAGATTGCCGCGTACAACCAAAAGCTGCGGTCGTTGCTGGATGCGGCGATCGAAGAGACTCTGGCGCATCCGGACGAAGGCCATCCGCAGTTGCTGGAGATGCTGGATACGGCGATTGAGCACCGGCTAATGCACGCGGAAACGCTGGCCTACATGTTTCACCGGCTGCCGCTGGACCAGAAGCGAAGGGCGAGGCTGGAAAGCCCGCGCAAAGCGCAGCCCATCCAACACCGGTTTGTGGAGATTCCCGAAGGCCCGGCAGTTTTGGGAATGCAAGCGAACGGCGAGCACTTCGGTTGGGATAACGAGCGCGGGCAGGTCACGGTGCAGGTGCCGGCCTTCAGCGTTGAGAATCATAACGTGACCAACCGGCAGTTCATGCACTTCGTGCAGTGTGGCGGATATCGGGAACCCCGCCTGTGGCGCGCAGAAGATTGGGAATGGCGAGAACGCCACGGCGTGGAACACCCGGCGTTCTGGAACCCGCGGGGAAATGTGTGGATGTACCGCAGCATGTTTGCGGAGTTTCCCTTGCCTATGGAGTTTCCGGTTTATGTGAGCCATGCGGAGGCTACGGCTTACGCCAACTGGCTTGGCCGTAAGCTGCCGAGCGAAGAGCAGTTTCATCGCGCGGCCTACGGCGTACCGAGTTCAGATAAGCAAAGAAGCTACCCGTGGGGCGAAGAGCGACCGTCTGCGAAGCGCGGTAATTTTGATTTCGCGCAGTTTGATCCGGCACCATGCGGTTCATTTCCGGAAGGAGCCAGCGCGTTCGGGATTCACGATCTGGTTGGCAACGGCTGGCAGTGGACGCGAACAACATTTGCGCCGTTACCGGGTTTTGCAGCAATGCCGTTTTACCCGGGCTATTCCGCAAACTTCTTTGACGGCAAGCACTATGTGATGAAGGGAGGCTCGCCGCGCACTGCTGCTTGCATGCTGCGGCGCTCCTTCCGCAACTGGTTCCAGCCGCATTATCCGTACGTTTACGCGACCTTCCGCTGCGTGGAAGAGTAACCGACCCCGGTCCACTTGGGAGAGACCATGATTGCAACCTTACTGCGTCAAGCCGTGTCGCCAGAGTTTGCCGCGGATGTGCGGGCCGGGCTTACCAAGCCGGTCCAGCGCGAACTTCCCAGCAAATACCTTTACGACGCCGTAGGCTCGGAACTGTTTGAAGCCATCTGCCTGCTGCCCGAATACGGTTTGACGCGTGCAGACACCCGACTGCTGCAACAGCACGCGGCCGGGATGGTTTCGCGCATGCCTTTCCCGGCACATGTTGCGGAACTGGGCAGCGGCAGCGGCAAGAAGACGCGAATCCTTCTCGAAGCGATCGCCAAGCGCCACCGCACGTCGTACTACCCCATCGAAATTTCGCCCGCGGCATTGGCGGCATGCGAAAAAGAGCTAGGGAAGATGGACTTTGTGAGCCTGGTGGGCTACGAAAAGCCTTACCTGGAGGGGCTTCGCGCGGTTGCCGCGCGGCGCGAGCCCAGGGAGCAACTTTGTGTCCTGTTTCTCGGAAGTACGATTGGAAACTTCGACCGGCCTGCGGCCAACGAGTTTTTGCGCCAGGTACGCGCAACTTTGCAGTCGGGAGATTCGCTGCTGCTGGGTACGGACCTGATAAAAGATGTGGAAGTGCAGATTCTCGCATACGATGACCCCGCGGGAGTCACGGCAGCGTTCAACCTGAACTTGCTGGCACGGATCAACCGTGAATTGGGCGGTGATTTTCAATTGCGCGACTTTCGCCACTTGGCGCTGTGGAACGCGGATGAGCGCCGTATCGAAATGCATTTGCAGTCCATGCGCCGCCAGAAGGTCAGCATCTCCGGAGCAGCCTTGCAGATTGGGTTAGCGGAAGGCGAAACGATCTGGACGGAGAGTTCACACAAGTATGATCCACAGGAACCTTTTCGGATGGCCGAACAGGCTGGATTCCAGCAGATCGGACAGTGGATTGATGTTGAGTGGCCCTTCGCCCAGAACCTGTGGCTGGTCGAATAGCCACGTTTCCTAACCAAAACAGCGCCATTTCAGATCGATTCAACCCGCCAAACGATTCTGGCAGAAAGCACCGTTTGCGTGCTCAGTCGCCAGCGAGCCATAATTTGCGAGCCCTGATAGACGCGTTCGAAGCCCTCCTCTGACTCGGAAACGGTCTCGATCGGCGCAACCCAGAAATTCTCCGCGCCCGGCGCGTGCAACGTGACGCGGACTTTTTGCCAGCCGTCTTGCATGTGCAGGATCGGTCCCGGCAAGACGCCGCTGAAGCGTAACTTTTGTGGCCCCTCCGCAGTTTCGAAAAACCGGTCTGCCTCGGTCGGCGCCAGAAGATTCACGATTGTCTCAACGCCAACCACCGCTGCGCGATCGAGAGGCTGCTTCAGCTTGAAGCCAATCTCGCAGGAGATTTCGCAGCCGTTCGGTGCCGGCCCGAAAGAAAACCGCTTGGTGATTTCGGCCCGAACTGGCTCGTTCTTCGGAATGTTTCCGCCAATCGGCGTTTCGCGATACAACTCGGCCTGATGCGGCGCAGAATTGCGCACAACAAATTCGCCGCTGGCCAGGTTCGCATCTTCCATCAGTTGCAGCGATTCGTATTCCGCGTGCGTGCGCTGGGGATCAAACACCAGAATGCGAAATGCGTGCCGCGGCCAACGATCATATTGCAGGAAGCGATCGAGATTCGGCTCCTTTACGCGGGTCTGCTCGTGCAGAGGAATCTCCTTCCCGGGGGCTTTCTGCAGGCCGTCCCGCAGCCGCGTGTGATAGGCCTCCGGCCGCCGCTGCAAGGAATTGATCAAGGTGGCCGCCGCGGGACGAAAATCGAATGCGGCAAGGGTGCCGCCATCCGAGGGTTTGATCAGTACCTGATACTCCGGGCCCGTAAAAAGGAGTTCATTTTTGCCATCGGCCTCGTAGTCAAGCAGCTCGACGCGGCCAATCTGGCCGCCGGGAATCAGCTTGTCGGCCGCGGCTTCGGCGCGGATCAAGCTGCGCCAGAGTTCGGTGCGCAGATGGGGAGCGTAAAGGCCGCCGAAAACCCCGTGCCAGTAAGCGTCGTTGCATTGCGCGCGCAGGAGCAGATCGCGGGCTTCGGCATATTCCTGCGCCGGCCTGGCGTCGGTGCGGCGCTGCGGCACCGCAGCCAAACGGGTTGCCGCGCGCAGCATTTTCTTGTGCAGCAGGTTCGCTTCGCCGTATTTGCGAAAGAAGCCGCGCCACGAACCGCCGCGCAAAAACGCGGCTACTTCGGGGCGTTTGGTGAATTCTTGCTGAACTGCGTGAAAACGCTGGCGCACACCAGTCGGCAAAACCCACTCGGTCATTTCCGGATAGGAGGCCGTCGGCAGGTCGGCTCGTCCCAGCGGAGAATGCGTGGCTGCGTATTCACCCGGCGGCGTGGTCGAAAGCCACTCGGAATTTTCTTCCAACGCCGAATAAAAATCTTCCAGCCAGTGATCCACGTAGCAGTGCTCATAAGTGCCCGGCCACACGCCAAATTTTTCCATATCGTCGCCAAACACGGCCACGCCATCCGGATGGGTCGCCGCCGCATCGCGTAGAAATTCGATAACGTCCTTTACCTTGCCGAACGGTACCAGGTAGCGCAGCGCCTTTTGGCCGGGAAACAAGCGGACACACTTGCCGCGGTCTTCGGCCTGGTAGGCGCCAAAAAGTTCCGGCGGTTCAAATCCCGCAGAGAGAAAATGAAAGTCATCCACCAGCGCGTAGCCGATTTGCGCGCTAGCCAGGATTGCTGGCAGTTGCGGCTCCCAAACGCGCTCGGCCAGCCATCCGCCGGAAGGGCGTTCGCCAAAGTGCTTTTCCAGGTAATCCGCCAGCCGGACGATTTGCTCGTGCTGGTCCTCGGGAGGAATAACGGCAAGAATCGGCTCGTAGAAGCCGCCGCCGACCAGTTCCACCTGTTTGTTAACCACGAGCGATCGCAGCAGCTCAAAATATTCCGGGTGATTTTTTTCTATCCAATGCAACAGCGGACCGGAATAATGCAGCGCCATGCGCATGTTGGGATGCTTCTGCAGCAGATCGACAAAAGGCAAGTAGCCACGGTGGTAACAGCGCTCGAAAACGTCCTCGAAGTTGCCAACGGGCTGGTGGGCGTGGATCAGCAGAGAGAGATGAAATTTTGGCGGCACGAGGGCGGCTCAGAGCTCCATTCAAATGATACCGCGAGCGGCGAGAAATGCGGGGAGTCCGGATGCGCTGTTGCCCATGGTTCCGCAACGGCGGATTTCTCTGGCTATCTACTTTTTTGCGACATGGTCGGTAATCCAGCTGGAGACCGACTCCAGCACTTCCGGCGCCATCGTTTCTTCGATCGCACCATAAAGCGCGGGCACGCCGGACTGTGCTTTCTGAAAGAGGTGATTCACCCCTGCGATTTCGACGACAGTGAAATCCTTGTTGCCGCTGGTTTCGTAGGCTTTGCGCAACAGCGGCACGTTTTCGAGAGAATCCACCTGCAAGTCGCGGTCGCCAGAGAGCGCCAGCACCGGGCACTGCAATTCTCCCAGCGCCGGCAACGGATCGTAGTCCAGGAATTCACGGAACCACGGCGAGGTCATCATGCGGAGCTGCGCTTGCAAAGCTGCCGGCGGCACGGCGGAGGCCAGGCCGCTCTGGTCAACGAGTGTTTGCAACTTCTTGGCAAGTGCCGCAAGGTCGCGCTCGGAGCGAACCGCTGCGTACGCCTTGCGGTTGAAAGCGAGGCTTTGCGTGATTTGCTCTTCCGGAAGGCCGACTGCGCGTGCCAGCAGTTCGGACTGGCGCAATAGCGTCCGCTCACCGGTCGTGGCGGGCGTCGCCATCAGCACGACCCAGTTGGCGTCGCTCGACTGGGTAGCGGCAAACGACGCGAGAATGCCTCCTTCACTGTGACCTACGATGCCCAGTCGTTTCGGATCCACTTCCTTGCGGGTTCTGAGGTAAGCAAGCGCGGCTTGCGCGTCGCGCGCCAAATCTGTCACGGTCGCGCTGGCGAAATTTCCTTTGGATTGGCCGATGCCTCGTTTGTCGTAGCGCAGCACTGCGACCCCTTTGCGCGTCAGGAAATCCGCAAGCACCAAAAACGGCTTGTGTTCAGCTATGGTCTCATCACGATCCGTCGGGCCCGATCCGCCAACAAGCACTGCCGCCGGAAATGGGCCAGCGCCCTGCGGAATGGTCAGAGTCCCGGCCAGAGTTGCGGTCGCGGCGCTTGAAGCGAACGACACATCTTCGGCTCGGTACGGGTAGGGTTTGACCGGATTCTGCGGACGGCGCACTTCCAGAACTTTGTCCGAGCGGCGAAAATCCAAATCCTCGTCGTTCCCGTTCTGCTTCCACTGGCCCTTGATTTCGTTCTTGTCGGTGCTCAGCGTTCCGCTGTATTCCGCGTTAAACGCGAGGATTGCCAATCTCAATTGGCCGCCACTCTCGGCGACGCTTGTTGCGGGAATGCCCTGAATCGACTGATCGAGGCTGTCGAGCGAGGCCATCAGCTTCCCTTTTTCGTCATGAGAGATATGCAACTGCAAGCGCATGCGCATGTTTCCGGTTTCGATGGCCCCTTGCCACGTCCCTTCCACTTTGGAGATTGCAGTCGCAGCCAGACGGGCTTCCGCACCTGACGCGCGCTTTTCAAAAAGCAGCGGCAAGGCTACGCCGCTCTGTTCCCAGACACCGCGAATCGAATGATGGTCGAGTGCGATCTTCCCGGTGAACTTCGCACCGACTGAAGCGAGTTCCATCGTTAAGGAATCGCCAGCGTGCGTGACTTTGGACGCTTCGATGCCATAAACCGCCTGGTTCAGGCTGTCGAGCTTCGCGTGCCACTCCCCGCCTTCTTTCGAAAGATGAAGCACCAGGTGCAGTTGCGTTTCCGCCACCTGCAAAGTGCCCGCCCACTCGCCTTCCAGCGATCCGGCTCCTGGCGCAGAACGAACCTTTGCAGCGGCACCGGGCTGTGGAGCTTGCGCAGAACTCGAACCATGCAGCAGAAGTGCTGCAACAAGCAGCATTCCAGATCCGATTCTCTTCAGGGACGCTCTCATAATCACGTGCCGTTGTTCATAGATGATGTTTCCCCATCCAGGGTTGGCGGCTTTTCTGCACGTTCACGGCACAAAACACAAACGGCACGCGATCGCGTGCCGTTTGCTTGCAACTCTGTTTTCGCAAAGTTACTTCTTGGCGTACCAATCCGAGTTGGTCGCGGAGAAGGCCTTCCACTTATCCGGCAAATCCTCCAGCGCAAAAATCGCAGTGACCGGGCAAACCGGCACGCAAGCGCCGCAGTCGATGCACTCGGTCGGATTGATGTACAGCTGGGTCACACTTTCGTGTTCCGCCTCATCTTTTCTTGGGTGGATGCAGTCCACCGGGCAGACATCGACGCACGCGGTGTCCTTGGTGCCTATACACGGCTCGGCAATCACGTAAGCCATTCGACCTCTCCTTTTCGATTTGACCCTCGCCGGCGGCGCGTTGCCTCGGCGGAACCCGTTGCGCTTCATGCCACAACTTGGCCAGCGCGAAACTTAGTAAGTGTACTCGGCGGCTCTTGGATTCTCAACTGCCCGCGAGCTCGGGGTCCGGCTGGCCCTAACTCGATTCCGGGCTCTTGTAAGCAACGCCTTCTTCCATTTAGGCTTTCTAAGGGATAGACCAACGGGCTCCGCTCATGCTGGATCTGAAGGGCAATCGCATCACCTATTTTGGCCACAGCGCGTTCGCGCTGACCGTTCCGTCGGGACAAGTGGCATTGATCGATCCTTGGGTCACCACCAACCCACGCTGCCCGGAACGGCTCAAGACGTTATCGCGGCTCGATGCCATCTTCCTCACCCATGCCCATTCCGATCATTTGGGCGACCTGCTGGAGATGGCCAAGCAGTTCCGTCCAAAACTGGTGGCCACATTTGAAACCTGTCTGTGGCTTGCCGGCAAGGGCTTCGAGAAAGAGATCTTGCCGATGAATAAGGGCGGCTCGCAGCAGGTCGGCGATTTTCACGTCGTCATGACCCATGCCATGCACTCCAACTCGATTGACGAGAACGGCGTGCGTCTTTATGCCGGCGAGCCGGCCGGCTACGTCGTCGGCCTGCCCGGCGGAGTCAGCGTTTATCATGCAGGGGATACCGCGGTCTTCGGTGACATGAAACTGATCGCCGAGTTGTATCGTCCACATGTCGCCATCCTGCCGATTGGAGATCTTTACACCATGGGTCCCCGCGAGGCCGCATTCGCTTGCAAATTGCTGGGGGCGCTTCATGTTGTTCCCATGCACTACGCCACGTTCCCGATGCTGACTGGCACGCCCGAAGCGCTGCGCGCGGAAGCAGAGGAACTGACGGGCTTGACCATCCATGCCTTGAAACCCGGCGAATCGTTGTGAATTTGCGAAGTCACGCCAAACTGCGCTAACCTCCAACGCACTCTTGCCTTAGAAAAGAACTCGCGACAATGAATTCCCGCACTTTCGGAATGCCGCAAGGTGCTTGGAGCAACGGGGATCAACTGATTGCGTCGAACAGAGCAATCCTGCCTCCCGTGTGTGTCAAATGCGGCCGGCCAGCAGACGGAGACCGGCTAAAAAAATCTTTCAGCTGGCACCCGCGCTGGGTGTTCATCTTCGTTCTCATCGCCTTGCTGATTTACATCATCGTTGCTCTCATCATGCGAAAAACGATCAGTCTTGACCTTCCGTTGTGCGCGGCGCATCGTGCCCGGTACCGCACGCTTCGTATCACCGCTGCAGCTCTAATACTGGGATCGATTGGAGAAATAATCGCGGGACTGGCCGCTCTGCCCGATTCCTACACCGGGCTGGTGGTCGGCGTCAGTCTTCTGGCCTTTCTAGCGGGCGTCATATGCTGGATGTCGTGCGCGGTGCTCAACGTAATCCGCATCGACGACTACTACGGCTACTTCAGCAAAGTCCACGAAGCAGTTCTGAACCAGCTGCCGCCACCGCCACCAGGAATGGTGCTGCCGCTCTGACGGGTTTTATCCAGAGGATCATCAGGAGCGAAAGAAGTTCCGCGCAAAAAAGGCTAGATTTGCCGGCCGTTCCGCCAGCCGCCGCATGAAGTAAGGAAACCAGTCGTTGCCGTAAGGGATGTAAATCCGCACGTTAAATCCGTCGCGAACCAATCGCCGCTGTAAGTCGGTCCGCACGCCGTACAGCATCTGAAACTCAAAGTCGGACTTGGACACCTTCATTTCCGCCGCGCAGCAAATCGTCGCCGCAATCATCTTCGGATCGTGCGTCGCAATCCCGTGGTACACGCCGCTTGGCAGCAGCATCCGCATCAGCTTCACATAGCTCGCATCCACATCCTGCTTGCGTGGGAAAGCCACATCGGCCGGTTCTTTATACGCGCCCTTGCACAGCCGGATCCGGCAGTCATAAGCCAGCAAGTCAGTGATGTCCTGCTCGCTTCGGTAGAGGTAAGCCTGAATCACTGTGCCGACCGCGCGGCTCTTCGCCCGCACACGCTTGACTACGTCAATCGTGCGCTCCGTGTAGACTGAACCCTCCATGTCCACGCGCAGGAAGTTATCGTAGGAGGCCGCGCGCTCCACGATTGACAGCAGCTGCCCTTCGCAAAATTCCGGGCTGATGTCCAATCCCAGTTGCGTCAGCTTGCAGGAGACATTGGCGTTGAGCTTTTCCGCGGCAATGCGATCAAAAACTTCCAGGTAGGAGTCGCGCGCGTGTTGCGCATCCTCCGGAGTGAAAACATTCTCGCCAAGATAGTCGAGGCTGGCCAACATGCCCTGGTCGTTACAGGTTTTTCCCGCGGCAATGGCCTCGTCCAGCGCTTCGCCGGCGACGAAGCGGTGCGACATGCGCCGAGTGCTGTTGTTGGAAGTGACCCAGCGGGCAAACGACTTGCTTTCGGCCAGCTTCAGAAGCGTCGAGCGGATCATGAACTCTCTAATTATGCGCGTTGGGGACTGGCCTTACGAGTGGGCGTGCGCGGCGCTGTGCTCCTCCAGGAACTTTTCCGCGTCAATGGCCGCCATGCATCCAGAGCCGGCAGCGGTCACCGCCTGGCGGTAGCGATGATCCTGCACATCGCCGGCGATAAACACTCCGGGCACGTCGGAGATGCCGCCGTGTTCCGCCACCAAATAGCCATCGGCGTCCATGTCCAGCTGGCCTTTGAAGACGGTGCTGTTAGGGTTGTGCCCGATGGCGACAAACACTCCATCCAGAGCAATCTCGCGGGTTTCGTTGTTCTGGGTATTCCGCAGCTTTACGCCGGTCACCAGCCCTTCGGGCGAAAGAATGTTTTCCACCACGAACGGCGTCAGAAATTCCACTTTAGGATTCGCTTTCGCACGATCAATCATGATCTTCGAGGCGCGAAATTCGCTGCGCCGGTGAATCAAATACACCTTGCTGGCATAGCGCGAAAGAAAATTCGCCTCTTCCATCGCGGAGTCGCCACCGCCCACCACAGCGATCGGTTTCCCCCGGAAAAAGTAACCGTCGCAGGTGGCGCACGTCGAAAGCCCGCGACCGATCAACTCCTTTTCGCCTTTCAGGCCGAGCAACCGAGCGGACGCCCCGGCCGCGACGATCAAGGTCTTGGTCTCCAGCGTTTCCCCGCCGACTGTAACTTTGAATGGCCGCCGGCTCAAATCCACCTCGGTCACCGCGCCGTGCTTGAACTCCGCGCCGAATTTCGCCGCCTGCTTCTTCATGTTTTCGATCAGTTCCGGCCCCATGATGCCGTCTGGGAAACCGGGGAAATTCTCAACATGCGTGGTCAGCGAGAGTTGTCCGCCAGGCTCATGGCCTTCCAGCACCAGCGGTTTCAAATTGGCGCGCGCTGCGTAGATTGCCGCGGTCAGTCCTGCGCAACCGCTCCCGATGATGACCACATTGAACATTCTCTAGTTTCTCCATACATTAGATTCACGGCATCTCCGCTACGCTACATCGCTATAGCGAGCCATTTTCAGCGGCATCCAGGCGAACCGGTATTGTACCATTCGTCCCCCAGGCGGCGCCCTGGCCCGCTGCTCGTCCAATTTGGCGGCTAGTTCTCTTCCACCGCCGGCCACCGCTTGTAGATGTCACCAAATCCCAAAACGTATCCTCCAATAGGAACGTTTTCTATTCGTTTTGTGCCATTATAACTTTCAGGAGAGCAGTCCCCATGGATCCCCGATACCCGATTGGAGAGTTTCAGCAACCGCTCGAAGCTACGCCGGCTTTGCGGCGGCAAGCCACTGAAATCATTGCCGAAACGCCTCTTCGCCTGCGCTCGGCGGTCAGCGGTCTTTCCCCCGTTCAGCTCGACACGCCTTACCGCGACGGCGGCTGGACCGTGCGTCAGGTGGTGCATCATCTGCCGGATAGCCATATCAACGCTTATGTCCGGCTACGGCTGGCGCTGACCGAGGAGCAGCCCACGATCAAGTCATACGAAGAAAATCAGTGGGCCCAGTTGCCGGACGCCAAATCCGGCCCGATCGAAATGTCCCTGGCGCTAATGGACGCACTGCACGACCGCTGGGTCCGCCTGCTGCGCTCACTCACCGCCGATCAGCACGGCCGAATTCTCATCCACCCCGAACACGGGCCGCGCACCGTGGATTGGCTGCTGTTTCTCTACGCGTGGCACGGCCGCCATCACGTCGCGCACATCACCGAGCTACGCAAACAAAAATCTTGGTAGCTCGGCGTTAGATTTGGCACATTCATGAGCGATATGTGGTTAGGCCGGTGGAAGAAACACCTGCGTCAAGCGAGCCGTGCTTCCTTGATGGGTAGCGTTGCCTGCACGCTGGTCTTATATATTTCTCGATATCTGGCAGATCATGTCAGCAATTGGTTCGCAGTGCCCCTCATGCTCGGCTACATGATCAGTATCCCTGCCATCATGGTTACGACTGTCCTTTTGGGTTCCACTTTTCCCGGGTGCAGCGACCACGCTCCTTCCCTATTTATTATCGTCATGACGATTTTTAACTACTTGTTTTATGCCGCAGTTATTGCTGCATTTCGCGCCTACTACTTCCGAGCTGATAAATCTTGAATTGAGAGTTTCTTACGCGCTGGCGGCGAGTTCGTATAAGTACTGCACGTGCGAAAAGGCTGCGCCATCCATTCCCTGGACCTTTGGGTTGGAAGATTGGATCAGATAATATTCGTCCGGCGCGTGCGCTCCGTTGCCATGCCCGAGCCCAAAGTGACTTGCCGCCATTTTCAGCGGCTCGCCGGTAAACACAAATCCCGGCCACGAGCCCGCCAATCTCGGCATAACAATGGGATCAATCCCATTCCGCCGATACACCGTCTCCTCTGCCACGACCAGCTTGGCATCCGGCGCGGTGCTGGTCGGATCGTACCCGCCGGTCATCTTCACCTCGATGTCGCCAAATCCTTTTTTCGCCAGGTGCGCCTTCAGCAGCTCCAGCGATTCCTTCGCGGTCATGTCCGGCACCAAGCGCAAGTCCATCTTCGCTGTCGCCTTTCCCGGCAGAATCGTTTTTCCACCGGGCCCGGTGTAGCCGCCAACCAATCCTTCAATGTTCACCGTCGGTTTGGAGACCAGCAGCTCCAGCGACTCTTCAAAACTAACGTCGTGCACCCAATGCTCCACGCCCATGCCTTTCATCACAGTTCTCTCGTCCAGCCGCTTTGCCGCCGTCTGAATCATCTTTTTTTCCGCTTCGCTGATCGGCCGCGCCGTTGCCGTGTAACCCTCGATCGCCGGCTCATTGCCATCGGGCGTCACCAAACTCGCCAGCGCCTCCACCAGATGCCAGGCCGGACTGTCCAGTCGGGCTTTGTTGCTGGAGTGCACGTCTTTGCGTGGCCCGCGTCCCCATCTTTCGCCGCTGGAGATTAGCTCCAGTTCGATGACGCCTTTCGCGCCCAAGAAAGTCGTTACCGTTCCATCCAAATCCTGGGACGCCGACGGCATGGTGATGCCCACACACTTCCGCAGCGATTCCAGCACCTCCGGCCGGAGAACCGCTTGCGTGAAATGCGGCGACCCAATCTCCTCCTCGCCTTCCGCCACCAGCACCAAGTTCACCGGCAACTTCTTGCCCGCGCCGCGGATCGCGTGCAGCGCCGCTAGAAAGGTCGCTTCCGGGCCCTTCTGATTCACCGCGCCGCGCCCCATCAAAACTTTCCCGACGCCCGGCCGGTCGATCAGCGCCGCTTCAAACGGCGGCGAACTCCACTCTGATGGCTCTGCCTGCTTCACATCGTACATGAAATAAAGCCCGAGCGTTTTCGGCGCACCGGCATCCAGCGTCGCAAAAACGGCTGGAAAACCATCCGTCGCCATCTTCTCCACGCGCTGAAAACCGGCTTCGCGCAACATCAACATCATCAAGTCACAGCCTTCGCTCATATTGCGATTTTCCGCCGCAATCGAGGGATGCCGGATCCAGTTCTGCAGCCGCCGCAGGGATTCGTCGTGACGCTTCCCAATCTCGGTGCGAATTGCTTCCAGATCTTCCGCTCCGAGCCCGGGAGTGCTGCGACAGCCCGCAGCGGTTGGTCTGAGTGTCGCGTTCCACATCGTTGGTCCAGCCGCCGCGGCCAGCGCAGCGGCGCTAGCCTCTCGCAAAAATCCTCGCCGTCCGTTCATCGCTCTCGCTCCCGTGCCGTTACCCGTTGCTTCACTGTTTCCTAGTGTCCAACTCTTTCCGCAGCGCTTTGCCCTTGCGGAACCATGGCCGCTCCACCCGCTTCATGTACCCAGGCAGCGTGCGTTTCTTCGCTTCGAGTTTGCCCAACCACTCGCGCGCCTCGTCATTCTTGCCTTGCATCTTCATGAACGAGGCGTAGTTGACGTAGGTTTCCGGCGTGGTCGAATACTGCGTCGCCGGCGAAAACCAATACGCTGCGCGCTCCATGTCGCCGGTCCGAGCATATGCATCGCCCAGCAGCCCCGTCGCGCGGTAATAGTCGAACTTCACGTCTGCCGTAGCGACGCGCTCTAGGTCCGGGATCGCGCTCGCATAATCGTTCAGCGCCAACGAACTCTTTGCCCGGCTGTAATACGTGTGCAGCGTATCACCCTGTGCGCCGCTTGCCCGCCGCGATCCGTACCCCTCGATCGCCTTCGAATACGCCTCGCGCGCCTTGTCGTATTTCCTTTCGTCCAAATAAAGATCAGCAAGCTCTTCAAAATTCCCCGCCGACGGATTATCTAGAATCTGGGTCTCCAGGGTCTGAATCCGCGACCGCCTCCCGAATCCCTGAAAGATTCCGCCCAGCAGCCGCGCGTCGGGTATCACTTCGACGACTATGTACGCACCCGCACCAATCGCGCTGCCGAACAGAATGATGAATAGCCAATAGTTCTCTGGTCTGCGCTTCACAAAGTGAACTAGCGCGATGATCTGCAAAATGATTCCCCAAGCCGGGAAGAGATGGCCGAAGCCGAACATGTCCGTCCTTCCACTTTTTGCGCAGCACAACCCGCGAAGTGCTATTCACTATAAGCTAAGTCTCTCCAAAAACGGCAACCCACAAATCATGTGTTTTCAAGATGTTGAATTCCAGATTGTCGTTCCGGGTCTTTTAGACCCTTTCTTTTTCTTCGTCCCGAGCAAGGTTGTAGGATGCCGACCGGCGAGGATTATCTCGACCTCACGGTCGGGCTTTCGCCGAAGTGTTATGATGCTGCGGCATTTTGGGAGTCACTCCATGATCCTGGGTACCATTCGCTGCTCTACGCTGCTTATCGTTGCATCGGTTTTCTTAGCCGCTCTCGCCAGTGCCGACGAAAAACCTCCTCTCCGCGTTGTTGTCGCGGGTCTGGTCCACGGCCACGCCGGCGGCTTCTTCTCCCACGCCCTCAAACGCACCGACATTGAGATCGTCGCGATCGCCGAATCCGACCGCAAGCTCTTCGACCAATACGCCCAGGAATTTCACTTCGCGCCATCGCTCTATCACGCCGATCTCGAAGAAGCGCTGCGCGCCACGCATCCACAAGCTGTCCTCGCCTACACTTCCACTTTCGAACACCGCAAGGTCGTGGAAATCTCCGCCCGCAATTCCGCCTCCGTCATGATGGAAAAGCCCCTGGCAACGACTTACGAAGACGCGCAGGCCATCGCCCACGCCGCGCAATCGGCAAAAATTCAGGTGCTCGTCAACTATTTCACGAACTGGGAACCCAGCAATCACGCCGCGTACCAAGTGCTCCATTCCGGCGCCATCGGGGACGTGCGCAAAGTCGTGGTCCATGCCGGCCATCAAGGTCCGAAGGAAATCGGTGTAGGCCCCGAATTTCTCGCCTGGCTCACCGATCCAAAACTAAACGGCGGGGGCGCCCTCTTCGATTTCGGCTGCTACGGCGCCGATCTGACCACGTGGCTGATGGACGGCCAGCGCCCGCTCTCGGTCACGGCCGTCACTTTGCAAATCAAGCCTGACGTCTATCCCAAAGTGGACGACGACGCCACCATCATCCTGACTTATCCTCACGCACAAGCCATTCTGCAGGGTTCATGGAACTGGCCCTACAGCCGCCAGGACATCGAAGTGTACGGCCGCACCGGGTCCGTCTTTACCGTCAACAGCAAAGAGATCCGGGTGCGCGAGCCAAAACAACAAGCCGTCACTCGCCCCGCTGAGCCAATTCCTGCGCCGTACGACGATGAACTCGGCTATCTCCGCGCAGTGCTGCTGGACGGTGCCAAGGCCAGTCCGCCGTCGTCCATAGGAACCAATCTCGTCGTCGTTGAAATACTCGACGCCGCTCGCCGCTCCGCTTCCCTGGGCAAAACCATACTTTTGCCGCACTAAGAACCAGCTGCGATGTGACACAAGTCACTGCCGGCACCGCGGCCCGCGTTATACTCTAGTCGGCCTCATGCGCCCTCGGTCCGTTCTCACGCTCTCCGCCGCGCTCCTTCTGGGCCTGACGGTGGGCCTTTGCACTTACACCTTTATCTATGCCAAGGGCTACGCCTACCTCACGAATGATCCGCAAGCCTGCACCAACTGTCACGTGATGCAGGCCCAATACGACGCCTGGTTGAAGTCCAGCCACCACTCCGCTGCAACCTGTAACGACTGTCACACGCCCCACAACCTCATCGGCAAATACGCGGTGAAGGCCAACAACGGTTTCTGGCACTCGTTCTACTTCACCACCGGCTGGTACCCGGACAACATCGAGATCACCAAATTCGATCACTGGATCACCGAAAACGCCTGCCGGCGCTGCCACGAAAGCATCACCGTCGAGATCGACGCCAACTCCACGCGCGGTAAATCACAAAATTTGCTGTGCACACGCTGCCACAATTCAGTCGGCCATTCCGAAGCCGCAGCGGCGCAACTCATCCCCTGTTGCACCCGGAGGCCTGATGAACGATTCGACTAACTCCGAGCCGCGCCGACCCCGCGGCCTACTCATGGCCGTCTTCATTCTCGCCGGCGTGGCCACTCTTGCTGTCACCGCGCTGCTCATTAACATCGTGGAGCGAAAACAGGAAGCCCGGAACCCTTTCTACCGCGTCGTCGAACTCAGCGACTCCACGGACGATCCGGAATTCTGGGCCAAGAACTTTCCACTTCAGTACGACCTATACA
Source organism: uncultured Acidobacteriaceae bacterium (assembly GCA_964594885.1). Taxonomy (GTDB): domain Bacteria; phylum Acidobacteriota; class Terriglobia; order Acidiferrales; family UBA7541; genus Acidiferrum. The sequence goes on from CAZQOB010000010.1 coordinate 74,026, forward strand.
AGCGAACTGTGGACATGCAGCGCACCAAATACGGCGGCAGTGAAGCCATGCCCCACTCCCCCACCGAGGCCGATCCTCGCTCCGTCGTGGCCCGCTCCAAGCTGCAGGAAGATCCGCGCCTCAAAACCATCTGGGCCGGCTACTCCTTCTCCGTGGACTACCGGGAGCGCCGCGGTCATGCCTATATGCTTGACGATCAGACCTTCACCGAGCGGCAAAAATTCAATCCGCCAGCCATGTGCATCAACTGCCACGCCTCCATGGTTACCACCTTCCTGAAGCTCGGCAACGGCGATCTCACCAAAGGCTTCAACGTCATCAGCGAAACCCACATGACCTACCAGCAGATTCGCCAGTCCGTGAAGCATCCAGTCGCCTGCATTGATTGCCACGATCCCCAAACCATGCAGTTACGCGTCACTCGCCCCGCGTTCATCGAAGGCATCCGCGCACTGCGCGCTTCGCAAGGCGTCGCCAGCTACGACGTCAACACCATGGCTACTCGCCAGGAGATGCGTTCCTTTGTCTGCGGCCAGTGTCACGTCACCTACTACTTCCAGCCACCGAACAAACGCCTCACTTTCCCCTGGGCCAAAGGCCTGAAGGTTGAAGACATCATCGCCTACGAAGACGAGCAAAAGATCAAGGAATGGGAGCACCCTGACAGCAGCGCGGGCCTTATTAAGGCCCGCCATCCTGAATTTGAATTGTGGAATCAGGGCGTACATGCCCGCTCCGGCGTCGCCTGCGCTGACTGCCACATGCCTTATATGCGCCAGGGCGGCCTCAAGATCAGCGATCACCAGATCAACAGCCCGCTCCTAAAAGTCAATCGCGCCTGCCAGACCTGCCATCACTTCGAGGAATCGGAACTGAAAGCCCGCGTCGAAGACATTCAGGACCGCTTCTTCAATCTGCGAAATACCGCACTCGACGCCCTCGTGGACCTCATCAACGACATCAAAGTGGAAAAGACCAAAGGAACGTCCGACGCCCTACTCGCGCAGGCTCGCGAGTATCAACGCAAGGGCCAATTCATGATCGACTTCGTCATGTCGGAGAATTCCATGGGCTTCCACGCGCCTCAGGAAGCCACCCGTATCCTCGGCGATGCCATCAATTTCTGCCGCCTTGGCCAGCTCGCTCTCCACGGTGGCCCTCCGCCCAGCCACAATCCTCCCAACATCGAAAACGTCGCCCTTTCCCCTGAACCGTCAGTCGCGCCCACCGCTCATCAAAAGTAAATTCCACCTGCGGACAGACCCGTTCTTTTTCTGCGGCGTTTGAGCGGCTGTCCACAGTGATAAGCGAGGAGCAACTGCGCGATGACGGATTTGGAGTCCAGCCGAAATTTCGCGTATTGATCGCGGAGTTGGATGGTGTACCGGCAGGCTATGCGCTCTTTTTCGATTGCTATTCGTCGCTTCGTGGCCACGGCATTTTCTTGGAAGATCTCTTCATCCGGCCACACTTTCGTCGCCAGGGTGTCGGGCGAGCGCTATTGGCCCATGTGGCCCGCATGACGGAAGACGCCAACGGCTTCGGGATCATGTTCGATGTTCGTGACTGGAACAGTGCAGCGATCGATTTTTACCGGCGAATCGGCGCCGCATTCTTAAACGACTGGAAGACAGTCTGCCTCCAACAAGAAGCGCTGCAGGACCTCGCGAGGGAAGTATGAGAACCGCTTTTTGCCGGCGCCTGACTCTGAAAAAAACGCGGTTTGCACTGATCCTACTTGGAGTTGGCGGCCAGAGTTTCGCGTTGCACGGCTTTTCCATGCACGAAAACCGCGGTGATGCTGTCGTAAGCCTCGACGCTTTGCAGAGGCGACTTGGTCATGAGGATGAGATTGGCGATTTTACCTGGCTCGATCGTTCCGATCTGCGAGTCCAGCTTTAATTCCCTCGCGTTGCGGATCGTAGCGGCGCGCAAAATCTGCCCGAGCGACAGTCCAGCCTTGTGCAGTTGCTGCATTTCCAGGTAGCCGTTTAGGCCCGGGAGATTTCCATAGGTCGGGGCGGATGGCGTGTCTGTGCCGAACACAAAGTTGGCATCCTTGCTGGCGAGATACGCGGTCGCCTGCCGCACCCGGCGCCCCCAGTTCTCATCGAACGCCTTTAAGACCTCGGACTCCGGAATTCCAAATCCCTTGAATGCCTCACTCAATTCCTTGCCGAACCATTGCCCGTCCGGCGACTTGAACCAGGCCAGCATTTCCGGCGGAGCCACCTTCACTAGCGCGTCCATCGCAAGATATGCCGGGTCGAAGTAGGCAATTTCTCCGTACAGGACCTGAATTGTGGGTTGATAACCGATCCTCTTTTCCACCACACGGTCCAGCACTCGCTTGATCTCGTCCGGTAACTCAGTCTGCTTGTCCAGACCGCCCCAATGCCACATTCCGTGGACGATGACATCCACGTTCCCTTCGACTGCGAATTTCTGCGCTTCAAACGAGTTGGCGTGGATCATCAGCAACAATCCACTATCTGTCGCTGCCTTACGGATTTGCGCCAGAACGTCGGGCCCCATTACCGGGAGATTCTTCTCGTCGGCAAAGCCTCGTTCGAAGTATGTCTTTACGCAAACCGCGCCGGAACTCTTCACTCTGGCGACTGCCGCGGCGGGTGTGTGATCTTCCGGTTGGTATTCCGCCGGAATGCGATCCGCCTGTTTGGGATCGTAAATGAAATTCGGAAATGGTTTGAACCGGGCGTCAGGCGAGTCGAACGACATCGGGTATCCGTTCGCAAACGGCAGCGAGCCGCCACAATCGTATAAGTCCGGATGCAGCGGCTCATTGCGGAATTCGCTCAACACCTCCGGCTCGGTGACCACCAGATCCACCAAGGTGGTGTAGCCGTAATAAAGATAGGAACGCGGCATTTGTCTCAAGTAGGACTTGACCACGGCCTCGTTCGCCTTCGCTTGGCCCCGCGACATGCCCGGAATGGAGGACAGATGGACATGCGAGTCGATCAGTCCAGGGACCAGATATTGGCCTTTGCCTGAAACCACCACGGCGCCGGCTGGTTTTTTCGCCTTGGGGTCTCGTTCGACCTTGGCGATGCGGCCGTTCTCAATCAGCACGCTGCCCTTCTCGATGTGGTCCAGCCTCTCGGGTGAGATGATGGTCACGTCGGTAATCCAGGTCTGACCCGCCTGTGCCCGTGCGGTCGAACCGGCAGAACCTACGATGAAAAGGAACGACGCCAACAGAGTCAATGGTTTTCTCATTCCGAGCCTTTCTATTGGCAAAGGTCCCATTTCACAAACGTACGCAGTGGAAGACTGGAATGTTCCGGCCATCACGGTCTCGTTCATTCCCAAACACCGGCAGGAACGGCCGTCGCTGTCTTTATCGAGTACAATCTCGCCTATGGCCTTGAAGAACAGCTCGGTACCTGCCGACACGGTGCTGCCCCACGTGATCTATCAAAACTTGAGTGAGGCCATCGACTGGCTGACCAGGGCGTTCAGGTTTCAGGAGCACTACCGTTACGGCGACGGTCCGAGCGGCGCGCAGATGTGGGCCGGCAAGGCCGCGATTCAGGTACGGCAGGCCCATAACGGGCAAAGCTCACCGCGGCAGCTCGGCTACGGCACGCAGTCGTTGACCGTTTTTGTGGACGATGTGGACATCCACTATGCACGGGCCAAAGCCGCAGGAGCCAAGATTCTGGAAGAGCCGCACGAAACCGAGTATGGCGAATACCAGTACGCGGCAGAGGATCTGGATGGGCACCACTGGCTGTTCTCGCGCCACGCCAAGGATCGCGCACCGGAAGACTGGGGTGCAGTCGTGCGGACGTAGAGCAGGTTCGCGGTGCGATGCAGTTTCAGCTGGTAGCGAAGAGCGAAACCCACGCGGCCCAGTCACTCTGCGGTACGTTGTATTCGGCACCCAACAACTGGGGAAGGGCGGATGGGATCAGGGCAATGACCTTCGCCTTCGGAAAATTCACCTCTAGCCAATCGACCATCTCTTTTCGATTTTGCTCGGATGCGGTATAGCCGAGGATAAATACATCGATGTTCGCAATTGAAGCCAACGCTCGCATAGCGGCATCGTTGTCCGTAACCGAAACCACTTCATGGCCAAAACTTCGGAACAGCGCCTCTCTTGCGGTGGCTCCTTTGTCGTCGTCGTAGCTGATCTGAAAAATGATCTGCCTGGCTAGCGGCGTGACGGAAATTCTTTTCGGCGAATGCCCGTCCGCGATGATGACGTACTCTCCTGGCGGGAGCCTTTTAGTGCGTACCTCAGCAGCGTCCATACTGGCTTCTGCCGCCAGCCAATGAAGGCTGCTGTCCGGTTTCACTTCGAAGATGTCGAATTGTGCCATGGCACAAAAAGGATGGCTGGATTGGCAGATTGAACCACAAGCCCGTCCCGCTGTCCACTGTCTTTGGATTGCCGACCGGCGCCAGATCCCCTGGGACCTCTATGACCGCGAAGATACGACTTGGGAAGGATCGGCGTGGTTTCCTTAGGAAATTGCAAAGAACCGGCCGGAAAATCTCGGGGCCGCTTTGTCGAATTCCGGTCCGGCCGTTCGACGATATATTGAAGGCCGGGCAATCTGCCTACACAAATGCCGCAAAAGGAGACTCATGCCGCAATATCTGGTTGCCAGCTACCTTCCCGACGACTTCGACCCGTCCGCCGTAACCGAAGCAGTGATCGAAGAGATCCACGCGCTCAACCGGGAAATGATTGCTGGTTACCGATGGGCCATACACCGAGACCAAGGAGCACATCGGCGGTTTCTGGATACTGGAAGCCGCCGATATGGACGAGGCGCTCGCGTGGGCGCGCAAGGGTGCCATCTCCTGCGATGCCGCGGGCGAAGTGCGCGAGCTCCTTTTCTACCCGGCTCCAGAACCAGAACCCGGCCAAAGCAAGTAAACAACCTGCCCACTGCGGCACAGGAACCCGCGCCTCGGGAAACTTGGGAAACGTTCCCCAGGTTTCTTCCGTGCGGCTGTGTCGCAGACTAGGGCGGATCCAGAGGCCCGTGCCCGGTATCAGAAGGCCCTCTCCTTGGCGCGGCAGGAGCCGTGCGCCGTTTTCTCGCGCGACGGCTCGAGGAATTGAAGCAAAAATAGTTCGCCTGGGTTGTCGATTTTAGCCGTACGCGACGCCTATTGGGTGAACGCTCCAAGCGGGCAGGGTGGTGCTGCTGGCTCGCACCTGCAGAAATCCTTGGAACTCTGCTGCCAAGCGCCGATGGGTTTGGGTCAGCGCAGTGCAGAGAACAGAGCTTGCTTCCAGCGAGCTATGTCGATTGTCCAGCAGACCTTGACCTTTTCGTTCTTGTCCAGCAGCGGAGCCCACACAGATTTGTTTCTTTCGTTCCCTGCCACATTCAGGCGGTCCACCACGGTCATTCCGCGTGTCAGTTCACTTGACGTTTCGATGTCGACGAAGTGTTCGCTCTGCGCCGTAACGATCGAAGGATCGAGAGCGATGGACATGGCCACGGGATCGGGCAGCGAAATGCCATGCTCGCCGGTCTGCTCCAGATAAGCCTCTTGCGCCCGACTGTTACACTCGATGGCAAAGCGCGCAACGGCGGTGTCCAAGCTGAGCACGCTTTCGATGTCTTCCAGCTTGAAAACCGCATCGCCACGGCAGAGATGCCAGCCGACGAGTTCCACCGGCAGGCCGCTTTGTACAACGATCCGCGCGGCCTCCGGATCACACCAGATGTTGTATTCGGCCGCAGGCGTGACGTTGCCTTCGCAACAGGGCGCGCCGCCCATGATGACGCAACGGCTGACTCTTGCCGCGATTTCCGGCTTGCGCTGCAACGCTAGGGCAATGTTAGTGAGAGGCCCGAGGGTCACCAGGACAAGACCAGGATTTGCTTCGATCGCGGCGATGATTGCTTCTACGGCGGGCCGATTCTCGGCGGCACGACGGGGCCCCGGATAACTGTGATCCCCCAAGCCATCGCGGCCGTGAAACCAGTGAGCGGGCCGGTGCTCGCGATGAAGCGGTTTTTCGGCGCCCATAAACACGGGGACGTCGGCAGCGCAAAGTTCGGCGGTGTACAGGGCGTTGCGGGTAGCCTGCTGGACAACAACATTGCCGGCGACCGTGGTGATGGCAACTACACGAACCGCTGTTGAGCGAAGAGCCATGATGAGCGCGACGGCGTCGTCGGAAGCGGTGTCCGTGTCAATCAGGAAGGTGGGTTTCACGAACGCGTAGGATAACAGTTTTCTTGTTGCGCTGTCCGAGCGAGGAAACAATCTAAAACATGCGCGAAATCGACTCTGACTTTAGCAAAAGTCCGGTCTCTCCCGAGCCCATGGTCCTGAAGCAAGCAAAGTCTACTCTTGTCGGGGAGCCGACACTGTTATGCGATCACAAGTGTGGGCGCATCGAATCGAATGCGCTTCAAGTCTTCCCTTAAGTTTGGTATTTAGATTTTGGTAAGCCTGCTGGCCGTTGCGGCGAACCTGTGGCGAACCTGTTTTCATATTTGACCCAGAGTGCTATCCTTCCGCTAGCGGATCGAGGATATTTTGACTTCGGCGACGCGTTGCGGTGGGTTTTTCTTACGGCGATTACCATGCATCTGAAAAGCATGTGCCGCTTAGGCGAGGATAGGCGTCTCAAAACGTGGCGTTCTGCGTTCTTCGTAATTTTTTTCCTTTTCGCGGTTGCTCAAACTGCGGGAGCGGAACAAACTCCTCAGGCCAGCGCAAGTCCAGACCCAGTAGCGCGCGCAAAATTTGTTATCGGTGACTTTGACGGAGACAATCGCCCCGATTTGGCCAGTGTCGAGGCCGAGCAACGCGATGGCCGGGACTCGCGCTATCAAATCAGACTTAAGCTAACGACCGGACGATTGCAGACGATTGGTCTCACCGGGCCTGTGGGAGGTCTCCAACTTAAGTCGCGCGACGTAAACGGCGATAACTATCCAGACGTGGTTGTAACGACGTTCTGGACTAATCAGCCAGTTGCAGTGCTTTTGAACGATGGCCTCGGAAACTTTTCAGAGGCCGAGCCATCGCGTTTTCCGAGAGCGTTCACATCTTCGGAAGTTTCGGTCAGTTGCGGAAGCTACACGATTAACGAAGCGACAGCGGCTCTTTTTCAGCGCTGCGTTTCCATACCGTGTGAAGACCAGTCCTGCAAATTGTTGCCTCCGCGCCCCATCCGGCGATTCATAGGGGAGGAATTCCGATTCGTAACCTCATTACAAGGCAGTTCCTGGTTCAGTCGGGCTCCTCCTTTTGAAGGTCCTCGCGGCTAAGAAAAATCCATTCACGAAGATTAGGTCACGCGCACGAAATGCCGCTGCATCTAGCTTGCAGCGCATGAATGTTGCGCTGGCGCTATGACTTGAAGTATCTAGCCAGCGTGTAGGGCCACAGCGCGCTGTAAACATCCCGTCCTATTTAAGTCATTAAGACATTTCGTAAGTTCGATGAACCTCGCGCCGGACTCGAAGGCCACCCAATGAATTTCTTGAGCTCCAAAAAGACGGCACTGTTGTTCAGTTTTTGCTTTGTTGCCTCTGGTTGCGGCCAAACCAAGCGCAACCCGCAGGCCGAGGCTCCTCCGTTGGCGAAGGTTGAGCACGAGCAAGATATCGGTCTCGTAAAAGTAGATCACCCCGAGCAATTCCCGCTTGTCGGCGCAGTAGAGCACGACTCTTTTTCGGAATTGACTGCGGCTGGGATGGTGAGTCCGGACGTCTCTCGCATTGTGCCGGTGATCTCGATCGCCACAGGTCGTGTCGTTGAGATCAAAGCGAGGCTCGGGGATTTTGTCAAGAAGGGCCAATTGCTGCTCCGCGTGCAAAGTGCGGATCTGTCTTCCGCCCTCTCGGACTATCGAAAGGCGGCAGCGGACGAGCAGCTTTCTCGAACACAGCTGGACAGAGAGGAACTTCTCTACAACAAAGGTGCAGTCTCCCTCAACGAATTACAGGTAGCACAAGACGCTGAAACCAAAGCCAAGGCTGACGTAGAGAACAGCACGGAGCGACTTCGGGTGCTCGGTGGCAACATCGACCAACAGGGCTCCGTTGTGGATATCCGTGCGCCTGTTTCCGGGTTTATCACAGACCAGCAGGTCACAAACGCGGCCGGCGTCGCTGGTTTGAACACTCCCAATCCTTTCACCATCTCCGATTTATCCCGAGTGTGGATTCTCGTTGATGTCTATGAGAACAATCTCGCAAGCGTGCATGTCGGCCAACACGCCGAAATTCGGTTGAACGCATATCCCGGCAAGGTATTTACGGGCCGGATTGATAGCATCGCGCCTGTTCTCGATCTCAACTTGCGCACCGCCAAAGTGCGGATCGAAGTCAACAACCCTGGGTTAGTCATGCGAGTTGGGATGTTCGCTCTTGCGACCTTTCATGAACGAAAAAAGGAATGCTGTCCAGCCGTTCCGGCTGCGGCCGTTTTGCATCTCCATGACCGGGATTGGGTTTTTGTCCCTGCAGGAAGTCACGCCTTCCGGCGAGTGGAAGTCATCGCCGGCGCCCCATTGGCAGACGACATGGTGGAACTCCGTAATGGCCTCCACCCAGGGGAGCTGATCGTGGGTAACGCACTAGTTTTGCGAAGCGCAGTGGAGCAATAAGTGAAGTTTGTGTCTGTAACCGGAGTTGCCGCCGCATCGTGAATCGCGTAATCAATTTTGCGTTAAACAACCGCTTCATAGTTTTGATGATCGCGGTTCTTCTGCTTGTTTGGGGCGCGGTCTCATTCCACACGCTACCAGTCGAAGCATACCCGGACGTGGCCAACAACTACGTCAATATCATTACCCAATGGCCCGGTCGGGCAGCAGAGGAAATCGAACAGCAAGTGACTATCCCAATCGAAATCCAGATGAATGGGATTCCGCATCTGACGCACCTCCGATCGGTCTCTTTGTTCGGAATTTCCAGCGTCATGCTTATCTTCGACGACTCCTCTGAAAACGATTGGAACCGGCAGAAAGTCCTAGAAAGGCTCTCTCAGGTCAATCTTCCCAATGGCCTGCAACCCCAGATGGGGACGGATTGGAGTCCCGTAGGTCAAATCTTCTTTTACACGCTAAAGAGCACCAATCCGGAATATGACCTGATGGAGCTCAGATCCATCGAGGATTGGACCCTGGAAAAGCAATTTAAGTCTGTGCCAAACGTCGTAGACGTATCCAGTTTTGGAGGCACAACGCGGGAATACCAGGTACAAGTGGATCCGAATCTGCTTGTGGCGCACGGCCTCAGCATCGGTCAAGTCGAACAACAACTTGCAAGCAACAACAGCAATGCCGGCGGAAGCTTTGTCGAATCGGGCCTGCAGCAGATCAACGTTCGCGAAATCGGGCTTTTCGCCAAGACGCAGGAAATCGAGCAAACGGTCTTAACAACCAAAGGCGGGACGCCGGTCCGAGTCACCGATATTGCTGTAGTTAACCAAGGGCAAAAGATTCGCTTAGGACAATGCGGGAAAGCGATTCATCGAAGCGACGGAAAGGTAATTGACAATGACGACGTCATTCAGGGGATTGTGTTGCTTAGAAAGGGTGCCAACGCAGATGACGCGCTCGCCGCAATACACACAAAAATCCAAGAATTGAACAACTACGTTCTTCCTCCTGGTGTGAAGATCATTCCGTTTCTCGACCGCAGCAATCTCCTCCACCTGACAACCCATACCGTTTTGCAAAACCTGATGGAGGGCTTCTTTCTCGTCTCGGTCATTCTTTTCTTATTTTTGGGGAATCTCCGGGGCGCCATCATTGTTGCGCTCACGATTCCTTTTTCGCTTCTCTTTGCTTCCGTCTGTCTCGATCTCAACAAGATTCCCGCAAACTTACTCTCGCTCGGTGCGCTGGATTTCGGAATGTTAGTGGATGGAACGGTGGTGATCATCGAGAACATCGTTCGTCATTTCGGCTTGGAAGCGAACGCTTCCAAGCCGCCGTCAGAGCGCATTCGCGATGCGGTGCGCGAAGTGATGCGCCCCGTTTTCTATGCTCGGGCCATCATCATCACCGCTTATTTGCCAATCTTTACGTTGCAAAGCGTTGAAGGCCGGCTCTTCAAACCGATGGCCTGGACCGCTTCCTTCGCACTGTTAGGTGCTCTGGTTTTTTCCATCGGGATAGCGCCCGTTCTGGCCTTCTTTCAATTCCGACGCGGCCTCAGGGAGTGGCATAACCCTGTAATGCACTTTTTGCGTGAGAAATATCGCGTCGCCATTGAGCTTGCCATTGAACATCGCCGTCTCACCCTTGCTTCGGGAGTGGCCGTTTGTGCGCTTTCGGTTTTGCTCATTTTGAGTGGCTTCATGGGGTCCGAATTCTTGCCGCATCTCGACGAAGGAGCCATTTGGGTTCGTGGCACGCTGGCACCCAGCATCGGACCAACCGAAGCGGTACATATTGCCAATCAGGCCCGCATAGCCCTTGCTTCGTTTCCAGAGGTCACCCAAGTCGTGAGCCAAGTGGGAAGGCCGGACGATGGCGCAGACGCAACGGGCTTTTTCAATACAGAGTATTTCGTCGATCTGAAACCAAAGCAGCAATGGCGCGCTGTTTTCGGTCAAGACAAAGAGGAGCTGATCACCGCGCTGGATCGTGAGTTGAGCAAAATGCCGGGAATAATTTGGAATTTTTCTCAGCCGATCGAGGACAACATGGAAGAGGCTGTCAGTGGAATAAAAGGTGAACTGGCCATCAAGGTGTTCGGAGACGATTTGCGGGTACTGGAAGAAAAGGCTGACGAGATCGTTGGCGTGATGCGCCGTATTCAGGGAATCGAAGATCTGGGTGTCTTCCGCATCTTGGGCCAGCCCAATTTGAATATCACAGTTGACCGTCAGGAAGCAGCACGTCACGGAATCAATGTGGTTGATATTCAGGATGCCGTTGAAACGGCCATCGGAGGAAAAGCGGTCAGCCAAGTCTTGCAAGGCGAACAGCGTTATGACCTGGTGATTCGCTACCAGGCCCCGTATCGCACAACCCAGACTGCGATCGAAAACATTCGCCTGCTGTCTCCAACTGGCGAGCGTACTTCTCTCAGCCAGCTTGCGACGGTCAAAGTTCGCGACGGTGCGTCGGAGATCTATCGCGAAAGGAATTCGCGATATGTCGCTATCAAATACAGCGTCCGTGGGCGGGACCTTGGCAGCACCGTGGAAGCAGCGATAAAGCTGGTCGCAGAGCGAGTAAACCTACCCATCGGATATCACATTGACTGGGCTGGCGAGTACGAAAGCCAGAAGCGTTCTCAAAGGCGGCTTATGGTCGTCGTGCCCCTCACGATCGTGGTGATTTTCATAGTGCTCTATGCCATGTTTGCTTCAGCAAAATGGGCCGGTCTGATTTTAGCAAACGTGGCGATTGCTCCTGCTGGCGGACTGCTGGCTCTGCTGGTCACTGGAACTCATCTCAGTGTCTCTACCGGAATTGGTTTTCTTGCTCTGTTGGGTGTCTCGGTTGAGACCGGCGTAATTCTTCTCGAATACATCAATCAGCTTCGCGCCGCAGGACACGACATCGTGTCCGCAACCATAGAAGGCGCGGTCCTACGGCTGCGACCCGTAATGATGACCATGCTCGTGGCCATTTTGGGACTTCTACCTGCCGCGCTCTCTCATGGAATCGGATCCGATGCGCAACGCCCCTTTGCCATTGTAATAGTGGGGGGGCTTGTCGGTGCCCTGCCCATCAGCATTTTCTTGATGCCAGTCCTATATATGTCCTTTGCTAAGGACGGGGACAAGCTTCCAGGAGCGGAAGCCGGATTCCAGGAGAGCTTGTGAAGCGCGGCCTGGACCGTCCAAGTCTCTCGCCGAAACGCTACAAGCGTAACGTTCGGACGACGGTTGTTTTAGGCGGCTTATTAATTCTGTCAGTAATTTTACCTTCAGCTGTACCGGACCTCGCCAACGAAGACGACGGACGAAAGGCTGTCACGTTGATCCTTCATGCAGCCGACAAAAACGGAAATCCCGCTCCTTTTTCGTCACTCCTGCCACTTGAGGTCACTGAAAGAGATGAAAAATTACAAATCATTAGTGGTCCTACAACCCCTGTTCCGGAACAAGTTGCATTGGTCGTAGATTCCAACTTTCACCAGGCGCAAGTGCTCCAGCTGGAGAAGGAGACTGTAGAACATCTGCTGTCTAGATTTGACAGGACCAAAACTCAGGCTCTGGTCATGAACTACGGAACTGCAATACATGTTTCTGGAGCGCTAACGGACGACTTGAACAGCGTGAGCAATTTTACTCGCTCAATCCAGGCGGATACTGATAAACATAACGAAACGATTCTGCTATTTGACGCTTTGAAAGATGCCATGGATGCTTTGCACGGAGCGTCGGGCAACAAGGCGATCGTATTGTTTGCAGAGGGCAACGGCAACGGAAATTCCGTCCGACGGCAAGCCTTGGTTCCTCTGGCTCAACGGAATCACATCGCATGCTACGTGGTGCTTTTTGCGGACCACACTTTCTACGGCGCAAGAGCGATTAGAAGATACGGGTGGGACTTAGTGGATTTGGCACCAAAGACGGGAGGGAAATTCTGGGAAGCTGGAAGCAATGCTCGACGGGCAGAAGCAATTCTTATGGAACTCCAGCGGGAGATGATTTCACAGGCCACCATCCGAGTCGTTGCTTCCGGGAGTCACAGCCAGGCTTATCATCGTGTGGAGATAACGTCCGCAGGTCGTCGCCTTCAGGCGCAGACCGGCTACTTCGACTTTGAGAACAAGTAACAAAGTATCAGTGCAAAATAGCGACAAGTTTCTTTGCTTCTATGGTCGGTCGCGATTCCTCAGAGTGACCCGCAAACCGACTCCTGGCGAGTTATGCTCAACAACCCGACCAGATTGGGGAGATTATCCTCAGTTCGCGAGACCGTCGGAAAAGACTTGAGCGGCGACTCTTCTACACCGAATCTCAAATTGCCCCCTCCCAGTTCCCAGTAG
>CAZQOB010000011.1:0-83375 GCA_964594885.1 uncultured Acidobacteriaceae bacterium
AGTCACCAGGAATTGTCCGGCCATTTCGCTGCTGGCGTCGCTGGCGCTGACGCTGGTGGCAATCTGGTCCTTGTAAACGAGGCGCTTGTAGAGGCGCGAAGTTTTGCCCTGGCCGAGAATTTTCGCCGCGATATCGAGCAGGGCCTCTTCAGGAGAATCGGCTTGCGGAACGTTCCACACACGATAGAGACGAGCTTGCGGAACGCGATCCTGAACCGTACCGCGATGGGTGCCGGTGCGCTTGGCGATCCAGACCTCCTGCTTGGCGATCGGCGGACCCGGCGGAATCGCGCCGTAATATTTTTCGACTTTTTGTTTGGCCACTTCGGGAGTGATGTCGCCCGCGATCACGAGGATGACATTGTTCGGGCCGTAGTAGGTCTTGAACCACTCCTGCACATCGGACATGGACGCGGCGTCGAGATCGGTCATCGAGCCGATCGTGGTCCAGGAATAAGGATGGCCGACGGGATAGGTATTTTCGGTGAGTAGCTGGCGGGTAACTCCGTAGGGCTGATTTTCACCCTGACGCTTTTCGTTTTGCACCACGCCGCGCTGCAGGTCGAGCTTCTTCTGATCGAGCACACCCAGCAAATGGCCCATGCGATCGCTTTCGGCGAAGAGCACGTAGTCGAGCATGGAAGTGGGCACGTTTTCGAAGTAGTTGGTGCGGTCGGGATTGGTGGTACCGTTCAAATCGGTGGCGCCGATGCGTTGCATGGCGTTGATATAGGTGAAATTAAAATTTTCGCTGCCGCTGAACATCAGGTGTTCGAAAAGATGGGCGAAGCCGGTCTTGCCGGGCTTTTCGTTCTTGGAGCCGACGTGATACCAGCTGTTGACGGCGACGACTGGAGTTTTGTGGTCCTCGTGAACCATGACGGTGAGGCCATTGGGCAGGACAAATTTGCTGTACGGGATATCAGGAATGGCCAGTTTCGTTGGGGCGGGCGCGGTGGAAGGTTTAGCTTGCGCGGGCGCAGGTTTTGGCCCGGAGTCCGATTGGGCGTAGGCCGAGCTGATGCAGAACGGAATTGCAGTGGAAACAACCAGCAAGCGTGAAAGCGAACGGAAGGATTGAGTAATCACGAGCGTCTCCTGAGGAGGTTGCGAAACGCAATTATTGTACCCATCGGAAGTTACGAGTGGCAAAGCCAAGAAGATGCTGAGATCAGGACCGGCGCCGTCAGGCGGAGGTGGCAACGAGGAGGCCATACACAAAATTGCCGGAAGCGAAGCCGGCGCGCATAGCCCGAAAGGCTTTCAGGTAGTTGATGAACTGCGAGCCGTGCTTTGCCGCGAGGAGCCACAGATTCTTGTCTTTGATGATTTCGAGGCTGAGGTCCCACGTGCGCGCACAGTTTTTGTTGAGCACGTCCTGATGCACGATGCGCAGGCCGTTGGAGCGCAGAAACGTTTCGTAATCGGCGAGCTGCAGCAACTCGACGAACATCCCCTCTTCAATCGGCTGAATGTGTTTGCGAGTTTCGGCGGGCGTCAGGTCTGCCTTCTTGAACCAGTCGGTGAGCGCGAACACGCCGTCGGGTTTGAGCAGCTTGGCGGCGGACGCGAAGAATTTTTCGCGATCCTGGTAATGCGAGATGGATTCGACTGACCACAGCACATCGAACTCTTTTTTGAAGGTCATCACTTCGGCATCCATCAACAGGAACTGCGCCTTTAACCTTTGCGCCGCGGCAGCTTGGCGAGCCATTTCGACCTGAACCGAAGAGATGGTGATACCGGTGACCGAAGCGCCGAACGTTTTCGCTAGGTAAAGGCTACTGGCGCCGAATCCGCAGCCGATATCGAGGATCTCTGCACCCTGCTTGATTTGCGCGAGCTGCGCGAGGTGTTCGATCAGCTGAAGCTGGGCTTTTTCCTTTGGTTCGTCGCCAGTGATCCAGTAGCCGTGATGGAGGTGCTCGCCCCACAGCGACCGATAGTAAGGGCTGACAACGTCGTAGTGCTCGATGACCCGATGCTTGTCGTTGGGGCGAGGGGGAGCAGGCGGCTTGTAAAGGGCCGGGGCGGGATTGCTCATGGAGCGCTCCACTCGAGAGCGTAAATCTCCTGAATGCTGGCGTCGCGCACCAGGAGCGGCGTGCCGTCGGGAGCTATGCCGCTCCAGTTGCCAAAAGGCCCTCCGGCGGATTGAAAGCCGGCCATGCTGAAAAGTTTCTCCAGCTTTCCATCCGGAACCTGCACCCGGTAGTAGCCTTCCTGGTTCTCGAGGCTGCCATCGAAATAGATGTAGCGGCCATCGCGCGACCACGCGGGATAGGCGACGAAGATTTTCGCCAGCTCGTTCCATTTCTGGGCCTTTAGGTCGAAGAGCATGATCCTGAGCGAATCAAGCGGAATGGCTGCGATGTAGCGGCCGTCGGGCGACCAGCGCGGCGAATAAAAACCTTCGGAACCCGGCAGCTTGCTGACTGCGCGGGTTTTTAGATCAATGGTATAGATGGCGGAGCCCTGATTGTTAAGGGAATTTTCGCCGAAGACCAGCGAATTACCATCGGGCGACCAATTGGGATCGGCGAGATTGGTGTTGCTGCGATACACCTGTTCCGGCGTACCGCCATCGGAAGAAACGATGTAGAGCTGATAAGGCTGGCCTGGCGGATGACCGAAGAACGCGATTTTCTTGCTATCGGGAGACCAGCGCGGGAGATAGGCGAGCAGCGGAGGAAAAACCAGCTGCAGCTTTTGCGAGCCGTCAATCTTGCTGCGCCACATGGTGGCGTCGGAAGCATCGTTGTACGCAACCCACTGGCCGTCGGGAGAGAAATCGAGCCCCATGGCCGGAAGCCCGCCGAGATAGGGAGCGTAGTGACCGGACTTCGCGTCGTAGCGGACGAGTTCGCCGCGCGGGCGCCAGCCCTGCACGAAGATCTTGCCGCCGTCACGACTGGGCGTCGGGTCGCCAATATTCATCGGACCCGTCGTGAGTTGAATAGGTTCAGGCGACGCGGGGCGAAACGGGCCCCTGCGATCACGAAGAGCCCAGAGGTTCACGGTGTCATCGCGAAACGCCTGAAACACAAAGTACCGGCCGTCCGGCGTCCAGCGGCCACAGCATTCGCTGGGGTTGGGATTCCAGCCGGCGAGCAACGGATGAAGTTTTTTGCCGTCGGCAGTCGCTTGCCAAAGGGAGCGGCTGTTGGTGTTGGGATCGTTGAGCGTGAAGCGAAGGATGGCGCCGTCGGGAGAGAAGCGCAAATCGCTGACCGTTCCGGGCGAATTGAACAGAAGATTCGGATCGCTACCATCAACGTTGGCCAGGAAGATGCCGTTCCCCCTGCAGAAGGCGAAATGCTTGCCGTCGTGAAGCCAGGTGCCCGCATGACCTTCCAATGTCCCTAGGCGGCGAGGAGAGCCTCCGACGACGGGAACGCTCCAGAGCGGGCCATCGAGAGAAGTGCCGAAGGCGGTGTTCATCAGGAGAGAGGAGCCGTCAGGCGAAACATCAAAAACATTGGCGAAGCCCGTGTCAGGCAAGGAGGTAGGAACGGCGAGCGTTTCACCGCCATTCACCGAAGTCTGCGAAAGGCGCGATAGATTTTCGATGAAGTACAGGCGGTTTCCATCGGTAACAACGTCCGACTTGGGCCGGTTGGTGTTGGTCAGTTGAACCGTGCGCAGAACGCGCGGCGGGGGAAGAGGGCGAGTGAAGAAATACTCGGCAACGGCGAGCACCGCGGTGAGAATTGCCGCAGCTGCAGCGAAGCGATTGCGGCGGGAAACCCGCTGGGCCACCCGAGCGGGTGCGATGGCAGAAGAAGAGTAGGCGTCAACACTGCCAGACTCGGAAAGGCGCTTCAGGTTGGTCAGATCGCTGCGCAACCCGGCGGCCGTCTGATAGCGCCGGTGCAAGTCTTTTTCAAGAGCGCGCAGAATGATGCGCTCGAGTTCCGCGGGAATTTCGGCATTCCTCTCGCTCGGGCGAGGAGGCTGGCGATTGAGGATGGCGTCAAAGATCAGACCTGTGCTCTCGGCGCGAAAGGGCGGAACGCCCGTGGCCATCTCATAAAGGACGCCTCCAAAGGAAAAAAGATCGGTGCGCGGGTCGAGCTCCTCGGCGCGGACCTGCTCCGGCGACATGTAGGCGATGGTTCCAAGCGTCGAACCGGTACTGGTGAGCCGCTCGGTGGTGTCGTCATTTGATTCCGCTTCGGTGGTGGTGATCTCGTCAGTGCGGCCGCCTGCCGGTAAGACTTTGGCCAGACCGAAATCGAGAATCTTGGCGTGGCCGCGTTGGGTGACAAAAATATTGGCGGGCTTGAGGTCGCGATGGATGATGCCCTGGGAATGAGCCGCGTCGAGCGCATCCGCGATTTCCACGGCCAGCGTGAGCAGGGTTGCGCTGTCCAGAGGCTCACCGTTGATGCGATGTTTTAGCGTCATGCCGTCCAGGAATTCCATGACGATAAATGCATGGCCTTCTTCTTCGCCAAAATCGTAGATGGTGCAGATGCTGGGATGATTGAGAGCGGAGGCGGACTGCGCTTCGCGCTGGAACCGCGCCAGTGCGCCCGGATCGCGGGCGACTTGCCCGGGAAGGAATTTCAGGGCAACGGAGCGGCGCAGATGGGTGTCTTCGGCCTTGTATACGACGCCCATGCCACCGCCGCCGAGTTTCTCCAGCACGGTGTAATGCGAAATCGTACTGCCGAGAATTGCAGAATCGTCCGCCATCGGCTGTGGAGTGTATCCCAGGGAAAAGTGAGGCGCAAACGTGAGGCAGGCGATCTCCGCATCACGATCCTTGGAGCGTGTCCGCAACCGTTCCGTTTCTGCAAATGGGTCATTGGCGCTCCGGGAATTCGCGCTCGGGATTGAGGCGCTAGAACGCTTCGTTCGGCAAGAACCGCTTAGCCGCTTGCACGAATGCGTGTTTGGCGTGCTCGCCCTTGAAAGCGAACCAGTCGATCCCCGGTTGTAGCCCAGCTGGCCGCTGAGCATGGTCCAGGGACGGCACTCGTTTCCTAGATGTGAACAAAAAGCGAAAATCGGGATTGCAGCTAGACTGGCGCGGTGTTACCCTCTAGCGAACAAAAGGCGAATTTTTGCACGCTTGCTCGATTCAGGGAGCTCCTATGCCGGATTCATTGGCCGTTCGTCCCGCCAAGATCGCTGAAACCGAACACATGCGAATCGCATTGGCCAGGGCGGAGCAAACGACGTTCCGCGTGAACCAAGTGCTAGAAGCCTTTGCGGAACGCGATTACAACCATGAAGTCTTGACCGCGGTGCGGCGGTTTCCTGCCCGGGCGGCGGAGTTTGCTGAGTGGCCGGCGTGGGTGTGCGCAAAGTTGCAGGCGGCTTACGCGAGCAAAGGGATTGCACGGCCGTATTCGCATCAGGCTGCTGCTGCGGCGGCGGTACACGCGGGAGACAACGTGGTCATTGTGACGCCGACCGCTTCGGGGAAAACGCTCTGCTATAACCTGCCGGTAATCAACGCGATCCTGGAGAACGAGGATACGCGTGCGCTGTATCTGTTTCCGACCAAGGCGCTGGCGCAGGATCAGTTGGCCGAGCTGTATGACCTGAATCAGAGGCTAGAGGACCAGAGACCCGAAGATCAGAGACCCGATAGCGGCGAGTTTGGGTTAACGATAAACAAAAAGAACCGGTCTGAAGACCGGCCACCACAATTCGGGAAAACATTTGGAGTGTTTACCTATGACGGGGACACGCCGAGCGATGCGCGAAAAGCGATCCGGGAGAAGGGACACATTGTCCTGACCAATCCGGATATGCTGCACACTGGAGTCTTGCCGCACCACACGCGATGGACGCGGCTGTTCGAAAATTTGCAGTACATCGTCATCGATGAGCTGCATTCGTATCGCGGCGTATTTGGCAGCCATTTGTGCAACGTGTTGCGAAGGCTGCGGCGAATTGCGCAGTTTTACGGAAGCGAGCCGCAGTTCATCTGCTGTTCGGCGACGATTGCGAACCCAGGAGAGCTGGCGTCGCGATTGATCGAAGATGAAGTGACGGTGCTGGATGCGAATGGCGCGCCGGCTGGTGAAAAGACGTTTGTGTTTTACAACCCGCCAGTGGTGAACCGCGCGCTGGGCATCCGGCGCAGCTACATCCATGAAAGTTCGCGAGTAGCTCAGGAGTTTCTAAAACAGGATTTGCAGACGATGGTGTTCGCGAATTCGCGGCTGCATACGGAGATTCTGTTGACGTATTTGCAGCAGGCCAATCCGCATTTTCCTGGCGCGCCCGAGACGATTCGCGGCTATCGTGGCGGTTATTTGCCGAGCGAGCGGCGGGAGATCGAACGTGGGGTGCGCGACGGCAGGATTCGCGGCGTAGTTTCGACCAACGCGCTCGAGCTGGGGATTGATGTGGGTTCGCTGGATGCGACGGTGATGGCCGGGTATCCCGGCACGATTGCGGCAACGTGGCAACGGGCCGGACGAGCCGGGCGGCGGAACGGAAGTTCCTGCGCGGTGCTGGTGGCTTCTTCGGCGCCACTGGATCAATTCATTGTGCGAAACCCGGACTACTTTTTTGGGAATTCGCCGGAGCACGCGTTCATTCAGCCGGACAATTTGGAAATTTTAGTCAACCATCTGAAGTGTGCGGCCTTTGAGCTGCCAATTGCGCCGGAAGACAAATTTGGCGACGTGGACACGCAGGATCTGTGCGCCCGGCTGGCGGAGGCGGGTTATCTGCATCGCTCGGGCCAGTACTATCACTGGACGCAGGAGGCGTATCCGGCCGATACCGTGAGTTTGCGCGCGGCGACCAGCGACAACTTCGTCGTGATTGACATTACGGGCAAGCCGGAGGTGATCGGCGAAGTGGATTTTCCCAGCGCGCTGACCACGGTGCATGAGAAAGCGATCTACCTGCACGGCGGCGAACAATATCAGGTGGAGCATTTGGATTTCAAGGAGCGCAAGGCGTACGTGAAGCAAGTGGACGTGGACTACTACACTGACGCGGTGAAGCACACGCAGGTGCGGGTGCTGGAGGTGGCCGCCGAAACGCGCACGTTTGGTGAAAAGGGTCAGGGCAACAGCGCGGTCCCGGTGTCACACTGGCTTTCCCATGGGGATGTGCTCGTGCGTTCGCAGGTTGTGGGCTTCAAGAAGATCAAATTTTTCACCAATGAAAATATCGGCGCGGGCAGGCTGGAGCTACCGGAAAACGAAATGCACACGACTTCCTACTGGCTGACGCTGGAGCGCGGGCTGGTGGAGTCGCTGCCTTATTCGATCAGCGAGCGGCAGAGCGGAATGTTCGGGTTGCTGCATGCGATGGAGTCGGTGGCGACACTTCTGCTGATGTGCGATAGGCGCGATCTCGGCACAGCGATTGGCGAAAAACCGCCGAAACCGGGCGCGGATTACGAAGCGTTCACGCCACTTTCACTCGATGAGGCAACGGGCGGACCCCTAAAGGAGTTTTTCGAGCCCAACTTGTATCTGTTTGACGCGTACCCAGGCGGAATCGGATTTTCGGAGCCTTTGTTCCGCGTTCATGAATTGCTGCTGGCAAAGACGCAGGAACTGATTCAAAGATGTGGATGTGATTCGGGCTGTCCATCGTGCGTAGGACCGGCGGGTGATCTTGCGCCGCGAGCGAAGGAAGTAGCGCTGGCGATTTTGGAAAGAGTGGGTGAGTAGTGGGTGAAACGGATCCATTTTCGCGGCTGGCGGCCCTGCGACCCGTGGCGCGGCCGAGCGGAACGGAAGAGCACGACTGGCGGACGGATGCGGATCCACGTGTGCTGGATGAATGCGCGCTGGCATCACTGCTGGGCGCGACGGTGGTCAACACAGAATTCGGCAGCCATCTGAGCGTGCGCAACTGGCATGCGACTCCGGAGTGTCCGCAAATTTCTTCGTCTGCTCTTGATGTGCTGAGCCGGACGGCAGACCTGGCGCGAAGCAAGAAGTTGCGGGCGGCGGTGGGTAATGCGGAGAAATGGCTGTTTTTGGATACTGAGACGACCGGATTGGCAGGCGGCACCGGCACGTATGCGTTTCTGATCGGCATGGCCTGGTGGGATGCGGGCGGCTTGCAGGTCGAGCAGTTTTTGATGCGCGATTTTTCCGAAGAGCACTCGTTGCTGGTCGAGCTGGCGTCGCGTCTCGCGGAGCGGCCGGTGCTGGTCACGTTCAACGGGAAAACATTTGATTGGCCGCTGCTCGAGAATCGCTTCCGCATGACGCGGAGCATTCGCGTCCCGGAACTGGCGGCTCATCTGGATCTGCTGCATCCGGCGCGGGCGGTGTGGAGGCTGCGGCTGGGTTCGGTGCGGCTGGTGGAGCTGGAGCGGCACGTGCTGGATGCGCCGCGCCTAGGATGGGATCGCGAGGACGACGTACCGTCCTCGCTGATTCCGCAGTTTTATTTTGACTATTTGCGCGGAAGATCGGCAGCACCGCTGGCCGGAGTGGTGCGCCACAACCGGATGGACTTGCGCGGGCTGGCGGCACTGTTTGGCAAACTGAATTCCCTGTTGGGAGCCGGCGCAGGCGATGAAAACGACGAAACCGACGCGCTCGATCTGTTTGGGCTTTCGCGTTACTTGCAGCGCAAAGGGCAGGCGGCGCGAGCCGAGTCCGCTTGTGAAGCGGCGAGGGATCGTGGATTGCCGCTGCCCTTTGACGCGCAGGCACAATGCGAATTGGCGCGAATGGCGAAACGGCGGCAAGAGCACCGCAAAGCGGCGAAGCTTTGGGAGCAGCTTTTGCTGGACGAAGAGCGCAAGGCCCTGGCGTGCGAGGAACTTGCGATCTATCACGAGCGGCGATGCAAGAACTTGAAGCTGGCGATCGAATTTGCCAGGCTCGGACTAAAGCATCTGCAAAAACGAAGTGCGGGCTGCGGATTCGATAACCTAAATTGCGACCAGCTCCGGCGCCTGGAGCGCCTCCAAAAGCGAGTGGCGCGACTGGAAAAGCGGATTGGCTTGGTTGCTGCGCGGGATGCCGCGCCGCTGCTACCTAATCGCGGCGCCGCGGATGTTATTTAGAACCTCTACGGCTAAAGTCCCCAGGACGCGAGACAAATTGCCTCGCCACGGCTGAAGCCGTGCCTTCCCGGTCCTCGCACAACTCGGAGTGCCAGGCGGGCACTTCGGAAGAAGAGTGGTTGCGGACTGTTTTTGTCGGGGCCGGCGCGAGCTTTTGATCCGGTTCCGGCAGCGGGCCGAAGCCAATCTGCTTGTTGAGTTCGCTAAAAAGCGAGCGATCGCCGCCCTCAAGGACGACGCAATCCGAAGTGGCACAGCGCAGGAAGACGCCGCCATCAGGAGAATCGAACGAGAAGAAATTCGGCCGGCGCAGCAGATTGCTGCGCTGGTCATGCTTTTTCTCAAGCAGTTCGGAGTATTGGCCGAAGAAACGCTGCGTCAGTTCCTGGGTGGAAAAATGCAAGCGGGTGACCAGCAGCAGCCGTTGGTTCTGCTTGTTCTCGAACAGCAGATAGTGATCGCCTTCCCAGGCGGCGGCCAGCGGCTTGGCGCGCTGCTCGCCGAGATACTGCTTCAAGACTTCGACCAGGCCGAATTCGCCCAGGCAATTGTCGTCCAGCTTTTTCCAGTCGCCGCCAAGCAACGAATCGATCGCGGGAAGGGTCACCTTTGTGGGCACATGGCCGGATTTGTAGAGGTCCGGATGCATGACTTGTTGCGTGGTGGCCGGCGGCTTGTTGAATACTTTTCCGAGCACGGACCAGCCCTCGGGCTTCATGACCGCAACGGTAAAGGTCATGCCAGCAAAGTAAGGGAAGGTCAGCGAGTCTTTAATGAAGGGCGGCGCCTTTCGAAGCGTGGGTGTGTTGCCGAGTTCGCCGGTCAGAATGGACGGGTCAAATTCAGGCAACTTCATGAGCGACTGTCCCGTGCCTTGCAGCATGTAGTCCACCATGGCTGCGGTCGCGCTGCCTTCCAGAAAGGCTTCTCGGGCCATCTCCGCATCGTCGTCCGGGCGAGCCGCTTTCAGCCATTTTTCGATCTGGAAATGCTGGTCTTCCAGGGCGTGGGTGAGTTCGTGGGCCATGACCATGCGCTGATCGTCCAGCGGAATCCAGTCGGCGATATAAAACTCGTGGGCTTTGGGGTCGTAAAGACCGGCTATTTGTTCCGTGAGGAGCTCAACCATGAACGAATCGAGATCAAAATGTTTCGGTATCAGGCCAAAAGCCTCGCCGGCTTTGGCATCGGCGTAGCGTTCGGCTGGATTCTTGTCCTCGTCCATCTGGTGAATGACGTAAGCGCGAATCTCGTCACGCGAGCGGAGCGTTTTTTTCAGTGGCGAGCGCAGCGAAAGGCCGGTGATTTCGCTCATGTCCTGAAGAACCTCGTCGGCGGCCTTGGTAAATTCGTCCGGAGACGTGCCGGCCGGCGGGTTCGGTGCCGGAGCCGGGCTGCCTTGTGCCCAGGTGGAGCCGATGGAGATAACGAATAGAACTAAGGTTCCGATCAACCTAAGGCCGAACCTGGAAACCCGTGGAAACAACCGATCGCAGGTCATTTTTTGAGGATAGCAGATTCGGGATAAGCCCAAAGGACTGCCAACGAGGTTCCGGAATGGAAATCGACTGGATTCTTGTAACCGTTCGTTCCGAATTCTTAACAGAATGGTAATTCTGGTGTACTCTCCCGAGCGGGAAGGTCCCTGCCCAGTGAGGTCTCCGTGCTGCCGGGATTGCGACTACGCCAAGTACGCGAGCGACTAGGACTGACTTATCGTGATGTGGAAACGTCGAGTTATGAATTGGCGATGCGCCGAGGCAGTCCGGACTTCATCATCCATATCAGCCGGCTGGCGGACCTTGAAAACCGCAACGTTGTTCCCAGCCTGCACAAACTCTACACGCTGTCGGTGCTCTACCATCTCAATCCTCTAGAGCTCTTCAGCTGGTACGACGTGCCGTTGGAGGAGTGCTTCGAAGACGGCGCATGTTTCACCGCCCCACAAACTCATCTAGCGGCACCTCCCAGCGGACTGCGCGTACCGCTGCGTTTCGATCCTGCTTTTGATCCCCGCCGCACCGATTTTTTGTCGCGAATGGTGGAACGCTGGGGCCACTTTGAAGGCGCCTTGGTGAAAGGCAACCCGCGGCATTGCTACGGCTACATTGGGCTCAACGACCGGCGCATGATGCCACTGCTGCGCCCTGGCAGCCTGGTCCTTGTGGACGCCGAAATGCGCCATGTCGAAGACGACGGCTGGACTTCGGAACATGACCGGCCCATGTATTTTGTAGATGTCCGCGACGGTTACCGCTGCGGATGGTTTCACCAGCTGCCGGGGAAACTGGCGATGCAACCCCACCCGCTGTCGCGTTCTGCGCCGGAAAGCTGGCGCTGGCCCGAAGAAGCGGAAGTGGTGGGTAAGGTTATTGGAGTGGTGATGCGCCTGAACGAACCGTGGAGCACTGCGTCCGTAGAATTTCCAGCAACGCGCGAAGGTTCGAGAAAAAGAGCTCTCTAAGATAGGGTGGCGCGCTCTCTGGAGGGAATATGCGGTAAGACTCCATCTGCCGCCAGTGGGATATCGTTTCGTCCAAAGACTTGGGCATGCCCTCAAGACATTCCCGCAAATCTCTTTCCTGAATCCCGAGCGGCGTCTCCAGAATTTTCTGAAAAAGTTCCATGTGGCAGCATTCCAGCGCCTCCTGCACCGCTTCCTGCGGATACAGCGCGGCCAGACCTGCGTGATCGTACTTGCCGGACGAGAGGTCGCGCAGGGAGGCGATGTAGGCGAGTCGGCCGTAGAGGTTTGGAATCGCCGCCAGAGTATTCAGCGTGAAATCGCGCACCACGGCCCGGTTGCGCAAAAACACTTCATCCATAGGCCGGACCTGCCTGTTCCGATTTCAGAACGTTTTGCCAAGAAATTTCGCAGTGCGCACGGGTGAGCAAACGATGGCACCAGGAGGTGCCATCCATGCACTTTGCGAAATTCACTTTGGCATCAAGTTTCATGTTGTTTACCTGCTCCATCGTAGTTCCAGGGGCCGGGCCCGTCAATCAACATGTCGTAATGCAGGGAAAGCCGGTGGTGCAGTTGGCAGATGGCATGCCGCTGCCTCCGCCGCCACGTTTCGACCAAGGCGAACTGCTGGCGGACGGTATGCCATTGCCGCCCCCGCCGAGGATAGATGGATCGGGCGAAGCGCTAGCCTAAGAATTCTCTAATCTCCAGTCCATCCAGTTAGTTGGTTACTCTTCACGGTAACAATGGGCTAAGATGGGGCAGTGCTGGCGCAACTTCCGACTTTGACTCTCGTCCTTTGGGGGTCGGCTACGCTGCTGACCCTCTTTCTGTTTGTGCAGCTGTTGCTCTCAGGGCAACAGCGAATTTGTCCGCTCTTCTTAACGTACCTTGGCACCAACCTGGCGCAGACCGCGGTTGGCATTTTTCTGTACCAAGGATACGGCTTTGGCTCTCGCGCCGCCTATTACGTCGCGTGGACCACGCAGGCGATGGTAGCAATCGCGCGAGCTTTTGTGGCCGCGGAAGTTTGCCACTTGATTTTGGGAAGGTATAAAGGCGTGTGGCGGCTAGCGGCGGGTGTCCTCACGGTTGGGGGCCTTGGCGCGCTTTGCCTGTCGCTGTATTTCGGACGGACCAGCTACCACATTGGCGCGATGACGCTGGAGATCGCTCTGGAAACTTGCATCTCGACTGGCATTGCCGGTTTGTTTCTGTTCGCTCGTTATTATCAGATCCCGGTCGCACGGCACGCTGGAATCCTGGGGGCGGGACTGGGACTGTTGTCGTGCTCCAGAATCGTGAACGACGTGGTTTTTGAAAGATATCTGACGATAAGCGGCGGCCTGTGGAATCATCTGTCCGCGGCGGCGTTTGTGGCGATTTTGCTGGTTTGGATCTGGGCGCTGCGCGAGCCGGCAACCGAGGTGCCGGTCGAGCCGACACTCTCGCCCGCGCACCTGTACGGAGAAATGATCCCCGCGGTAAACCGGCGCCTCGCAGAACTGAACGAGCAACTCATCCATCTGTGGCGATCGGAGCAAACCAGGTCATGAATCCGCTCTTTCTGTTGCTTGCGGGACTGTCGGCGCTGACCTTGGGCGTCTTTACGGTGTGGGCTCTGCGCGGCTCGGGACGGCCCGTGGACGGCTCGGGCGCGATGAGAGTTGTCGAGCAAGCACCCAAACATTTGCAGTGCTTGATGCAAATGCGGCAAGCACTGGATTCGTCTGACCTTGACTATGTCCGGCAGAAAGGCGGGAAGCGACTGGCTGCGACTGTTCGGCAAGAGCGGAGGCGCGTTGCACTGATGTTTCTGGCGGCGATTGGTAATGACTTTGAACAGGCACTGCACATCGCGCGCGTGATTGCGGTCCTTTCTCCGGAAGTCTCCACCACGCAGGAATACGAGAGGCTGAAATTAACGGTAATCTTCCGCTGCCGCTACCGACTGGTGAGGCTGCGGCTGATGCTTGGCAGCCGCGATTTGCCGCAGGTCGCGGCCCTCGGCCAGATGGTAACTTCGATGGTGACGGATGTCGCAGCGGCGATCGCCGCGCTCGGAGAACGCAGCGCACTGGCGGCGCAATTGGCGGCTCAGACCGAGCGGTAGCCGCCTGGCATCCGGCGGCACCGTCGCCACAAGCAAAATTTCCAGAAGCGGTAATGTCAGGAAGAACGGGTCACTGCGGCGGGCGTGAGCGACTCGCCCGAGGATGTTTCACCCGTGCCGTTCGGTTGGGCGGGCAGCTCGATGGTGAAACAGGCGCCGCGGGGCGGCGCATTGCGAACGAGTATGCGCCCTCCATGTTCTGTGACGATCCCGTAGCAGATGCTAAGCCCCAGACCGGTTCCCTTTCCTACGGGCTTGGTGGTGTAAAACGGATCGAAGACCTTGCTGGGATCCTTGACGCCGGGCCCACTGTCAATGAATTGCACTACAAATTTGTCCACTTCTTTGGCCGTGCGAACCCACAAGTCGCCGTCAGAGGAATGTTCCAAGATCGCATCCAAGGCGTTATTGACCATATTCAGGAAAACCTGCTGAAGTTGGTGGGGGTCGGCGGAAACGAAGGGCAGGTCCTCCGCCAGGTCGAGGTGCAGCCGGATATTGCTCATGCGAAGGTCGTAGTCGCGGAGAGCCATGGTGTCTTCCAGGATCTGATTCAAACGCACCAGCGCGCGCTCCGGCTTGTGCTGGCGCGAGAAGCTGAGCAGGTTCTGCACGATGCGATGGGTGCGCTGCGCCTGCTTGTAAAGTTTTTCGCTGTATTCCAGGCCCTGCGGTCCTACCTGGCCACAAGAGGTGAGCAGCTGGCTGTAGCCGAGGATGGCCGTCAACGGGTTGTTTAATTCATGGGCCACCCCGGAAATCAGCTGGCCGACGGCCGCCAGCTTTTCGCTGTGCAAAAGCTGTTCCTGGGTTCGGCGCAGATCGTCGTAGGCTTGCCGTGTCTGGTCATAGAGCAAGGTGCGTTCGATAGCGCTGGAAATCTGTCCGGCGACGGCGATCAGCAGGTTGATGTCGGCGGTTGAAAAATCGCGCGGCCCCCGGCAGCCAACGACCAGTCCTCCGATGACTTTGTCCTTGGACCACAGAATCACAACATAGGCGGCAACGATGCCCTCGACAGCTTGCACGTCACGGAAGACCTGCGGAAGCGGCAGGCTGGTGGCCGACAGGAACGTCGCATGCATGGTCCTGATGTGATTGAGGACTTCCGGCTGAATCTTGGTTGGCGGAAATTGTCGCGCGTAATCCGAGCGGTGGCCCACGGTCGCGACGCGGCGGAGAACTTCGTTGCCGGAATCAAAAAGATACAGCGACGAAGCGTCGAGGCTGAACAGTTCGGATAACTGGCGCAGCGTGCGGTGCAGAGAATCGCTGAGGTCCATGGACTCGTTCAGCGTGGTCGAAATCGAGTTCAAGACCAGCAGCTCGCGGTTTCTCCTGCGAATCTCCTGCTCGGCGCGCTTTCGCTCCGTGATGTCGAGCAGGAAGCCCTGGTACGCGGTCACACTACCGGAAGAGTCGCGCACCGCGGTCGAAGATTCCGTGACCGTGCGAACCTCCCCGTCCTTGCGCCTGATATCGAATTCGAAGTCCGTCACGGAACCGTGGTCGAACAAAAGCCTCTTCAAACGCTCGCGATCCGCCAGATTGATGAAGAGCTTTGCAACATCCAGATTGAGGAGCTCTTCTCGAGTCGAGTAACCGCTGATTCGTAGAAATGCGTCGTTGAAATCCAGGAAGCGGCCTTGCGGCGTGGAAATGAAGACGCCTTCCTGGACGTTAGACACTAACGTGCGGTACTTCTCTTCGGCGCGCTTGCGGTCTGAAATGTCCTTCAGAACATGGACGACGCCCATCTGTTTTCCTGCGGGGTCGGCAAAAACTGAGTTGGAGGCAAGGAAAAATCCCGGCAGCCAGGGATCGGGATCGTCGCCTTCTCCGGCGATGCCGTCGCAGTAGGGGCACAGGTTGTATTGGGCTCCCCGAACCGGAAAGAGTTCCCTCACCGACCGGCCTACACAGGATTGCTTCTCGCGGCCAGCCAGCTGCAGCATGCGCTGGTTGAGCCGCACGACGCGGCCTTGCTTGTCGTGAACCAGAATCGGGTCGCCGATGGAATCGAACGTGTACGCCCATTGGCGCTGTACCTTGTCGACCTGCTCGAACAGAAGCACGTTCTGTACGGTCAGGCCCAGCAGATTGGCTATGTTTTTCAGGTAATCGATTTCGTCAGCCTGAATATTGCTGTCCTGACGCGAACCAATCGCCAGGATTCCCAGCGTCGCATCTTTTCCGCGCAGAACCAGCGAAACAATCTCCTTTACTCCGGTGGCGGCCATGCGCTTGCGCTCGAGCTCGTCCGGCTCCTCGGAAATCCTCATGCGCAGATAGTCTTCTTTTAAAACGCGCTGCGCCCAGGGTTCTGACGCCGCGATTTCGTGCTGATTGGTGAGGTATTCGTGATCGAACCCAACCGCGGCATGCACGACTAGCCGGGCTGAGGACCCTTCTCCCTCCAGTAAGCGCACCATGCCGTGGGAGACAGCGAGGCTGGATACGACGTTACCGAGCACCTGTTCGAGGACTTCGCTGACCGACAGGGTCTGGGTGCTGGAAGCCGTGATCAGGCTCAGCCGGCGCAACTTATCGTTCAGTTCATCGGTGCGCGCCCGCGCCCGCTCCAGCACCAGCACCACCATGGCGATGCCGAGGGCCACGACCAGCAAGTGGTCAAATGCCACTCGCAGCAGCGAGATGGGACTCTGCGGCCACAGCGGCCGGTCCAAGCCATTCAGGCCAATGAGCGCGAACAGTACCGTCATCAGACGGATGCCATGGCCCCTGGTTTTCTTCAAGGACCGCGCGAGAATCCAGCAGGCGGCCAGATTGCAAAAAGCCAGCACCTCGGCGGCGTACCAGCTCATGTGGGCATGCGCCGCGCGCCGAAGCTCAAAGTAGTAAGCGGAGAGGACGATGGCAAAGCCAGCAGGCCAGAGGTAGGAGAGGGAGACCCGAGACCCGCGCACCAGGCGAACCACGGCCTTCAAAAAGAGCAGATTTACCACCACCAGAGCCACAACGCGGAGGATCTGGAACTGCGGGATCGCCGGTGCCCATTGCGTCAGCTCAAACGCGGATTTCAGCGTAAGCAGAGACCAGCCCGCGCTCCACAGCGCCAGGAACCTGGTAGCGTGGTCCCGGCGCAGTAGCATGAATAGAATCAGCAGGATGAGGAATGCCGTAGCTTCGAAAAACGCTACGGCAGACGGACCCTGATAGTCAGGCACGAAGCACGGCCTCCTAAGGATGAACGTACTGGCCCGAAACCAAGCCTAAAATGAGCGTCTTGCGGGAGCTTGGATCGCCGGGATTGAGAGCTTTTTTCAAGCTAGCATGCTGTTTTCTGAATGGGCAACGGTACTCCGCCAGAGCTGTGACCTCTCGTATAATGCCAGATGGAGCCGAGCCACGTGCCAATCGAGACCGCCGAAAACATCCTGGTTGTTGACGACGAAGAAGCGATTCGGGAAGTCGTATCCACCATGCTGGAGTCCAAGGGCTACCGCTGCACGGCGGTTAGCAACGGACGCGCTGCGCAGGACCATGTGAAGAAGTCCACACCGGACCTGGTTTTGAGCGACATGATCATGCCGGAGATGGACGGCATCAAGCTGCTGGAGTGGCTGCGGCAGTACGACCCGGAAGTTCCGGTGATCATGGTGACGGCGATCCACGATATTTCCACCGCGCTGGAGGCGATTCGCCGCGGAGCGTACGACTACATCCTGAAGCCATTCGAAAAAGATCAGTTGTACCTCGGCGTTGATCGCGCATTGCAGCATCGCCGTCTGGTGGCGGAAAACCGCAATTACCAGAGGACCCTGGAACAGCAGGTGGAAGAGCGGACCGCGCGCCTGAAGGTCGCGATCGCCCAACTGGAACAGTCTTACGACGATACGCTGGAGGCGCTCGGCAGCGCACTGGACTTGAAGGACGCTGAAACCGAAGGACACTGCCAGCGCGTGACCGCTTTCACGATTTCGATTGCCCGGGCCATGCCGGTGCCCAACGCCTATCTGCCGATCCTGGCGCGCGCAGCGTTCCTGCACGACATCGGGAAAATGGGTATTCCGGACAAAGTGCTGCTGAAGCCGGGTCCCCTGGACAACGACGAAAAAGCTATCATGCGCAAACACTGCCAGATCGGCTACGACATGCTGATCAAGATCCCTTTCTTGCGCGACGCAGCGGAAATCGTTCTGGCGCACCAGGAGTTTTACGACGGGACAGGATATCCGCGCGGATTGAAGGGTGAACAGATTCCGCTGGGGGCGCGCATCTTCTCGATTGCAGACAGCATGGACGCGATGATCAGCGACCGCCCTTACCGCAGAGCACTTCCGATGTCGCACGCGCGCGAGGAGATCCAGCGGTGCGCGGGAACGCAATTTGATCCCAAAGTCGTGGAAGTGTTTCTCTCGATTGCCGATGACCACTGGCGTGAGCTGAGGGAAAACCTGGGGTCGCCGTTCCGCCTGACCCAGCTAAGAAATCTACACCCAGAACCACAGAAATCCTGATTCCGGGCCTCACGGCGAAGCTGCGTGACGTATACTGATTGCCGCAGGCGATTGATCCGTGAGCACCACTCGCCAATTCGTGCCTGAGCTACAAGCCATTCCACAGATGGACCTCGCAGCGCAGTACGCGGTGATCGGCGCGGAGGTCCGCGAGGCAGTCGATCGCGTTCTGTCCACGCAACATTTCATCCTTGGCAAAGAAGGCGCCGCGCTGGAGTTCGAGATTGCAGCGCTCTGCGGCGTAAAGCACGGCATCGGGGTGGCCTCAGGCACCGACGCACTGATCCTGGCTCTGCGCGCTGCCGGGGTGGGTGCGGGGGATGAAGTGATCTTGCCGCCGTTCACGTTCGTGGCAACCGGCAGCGCCGTGAGCGCTCTGGGCGCTAAGCCCGTCTTTGCGGATATCGACCCGGCGACATTCAACATTCAGCCGGAAGAGATCGCTAAACGTATCACGACGCGCACTCGGGCCATCGTTGTTGTTCATCTGTATGGTTTGTCTGCGGATATGGATCCGATCCGAGAAATTGCCGGCCGGTACGGGTTACCGATAATCGAAGACAACGCCCAGGCGATAGGAGCCACCTATAAGGGCAGGCCAACTGGGTCCCTGGGGGATGTCGCGTGCATCAGCTTTTATCCGACCAAGAATCTCGGCGCGTACGGCGATGCGGGCATGATCGCGACCAACTCAGCCGAAATGGACCTGCGGTTGCGGACGCTGCGCAATCACGGACAGGCTTCTCGCTACAACAGTGTGGAGCCGGGCTGGAACAGCCGCCTGGATGAAATTCAAGCGGCGATTTTGCGCGTGAAGCTGCGCTATCTGACGGACTGGGAGAATAAGCGACGCCAGCACGCATCCGAATACTCGAGACTGCTGGGCGCTCTTCCCAGCGTGCGGGCGCCAGTGACGCCGGCCGGGTATCAGCACGTTTTTCACCAATACACGATACGAGCGCAGCGGCGCGAGGAGTTGCAGCAGTTTCTGACGAGCCGCAAAATCGGAAACATGGTGTATTACCCTGTGCCATTGCATTCGCAGCCGATCTATGCCGGACTGGGCTATAAGACCGGGGATTTTCCTGAGTCCGAGCGGGCCGCGTCCGAAGTTCTCTCTTTACCGATGTACCCCGAGTTGCGACCGGAGCAGATTCGGGGCGTGGCGGAAGCAATCGCGGAGTTCTATCGCCGCTGACTTTGTACTCACTGCCCCAGGTACAGCAGCGCCAGCAGGAATAGCCACAATCCATCCATAAAGTGCCAGTAGTAGGAAGTGGCTTCAGCGGCCATCGCGCGACTGATGCGCGCCACCTCAAATTTCCGCAAAGCTACATAGAGCAAAGCGCAGATACCACCCAGTAAGTGCACCGCATGGGCCGCGGTAAACACATAGAAGAAACTGCTGGCAAGACGCGAGGCCATGAACACACCGCTGGCCATCAGCCGCCACCAGGCAATCGCCTGGCCGGCGACGAACATCGCTCCGAGAAGCGTGGTCAGCATCCACATTTGCCGGAAGCCGCTCAAACTGTCGCGCCGCAGCTCTCGCCGCGCGATTTCCAGCGTTGCGCTACTGGTCATGAGCACAACGGTGTTGAACCAAAGAATCCCTGGAAGATGCACGCTGGACCAGGCGCCCCGGTTCTCCAGACGCAAAACCAGAAAGGCCGCTGCCAGCACCAGGAAAAACATGGTGATAGACGCCAAGGCCAGCACGATGGCGGTTGCGTATTTCCCGGAGCTCGGCTGCCGCGGCTCCGGACGGTTCCGGTCGCCGCTGTCATCGCCTCCGTCATCGTCGCGAGCGGGAGGTTTGCCGGAACCACCGCCACGGATGTCTTCGATGATCAGTTCGATGTCTTCCAGAACGCTGGAGCCCGGCATAATCGGTCCTTACTTGGCCTTCAACCTAATTTTACCGCGGTTCTGGGAAGAGCGGCTGGGGCTCGGGAATTGCCGCAGGGAGTCTAGCAAAAGCGACCAAGTTTGATGGCCCGAAGTTTGCTGTAAGAACTTGGCAGGTCGGAGCAAGAAAAAATGGTGCGGTGGAAAGGATTCGAACCTTCACGGTATTGCTACCGCCAGCCCCTCAAGCTGGTGCGTCTGCCAGTTCCGCCACCACCGCAAGAAAACCCGTGACGTGCAAAATGGAGGACCGGGTGAGGAATCGATCCAAATAAGATTGTCTCGCAACCACGGCGAAAAACAAACAAGACTCTTCGCCGCGTCAACCTGCGCGCAATGTCGAGGCTACTGCTTCGGCGGATTCTGTGAAGTTCCGGCTGGCGCAGCTGGAGCCGTGCCGGCTGGGGCCGTAGTGCCAGGCGTCGGCGCTGGTGCCGAACTCGACGGCGCCGGAATTGCCGGAGCCGGAGCGGCTGGTGTGGCAGGCTTAGGCGCGGGCTTATTCGTGTTGTAGATCACCGAATTTCCCTGCCCGGCCGTCCGCTCTGAACGCAGGGCCAGCGCCATCGCACAAACCATGAACATCACGGCGCACCAGGTCGTCGCTTGCGACAAAATCGTTGCCGCACCGCGCGGGCCGAACGCCGTCTGGCTGCCGGCGCCTCCGAAGGCGCCTGCCAAGTCTGCCGCCTTCCCGCTTTGCAGCAGCACCACGACAATCAAAACAAAGCAGTTCAGCACAAAGAAAATCGTCAGCAACGGATTCCAGAAGCGGAATCCAACCGCGATCACCGCGAACCCGATCAACAGCGCAATGGTCCACTTCATCCAACCAGGCATTGCTTCAGCACCTCAATCCCTTTCCGGGATCGCCGATCTTCTGATCGGCGCGTATTTTCCACTGTTGCCGTTTACGCGGCTTCTACAATCGTCGCGAACGACCTGGGGTCCAAACTCGCCCCGCCCACCAGCACTCCGTCCAGCTCCGGCTGTGCCATCAACCCCTGAATGTTGTCAGGCTTGACGCTGCCGCCGTAGAGGATCCGCACGCTGGCGGCCGCTTCCGTGGAGAACTGGTCCCGCACACAGCGGCGCAGGAACCGGTGAGCCGCCGCCGCAATTTCCGGCGTGGCCGTCCGGCCGGTACCAATGGCCCAGACTGGCTCGTAAGCTAATAGCATACGGGAGAACTCTTCAGCGGTCAACGCGCCGGGCCCGCCGATGAATTGCTGCGCAAGCACTTCTTCGGTCTTGCCGGTTTCGCGTTCCGGGAAATTTTCGCCCAGGCAGACGATCGGAGTGAGTCCTGCCTTCAGCGCTGCGCGGCTCTTCTGTGTGACAATGTCGTCGGTTTCGCCGGAGTACTGCCGCCGTTCCGAGTGCCCTACGATGACATGCGTGCAACCGGCTTCCAACAGCATTTCCGGTGCAACTTCGCCCGTGTACGCACCTTCTTTTTGCCAATGATTGTTCTGCGCGCTGATGTGGACCCTGCTTCCCTTAACGGCTTCAACAGCGGCAGCCAACGAAGTGAAGGGTGGCGCGATCACCATTTCGCAGTTTGTGACATTGCTCACCAGGGGCAAGAACGCTGAGAAAAACGAGCGGGTCTCTGCCTGCGTCTTATACATCTTCCAATTCCCGGCCATGACCCTGCGGCGGGTAGCCTCGTTTTGACCGCTCATCGGTTGGTTAGCGCCTCCACGCCAGGCAGCTTGCGGCCGCCCAAGAATTCCAGTGATGCGCCGCCGCCAGTTGAAATATGGGAAATCTGGTTTGCTACGCCGGATTGATGAACTGCTGCAACGGAGTCGCCGCCGCCGACTATCGAAATCGCTCCGGACTTGGTAGCCGCAGCAACCGCTTTAGCAATCTCGAGCGTGCCCTTGGCGAACGCCGACATCTCAAACACCCCCATCGGGCCGTTCCAAACAATCGTCTTGGCTCTGGCAATTTCCGCCGCATACGCCGTGACCGTCTTCGGGCCAATGTCGAGACCCATCTGATCCTCCGGCGTGGAGTCCACGTCTCCCGTGGTTGCCGGCGCATCGGCCTTGAATTCCGGTGCGGTAACGTGATCGGAAGGAATCAGCAGCTTGAAATGGCGGGCCGCGGCGTCCGCTAGAATTTTTTTTGCCAGGTCGAGTTTGTCGTTTTCTACCAGCGATTTGCCGATCGGCTTGCCCTGTGCCTTCAGGAAGGTGTACGCCATGCCACCGCCGATAAGCATGGCGTCAGCAATTTTCGTCAGATTCTCAACGACTTCAATTTTGTCGCTGACTTTTGCGCCGCCCAAAATCGCCACGAACGGGCGCGCCGGATCGCTCACTGCTTTGCCCAGATACGCCAGCTCTTTTTCCATCAGCAAGCCGGCCGCGGACTTCTGCACGAATTCCGTAATCCCGACAACCGACGCATGCGCGCGGTGGGCGGAACCGAACGCGTCGCAAACAAACAACCCGTCGCACAGCGCGGAAAGTTGCTTCGCGAACGCTTGGTCGTTTTTCTCTTCTTCAGGATGAAAGCGAACATTTTCGAGCACCAGCACTTCGCCGTCGTGCAAAGCTTTGCTCTGGGCTTCTACTCCGGGGCCGACACAGTCCAAACCAAATGCTACGGGCCTGCCGAGCAACTCTTCCAATTTTTTCGCGGCCGGCTGCAGCGAATATTTCTTGTCCGGCCCGCCTTTTGGCCGTCCCAGATGCGAAGCCAGCACCAGCCTTCCGCCCTTCTCAATCGCCAGCTTCAACGTCGGCAGGGTCTCACGAATCCGCGTGTCATCCGTGACCAGACCATCTTTTAACGGAACATTGAAATCCACGCGCAGGAAGACACGCTTCCCGCGCAAATCGAGGTCATTGATGGTCAGCTTGTTCATCGCGAATTTCGCTCTGGGCGCTCCGAGTGGGTTACGGGTAAACGGTCTTTCAATTTGATCATCCCGAGTGCAGCGAGGGATCTGCGTTTTCGGAGTCGCAAGGCCAAAAAGCAGATCCGGCGTCGCTTCGCTCCCCGGAATGCAAATTCGTACAGCTGTTGCTAGACCTTACCCGCAACAAACCTGATCCGATCCCGGCACCGGCAGGAATATCCCCACTCATTGTCGTACCACGCCAGAACCTTCACGCACTTGTCACCGACCACCTTGGTGTATTCAGCGTCCACGATCGACGAATTCGAGTTGCCCTTGAAGTCCGCTGAAACCAGCTCCTCTTCCGTGTAGCCGAGAATGCCCTTCAACGGGCCGTTTGCAGCGGCCTTCAGCGCCGCATTCACGGATTCCTTCGTCGCAGCCTTGTCCACAAACACGGTGAGGTCGACGACGCTGACGTTCGGCGTCGGCACGCGCATCGCGTAGCCGTCGAGCTTGCCCTTCAGATCCGGCAGCACCAGGTGCAGCGCCTTCGCTGCGCCGGTCGAGCTGGGGATCATGCTCAGCGCTGCAGCGCGCGCACGCCGAAGATCCTTGTGCGGCAAATCCAGCAGCCGCTGATCGTTGGTATACGAGTGAATCGTAGTCATCGTGCCGCTCTGAATGCCAAACATCTCATGGATCACTTTGGCCACCGGTGCCAGGCAGTTCGTCGTGCAGGAAGCGTTGGAAATCACGTTGTGCTTCGCCGGATCGTAGGTGTGATGGTTCACGCCGAGCACGAACGTCGCATCCGGCCCATCCGCCGGCGCCGAAATAATCACCTTCTTTACCGGTCCGCGCAGATGAGCCCTGGCCTGTTCACCCTTGGTGAACAAGCCAGTGGATTCCACTACGATATCGGCCCCCACGCTGGCCCAATCCAGCTGTGCCGGATCCTTCACTTTGAAAACCTTGATGGTTTTGCCTTCAATCGAAATCGTGTCGTCAGTGTGGGTGATATTGTGCGGCAGGTTGCCCAGAATCGAATCGTACTTCAGCAGGTGCGCCAGCGTCTTGGAATCGGTGATGTCGTTCACCGCGACGAATTGAATGTCCTTATCGTCAATCGCGGTGCGCACGATGTTCCGCCCGATGCGTCCGAATCCGTTAATCCCAACCTTGATTGCCATTCTTCCTCCAGAAAATTTGGATACACCACGCCTGAATCGAAAAAGTCGTCGTTTCGCACTAGAGACACTGCCGAGAGGTCAAGCGCGATTCGCGGGCAGATACGCAGCGCTCAGAAGCGGGCACCTTGGCCTTGCGAACTAAAAATGCTATGGGCTGCCGCTCAAATTGTCAACGTAACTTCCCCTTGCAGTTGATTGAAATTACCGCACCGTTCCCAGAGGGCACAACTTTGCATTCATCGCTTGGCGTGAAGGAACTGCCTTTTGTAGCGCTAGTAACCCAATGTAGACTTGTCGCCGATGAGCTCTGAGGCTGGCTACGACGAATTCGATATCACCAAAGAACAGAGGGGCGACCGCCTCTGGTGGGTCATCTGGGGCGTCGGCGCCATGCTTTTGGTAATTGGCGCCTTGTATTTGAACGAGCGTGGCGAAATACGGCTGCTTCACGTTTTTGTACTGAACTTGCTGGTTTACGGTACCCTGCTCTACGTCGACAATCTTGAAGATCTCAAGAAGCCGTGGCTCTGGAAGGCCGTCCTTTTCACGATTCCCATCCACATTGTTTGTGTAGTCTTGCTGTGGCTGTGGGACGCGGATGTTCCGAACTCTGGCTGGGCCATCATGAACCGGATCCTGACCTTTTTTATTCCGGAATTGGTTGTCATGGCGCAGATTCTAGACCACTTCAAACCTGCAGGCTCGCCGGCCTCACAACGTCCGCAACTTCTGCGACCCTCAACCTGGAAGAGAGCCGTCGCTCCCGAGAATGTGCTCACGTTGCCGGATGATGAAGACGCCCTTGATCCCGGCAAAGCCAGCAGACGCGCCAATCTCCACTGGGCGTTTATCGTCGTTTCGGCGTTGCTTATCGCAGCGGACCTATTCTGGAATTTTGTGCTTCGCGGCTTTGCGTTGTATGTCGTGCAAGCGGCGATTCTGACGGGACTCTGCTACGGCAAAATGCTTTACGTCGAGGGGTTCCGTTCGCTTAAATCGACTTGGCTATGGATCGCCGCCCTAGCCGCGTGCCCGTTTCACATTGCATCCATGGGAGTGCTGGTAGGCTTCGATCGGGCGGCGCCACATCTTTCTGCTAACCCTGTTGCTTTTCTTCTCGTAATTTTGGGCCTGACCTGGCTCGAGACCCGCTTGATGGACCAGATTTCCTACGACTACATGCCGCTCGATCCAGCTCCGGAAATGCGCTGATGTAGGTTCCCTGCGGCTATTCCGACTCCGCAACCAGCTTCCGATACACTTCGCGCGCGTGATCGTAAGCCTGGCGTGCTTCCGGCAGCTCTTTCGCCGAAATTTTCGGCGCCTTCTGCGTCCAGCACTGATTCACCGCCGCCAGGCACCATTCCGCGCTTGCCCGCAGCGGCTTCATCGGTTTCCCGTCCAGAATCACAAAGATCGGATTCGTGTGCGAAGATCCTAGAATCCGCGCCGCAATCCATCCGCTCCGTTCCAGCGGCACATCGAATTCCAGGTCACGAATATTGCCGTCTGCCAGAACGCCTTTCTGCGCCACGGCCTTCCCGTTCACCACAAGTTCCACCGCAACTTCGCGGGTATCGGCAATGCGCGCGCGTTCGATGTGCCAGTACGGCCGCTGGGTGTACGGCCGGTCGCGAATCAGGCTTTCGGGCGTCTTGAACATATCGTCATCTGGAAGGTCTTGCGCAACTCTGGCAAACCAAGTCGGTTGGTCCCCCGCCACACCATGCGAAATCGGTTTGGCTCGCAGCTCAAGATACGCCGCGGCTTTCAACGCGACGTGTACCTTGGCTCCCGCTTTGAGCTGCACTTCACTTCCGTGCGTCCCCACTTCCACGCCATTGACCCGAAAATCCATCAAGTGGCTCCGCCCGTCCGACACATAACTGCGCCCGTCGCGCAACGCCTCCAGCCACTTCGCGTACGTCAGCACTCCATCCACTTTGCCGTACACCCGGCCTTGCCCAACGCGGTTGTCCGTGATGCACGGAAAATCCGTCTCACCGGAGATCCGCGTCCGGAAACCAACATTCAGCGTGTGATACCAAATGTTGAGCTCCCACACATACGGCGTGTCCATCGTCGAAATAAAGTCCACCGCGCCGGGATTCGTGACGTCCACGATGTATTCATTCGCTCCGATGCCATCGAATCCAGGCATCTCATAGTTCGGCAGTTCCGCCGATTTGACTTCCAGTCCCCAGCCCGAATGCGCGAACCCCACCACCGCGCCCTGCTTCTTGCCCCACTGCAGGATCGGCAAATCCCACGTCGGCCAGTCTTCAATCCGTTTTGTCCCCGGATAATCCTGCTCGGTCAGACCCAACAGCACCAGATGACCGGCGTGGCTCGACGGAAATCCGGAAACCTCCAAATCGTAGTGCATCAGCTCGTTCGGCTTGGATTGCGGGTCATCCTTGCCGCTGAAGAATTTTTTCTGGTAGTAGTAGCACGGCCCCCACGTGAGCACGCACCCCACATTCAACTTTTCGCCCTGCACCTGGCGCGCCATGTCCTCCGGCCGCACACCCTGTGTCGGATTCTGATAGTGCGAGCACCCCGCCGCGTGCACATGATGGTCTCCGGAAAACCAGCCGTATTTCGAGGGATCAATCCATCGTTGCATCTGAAACTCTACTCTGCTGCCCTCGCCCTCCTTCAGCTCGACCGGTTTCACCTGCGGCAAGTATTCCGGCCCCATCGTGCACATCACGGCGTAATTGCCCTTCGGCAAAGCCACACTCTCTCCGTTGTGCCGGTAGACCTGGTCCTGAAAGAAAAAGTCCGGCGCCAGCCGCTTCGACGGGCTGGGATAGATCCTCCCCACGCTATCTCGAATGGTGAATGCCGCAATGGTCGGATTATTTTTCTCATCCATCACACCCAAGCGCAGTTTGTTGGCCGGCTGAATTTTGAACAGGGCGTTGATCTCGCTGCGAAATCCGATGTCCTGGCTGCCCTGCCCCACGTCGAAACTCAAATTTGCCGACCGCTCTCCCGCATCCCGGCTGTAAATCTCCAGAATGAGATACTCCAGTCCCAGCCCGCTGAGCCGGTCGGGCATAGGATTTCTCTCGTACAGCGAAATATCCGCCCATCGCTGTTTCACCTGTTCTGGCGTCAGTTTCTCGGCCGGCTCGGCGCTATTGTCCGATGGGATGTAAACCGCCCCGCTGTTTTGGCTTCGCACCCGCAGCTGTGCCGTGACTCCAGCGTCGTTCACCACCTTCACCAAAAACAGCCGCGTTCCTTCCTGCACCAACTCCGGCTTCGCCGGTCCCGCTTCCACTTTCACCCGGCTTTCTGCGTTGATTCCCACCACCACCAGTGCGTACTGGTCGAGCACGCGTTGCAGTTCCGTAACCGCTGCGGCCTCATCCGCCATCCCCATCGCCGCATCAATTCGCTTCGCGTCGGCCGCCGGGAGCGGCTGCCCCAAAAAATCCAGTGCGTTCTCAATCTGCCGCACCTGTAGCGCCAGGGGCTGCAGCGCCACTTTGTGTTCGTTGCTCGCGTCCTGTGCAAGAACTCCGGCCGCCACAGCCACAGCCAGCCACAGTGAGAACGCGATCCTGGTCATCCATCGGTTCATTGCAGCGGTCCCTCCTTATCCTCACGCCTGCACGGATTCCCTAGATTCGCACCGGGGCTACGTTATCGCGAATTCCCCTCACTACAAACTGCTATCTTCTTGCAATGCCGCCGCTGGTCGGAATCATTTCGGACACGCACGGCCTGCTGCGCCCTGAAGCTCTCGACGCCCTGCGCGGCTCCGATCTCATCCTGCACGCCGGCGACATCGGCGACATCACTATTCTC
Source organism: uncultured Acidobacteriaceae bacterium (assembly GCA_964594885.1). Lineage (GTDB taxonomy): Bacteria > Acidobacteriota > Terriglobia > Acidiferrales > UBA7541 > Acidiferrum. Next base: position 27,840 of record CAZQOB010000011.1, read on the forward strand.
GACCAACTTCGCTTCATCGCTCCGGTATTCGCCGTTCGCGGTAACACCGACCGCGAGCCTTGGGCGAAGAACCTTCCGCTGCGGGAAACCGTCGAGTTGGACGGCGCGCTATTCTATCTCCTCCACGACCTGCACGACCTCGATCTCGACCCCAAGTTCTCCGAAATCAACGCAGTCATCGCCGGCCACACCCACCGCCCCCACGAATACTGGAAAGAAGGTGTTCTCTACCTCAATCCCGGCAGCGCCGGGCCGCGGCGGTTTGATCTGCCGATTACCGTAGCGCGGTTGGATTTGCATCGCCGGCCCTGGATCGCAGATTTCGTCGAGCTTCCCTGGATCGGGTAGCACGCGCTCACGGCAAGTGCAAATCGAACGCGTAAATCTCCTGCGGGCTAATATCGCGCGGAAACAGCACGTCTCCCGGACCCAGCCCGGTCCATGCTTCTCCCGCAAAGGGCCCCGGATAAAGCCGCATTTTGCCGAAATCAACCAGCTTTTCCCATTTCATGTCGCTGATTCGCAGCCGGTAGTAGCCTGGCTCTGGTATCTGGAGTTTCGCTACTGCGGAAACTGCTTGATGCTGGTGACCTTGTCACCGGTGAAGCGCACGAACATGGTCTTGTCCGGGGGAGTGCCGTAAATCCAATCTTCAATTTCGTTACCGTCGCGGTCCCGTTCCCGGACTTTGTGGCCCGGCTTGCCGATTGCTGCGACCACCATTTCGCGGTCCATGCCAACCTTGGGGGTACGGTCCTGAATAGCCTTCTTGATATCCGGAGGTAGCGTATCAATCCAATGCACCGCAGCGGAACGCTCCTTACCAAAATCAAGGAATGGAGCCAGCAACTGCTTCAATTCGTCTGGCGTCAGGTCGGGTACCGGCTTGCTGAAATCCAGAAAGAGGGTACTGCCCGCCCCCGGCTGCAGCCCCGGAGGGCCGGTATCCTCGCGGGTTGCTGAGGACCGAACCGTCGGCCCCCCCAAGCCCGGGCCGCCCATCCCAATCTGCAAATGATCCAAAAATCGCTTCTTGCCGCGGCCGCCGCCGTTCACATCCACGACGATGCTGCGGTCGCGGAACTCCAGCTTGGTGATCTGAACCTGATCACCGGCATGCACCGCCGCTCCATGCGTCGCGCAGGCCCGTTCAAGAATCTCCTGGTTGATCGGCTTGTCCACATACTGCAAAAAGCCTTCTTTGCCAGCCGGAAGCGACTTGTTGGCTTTTGCAAACTCGCCGGAGACGTAGCGAATCAGCTCCAGCTTCGAACTCTCTTGCAGCGTCGCTTTCTTGGCTTTTGGCGTCGCCGATTGATTCTGCGCATCGCTTCCGCCCATGGCGGGAAACAGCGGCAGCTCTTCATTGGCAAAGTTGGGCTTGGGGCCCGGCTCGGCGGCACGCAGGCTCATCGCGCGCGGAATATCCGCGTCGGCAAGCAGCAATACGCTCAAGAGAATGGCCGTAGTGTTCATGCTCAAAAAGAGCCCGGGGGCTCTATTCTACGACGCCGTTGGCCTTATGAATAGATGCCTGTTGCCGCCAGGTCGGCCGCAAAACGTGTATATCCAGGGAGGACAAATGTTAGAAATCTTCCAGAGCCCACAGATTCGACTCTTTGAAAGCAACGCCGATGGCCAGTAATTTCACAGCCGGCGAGGGGGGTCTCAGATAGGTCTGGCAATCTGTCCGCTTTCGATGATGCGCAAGGCCATCGCGTCCGGCCCGCAATCCGCCGGAGGCAGACCCATTTTGCCCCAGGCCAGCGCGAAGTTTTCGACAAAGCCTTCTCGGATTCCCAACAACGGTTCGGAGAACCATTGGCTTTTCGGCTCAGCGCCGTGGATCCCTACGAAACGGTGACCTGGACGCCGGAGCGGTCAATGCTCATGGGCAGGATTTCGCCTCCGGCCTCCTGAATGGCATTTTCGACGTCGGGGCGGGCGTCGGGTTCGATGAGCAGAACCACGCAGCCGCCGCCGCCCGCTCCACAGACTTTGCCGGCGAGAGCGCCTTTCTTGCGCGAGCCATCAATGATGCGCTCGATGGTGCGTGTGGAGATGGTGGGCAGGCTGCGCTTGCGGAAGCTCCACTCTTCGCGCATCAGACGGCCAGTTTCTTTCCAGTCTCGTCTTTCGAGCGAAGTGCGCATGGCTTGGGCAACTTCCGCGATGCGCTCGAGATTGGTGTGTACTTTCTGATTGCCGTCAATGTGCGCTTTAAAGACTTCCCAGTTGTTGATGCCGGACTGCCGCGGCTTTCCGGTATAGCAAAGGACCAGGCGCTCTTCGAGTTCGCGCACGTCCATGAGCAGTTCAAGTCGGCGTTCACCGCCCGGAGGCAATTCAATTGCGGCGGCACCGCCAAACGCCGGCGGATAGTGATCCTGTGTACCGGTCGGGACTTTGATGACGATCGCCTCGGCATCGCGGCTGATGTGGATCCAGTCCACTTTGCTTTTGCCCGCGCCGGTGAAGCGGTCGAGGGCCGCACAGATCGCAACCGCCATGGCGCTGGAACCGCCAATACCCGCACCGGCAGGCGCTTCGGAATTGGTGGTCAGAGTGAAGCCGGCTTCCGGGGCAAAAAATTTAGAGATCTCGGCCAGCAATGGCAGGTGATAGCGCTTGGCCTCCACCATCGCCTTGAACGAGGCAAAGCTTTCTTCGCGGCGCGTGTCGCGCGAAACCAAACGGATTTTGCGATTGCCGGGCGCGTGGCGCTCGATCATGCAGTAGGCGTAACGAGTGATTGCCGCGTTGATCGTTACCGCGCCGGGATGAAAAAGATACAACGGCCATATGTCGAGCGTACCGCCAGCAAGATCCACACGAGTGGGCGCTTTCGATTCGATGCGCAAGGCAACTTCCTTTCCACGAACGAGAAGGCGGGAGCTGCGCTCCCGTGCTTCAAGGCTGGGTTTGGCGTTGTAGCTGGCTTAGCATAACGCGGACTAAAAAGCGTCCTACACGAATTCGCGGGTGCCTGCTCCTTAGTCATTACGGTCCGCGTTTAGGAATTCCGGAGCAGAATAAGGATTGAAAGGCTGAAGTTACAAGCGGTCAAAGCTAATCTTTTTCGTTGACGGCTTTGGGGCGGAAAATCAGATGGCGCTGCGTTTCGTGCTTTGCGTGCGCGGGATTGGGCTCAAAGCAGCGACGGCAGCGCGCTTCGTATGCGCCACCCGCGCCAACCACGATGAGTTCGTCACTTTCCACCAGGCGCTGGGTGTGGACCGCGGGATTCCCGCAGCGCACGCAAATCGCCAGCAGCTTGGTGATCTCCTCGGCGATGGCCAGCAGGCGCGGCATCGGTTCGAAGGGCCGCCCGCGATAGTCAGTGTCCAGACCGGCAACGATGACACGCTTGCCGAGATTGGCCAGCCTGGTGCAAACGTCCACAACTTCGTCGCCCAAAAATTGCGCTTCATCAATTCCGACCACTTCCGTGCGCGGTTGGAGCTTTTCCATAATTTCCGAGGCTTTGCTGACGTTGTCCGAAGGAATGCCGAGGCCCGAGTGCGAGACGATTTCGTTGGCGGCGTAGCGCGCATCAATGATGGGCTTGAAGATTTGCACGCGCTGCCGCGCAATTTCCGCGCGCCGCAGCCGGCGGATCAGCTCCTCGCTCTTGCCGGAAAACATCGGACCGACCACCACTTCGATCCAGCCCATGTTGCCTTTGACGATGTCCACACGCTTCTCCTTGCTGATGAAAAAGCCGCAGGGCTGCGCTACAAGCCTGCTACAAACCGGCTGCTGCGCCTGTCGTGTACGCTACTTCATTGTAGAACGGCGCGAAGGCGGCGATCAGCGCCACGCGAAACGCTTCCTGACGGGTGATGCGATTGCCGCTCAGAACGCCCCATGCTCCCTGGCCATCGCGGATGCCGGCCTGCCCTGCAAACCTGTCGATCGCCACGCCGAGCTCGACGCCCTTAACAAAAACCTCGTCCGCCAGAGGTTCCGGCAACTCCACCGCTCCGGATCGGCCAAAGCAGCCGCGCGAGCCGTCGCTGACATAGGCCCAGCTTTCCAGAAAAACGCGATACCTGCCGCCATCTCGTATTCCATCCAAACCGCCCTCCAAACCGACAAAGTAGTTCCAATTTTTGTTGGTCTGGCGAGAAATTCGAATGAGTGCGTCGGCGCGCTGGCGCGCGCCGCGCATGGATTCTTCGCGGCTGAGCGGAGTGTGATTTACGCCGCTTTCGACATCCACGCCGACAATTTCAACTGGCGCGCCGCGGCCCAGTTGAGCGCCCAGCCCTTGAAGCGCTTCGTGCACCGCGGCAAGTTTCGGTTTGCGCAGGCTGCCGACGGCAATCGTAACGGCTCGGGAGCTGAAGGTCTGGGGCGGCAAAGAATCCATCGATGCGGCTGATTGTAAATGCCGGCGGCGGACGAAAACAGTGTGAAGTTTTTGCGGCTGAGGAAATTTTGTGAGTGAAAATCTCGTTGAAAATAACCTGCGCGACCGATTTCAAGACCGCGCAGGGCCGTAGCAGGTCCCGTTTGCAGTCAGGCTGGCAGTTTAGGGAGCGCAGCCGGCATTTTGCGGGGGTGAAAGATGCGGCAGCACCAGCGGATCCGGATAGCTGTATGCGCCGCCGAGTGCATCGGAATGCTCCTGAAATTCGAACCACTGCAGGAGCGCCTCGTTCTGTGGGTGATAGGTAAAGCCGTTGGGCATGGTGATCGGGTAGGCCTCGTCGGGCAGACCTTCAATGACGTCGCCGGTTTCCAGAGCGTCTCCGCACTCGCCGTTGGGAGCAAGCCACCAGGGGGTGAGATTGTGTGTCCCGTCGAAGACCACGAACGGATCATTGAAAGTTTCCGAGAGTTCGTGGCTGGTCGCAAAGACGTCACCGATATTGGGATCCACAAAAATCGGATTGAGCCAGCTGCTGTAGTTCACGATGAATAGGCGCGGCACGTTGCCATTGTTTGTGTCTCCCGGTTCCACATCGAAGGCATGAAAGCCGCCGACGCAACAGTTAGCGCCCGAAAAGAGCAGGGACGGCGGGAAAAAAAGTGTAGAGATATCCTTAGTCGTCATCTCACCGGCCGCTTCAGCAGCACCAACGGGTGTGCTGGTGTCGGGAGGAAACGTATTGGTCGGGCCCGGGAACAGCGCATTCACAAATGTTCCGGCGTCGATCAGCACAAAAAAGCAGCAACTACCGTCGAAATTTAGCGCGAACTGATAGGTACCGCGGACCAGGCTTATGCTGCGTGGCGTCTTCACGCTGGGAGCGAGCAAGGTGTGCCAGTCCGGCTTGGCGCTCTTGGCGAATTCTGCGCGCTGCACGGCATCCGTGAACTGCGTTGGAACCGGACTGCTGGTGTAGTTGGCGTCCGAAAACACCGGAGATTCGAGTAACGGCTCCAGGAAAGGAGTCACATCAAAGTAGAGTCTCTGACATCCGGGCAAGGGCGGGTTGGGGCAGGTGAAGGCCTGGCCGTTGATCACGATGAAGTAGCGGGGCGATCCGTCAAAGTTGCGGAGATCGAGGCTCACCGGAACGATGGGAGCATTGAAAGTGGTAGTACCGCCCTTTTCCGGAGGATTGCCGAGCGTATTCGTGTACCAATGTTTTTGCGGGTTGCCGCTCCCATCCTGGCCGGGCGTGAAGTACTGACCGTTAAAACTGGCGACGGAGTCCACGTTGGTGATGCCGAAGCGAGAGTGGGCCATTCCGTTCTTGCTGGTAGGCGGCCCGACGTGAGTGAATTTCACATGACTGTTTTGCAGCTTGGCGGAAGTGATCTGATCCGAGTCCTGCGCGTGGAGCCCGCCGGCAACCAGGAATGTGAAGCTGGCGATTGCGGCGACTCTAACGAAATATCCCAGGTAACCGGTACCGGAGGCTGACTTCTTCATTTACGCACACCCCCTTCCATTGGGCGAAAACCGTACTTCGGGGACAGCATGGGAGATATCACGGACGTACGGAGCAGTCAACCGCTGGTTGTTACCTAGCGCTTCCCCGTTCGTACCGAGCATTGCGGCATTTCAAGCCGTTGCCTCATCGATTTCCGCGTGTTAGGCTCCTTCCACCCAAGGTTGCCTCATGCGCACAACGGAGAGTTTCGTACGGACTCTGCGATTCAGCTCCTTTGAAGTCGATCTTAGGTCGGCAGAGCTCCGCAAGCACGGCGTCCGTATCAAGTTGCAGGAACAGCCTTTCCGTATTCTTTCCCTGCTCCTGGAACATCCCGGCGACATCGTCACGCGCGATGAGCTTCGGCATCAGCTCTGGCAAGACCATACGTTCGTGGATTTCGACCGAGGGCTGAACAAGGCCATTGCGAAGCTGAGATCGGCGCTTGGAGATTCGGCTGAGTCTCCACGATACATCGAAACGATTCCGCGCCATGGATATCGGCTGCTGGTTCCCGTTGCCAGTGCCCATACCGGAGTAGAGCTTGGCCAGCCCCTGCCGTATGAATCAGCGCCTTCAGGATGGACGGCCATACCACCTGCAGAAAACGGCGCCGGACTGTTCGCAGCGACGCATCCTCTGTTTCCTCCGCAATTCGCCAGCGTTCGGCGACATTCACGTCTCCTTGTGCTCTTCGTTGTGCTTGTCGCTTTGGCTGGAGTGGTGGCCGCGCGAATGCGGCAGCGCTCCATCATTGACGGTACGACCGCCGCGGTTAATCCACGCCGCTCCGTCGCGGTGCTCGGGTTTCGCAATCTGTCAGGAAATCCGCGAGACGCATGGCTCTCGGCCGCGTTTGCCGACTGGCTGACAACGGAGCTGTCCGCCGGCGATCAGTTGCGCACGGTGCCGGCGGAAAATGTGGCCCGGGCGAAATTGGAACTCTCGATTGGCGAGGATTACGGCCTGGGACCGGATCGCCTGGCTCTGGTTCGAAAGAATTTGGGAACCGATCTGTTGGTGGCAGGATCCTACGCGGTGATGGAACAGCAGTCTGGAAAACAGATTCGCCTTGATCTGAGGCTTCTGGATGCGAAGACCGGCGAAACCGCCGCGGCTTTTTCCGAAATTGAAACGGACTCCCAGCTTTTTCAGCTGGCGGCAAAAGCCGGCGGACACTTAAGAGCCAAGCTCGGCGTCCGCGAAGTGACCAGCGAGGAAGCCGCTCAAGTCGCGATTGCGCTGCCTTCCAATCCGGAGTCGGCGCGTCTGTACTCGGAAGGCCGCGAAAAGCTGCGTATTTTCGATGCGCTGGCCGCCAAGGACATCCTGCTGAAGGCCGTCGCGAAGGAACCCGATTTCTCACTTTCGCACGCTGAGCTGGCGACAGCCTGGGAGCAACTGGGTTTCGACGAAAATGCGCGGGTCGAAGCCAAGAAGGCATTTGACCTCTCTTCCAATTTGCCGCGTGCAGAAAAACTGCTGGTGGAAGGGCGTTACCGTGAAATCTCTCACGAATGGGGAAAGGCGGTTGAGATTTATCGCGCTTTGGTTGAATTTTTCCCGGACAACCTGGACTACGGGATTGCATTGGCCAGCGTGCAGGTAAGCGCGGGCCGAGGAAAGGACGCACTGGCGACGCTGGCGCAGCTCCGGCAGCTTCCTTCGCCGGAGCGGGAGGATGCGCGCATCGATCTGGAAGAAGATCACGCAGTGGAATCGCTCGGCGATTTCAAGAGCCTGTTTTCGTCCGCCGTTACGGCCGCGGCAAAGGCTGAAACGGCGGGCGCATCTCTCTTACAGGCCAGAGCGTTGACGGACCAGGGTTGGGCCCTGAGAAACCTCGGCGCTCCGGAAAAAGTGGGGCCTGTTGTACAGCGTGCCGAACAGCTTTACATCGCCGCTCATGATCAACGCGGCGTGGCGATCGCCGCCACCGAAGGTGGAATTGCGCTGCAAGATCAAGGCGATTATGAAGGGGCGCGCAAACAGTATGAGCGATCATTCGCAATCTACCAGCAGATCGGCTACCGATTTGGCGTAGCGAATGAGCTGGACAATTTTGGCGATGTCTACCTGGACTTGGGGAACCTCCAACAAGCGCGCAAGAGCTATGAGGATTCGCTGCAAACGTATCGTGAGATCGGGCATGTGGACGGAGAAGCCTTGACCAAGGCCGGGCTAGGCGAGGTTTTCTTGCGATTGGGAGACATGCCGAAATCGAGAAAATTCCTGGAGGAATCGCTCAACGTTTGCCGGCAGATTGGCGACCGCAGCAAGGAAGGCAGCGCTTTGTCCGGGCTGGGGCGGCTGTCGCGAATGGAAGGCGATGCTGCGGCAGCCTGGCAACTGGAATCTCAAGCGAGAATGATCTTCGATGAGATTGGCGATAAATCGCAAGCCGCGGAAATGCAAAAGAACGTCGGCGACCTGCTGATTGACCAGGGTAAAAACAAAGAAGCGGCGGAGATGCTGGAGCAGTCGGCGCAGCTTTTTGAGCGGACCAAGGCGAGCAAGATGGCTGCGGAAACCTATCAATCGCTGGCTCGCGCTTTTTTGGCTGAGGGGCGTGTAACTGAAGCGCGTGCCTACATCGAACGAAGCCTGAAAACGGCCAAACAGTCGCACGACCGTGAGCTGGAGCTCACAGCAGAGATTACCGCGGCGCGGATCCAGTCGGCCTCAAAGAATTCGTCGGACAGCGCTCAGGCAGCACAAAGCCTGCGGGAGGTGGTAGCGCGCGCGGCTGCTGAGCGATTTGCGAGCGTCGCCTTGGAGGCAAGGCTGGCTCTGGCTGAAATCGAAGTGCGTTCCGGCAATCGAACCGAGGGGCGCAAAGAGCTAGGCGCAGTGCGGCAAGAGGCAGCTGGAGCGGGCTTCGGACAGATCGCACGCCTTGCCGCGGACGCGCTACGGTCGTGAGTCTTACCAGCCACAGTCTGCGCGGCGCCGGTATCGGCATCGTTCTTCAACTCGTCTTGGGCGCGATACTGCTCGCAGGACAGGCGGGTGAAGAGGACCCTCGTGTTCAGCGGCTGTATGCAGAAGCGAAGTCTGCTCAGGCCGCGGGGGACTTGGCCACTGCCGCGGAGCGTTATCAGGCGATCCTGGCCGTGGCACCGCGTCTCGGCCCGGCGTACAACAACCTTGGATCCATCTACTTTCGGCAAAGAGAATTCCGCAAGGCTGCTGAGGTCTTGAAAAAGGGCTTGAGCATCAATCCTGCGATGCCAACGGCGGCGGCGCTTTTGGGAATTGCGTTGTATGAGTCGGGGGAATTTGCCGAGGCCGAGCCGAGACTGACGGCTGCCCTGCGCGCCAACCCCAAAGACGACAATGTTGAGTTGTACCTTGCGCGGGATTTGCTTCAGATGGGCAAGCTCGAGCAGGCAGCTACGCATTTGCAGGCGCTTTCGCAGCGGGACCCACGAAATCAGGAGACCTGGTACCTGTTGGGGAAGGTTTACATGCAGCTTTCCGGACAAGCTTTGGCAAGACTGAGCCAGATCGATCCCGATTCTTTCCTGGTTCATCAGGTGTCGGGCGAAGTGATGGAGAGCATGAACAATCTTGACGGAGCACTTCTGGAGTACAAGAAGGCGGTTGAACTTGCCCCGCAAAAAGCCGGCACGCACTATCATCTGGGCAGTGCGTACTGGTCGATTTTGATGTGGGAGCCGGCGCGGAAGGAATTTCTGGCGGAATTGGAAAACGATCCGCGGAATTGCCAGGCGCTCTGGAAGTTGGGGGACATTTTGTTGGAGCAACAAGCCGAACCGCAAAGTGCGCTGGACCAGGAAAACAGAGCGCTGGAGATTTGCCCCACTTCCGTCGAAGCGCATGAGGATCGCGGCCGTGCGCTCCTAAAGCTGGAGCGTTACAAAGAGGCTGAGGAAGATTTGAAGTTAGTGGCTGGGGCGGAACCGTCAGAACCACGGCCGCATTTTCTGCTGGCCCAAGCCTATCGAGGGCTGGGCAAGGCCCAGGAAGCACAGGCCGAGATGCGGACCTTCACTAGGTTGCAGGAAGCAGCGCAAGCCGCGAAGGCCGATCGCGCAAAGCAGATTTTAGAAAATAAGGAAGCGGCGCCGACTCCTTGAGCGGCCGGATCTGCCGGAAGGAAGCGCAGATCTAAGCGAGCCGCGAATTGCATAAGGCTACTGCGGCTGCGGCTCTTCGCATTCGGCGATTCGAGATATCGCATCTATCCGCGGCGGTCTAGCGACTTGGTGGAATCCGCTGGGCCAGTCAATTTCCAGTTTCTCGATCTTGCTGGCTGCTCCTAACCCAAAATGCACACGAGGATCTGAGCTGGAGCCATAGCTACCGCCGCTGAGTACGTCGCCTCGCTGCCTTATGCCTCCCGCGGTCAGAAAGACTTTTGCGCCAACGGCATCGCGAGGACTTTTCGGTCCGCCGATCAATTTCAAAGTGACCCAGTGATTGGAATTCTTGACGACATTCCTTAGCAGGACCGGAGGGCCATCGATTACATTCAGCACCACGTCAATCTTGCCGTCGTTGAACAGATCCCCAAACGCGGCGCCGCGGGCGGAGACCGTGACGGCCAGGCCGCTCCCCGGCGCTGCTGGGACTTCTTCAAATCGTACAGCGTCGAGATTGCGAAAAAGCTGCGGCCGCTGGCCCCACGTCGTGCCCCAATCCATTTGATCCGCGATGGGATAGACGTGACCGCTGGCGACGAATAGATCGAGCAGCCCGTCGTTGTCAAAATCGAAAAAACCGGTGCCCCAGCCAAGAAACGGGATGGTGGGCTTGACGATACCGGCTTTGGAAGTCGCATCCGTGAAGCCTCCGGCGCCGTCATTGCGGAACAGGATGTTGTAGTCGTCAGAGAAAGCGGTGATGTAAAAGTCCAATCGACCATCGCGATTGTAGTCACCGCTGGCGATGCCCATGCTCGCGTGGGCGCGGCCCTCGCCATCCACGGCAAAGCCGGACAGATAGCTGGCGTCTTCGAAAGTTCCGTCGTGCCGGTTGCGGTATAGAAAGTTTGGGACGGAGTCGTTAGCCACCAACAAGTCGGGCCAGCCATCGTCATCCACATCAACAAATAAGGATGTAAAGCCATACGCGCCGTGGGGATCGGAAACGCCTGCCTTTACGCTTACATCGCTGAAGGTGCCGTCTCCGTTGCTGTGAAAAAGATGATCGCCTTCGCCCACCAGGCCGATTGGTCCGCAAAAGACGTCCACAGCGCGGAATTTACAGGAGCCGGCGGGAATCGGGCGGTGGCCAGCAATAGGCGGGTCCGCGGGATTGAATTTCACGTAGCCCGGAACGAACAGGTCCAAGCGGCCGTCGCGATCGTAGTCGCCCCACGTTGCGCCGGTGGACCATCCCCCGAGCGCGACGCCCGCTTGTTCGGCAACGTCGGTAAAGGTGCCGTCATGATTGTTGTGGTAGAGGCGGTTTTTGCCGAAGTTCGAGACGTAGATGTCTGGCCAGCCGTCGTTGTCGTAGTCGGCGACGGCGACGCCAAAACCCCAGCGCTCGTTCGCAACACCCGCCTTGTCCGTAACGTCAGTAAAGGTTCCGTCGTGGTTATTGTGAAGGAGCATTGCGCGCGGCGGCTTCTGTTTTCCATCAAGCGCGGGGAACGTCGAGCCATTCAATAAGTAGATATCCAGCCAGCCGTCATTGTCGTAGTCCAGCAAAGCGACCCCAGAGCCCGGAGCTTCCAGAATGGTTTGCTTTTCGGGGCCGCCGGAGACGTGATGGAACTTGTCGAGGCCAGCCAGTTTCGTGACGTCGGCAAAAACAATCGGAGCGCCTGCAACGAAGCCGCCCGCTGTGATGGGGCGGTTCTGTGCGTCTTTGACCGGTAGATAGACGCCGCCGGTGCGCATTCCGGTTTTTTCCCCGGTGGGTTGGGATGGCTTTTGGGCCACCGCGGGGAGAGTCTGGACGCAGAGCAAGGCCAGCGCCGTAAAGAGGATCGCGGGAGACGGGCAGCGGTTCATCGGGCCTATTTCTTTACCGCCGCTGCGGGCTGGGTTTGCTGCAACGCGGTGCAGCGGTCGAATTCGGATTGGGCTTGCGCGACCATCCCCTGCTGGCGATAAACCTGTCCGAGCAAACAGTGCAGTTGGGCTGTTTCCGGGTCCAATGCCGCGGCTTTTTCCAATTCTGCCTGCGACTCCGGCAGCCGGTGCAACAGCGAGTAGGCTCTGCCCAGTTCCTCATGCGCCTTGGAAACGTTGGGCGCAATCGAATTTACCTGCACCAGGTACGGCACGGCTTTTTCCGCCTCGTTTTGCTGCAAATAAAGATGACCGAGCTCGATGTATGGCTGCGGATCTTTCGCGGCTGCATCGGCTTCCCAGGCGATGGCGTTTTCGAAGGCTTGCCGCGCCTGATCGCGCTGGGCCAGAGCTTCGTAGGAGAGGCCCACATTCGTTTCGGCCTCGACGTTATGCGGCTCGAGCTTAAGACACTCCACAAAGGCCTGAATCGCCTCGGGAAACTGGCTTTCGCTGTATTTGGTCCGCCCGAGGTAATACCAGGCCTGAGCATCGCGGGGATTCCGCCGCAGAGACTGGGTCAGCCACTGGTCCGCATCAACGTAGGCTTTCAGCAGGACGTAATCGAGGGCCACGATCTTCAGGTCAAAGGCGCTGGGAACACGGAACTTGGCACCGGTAGTAAACTCCGCCAGCGACTCTTTGGCCTTAGCGTCGCGGAATTGTGCAACAGCTCCGCTGGCATCCGCGCCGTAGTATGGCGAGGTTTGGCCGTGCGCCTTTCCGGTTTCGAACCATTTCGCGCTGATTTCGCGAAACAGGATGAAGCCTAGCAGATAGTGCCCTTCTGCAGACTCGGCGTGGTTCTGCAGGAATCGCCTGGTGGCGCTTTCGGCCTCAGGCAAGCTGCCTTTTGCCAGCAACGCCCGCGCTGGCGCAAGCAAGGGGTCTGGCGATGCCGCCTTGTCGGCTGGGTACTCGTTGGCCGCGGGGTTTGGTTTCTCCAGGTCCCGATCGGTCGGCCTAGTCGAGGGCGCGCTCTGTTGTGTTCTGACTTGCGGGACTTGAGCCCCGTTTGCGGTGACCCAAATCGCCGACAGCCGCAAGACCAGGACCACCAAAGCGGAATGCTTCGTAACCTGCCTAGACCAGGCGCAAACATTGCAAAGCCCGATGGCGGAGAGACTAGGTCCGCTGTGGCCTACGTGAATGAGCGCCGAGATCATCAAAGTCTCCGCTGAAAGTATAGGCCGGAGCGAATCCAGCTCTCAAAGTAAACGCTTTCGCGTCCGAGCGCCTTGAGGTTACGGAAAAAACAAAGCCGGGACCCGAAGGTCCCGGCTCTGGGGGTGTCCAAGGAAACCGAAGTAGAAAGTTTCGGTCCCTGGGGTGGTCAGAAAAAGATTTGGAACTTGGCTTGTCCTTTTCTGGGTGAGTTGCCCTGACAAGGAATTCCCGGTTGGGTGTTCAAGCCAAAATTCGAATCGCCAACGTTGGTGTCCACGCAGGCACCGGCTTGCATACGATTGAGAACGTTGAAAAACTCGACCGTCAGCTCAGCGCTGAACCGCTCGCTAAAGAAGAACTTCTTCGAAAGTGAGAGGTCCTCGTCGTAGTAGGACGGGAGTCGGAGTTTGTTATATAGAGGAGAGGCATTGCCAATGGTCCACGCACCTGGGAACGCGAACTTGTTGGGATTAAAAGCGGCGAAGGTGCCGGACGAGCATGGTAACGATTGGCACGGATGATAGTCGGCGCCGGACCAATTCACATTGAAACTGCCCGCCGGCACGTAGTCCGCGGTATTGCCCTGCGGCGTATACGCGAGCGGTGTGCAGTTGAAAGTTCCATTGCAGGAGGTGACGTTGAACGGCGTGCCGCTCTCATACCAGTTCACCATGCCGAGCTTCCAGCCGCCGACCAGGTTTTTCATTAGCATGCCGCCGCGGTTCAAAAGCTTTCTACCAGGACCGAACGGCAATTCGTAGACGCCTGCCATCGTAAGTACGTGTGTTTGGTCGTTGTTGCCCACCGACCACTCGGCCTTTGGGTTGGCAGGGTTGAGGCCCTTGAAATTGAAGGTGGAAAAGCCGCTGTCCGCGTTCGACAGATACTTGGACAGTGTATACGACACAAGGAACGTCAGCCCGCTCCCTGTGCGCTTCTGGAAGCTCATTTGGAGTGCGTTGTACTTGTCAGCTCCGGCGGTTTCAAAGTTGTTGGTGATGCCGCGGAACATTGGGAACGGAAGGAAGCCCCGCAAAGTTAGACCACTTGGGCCATAGTCACAGCCGAAAGTGGTGTACGGAGCATAGAAGGGACCACCGGAGAATTCCGCATGTGGCGAACCCGCCGGGCATCCTCCCGGGGCGACCGTCGTAAGGCCGTATCCGGCCGATTGATACAGGGTTTGGGCAGCCGAACTGGTCCAAGACTGTCCGAGCACACAGTCCTGAAAGAAAACCTCGCTGGGACCCTGCGTGCATGTCTGTTGCACGAAGCTGTAGTTAAGTGCGTTGGTTGGGTTTACCGCGGACGGAAGATGCAGGTCGTGCGTGTGCACGCCTGAAACAGAAAGGAACATATTCCACGGTAATTCCCTTTGAATTCCGATTGTGAAGAGTTCGTCGTATCCCTGCTTCACGTTCTTGGTCAGCTGGTGCGGAAACTGGGTATTGAGAAAGCTTGCGGTCAGTGGCGGGCTCGAGGGTGCCACGAGTGGGTTGCCATCCCACTGGCCGTAACCTGGAACCTGGTTCGGGAGCGCGTCAAAACCGACAGTGCCGTTTAGATTGTTCCCAAAATTCACAGCAGTCTTGTTGACACCGTACTCAAACGCTCCGGTATCAAGCCAGTACCAGGAAACGCCGCCCAACAAAACGGTCTTGCTGTTCAACTGGTACGTGAATCCGAGCCGCGGGCTGAAGTGAGTCCAGGACATGTCCATATGACTCCAACCTACGCAGAGGGGGCAATTCCCTCCGGATTTCCCTAATGCGGTCATGCCTCCTAATAACGGCTGCCCGGTGACGGTGCTAACTGCAGCCGGATTTGGAATACTGGAGTCGAAGAAAGTGAGCGTGTTGTACTTCATGTCGTAGGTAAACGGAAACGCCATATCCCATCTCAGTCCCCAGTTCAACGTAAACCGGGGCGTCAGCTTCATGTTGTCCTGGAAATACGGAGCTATGTAAGAGTTTTTCAGTCTAGTGTCGCCGGCAAATTGACGGTTCGCTGAGTCAGCATTTCCTAACAGAAAACTGGCAAATCCATTGCCGGTGTTCGTGCCTGGAGAAGTCCCCAGGTCCGCCGGCTCATTGGGATCAGCGGTGGTTTCTGAAGCGAACGTAAAGCTTCCGGCGCACTGCTGGCACTCGTAGTCGCGCTGCCACGACTTCCGGATGTCCACACCAAAGTTGATCGTGTGCCGGCCCTTCTGCCAGAGCCAGTTGTTTAGAACCGATATTCCGTACTTGTGGTTTATGGAGTATTGCCAGCCTCCGGTACCCCAACTCAGCGGTTCCCAAGGACCGCCGCCAAAGTTGATGCCAGGTAAGAAATTGCCGCCGTATGGGCCAGGCTGGGCGGCATTAAACCCGCCGCTCGGAGGAGGAGCCGTTTGGTAGAAGTCGTTGTTCTGATGGACCCATAGCACGCCGGCGGTCATAACCAGCCGAGAAGAAATCGCATACGAGTATGTAGGTTCGATGCCATACGCGGGCTCATAGTTCCAGGTCTGGTTGTTAAGGACGTTTGAGGTCCAGCCTGCGGGCAGGAAGTGATACTGGCGCCAGTAAAGGAAGTGCAGCGCTTGCTTGTTCGTTATGTTGTGGTCGATGTTAAACATCCAGTCTCTGTCGGTTTGCACCGGGATGTAGGACGGGTGATAGTTCCTGTTTTCGGATCCCGGCGTCGTGAAGGCGAGCGTAGGATTCGGAATGAAACTCAAAAGTGCCTTCGCGTTAGAACTGAAACAGCTCGACGGAATCTTGTTGCCTGGCCACTGTGTTCCCGGACTACCAGGCCCACTCGCCGGAACCGAACAGCCTGAGGGTATAAGCGACGCGTCCGAGCCCCAGGCGATCGGAACGAAGATCGGAACTGGAACGCCGGTGCTGGGATTGACCAATCCGCTGAAGTCGCCGCCCACTTCGGCTTGTGTGGGAACCGTAACCGGGCCTTGCCCCTGAGCGAACCGGAATTTGTCTATGCTGAAGAACCAGAAGGTTTTGTTGCGCCCGTTGTAAATCTTCGGTATCCAAACCGGCCCGCCGACCGAGAATCCCCAGTCTGTCTCGTGGTCGGTGTTTGGAGCATCAATCTTGCCGTTGTTGTTTCCAAACAGGTCGTTGTATGCACCCGGCGCGTCGAAATAGGCGTCTCGGTAATAAGCGAAGGCGTTGCCGTGGAAGGCGTTGCTGCCCGATTTAGTTCGGTAAAGCTCAACACCTTGGCCCAAGCCGTACTGCGCTGAAAACGAGCCCGTCATGATGTCCACATCTTTGATCGAATCGTAGGGCGGCTGATTCCACGTCGTAAAACCCGCAGTCTCGGAAAACGATTCCGGAACGCCGTTAAACATCACTTCTGTTTGCTGATCCACGCCGCCATTGATGCGGTGACTGAACGCGCTTCCGGTCACACCCGGCGCCAAGAAAATGAAGCTGTCGATTTGCCGAAGATCTCCGCTAATCAATTGGGGCAGCTCTTGCGTAAGTGTTTGGTTGATTGTCGTGCCCAGCTCCGGCTGCTCTGTCTGCAGTGACACGGAAGGTGCGATCACTTCAATGGATTCAGAAACGCCCCCGGGGGCAAGCGTCGCGTTCACCGTTGACGTAGTAGCGCCGACGACAACAACACCCTTGGTTACCGACGTTTTGAATCCTGCCTTTTCAACTTTCACAGTGTAGGTGCCCGGGATGAGGTCAATAATCAGGAAAGTGCCAGCGGACGTTGTCATGTTGGACTTAGACACATTTGTGTCTTCGTTCGTGACGGTGACGTTCGCATCCACGATAACGCCGCCTTCTTCGTCTAGTATCGTTCCGTTGATACCGCTAACTGCCTGCGCTTGAAGATTGGACGGGGAGCACAGCAACAACAACAGGCATGTCGCCAAACATGCCAGCCACCCCGCTAGTTTCATTAAATGAAAACCGCTACTCCAGGATCGAAAAAAGGTAGTGGTCACGCGCTCCCCCTTTGAACCAGCCAGCTCAGGGTTACACCCAGAACCCCGAAACCGCGTTTTAAGTTGAATCGGTACACCCATACACCCCGACCGAAAGCACCCCATTGGCGTGACTGTATCCGGTAGAGGCCAGGAAGTGTCAATACCTTCGCACGTGCTCTTCACATTCCCATGTATATGATTGAAATAAAGTTGGTTACTTCGACTTACGCCCCGACTCGGTGAAATGTATCAGCTTGTAACCTTGACCACGAGGGGCGTTATCGTCCCCCATTCCAGCGCTTTGCGGCGCTAGCCCTTGTCGGCTGTGGAACGCAGTTCGTCCACCCGCAAGATCTGATCGCCCCTGACGTCCTTTAGGGTCTGAACAATTCCACTAGGCCAGCGAATTTCAACCCTCTCAACAACCGCCTCCGATCCCAGCCCAAAGTGCACTCGCTTATCACTGGAGGAAAGGTAGCTGCCTGCGGTGGAGACTGTCTGCAGCTGAAGGCCTCTCGAAGTAGTGAGTTTGACCTCGGCGCCGATGCCATCGCGATTGCTCTGGTGGCCTACCAGATTCAAGATCAGCCAGCGGTTCTGGGTAGGCGTTTCGTTTCGCAGGATATGCACTGCGCCGTCGTTGGTGGTGATTACGGCGTCGAGCCGGCCATCGTTGTCAATGTCTCCCAGCGCCATGCCGCGGCCCACCCAGGGCTCACCGAAGACGCTGCCGCCGGTCCCAGAAAGATCCTGAAATTTCCCACCGACGTTTCGAATTAAAGCGGCCGGCTCGCGGTAGCGCAGATTCGGCGTGGATAGTTCGACATTGTCCATGTCGTGCCCTTGGGCGATTAGCAGGTCTTTCCAGCCGTCATTGTCGAAATCCATGAAACGAAAGCCCCAGCCGGAATGTGGCCGGGTGATGTCTGCCAGCCCGCTGGTGTAGGTTGCGTAGGTAAAACTCTTATCACCGTTGTTTTTGTAGAGGGCGTAGGCTTGGTTGCCGAGATCGGTGATGAGTACATCGGGCAGGCCATCGTTATCGTAGTCGGCGAAATCCACGCCCATGCCAGCGTAGGTCCCGCCCTCGCCGTCCACAGAAACACCGGCCATCAGGCCCACTTCCTCGAAGGTGCCGTCGCCCTTATTGCGAAAAAGAAACTGAAACATCGAATCGTTGGCAACGCAGACGTCAATGCGGCCGTCGCGGTCGTAGTCGGCGATAGCAACCCCGAGGCCTTTTCCCGGTTTTGCCAGCCCAAGCTTTTTGGACACCTCGGTGAAGTGGCCGTCGCCGTCGTTGTGATACACCAAAGGCGCGACCGGCGGAAAAAGAGTGGGGTTGCAATAGGAGCGGAGTTGGTCCTTATGCGGACCGCACCAGACATCCGCGAAGTCCCATTCCATGTAGCGCAGAACGATCAAGTCCAGCAGCCCGTCGTTGTCCAAATCTACCCAAGCCGCACCAGTGGACCATCCACCGCCTGCTACTCCGGCCTTTTCGGTGACATCTGTGAAGGTGCCGTCGCCATTGTTGTGATACAGGCGATTGCCACCGTAGGAAGTGACGTACAGATCGGCGTTGCCGTCATTGTCGTAGTCTCCTACAGCGACTCCCATCCCATAACCCCAGCCTTGCAGACCGGCTTTCTCTGTAACATCCTCGAAGGTTCCGTCGCGCTTTTGATGGTAGAGGCGGTTCCAAAATTGTGGCCCGGCTTTCTGGGGGATCGTCGACTTGGCCGTCGGGTCCGCCAGTGGCGCGCCATTTACCAGAAAAAGGTCTAACCGCCCGTCATTGTCATAGTCGAACAAGGCAACGCCGCCGCCCATGGTTTCAACTAGGTACTTTCGGGAGGTATGCGAGGCTAGGTTTCGAAAGTTGACGCCGAGCTTTGCTGTGATGTCGGTGAACTTGGCCGGTGCAAGTTCCGGGTTGCCGAGGTTCAGCTTCCCTGTCCTGCTCGGATGGCCATTTAAGATCGGCGGTGCGACGAGAGCCGAACCTAGTAGAGAAAGTGCGGTGCGCCGGCTCATTACGGTCGGCGCCGCTTCTTGTATGCGCTGGTTCAGTCGCGATGTAGACTTTCGACGCTTGGGAAAACCCGAGAGCAGGCCGGTCATAGAACGCATATTCATCGGCATCGTACCACACACGCGGAAGCTTCCCGGCGACGGCTCGGACTGCCAATTTGTTTTGCAGAGCGTGTCCAGTGTGCGCGAACTGTTTTCGCCGTGCTCAAGTTGACGCATAATGTACGCTGTGAACCCTATCGTACAGGTCCCAGGACTTCGCCCATGTCTGTGATGAACAACCGAATTCGCGGTTCCGCTCTGCTACTTTTTGTTCTTAATCCTCTGGCGACGCCGGCTCTTTCATCGCACGAAGGCGCACAGAAGGCGGAAACACAGAAACAAGAAGAAGGGAAAGACCAATCCAAGCCAGCGAAGACGCACTTCGCCCAGGGCAATCAAGCGATGTCTCGGGCTAAGTCGATAAGGCAGCAAGTCGACTTGGCGCCCGCTGGCCAGAAGCCGGCCCTTCTGGCTCAGATGAAAGCGCACTATCAGACGGCTGTCACGGAATACGAGCAGGCCCTGCAGGACACCAAGGTGAGGGATGAAAATGGTGTTCACGTGATCGGGTTGCTTGGCCTCATCCGCACGAATGGCTTGGTTAGCCGGGAGCAGGCCGTAGACATGCTGGTTCAAGACAAAGAATTACCGACGATCTTGAGTAATCTGGGCATGGCGCATGGGGGCCTCGGCGAATACGAACAAGCCGTTTCCATTCTTGAGCAGGCTGCGATCATGAAACCGGCAGCGAATACCGAGATGGAACTCGGTACGGACTTGGCCCACTTGGGCAAGATTTCCGAGGCGACGTCGGCGTGCGAGAGGGTCATAAGCGCGGAGCCTGCGGCCAAGGAAGTTCAGGCGACTTGCTACAAAAACGTTGCAATTGTTTTGATCAATGACGGAAAGGCGGCCGAAGCGGCTGGGCCGCTGCAGAAGGCCGTCCAGTCGAATCCGCAGGATGCGATAGCTTGGAAACTCTTGGGAGATGCGTTAAGCGCCGCCATCACGACTAAATCAGAGCGTGGCGAAAGCGTTTACGTAATTCCGCCGGGAACCGTCGAGGCCTATCAGCGATATTTGCAACTGCAGCCGACTGGGCCATATGCAGCACAATCGCAAGCAGCCCTCGACGGACTTGTGAGGCTAGCAAAGTCCGCTGGGTCTCCGCCGACGGACGCGAAACAAGAGAACTAACTGTCAGCGCGTAGCGCCGTATGCTACCTTCCAGTGCTGGAAAACTACAGTGGCCCGCTCAATCGTGGAGCGACGAAGTGCCATGAGACGTCGGGATTTCATTAAAGACTCCGTTTTCAGCGCTGGCGCGGCCTGCTGCCCATCCTACTTTCACGAACCCGAAATCCTGCAGCAGCTGCTGGGACCGCAGCAGGGTATTCCGATCCTGGGTCAGCAGCAGATGCAGGACTTGGCGCAATACGAGGAGGCGAAGCATCCCCTTCTGGCTGGCCGATTCGACGAAGCGCTAAAGATTCTGATTCCTGCTGCGAAGCAGCGGCCCGGCGCGATTCCCTACACCATCGCGGCCATCTATTTGAGAATGGAGCGCTGGGCCGAAGGCATTCCGTACGCACTGCAGGCCTGCCGCGACACCCCGTCGGACCTGCGTTATCGATGGATACTGCGCGCTCTGACGATGCATGCCGGCCAGCCGGAAAGCATCATTCCTTCCGAGTTCCGACTCAAGGTTCCTCCATCAGCGCCGTCGCCATTTCGGTTCCGGGACGTGACGAAAACGGCTGGTGCGGGCAGGCTCGGCCTGGGACGCGGAGCGGCGTGGGCCGACTTCGACAACGACGGGTACGAAGACATTCTGGTGGGTGCGGAGCGCGCGCCATTCTGTCTTTTCCGCAATCGCGGCGACGGAACGTTCGAAGATGTTGCACGCGAAGTCGGCTTGATCGATACCGTGGGCCTGGGTTGTTACGCCTCGCAATTCATCGACTACGACAACGATGGCTTTCAGGACATTTTTTTTGGCGGCAACGGTTGGGGCGGCGGCGGCAGGTTGTTTCTCTTTCACAATGAAGGCGGAAAGCGCTTCGCGGACGTGACGCAGAGCGCGGGTTTGGCAGGATCGGTGAACGCGTTCGGTGCGTCGTGGGCGGATTTCGACAATGATGGACGTTTGGATCTCGCCGTCGCTGCCGGCGTCATCGACCCGGAGGGTGGCGACCGCATTCGCTTGTACCATAATGAAGGCCACGGAAAGTTTCGCGAAGTCGGCGAGCCGGCTGGACTGACCCAGCGCGCCCGCTGGATCTCTCTTACCTGGGGCGACTATGACGGCGACGGCCGCCAGGACTTGCTGGCGAGCAGCTTCGACGCGGGCCCGTTCTTGTTCCGCAATCTCGGCAACGGAAAATTTGAAGATATGAGCGTGAAGGCCGGTATCCGTATGCAGGCCGCAGCGTACACTCCGGAATTCTTTGACTATAACAATGACGGCAAGCTGGATCTGTTTGTTTCCACGTATCCTTCGGGCGATCTTACAATCAACACCATGATCGAAAGCAAGCTCGGCGCAACGGTAGAGCGAGCGCAGCGCCAACTGCTGTTTCACAATAATGGAGACGGAACATTTCGCAATGTCACGGAGCAAGCCGGCATTCTTGGCTGGTATGGCGCCATGTCTTCGCAGGTCGGGGACCTAGACAACGACGGTTTTGACGAAATCATGATCGGCACCGGAAATCCTGCGCTGGATTGGTGCGAACCGAAACCGTTGCTTCGCAATACCGGCAACGGTGAGTTTGTGGACATTGCCGAATCCGCGGGGCTGGTGCACTTTGGGATGTTACACGGTACGTCCCTGGCCGATTACGACCTGAGCGGCAACTTGAGCCTCTTTGGTTCGTTTGGCGGGTTTTATTGGGGATCCCGCGAAACCAGCCGCCTTTATCGGAATCTTGGCTCTGAGAAAAATTCGCTCGAGATCCGATTGGTGGGCACGAAGTCGAATCGCGATGCTATTGGAGCCAGAGTTTCCGCTATCGCCGGCAAGCGCAGCGTCTTCAAATGGGTCAACGGTGGTAACGGTTTTGGCTGCAACAATTCGCGGATTGTCCATCTCGGCCTGGATCAAGAGGCAAAAGTGGACCGCCTACAAATTGATTGGCCGAGCGGTCAGCGGCAGACGTTTCAAAGTATCCCCGCGGGCCACAGGATTGAAATTGTGGAAGGCAACGACAAGCTGCGTTCGCTCGTCAAATTCCGCGGCGCCTCTGGATGAGCCTTTGCGATTGTGAACTACGCGCCCGGTTTATAATGTCAATGTCGCTGTTGGAGAACGAGGTGACCGCCATGCGAAACACGCTTAAGTGCTTTCTGGCCATGCTTGTGGCTGCGTCGATCTGTTACGCCGCCGACCTCCCCTGGAAAAGCAAGCCCTACGACCAGTGGACCGAAAAAGACTTGCAAAAGATTTTTTCTGATTCCCCATGGGCGCGTATGTCCACGATCACGCGCACTTGGGGTTCGACTTCCGGCGGCGCGGCCACGCCTGGAAGCGGGAACGATCCAAGGCGTGCGGGAGGGGGCCCATCGCCGAGTGCCCGAGGCGGCCCACAAGGTGGCGGTTCAAATGCTCCCGAAACTGACGACATTAGCTTTTATGTTCACTGGGCTTCCTCGCGCGTGATGCGCGCCGCGTCGGCCCGGAAAGCCGTCTTGAAAGGCAAGAACGACGTCGACGTTGCGAAGTACGCCAGCCAACCGCAGGAGGAATATCAAATCGCGGTGCAATCGGAAGACATGTCCGCGTTTGTGCGCCATGACGAGAACTTTTATAAACAAAACTCTTACCTGGAAACGAAGAAGACCAAAATGAAGATTCTGCCCAGTCAAGTCCGCTTCGAGCGCGACCCAAACGGAGCAGTCACCACGGCAATTTTCTTTTTTTCGAAGAAAACAACATCCGGCGATGCCACGGTCTCCCCGGAGGAAAAGAGCATTGAGTTCAGTTGCAAAATCGAAGGGGCCACGCTGCGGGTGACATTTGAACCGCAAAAAATGGTGGACAACCAAGGCCCGGATCTCTGAACTGTTGCATCGTGCGCAAACTCTCCAGTACGCTGGGGCTTAGCGGAAACCGGATTCGAGTCGCTGCGGACAAGGCATTGCTTCTTGCTTTCCTGGTGCTCACCGGCGTGTTTTGGCTCTCAGCTCAAGCAGCCGTATCCCAATCCTCGGAGCAAAGTGATTCTCTTCTTGGCAACGCAACAGCCCAGTTTCAGCAAGGAAAGGTTCGGGAAGCTGACGCTCTCGTCCGCAAATATCTGACCGGCCACCCGAATTCAGCTGACGGACATTTCCTTCTTGGCCACATCCTCTTCCGCGAGATTCAGGAGCACGCAGTTCTGGAAGAGTTCGAATCGGCGCAAGCGGGGACAACGAACCGCGAGCCAAACTCCAATAGTCATAGTCCGCCAAACTCATCGGTCTCCGAAACCAAGCAGGAAATGGCCAAGGCATCGCTTGCGGAATTTACCGTTGGCGCGAAGTTCCGAAATCCCTCCGCTGAAGATCTGAAAACCGTTGCGTTCGACTACGTTCTGCTTGGGGATTATTCAGACGCTGACAAATGGCTGACAAAGATGCTTCAGTGGAGCCCCAATGATTCCGAGGGCTGGTACTTTCTGGGCCGCACGAAATATAACGAGAACCTGTCTGCCGAAGCGATCTCGGCTTTCGAACAGTGTCTCAAGCTTGATCCTCGCAATGTGAAGGCGGCGGACAATCTGGGTTTGGCTCTCGCTGCACTGGGCCGGCGCGAAGAAGCCGCCGCTGCCTACCGTAAGGCCATCGAGTGGCAGGCCGGGTCGAGCCGCAAGAATCCCGGACCTTATACAGATCTGGCGAGCCTCCTGATTGACGAGAATCTACTGCAGGATGCGGTCGCCAACCTTCAGCAAGCCATTGAAATTGCGCCGCGCCAGCCACGCGCCCACGAATTTCTTGGCCGAGCTTATGCACGTTTGCAGGAATTTCCTAAGGCCCAAGCGGAGTTGGAGAAAGCGATCGAACTCTCTCCGCAATCCGCCAATCTGCATTGCATGCTGGCCCCCATCTATCTTCGAGAAGGGCTAAACGAGAGGGCACAAAAAGAATCCGATCGTTGCGCTTCTCTGACCACCGGCGGAGCAACTCCACGGCCATTCTGAACCGGTCGCAACACCGGGAACTTGGTGATCGCTGTCACAACCTATCGAACAAGTGGAAGCCGCATTTTCCTTAAACAGTGGTCGTAAAATTGTAGTCTTGGAAAAAATGGAAAATGAGGCGGCCGCGTAACTTCTTGAAAATCATGGAGCGGCCTATGAGAATCGAACTCACGCCTGAACCTTGGCAAGGTTCCGTACTACCATTATACTAAGGCCGCTGCGTATGAATTATT
Organism: uncultured Acidobacteriaceae bacterium; assembly: GCA_964594885.1. Taxonomy (GTDB): domain Bacteria; phylum Acidobacteriota; class Terriglobia; order Acidiferrales; family UBA7541; genus Acidiferrum. The sequence goes on from CAZQOB010000011.1 coordinate 52,371, forward strand.
TATAGCACGTCTAGTCGGAATGTCACAAGCCCGCGCCCAAGTTGTTTCTGGAAAACTTCGACCGAAATCAGAAAATCGCCGCAAACATCGCGGGAAAACCCGGAAGCTAGGAAACCTGGGAAACGCGCACCTGTTTCACTACCGGCGAGCGCCGCTGGCGCTCGGCAAAACGCGCTGCCTTTTCCTTGTTCGTATACACGCGGCCGAATTTTTCGCCGTCGGCATAAGATACGGTTACCAAAAAGTGATGATGCTTTCTCCTCCGGTCCTTGTTGAAAGGCGCTCTTGCCCGCTTTTCGGTCTTGGTTGTATTGGACACTTTGCTGACTCCGCCAGAAATGTAGCTGAGAACTATCGCAAGGAAATGCCTCTTTGCGCAAGCGATACTTGGTACTGACTCACATTCTTGGCGCAACCCCCTCTGTTACCGACGGGTTACGGAGATGTCACGGCAAGGCAATTTCTGCCAAATAGCATGAAACAATTTGCGAGCTGCAACGTCTTTATCTATGTGACGAGAGCAACGCTGGCCGGCAGATCGAGTACGAACATGACAAACTTGACGAAACTACCGCCCATTTTGGAAGATCTGAGAAACCACACCGCCGAGGAGATGGCGGAACTGCGCACGCTTTTGAGTGTTGGCGCTGACCTGCGCCCCGATCCGCGGCGTCCGGGCTTCTTCGAGGTCAGTGGAATGGACCGCGTGTATTACATCTTCAAATATCCCAACGGCAGCAAGATTCTGCTGCTTGGTGTGTGGGACCGCGACCCGGTGGCGGAGTTGGTAGCTTGCTCTTGCCCCGCAGCCTGAACCAACAAGTCTGCTGACCCTTCACGCCTAGACTTCTTTGCAAATCAAGTATTGTTGGAGGGCACGATACGTCGTGCCCTTTTTGTGGTTCGCCTCGACGTAGCCTGAAGCGCAGTCGCGCCTTTCCGACTTAGTCTTTCTGCAAATCCAGCGACAGCGAATTGATGCAGTAGCGCAACCCGGTAGGCTGCGGTCCATCTTCAAACACATGGCCCAAGTGCGCATCGCACCGGCTGCACCTGACTTCCACGCGCCTCATCCCGTGGCTGCGATCGTCGGCTTCGTCGATCGCCTCCGATTTCGCGGGCGCATAAAAACTCGGCCACCCGCAGCCGGAGTCAAACTTGGTCTCGGACCGGAACAAAGGCTGCCCGCAACATACGCATTTGTAAGTGCCGGGCGTCTTGGTCCCTTCGTACTCACCGGTGAACGGCGGTTCCGTTCCCTTCTGCCGCGTCACGTAGTACTGGTTTGCGTTCAGCTGCTTTTTCCACTCGGCATCGCTCTTGGTAATCTTTTCTGCCATCTCTTCTCGTCTCCCTGCCTTTTGGCCTTAAGCCCTGTTATCCGATTCGTGCCAGATGGTTGACGTTACGGCGATTTCTGCCGATTCTAGCCTTAACCATGCACGACTCTGGTGCCAATTTCGGACTTCCTCCGGTGGCCGAAGCTCCCAAGGATGAGAAACGCCGAACTCGCCGGGCCAAGATAGCACGGCCTCTGCGGGTGCGACCCTCCGAGCCTCGCGACGACCACTTTGAAGACTTTCCGAATAGCGTAAACGTATCAAAACATGGCATTTATTTCGTTACTAAGCACAGTGGCTACTACAAAGGGATGCGGGTCTTCGTCACCTTTCCCTACACTTCGCCGCACGATCCTATGAACAGCGAATACTTAGCCGAAGTAGTGCGCATCGAGCCCGTCGCCAGCAGCAAGTTCGGCGTTGCTGTGGACCTGAAGATGAGCATGAACATGTCGTCCCGGCCGGCCGGCAGCCGGCGCTTCTAGCGAGGAAGTTTGCATAGCGGATCAGGCACACGGATGCGCGCGTAGTTCACCGCCCGGCCAAGTTGCCGGTTGTTGACAGCGGCCATGGCCTCCCGCTATTCTGCTGGTTCACAATGTTTATACACCACACGCACCGCACGCATCATCATCACGGCCATACGCCGCGCGCGCTGAGGTGTGGATAGCAAATCGCTCATCAAACACTTTTCAGCCCGCTGGCGCCGCAAGCCTCAGCGGGTTTTTTGTTTTTTGGGCTCGATTCGTTTGGGAGGGAGTGGACGTGGAAATCGCGTTTGAAAAATCCGGCGGCCTGGTGCCCGCCATCATTCAGGACGACGCTTCGAGCGAGGTCCTGATGCTCGGCTTCATGAACGCCGAGTCGTTCGCGTTAACTCAGCGCACCGGCGAAGTGGTCTTCTTCTCGCGCTCGCGCAACAAAATCTGGAAGAAAGGCGAATCCAGCGGCCACGTGCTGCAGGTGCGCGATATCCGGATCGATTGCGACGCTGACGCGCTGCTGATCCGTGTACATCCGCTCGGGTCTGGCGTTTGCCATGAAGGCTACCGCAGCTGCTTCTACCGCGAGCTGAATGCCGACGGCACCGCAGCGGTCATCGCGGACCGCACTTTAGCTCCTGAGAGTGTGTACGCGACAGAAAACCCAGCAGCGAAGAAAGAGTCCAGATAGCCATGAGCCCCCGCCTGAAACTCGGCATTCCCAAAGGCAGTCTGCTGGACGCGACCATCGATCTTTTCTCCCGCGCTGGATGGAAGATCACTCTGGGCTCACGCAGCTATGTTCCAGCGATTGATGATCCGGAAATCGAATGCTTGCTGGTGCGCGCGCAGGAGATGGCGCGCTATGTACAATCCGGCGCCCTCGACGCGGGCATCACCGGCCACGACTGGGTGGTCGAGACTTCGGCCGACGTGGATGAACTGGCGGAACTTGTGTACGCCAAGCAGCGGCTGGCCCGCGTGCGCTGGGTGCTGGCGGTCCCGGACGCTTCGGCCGTACGCGATGCGCGCGACCTGGAAGGAAAAGTCATCGCCACCGAAGTTGTGCACATCACCGAACAATATTTGCAGCGGTTCGGCGTGAAGGCCCAGGTGGAATTCTCCTGGGGCGCGACCGAGGTAAAAGTGCCGCAGCTGGCTGATGCCATCGTGGAGGTCACGGAGACCGGCTCGTCGCTGCGCGCGAATCGTCTGCGGATCGTGGACACAGTGCTGGAGTCCGCGACGGTGTTCATCATGAATCGCTCAGCCGCAGCCGATCCAGCGAAACGCGAAAAAGCGGAGAACCTCATCCTGATGCTGAAAGGCGCAATCGATGCCGCCAGCAAAGTGGGCTTGCTGCTCAATGTGCGGCGCGATGATCTGCCAGGGGTTCTAGCGGTTCTGCCGGCATTGAAAAATCCGACGATCTCCAACTTGAGCGATCCCGAATGGGTCGCGGTGAACACCATCATCGAAGAAGCGGTAGTGCGCCAGCTTTTGCCGAAACTGAAAGCGGCGAAGGCGCAGGGTATGGTGGAATATCCGCTGAACAAAATCGTGCTCTGATGCGAATCCTGAAACTCACACCGCAGGTTGAAAAGAAGCTGCTGGCCGCTCGGCAGGCGCATGACAGCGAAGCGGAACGCGCAGCCAGGGAAATCGTGGCAGACGTTCGAGCCCGTCGCGATGCCGCGCTCTTCGAGTGGGCGGAAAAGCTGGACCAGGCAAAGCTGCGCACAAAAGGCCCGTGGATTCCGGGCTCTCAACTGCGCGCTGCGGCAGGCAGAGTGAGTCCGGCACTGCTGCGGGCGGTGCGCCAGTCGGCGCGCAACATTCGAATAGTTGCCGAGAAGCAGCTGCCGCAGTCCTGGCGGGTCCAGGTAGAGCCGGGTGTCGAAATCCAGCAGCGAGTTATCCCGATTGATTCGGTCGGTTGCTACATTCCGGGCGGCAATGCGTCGCTCATTTCGACGCTGGTGATGACGGCGATTCCCGCTCGGGTCGCTGGCGTGCCGCGTATCGTGGTTGTGTGTCCCCGGCCAAACGATGCCTTGCTGGCGGTGGCCCACGAAGCGGGCGTCACGGAAATTGCGCGCATCGGAGGAGCACAAGCCATCGCCGCGCTGGCCTACGGTACACGATCGATTCCCCGCGTCGAGAAGATTGTGGGTCCTGGGAACAAGTACGTAACCGCCGCAAAGCAGCTGGTATCCGCAGATTGCGCGATTGATCTGCCCGCCGGTCCGACCGAAGCGATTGTGCTTGCCGAACGGGGCAACGCGCGTTGGATCGCGGCAGATCTGCTGGCGCAAGCGGAACACGCTGAGGACGCGGCCAGCTTTCTGGTCACGACATCGCTGAAACTAGCTGAAGAAGTGCAGCGCGAAGTCGCGTGGCAGTTACGCGAATTGCCGGTCAGCGCTGCTCGGGTTTCTCTTGAGTTGGCCGGCGCGATTCTTGTGGCCGACTCGCTGAATCACGCCATCGAGTTCGTAAATCGCTATGCGCCGGAACACCTGAGCCTGCCAGGCGACTCGAATCAGGTAATGAAAAAGATCCGGTCCGCTGGCACCGTCTTTTCGGGACCATGGGGAGCGCAGCCGCTCGGCGATTACATCGCCGGAAGCAATCACGTGCTACCCACAGCGGGATGGGCTCGCCGCCGCGGAGGGCTTTCGGCAGCCGATTTTGTAAAATGCATCAGCGTGCAGACAATTTCGCGCGGCGGATTTGCGAGGCTGGCGGATGGCGCCGAGATCATGGCCGAGGCCGAAGGGCTGCTGGCACACCGCAACGCCGTGAGGATCCGCCGATGAAAATCCGCCTGCCCGTGCGCAGTGCAATCCTCAATCGCAAGACCTACGAAGCCCCAAGCGAAGGCCGCTCGGGCAAAATCCGCCTCGACTTCAATGAAAACACCACAGGCTGCGGCCCAGCCGTGTTGCGCGCTTTGGCCAGGCTCGCGCCGCAACAGCTGGCGATGTACCCCGAGTACGAAAAAAGTACGGCACGAATCGCCCGGCATTTTGGCGTTCGCCCCGACGAACTGGCCCTGACCAACGGCGGCGACGAAGCGATCCGCGTTTTCCTCGACACCTTTGTGGATGCAACCCAGGTCGACGCGCATTCGCACATCCTGATCTGCGAGCCGACTTTTCCTATGTATCGCTACTACTCGGAAATCGCCGGAGCCGGAATTGTTGCCTGTCGCTATGACGCGGCATTAAAGTTTCCGCTCGACGCCATTCTGGCTGCGTTGCGCAGGACGCCGCGGGTCTTCTTCCTGGCCAATCCGAACAATCCGACCGCTTCGCTTGTCCCGGCCCCGGATCTTCGCAAAATTCTGCAAGCTGCAACGAATACCGCCGTGGTTTTCGACGAAGCGTATGCCGAGTTTTCCGGCCTCACGACAATTCCCTGGATTCGCAAGTATCCCAATCTCTTCATTACGCGAACATTCTCCAAGGCCGCGGGTCTCGCTGGACTTCGCCTCGGCGCAGTAATCGCCAACCGGGATTCGCTAGCTATGGTGCGGCGTGCGATGTCGCCATATCCCGTAAATGTCGCCGCGATGGTCGCCGCAGACGCTGCCTTGCGTGATCCCAAAACCGTTCACGGATACGTCCAGATGACCCTGCGGACTCGAGAGTCCTTTGCGGCAGCCTTGCGCGAAATGGGAGTCATTACGTTTCCCAGCGCTGGAAACTTCCTGCTCGCCAATTTTGGTCCCGCAGGTCCCGCACTCTTTGAGAAGCTGGAGCGAAAAGGCATCCTGCTTCGGCCGCGCACCCATGACATTGGTGCAGGATTTGTTCGCATCACCATCGGCTCGCCACGCGAAATGAAGACGCTTCTGGAGCAGGTCCGCAAACACTGGAGAGCACGCTGATGGCCCGCATCGCGACGATTCGTCGCAAGACCACCGAGACGGACATTCGTCTGCGCCTCGCTCTCGACGGCCGAGGTAGATCGAACGTGTCAACAGGCATTCGCTTTTTCGACCACATGCTGGACCTGGTGGCGCGGCACGGCGGGTTCGATCTGTCGATTTCCGCCAGAGGCGACCTTGATGTGGATCAGCACCATACGCTGGAAGACGTCGGCATCGCTCTGGGTGAAGCACTGCAGAAAGCGCTCGGCTCCAAGAAAGGCATTTTGCGCGCGGGGTATTTCCTCATGCCGATGGACGAGACTCTGGCGGCCGCGGCCATCGACTTGAGCGGGCGCCCTTATTGCATCGTGCACGCAGAAATTAAGGCGGACAAAGTTGGAGATTTCACCGTCGAGCTACTGGAGGACTTTTTTCAGGGCTTCGCGCAGGCCGCCAAGGCCAACGTGCATCTGCGCTGTCTCTATGGCCGGTCGTCGCATCATCAGATCGAAGCCCTGTTCAAAGCATTTGCGCGCGCGCTGCGGTTCGCAGTCAGCCGTGACCGGCGCCTAAAGAATGTTCTGCCGAGCACAAAGGAGCTGCTGTGATCGGCGGCAGCTCCTTCGCGTTGATCGACTACGGCGCAGGCAACGTGCCCTCGGTAGAGCGCGCTCTGCAAAAGCTGGGGGTGAGTTCGCACAGGGTAACTCGGCCTGCTGAACTTGCAGATGCGCACGCGATAGTCCTTCCTGGCGTCGGTCACTACGCCGCGATCATTCGCGCGCTGGATCAACAAGATTTGCGCAGCGCTCTGATCGAAGCAATAAATCGCGGCGTTCCTTTCCTGGGAATCTGTCTCGGGCTGCAGGCGTTATTCGCGGAAAGTGGCGAAGCGCCGGAGCTCCGCGGGCTCGGTTTTCTTTCCGGCTCTGTAAAGTCGCTGCCCCGCAGCATGAAACTTCCGCACATGGGCTGGAATCGTCTTCATATCAAACGCCCCTCTCGGCTCTTGGAAGGAATTACGGAATCCGACTATTTTTATTTCGCGCATACCTTCGCGGCCACAGAAAGCTCCGGTGCCGGCATCGCGACCTGCGAACACGGCTCGGAATTTATCGCGGTCGTGGAGCACGGCAACGTTTTTGGTGCACAGTTTCACCCGGAAAAGAGCGGAGCCGCAGGCGCGCGTTTACTGCAAAACTTCGTAAGGCTCGCGACGTGAGGCATATCGCATGGGACTAGCGCGGCGCATTATTCCCTGCCTCGACACTGACGGCTCGCGCGTCGTTAAGGGCGTGAATTTCGTCGGTCTGCGCGATGCCGGCGATCCGGCGAAACTGGCCGCGCGCTACAACGCTGAGGGCGCGGACGAACTGGTGGTGCTGGATATCGCCGCCTCGCGCGATCGGCGCTCCACATTCCTGGAGACGATCGGCCTCGTGGCCGAGCAACTGGCCATTCCGCTGACCGCAGGCGGCGGCATTCGAACACTGGAAGAAGCGCGAGCTGTAGTACGCGCCGGAGCCGACAAGATCACAGTGAATACCGCCGCCGTGCAGCGGCCGGAGCTGATTACGGAGCTGTCGCATGAGTTTGGTGCGCAAGCCGTGGTACTGGCCATTGATGCGAAATTCGAACCGGCACGAAACGCGTGGGATGTTCACGTGCGCGGTGGCCGCGATTCTGCAATGCTGGACGCGCTCGAATGGGCGCTCCACGCAGTCGAACTGGGCGCGGGAGAAATCTTGCTGACCAGCATGGATCGCGATGGCACACAATCCGGCTTCGACGTGGCACTCACTTCGGCTGTTTCGCGCGCGGTTTCGGTTCCAGTGATTGCCAGCGGGGGAGCCAAAACGCCGGAACATTTCATGCAAGTCTTCGCGGAGGGCGCTGCCGATGCGGCTCTGGCCGCTTCCATCTTCCACGACGATGTGCAATCGATTCGCGGACTGAAAGAATTCCTGGCGGCGCGAAACATCGACGTGCGGCTGCCATGTTGATCCCCTGCATTGATCTGCAAGGCGGCCAAGCCGTCCAACTGGTGCACGGCCGGAGGTGCGAACTTGCCGTGAGCGACGTTTTTGCGCAGCTCGAGAAATTCAAGAAATATCCGTGGCTGCATATCGTTGACCTCGACGCAGCGATGGGCAACGGCGACAACAGCGCTCTGGTCAAACAACTCTGCAAACAGGCCCGGCGAAAATACGGAATGAAAGTACGCGTGGGAGGCGGCGTTCGGACCCTTAAGCGCGCGAGACAACTTGCGAGGGCTGGCGCGACACAGATCATCGTTGGCAGCGCTGTATTCCATCGCGGCAAGTTGAACCTGCGATTTTTGCGCGCCTTACTTCGAACGGTGCCGCGACCAAAGATCGTCATTGCACTGGATACCCGCAAAGGTCAAATCACTACACACGGCTGGCGGAAGCGCGTTGCATTGCACCCGGCGCAAGTGATGACTGCCTTGGAGCCGTTTTGTGCGGCGTTCCTGTGCACCGACGTGGATCATGAAGGAACGCTTTCCGGCGCGAACCTAAACTACTTCGCAAAGTTGCGTGACGCAACGGCAAAACCCATCATCGCGGCCGGCGGAATCCGGACCCGCGGCGAGATTGTTCAGTTGGAAAAAATGGACATGGATGCGGCTGTAGGAATGGCGCTTTATAAGGGAATCTTGGGTTGACGGCGGTCAGTGATCAGTGGTGCCTTGCTGCATCCGCTCCGCTAGGCTTTGCGCGACGTCGCGTGTAGCTTCCAGAATTTTACGGTCGGGATCGTTTGGATGAATTTTGAGATAGGCACTCAGATCCTGAGCTTGCGACCGATAATCCTTCCTTTCGCTGTGAATGTCCGCCAGCGGCAAATATCCTTTTCCTTCGCCCGTATCAGTCATAGCCAGACTCTCCCGTGCCATTCTCTCGGCCTCGTCCAGCCGACTCTGCTTCAGCATGGCGACTCCCAAAATCACATAACCGTCGGAGAGACACGGCGCTGCTTTCATGCCATGCCGAATCACCACTTCACCTTCCTCAGCCCGGCCCTCCCTGCACAGAACCAGCCCGTAGCCGAATTCGGCCTGAGGGAACTTGCCTTCGCTAACGTTGATGGCATTCTGGAAGGATTTCAGCGCCTGATCATTCTGCTTCAGAATGGTTTGGGCGATGCCCTGATGGTAGTAGGCCTCGTAATAATCCGGATAGATCTCGATGGCCGCCGCAAAATCGCGCAGGCTTCCCTCCACTTCGCGCTTCAACAGTTTCCTGACACCGTTCGCTAACTCCTTTTTTGCCTTTTTCGGTATCGACAGCTCGTGCGCGGAAATCACAGGTTCTTTGGCGATGAGACTCGTTTTTGAATCGGTCCGGCCAAGAACTTGAGCCAACAGAGGAACATAGAACCCGAACACGCTGAGGATTAAGGCAGAGATCAAACGAACCGCCAGGACTTTTGCCGACCGAACCAAAATACAGCCCATCGTACCCTCACGATCAACAGCGGTGCCGGCCTGCTGATCACGGGCGACGAGCGATTCCGGGTGAATTTTCACGAGCCAGGGCGACTCTGGCCGGCGCGAAAACTTTCACCACAACAGCGTTGCACCGTCTCTCAACGCAATCAGCCAAGAGGTTCCAACTGCGAATTCTCTATGCGGCCCAGCGCGGGAGGTGCTCCGCCCAGCGGCCGCCTCGAAGTACGGATCGACCCTAGCTGTGCCATAGTGTTGATGCCAATCGAGCAAATGGCGCATTTGCCGGGCGAAAAACCTGTAAAGCAGGCGGTAGACGCTTGTGGCAGGTTGGCCTTTTTTGCGCCAAGTTCACCCGAAACGAGCAACGAAAGAAGACCAAATGACGGTTTTGATTTGTTTGCTTCGCGGCGTCAACGTCGGCGGTCACAACAAGATCAAGATGGACCTGCTGCGCCAACTTTTCCTCTCGCTCGAATTCGTGAACCCGCAAACGTACGTGCAGAGCGGTAACGTGATTTTTCAGGCCGGCGAACGCGACCTTGAAAGAGTCACCAAGCGCATCCGGCAGGGCATTGAAGGCAAGTTCGGTTGCACGCCGGAAGTGATTCTGCGTACGGTGGACGAGCTGCGCGCGGTGATCGCCAAGAACCCCTTCGCTAAGCGTCGCGGCTTGGACCCGGCGAAACTGCTGGTGAGCTTTCTGGCATCCGACCCTCTGCCAGGGGCACGCGATCGATTGACGCAACAGAAAATCAGTCCGGAGGAGCTGCACCTGCTGGGGCGCGAGCTCTACATCTACTTCCCAGACGGGGCCGGAAAATCCAAGTTGCGCTGGTCGCAAATGGACAAGATCCTCGGGCCGCCGGGCACCGCGCGTAACTGGAACTCGGTGACCAAGATGCTGGAGATGGCAGTGGCACTAGACGGGGAACCGGCGGTGTCCATGCGACCGAAGGCCCCAAGAAATTCTTAAAGAAAGATCAAACTTTTTCTCAGCAACTCTCGTCTGTACCTGTGGGATGGCAACAGAATCCCTGTGGCCGTCGCACAGAAGCATGGTAGGCTTCTGTGGTAGTACCACAGGAGAGTACTAGTATGGGCGAGAGCAAACTGGATCTGCTGCAGGGCACCCTGGACTTGATGGTCCTGCAAACCCTTTCCGCGATGGGCGAGATGCACGGCTACGGCATAGCCCGGCGCATCGAGCAGACCAGTGGTGACACGGTCTTGCTGAACCAGGGCACGATTTACGCTTCGTTGGTCCGGCTGCAGCAGCAGGGCTGGATCTCCGCAGAGTGGGGCACCTCTGACAACAACCGCAAGGCCAAGTATTATGCGATCACCAAGCGCGGCCGGAGGCAGCTTTCCGAGGACACCCATTATTGGCAGCGTTTGGTTGGCGTGATGGACCGCTTGCTGGCGCTCGGGACCATGGGCGACGACAAATGATATCCGCCTTGCGCCAGGCCGTTCAGCGGGTGCTGTCGCTGCTGCGGGCTCCTGCCTTGGACCAGGAGTTCGACGCGGAGCTTGCCGCTCACCTCGCGTTCGCTATGCAGGAGAATCTCGGGCAGGGGATGACGGCTGAAGAAGCGCGCCGTGTGGCACTGCTAAAACTGGGCGGCGCGCAACAGACGCGAGAAACGCAGCGTGAGGCCCGCGGCCTTTCCTTCATCGATTCGTGCCGGCAAGATTTGCGATTCGGTTACCGCACGCTGCGCAGGAGTCCGGCGTTTGCCGCGGTCGCTATACTGACGCTGGCTCTGGGGATCGGTGCCAATACCGCGATCTTCAGTGTCTTCTATGGAGTCCTTCTTCGCCCGCTTCCCTATCCCCATCCGGAACAGCTCGTCCATCTTCGTGAAATGAGCGCTAGCGGCGGTCAGATGAACTTCTCCGATCCCAACTTCGAAGACCTTCGGGACCAATCGCATGCGTTGCAGGCACTTACCGAATATAACTTCTCGCCGCAGACCGTCACGGTCGGGGACACATCTTCGCGCATCACAGTTGCAAGCGTCTCTAGCGGTTTTTTCCGGACCATCGGTGTTCAACCCCGGCAAGGTCGTGCGTTTCTCGCCGAGGAACAAGTTGTCAATGCGCCAGCATCCGCCTTGGTTAGCTACTCCTACTGGAAGCAGTCTTTGGCTGGCTCGTCCGATTTTCCCTCGCTTCACTTAAGGATCGGTCGCCGGCCGATCTCGATTGTTGGCGTCATGCCCGCCGGCTTCCGCTTTCCTGAAGACACCGACATCTGGGTGCCACGCGAAATCTACGAGCGTTATCCTTCCCGTTCCGCCCACAACTGGCAAGTGATCGGCAGGCTCGCCGACGGCGTGAACATCAAGCAGTCCCGACCAGAGCTTTCCGCCATCGCTCAACGCCTACAGCAGCAGTACGGCCAGGACACCATGATGGCCGACGTCTTCATCGAGTCCCTGCGCACCAGCATCACCGGAAACGTCTCGCTTGCCCTTGTCGTACTCTTGATCGCTTCTACCTTCTTCTTACTGATCGCGTGCGCCAACGTTGTGAATCTGATGCTCGCCCAGGCGGCCGCCCGAGAGCGCGAACTCTCTCTCCGCACCGCCCTCGGCGCTGGCAGCAATCGTCTCATCCGCCAGTTCCTCACCGAAGCTCTTCTGCTCTCGCTTCTCGGCGGCACACTCGGCGTCGTCGTCGCCTACTGGGGACTGGAACTGTTGCTTGCCATCGCCCCCAAAGGCCTCCCACGCCTCGAAAGTGTCTCGATTGATAGAACAGTTCTGCTCTTTTCTCTCGGAATCGCGGCACTCATCGCCATTGGGTTGGGCGTGGTTTGCGCCTGGCGGTCCACTACAACGCAAACCTCAGGCGGCTTGAATGAAGGGAACCGCCTTCAGGGAGCGGCTCCCCGCAAGCAGCTCTTGCTGCGACTGATGCTCGCCGGCCAGCTGGTCGCCGCCATGATGCTTCTCTTCGGCGCGGGCCTCATGGGTCGCAGCCTGCTCCGGTTGCTTTCTGTCGACCCGGGCTTTAAGACCCAAAACGTTGTCACTATGGAGCTCAATCTCCCGGAAGAAACCCAAATGCCCCGCCGCGTCCAAATGCTCGATGAGATTTTTGCCCGTCTCCACACAATTCCGGCCGTAGAAACGGCCGGAGGCGCCACCACCTTGCCTCTGCTTCCCGGGTTCACCCCGGATGGCACATTCGTGGTCATGAACTCCAGCCAGATCACTCCTGCCACCCAGGATTTGATTCGCCGCTGCATCGTGGGGTCGTTCGAAAAAGACCCCGCACTGCTCGCCGAAGCCACCAACTTCTTTGAGGGCCTGATGCGGAATCGCGACCAACTAGGCCAGGCCGACTATCGCGTCGTATCCCGGGATTTCTTCCGCACACTGGGTATTCCCCTGCTCCGCGGCCGTTTCTTTGAGGACCGCGACGCGCCTGACGGGCAACACGTCGCAGTCATCAGCGAATCCCTTGCGCGCGAAAGATGGCCCAAGCAGGATCCCCTCGGCCAGATGATCGAATTCGGCAATATGGACGGCGACTTGCGTTTGCTCCAAATCGTTGGCGTCGTCGCCGACCTCCGCGAGCAGAGCCTCGCATCCCCGCCTCGCCCCGTTGTCTATGTGCACTATCGGCAGCGTCCCCGCGGCGCTTTCGCCTTCAACTTCGTCATGAAAGCCTCCGGTAACGCCGCTCCCGTCTATTCTGCCGCTCGCGAAGCCGTGCATGACGTCGATCCCCAACTGGCTCCTCGCTTCAGTTCCCTTTCCCAGATCTATTCCAATTCCCTTGAGTCCCGGCGCTTCAACCTGATGCTGGTTGCGATCTTCTCAGCGACTGCCCTGCTGCTTGCCATGGCCGGGATCTACGGTGTGAATGCTTACCTGGTTGCCCAGCGCACCCGCGAGATCGGCGTTCGCACGGCGCTCGGCGCATCGCCAAAGCAAATCATGATGTTGATCCTCAGACAGGGCCTTACGGTTGGCGCGGTCGGCGTCACGGTCGGAGCTTTGTGTTCACTGGCCCTCACGCGCTGGATGCGATCGCTGTTGTTTGAAGTTAACCCGGCGGATCCCATCACCCTTTGTGCTGTTGCTCTGCTGCTGATGCTTTCGGTACTGGCGGCCTGCTGGATTCCGGCACGATACGCCGCGCATGTCGACCCGATGGTTGCCCTGCGCTATGAGTAGATGAGGAGCTCATGACCTTCCGGCTGCGAGCGTTTCTGCCCCGTTTCCTGGCCCACTTTCGCGCGCCCGCGCTGGACGCGGATCTGGATGCCGAGATGGCTTCGCATCTAGCATTCGCGATCGAAGACAATTTGCAACGCGGCATTCCCCCAGGCGAGGCGTGCCGTCAGGCTATGCTGCAATTCGGTGGGACGCAGCAGTCCCGGGAAAATCATCGCGAGGCCCGCTCCTTCCAAAAGCTCAACGATCTGCTCCAGGATATCCGGTATACCTTGCGAATCCTGCGCAAAGACCGCTCCTTCGCTTTGATTGCGATCGTTATTCTAGCGCTAGGCATCGGTGCCAATGTTGTGGTCTTCAGCGTGGTCAACACCCTGCTGCTGAAGCCCCTGCCGTTCCCTGACTCGCACCAGCTCGTGTGGATCGCTCCGCCTCCGAGCGGTTGCGGCCTGTCCTGCGCCACCTATTCCTCCGATGCCTACGAGGAATTTCGCGACCAAAGCAGTGCCTATGAAAGTGTTACCGGTTACTTTGCCTTCTCAACTCCAGACAATCTCCGCCTTACCGGCCGTGGCGAACCCGAGCCTGCCACCGGCATCGACGTCATCGGCAACTTCTTCCAAGTCCTTGGCGTAACTCCATTTAAGGGAAGGCTCTTCACTGCCGATGAAGGCCGCGCCGGTCACGGGACAACGGCGTGCTGCGCCGTCGGTTCTGTTGCTCACCCTGTCGCGCTGCTGGCCTATCCCTACTGGCGCCGCCATTTCAACGCCGATCCGGACATCGTGGGCCAGACGATTGAAGTCAATGGCTCGCCATTTACGGTCGTGGGGGTCTTGCCCGAAAGCTTTGATTTCGGCGCGGTCTTTTCTCCGGGGGCCAAAGTGGACCTGTTCACTCCGCTGGACCTGGACGGCGCCCGCGACTGGGGCAATATCGTCACCTTGATTGGCCGCATGAAGCCCGGAATCGCAGTACCGCAGGCGCTCGCCGACGCGCAGCGCATCGCAGGAAATATTTATTTCAACACCAAATATCCGCAGACTCTCGGTCGCTACAAGGGCGATCTAATCCCCGTCCTGCTCAAGGATTACGTCACCGGCAAACTGCACCGCTCTTTGATCGCACTCTGGGCCGCGGTAGGAGCCATTCTGCTCATCGCAGGCGTCAATCTTTCGAATCTGCTCCTCGCTCGTTCCGCTGCGCGTTCCAAGGAATTCGCGTTGCGGGGAGCTTTGGGCGCTAACCGCGGCCGCATCATTCGTCAGCTCCTTCTCGAAAGCCTGGTGCTTTCCGGAGCCGGTGCGCTGGGCGGGCTCGCCCTCGCTCTCCTTTTTCTAGCGTGGCTGACGCACCAAGGCTCGTTGGCCCTGCCACTCCTGAACAGCCTTCGCATCGACGTCGCCGCGTTGCTGTGGACAGCGCTGATCGCGATCCTCACTGCAATGGTCTTTGGCTTGCTTCCGGGTCTGCGAATCGCCGGTGGCAACCTCCAGGAAACGCTCAAGGATTCCGGCGCCGGAGCCGGTCTTGGCCGCAGGCACGAAAGCCTTCGTGCCGCGTTAGTAATCTCCGAAGTCGCGCTGGCCTGCATGCTGCTGGTTAGCGCCGGGCTGCTGCTGCGGAGCTTCCTGAAAGTTCTCGACGTGGACCTCGGCTTTCAGCCCGATCGCGCCGCCTCAATCAAGGTGGATTATGACGACAGCGCTCCAACCGGTGAAGCCAGCCAGATCAAGCGAGGCGTTATTTTTCAGGAAATTCTTGCTCGCATCGGCGCAGTGCCGGGCGTCGAAGCTGCAGGCATGGCCGACTACCTTCCCCTCGGCCCGAATCGTGAATGGGATGATCCGGTGCCAAAGGGAAAAACCTTCCGCCCCGAGGAATTGCCGACTCCTTTGGTATACATAGTCACACCGGGATTCTTCCGGGCCATGGGTATCCGCTTGCACGGCCGCGATTTCGACTGGGCCGACGGCCCTAAGACCGGAAGGGTCGTCGTCATTAATGCTTCCGCTGCGCGTTTCTACTGGCCCGAGCAGGATGCGGTCGGTCAGATCCTCATGCGCGGCGATGAGGAAGATCGCGTCATCGGCGTCGCTGATGATGTTCACGAAGAACATGTCGAGGGCGGCGCGGGTTCGCAAATTTACTACCCCGTGACGCAACAAGGCCCCGCGGGCGCCCAGCTGGTCATCCGAACCGGCTTGCCCCCGGCCGCGCTTGCGCAGAGTGTGCTCCGGACGCTGCGCGAACTGAATCCGAAACAGCCGGCTGCGGAGTTTCGGCCGATCCGGGCTATCGTTGATCGAGCGGTTTCGCCGCGCCGTTTCTTCATGCTCCTGGTCGCCGCATTCGCCGTGCTCGGGCTGCTCCTGGCGGCGCTGGGCATCTACGGCGTCATCTCGTATTCGGTCGCCCGCCAGACGCAGGAGTTTGGCATTCGCATGGCGCTCGGCGCGTCTCCAGAACAGGTACAACGCAGCGTCCTTATGAACACTGTGAAGCTTGCGGGCGCGGGCATCGTGGCCGGAAGCGTCGCTTCGGTGCTATGCTCCCAAATCATCGCTTCGCTGTTGTTCCAGACGGCGCCCAACGATCCCTCAACTTTTGCAATGGTGATGCTGCTGCTCGTCTGCGTGGCCATTCTTGCGGGCTACCTTCCCGCACTTCGTGCCACACGCATCCAACCAGCCGTGGCGCTGCGTTGTGAGTGAGCTGAAACGATATGGACATTCTTAAGCCCGACAATTCGCGAGCCAAAAAGATCAAACGAGGAGTGTACGCCGCCGCAACTCTGCTTTTCGTAGCAGGCACCAGCATCGCCGTCTCCCATCTCAGTCCGGCCGGCCCTTCCGTGGATCGCTCCACTGTTTACACCGGCGATGTAAAGCGCGGTGCGATGGTGCGCGATGTTCATGGCATTGGCTCGCTTGTGCCCGAAGACATCCGCTGGATTCCAGCGCAAACCGATTCGCGCGTCGAACGCATCGTTTTGCGCCCCGGCGCCGCTGTGAAGCCTGACAGTGTGATTCTCGAGCTTTCCAATCCGACCCTGCAACGCGATGCACTGGACGCCGAGTACGCGCTCAAAGCCGCTGAGGCCGACTACGAGAACTTGAAGGTTCAGCTCAACAGCGAACTGCTCAATCAAAAGGCGGCGGCCGCGGCGGTGCGCAGCGAATACGAGCAAGCCAAAATCCAGCACGAGGTGGATGAAAAGCTGCGCACGCAAGGACTGGCCGCTGACGTCACCGCGCAGCTTTCCGGCGTCAAAGCCCAGCAACTCGCCGTTCGCGCACAACTCGAAGACGAGCGCACCAAGAATGCCGCAGACTCCGCGACGACCCGGCTGCTTGTCCAACAGGCCCACGTGGACCAACAACGCGCACTTTACAATCTTCGCCGCGGCGAGCTCGAGGCCCTGCATGTCCGCGCCGGCATCGCCGGTGTGCTGCAAGTCGTGCCTGTCGAAGTCGGCCAGCACGTTTTGCCCGGCGCCAATCTGTGTCGGGTCGCCGATCCCAGCCGCCTCAAAGCGGAAATCAAGATTACGGAAACCCAAGCCAAAGACATCGCCATCGGCCAGAAAGTTTCGGTGGATACCCGCAACGGCATCGTGACTGGCCGCGTATCCCGCTTCGATCCTTCCGTGCAGAACGGCACGATCACTGTTGACGTCGAACTGCCAAATGAACTTCCCGCCGGTGCTCGTCCGGACCTCACCGTAGACGGCACCGTAGAATTGGAGAATCTTCAAAACGTTCTTTATGTCAGCCGCCCCGCTCGCGGCCAGCCCGAGACCACCGCGCCTCTGTTCAAAGTAATTGATGGCGGCTCGGGCGCGGTCCGCGTCAATGTCAAGCTCGGCCGCGCTTCGGTGAACTCGATTGAAATACTGCAGGGGCTTCGCGAAGGCGACACCGTAATTCTCTCGGACATGAGCAACTGGGATTCGTATGAACGCATTCGTTTACGCTGAAAGGAAAATTGACCAATGAACTCGGCCAACAGAACGCTCATCAAGATGGAAGGCGTGAAAAAAGTCTTTCACACCGATGAAGTCGAAACCCACGCGCTCTCGGACATTCAGCTGGAGATCGCACGCGGCGAGTATCTGGCGATTGCCGGGCCGTCCGGCTGCGGAAAGTCCACGTTGCTGGCGATTCTCGGTCTACTCGACTCTCCGACTTCCGGCAGCTACGAGTTGAACGGCCAGCCAGTCGCAGAGCTGAAGATCGCGGATCGCACACGCATCCGCAACCGCGAAATCGGTTTCATCTTTCAGGCGTTCAACCTCATCGGCGATCTGACCGTCTATGAAAATGTCGAACTGCCGCTCACTTACCGCGGCATGAGCTCAGCAGAACGCAAGCGCAAAACCGACGGCGCGCTCGAACGCGTCGGCATGGCCCACCGCGCCAAGCACTTCCCTGCCCAGCTTTCCGGCGGCCAGCAGCAGCGCGTCGCAGTGGCCCGCGCCCTGGCTGGCGATCCGCTGATCTTGCTTGCCGACGAGCCCACAGGCAATCTCGACTCCAAAAATGGCGACGCAGTGATGGATCTGTTAAAAGAATTGCACCTCAACGGCGCCACCATTTGCATGGTGACTCACGATCCACGCTACGCCCACCACGCCGAACGCACCATAAATCTCTTCGACGGCCGCATCGTTTCTGAGCCGGTTATTGCCTAACGGCCGAACCCGTCACCACCTAGCCGCTCTTTCTGTAGCGGCAGCTCAGGTACCCCAAGTGTCGGTTTTGCACCTGGGTCTTGCGGTCCTTCACTGTCTTTTCAACCCGGCCGGCACCCGCTCCCCGGCAAACGTTGAAGGCAACCTACTTTTCCTATTGCCTTCCCATACGTCTGCTGTTACCTTCTATGGCATTCCAATAGGAGACTGGCATGTCGCCCAAACAGGACGTCTGGCAAGGCACCCTGGCTCTCATGGTCCTGCAAACCTTGCAATCCATGGGCGCGCTGCACGGCTATGGCATTGCCCGCCGCATCGAGCAGACCAGCGGCGACTTGCTCTCCGTCAACTACGGCACGCTCTACCCCGCCCTCCTGAAACTCGAACAGGAAGGCTACATCTCCTCCGAATGGGGCCTTTCCGAGAACAACCGGCGCGCTCGCTTCTATAAACTCACTCGTGCCGGTCACCGCCGGCTGGCCAAAGAGGCGCGCGATTGGCAGCAGACCTCGGAAATCGTGGCTCGTTTTTTGAAAGCCAAGGGAAGCGTCTCATGAGCTCCCTGCGCGCAATCTGGATCCGCTTTTGTAACCTCTTTCGCCAGAAACAGCTGGACCAGGATTTCGTTTCCGAACTCGCCGCTCATCTCGAACTGCACGTCGCGGACAACGTGCGCGCCGGCATGTCTCCTGCCGAAGCCCGCCGCCACGCGCTCCTCAAACTTGGTGGCCTTCAGCAAAGCAAAGAAAATTACCGCGAGCAGGCGGGAATTCCCTTCCTGCAGGAATCGCTTCAGGACTTTCGCTATGCGGTGCGTAAGTTGCTCAAGAGCCCGGGCTTTACGCTCGTCGTCGTTCTCACGCTGGCGTTGGGCATCGGTGCTAATACGGTCGTCTTCAGTATGGTCAACGCCCTACTTTTGCACCCCTATCATTTCCGCGATCTGGATTCGCTGGTCATCCTCTGGGAAAACCGGGGAACCGACGAGGGTTTCGACTCGCGATGGATTTCTGCTGGCGATCTCGCAGACATCACAGCAAACAGCAGCGCACTTCAAGAGATCGCCGCCTATCAATGCGTCCACTTCAATCTGTCCTCTGAAGGCAGGCTCGATGTCATTCGTGGTTGCCGCACCTCTGGCAATTTCTTCCAGGTGCTCGGCGTCAACCCGGCGCAAGGCCGCGCGTTTTCCAAAGACGACGTGCGCCCCGGGTCGGACGATGTCGTCATCGTCAGCCACACATTCTGGCAAACCAAATCCGGCGGTGACCCGAACTTCCTCGGAAAAAAGATCCGCCTGAGCGGACGCAACTACACCGTCATTGGCATCATGCCGCGGGATTTCGATTATCCCGTGCCAATGCAATTGTGGGTGCCGCTGGCGTTGAGTCCGGCGGAAATGGCCGATCGCAGCGATTTGTCTCTCGCCGCGCTGGGCAGATTGCGCGACGGCGTCACCATTCCTCAAGCCCGTGCCGAGCTCGCCGCCTTCTCGCGCCGCCTCGCCGAACTGTTCCCGAAGACCAACGCCGGGCGCTTTCTCAGCGCGTTGCAGCTTCGCAAAGAACTCTACCTCTACACTCTGCCACTGTTCCTGCTGATGCAGGCGGCTGCGGTTTTCGTTCTGCTGCTGGCTTGCGCCAACCTCGCCAATTTGCTCTTCGCGCGTATGCTCGGCCGCCAGCGCGAACTCGCTGTCCGTTCGTCTTTGGGCGCAGACCGAATTCGCCTCGCTCGGCTGCTGGCCGCGGAAATCCTTCTGCTCACAGCACTGGGCGGAGCCACCACGATCGCGGCCTCGTTTTGGGGCGTCCGCGCCCTGCGCGACAGCATCTCGCCCGAATGGACCAAGTGGGTTCCCGGCTGGGATGGTATTCAGGTGAATCCCAATGTCCTGCTGTGCGCGGTTCTGCTCTCAACCGCGCTGGCACTTCTGTTCGGCGTGGTTACCGCCCTTTACCTGCGCCGCGTTGACCTGAATCAAGTTCTCAAGGAGACGGGCCGCGCCGTCACTCCATCTCGAGGGCGCTTGCGAAACGCCCTGGTGTCTGCGCAGATCACATTTGCCTTGATGTTGCTGGTCTGCGCAGGCTTGACGATTCAGGGATTCCATCGCCTCGCGGGCGCATACCAGGGCTTCCAGCCCGATCACGTGCTCAAATTCGAAGTCGGGCTGCCGGATGGCACTTACCCTGATGGCCTCCAGGCTGGCAATTTCTTTCAGACGGCGCTGCGTGCGGTCTCGAACCTTCCAGGAGTTTCCAGCGCCGCCCTGGCTTCGAACCTTCCGGCCAGCAACGTGGAGAGTGAAAAAACCTTGTTTACCATCGAAGGCCGCCCCGCCGCGAGCGCTAGCGAAGCTTCCGCCGCCGACTTGCAGATCATCAGTGGCACATACTTTGAAGTCCTGCAAATTCCGATTGTTGCTGGGCGGTTCTTCAGCGACTCAGACACCGCTGCCGCGGCCCGCGTCGTGATCATCAATCGAAGCCTGGCCAGGCAATTTTCGTTTTCCGGCGGCGCTCTCGGCAAAAGATTCAAGCTGGGAGCGCCGGACTCCGCCGAACCCTGGGCCACGGTGGTCGGCATCGTCGGCGATGCTCGACAGAACTGGTGGCAGTCGGCAGCGCTCCCCGTCATTTACCAACCTTTTCTTCAGTCGTCCAAGCGCCAGCTCGATTTCGTCATGCGCGTGGATGCACATCCGGGCGGTTACGCATCCGCCGTTCCCAGCCTCTTTTCGCAACTCAACCCGGAAATCGCGGTGACGGAAATGAACTCACTGCAGACGGAAGTGGATGACTCCATTGCCATTGTTCACATCCTCGGAATCCTCATGGGAATCTTCGGTTTGATTGCCCTGTTGCTGTCCTCCATCGGTCTGTACGGAATTCTCTCGGAAAATGTGATGCGGCGAACACACGAGTTCGGCATCCGCTTGGCGCTGGGAGCACATCCCCGCGATGTTGTCTGCCTCGTACTCCGCCACGCGTTGATTCTTGCGGGACTCGGAATTGCCATTGGCTTGCCGGTGGCCTTCGCCGTCAGCCGAGCTATGGCCGCGTTGGTATTTGGCCTCGTCGCGGTCAACCTTCCCTTGTTGCTCGGCCTGGCTTTGCTCCTTGTCGCGGTTGCTCTCGTCGCAGCCTACCTACCCGCGCGCCGCGGCTTCCATGTCGAACCCGAGACTGCTCTCCGCTATGAGTAGCCCGAACCGTTTGCGGGCCAAGGCCGTTCGCTTTCTCAACCTGTTTCGCAAGAAACAGCTTGACCAGGATTTCACAAAAACGGGAGGGGGGAGCCTAGCGGATATACGCGTCGGTGATGTACTGCTGCACCATGCGCTGGGTGTTGAAGAACGAGCCGTTCAACGCGATGGCGTGCTGCATCACGCTGATGTACTTGTGGGGCTCGTTGTAGAACATCGGCAGGATGACGTGTTCGAGCTTTTCGTAGAGCGAGTCGGCGTCGGCTTCGTTGTTGAGAGCTTCGTCGCCGCTGTGCCGCAGGGGCCCTATCGCCCAGCCGGTGACGCCTTCGATGTGGCCTTCGACCCACCAGCCGTCGAGGATGCTCAGGCTGGGCACGCCGTTTAGAGCCGCCTTCATGCCGCTGGTGCCGGACGCCTCCAGCGGAAACTGCGGAGTGTTGAGCCAGAGGTCCACACCGGCAGTGATTTTTCCTCCCACTGCCATGTTGTAGTTGTCGAGAAAAACCACGTGGATGTTTTTCTTGAGCGCTTTCTTCGCGCGGTAGATCTTGCGAATCAAGTCTTTGCCGCCGCCGTCGCGAGGATGCGCTTTGCCCGCGAAGACGATCTGGAACTTGCCAGCGGTCTTGGCTATTTCGCGCAAGCGATCGAGGTCTGAAAGAATCAGGTCCGCACGCTTGTAGCCCGTCGCGCGGCGCGCAAAACCGATGGTGAATTGGTCTGGATCGAGCTTCAGGCCGGTTTTGGTGCGGACTTCTTCAAACAGCTCGTTCTTTGCCAGCAGGTGGGCGGACCAGACTTCCTCCTGCGGCAAGCCCAGGGCGCTGCGAAGGCTGTAGTTGTCTTCGCGCCAGGACGGAATGTAGCGATCAAACATCTGCTGAAACGAGGGCGAAACCCAGGTTCCCGCGTGGACGCCGTTGGTGATCGCTTCGATGTGCTCGCCCGGGAACATGCGGCGTGAGACTTCGCCATGCAGCTTGGCGACGCCGTTAACGTAAGTGCTCAAGCTAAGCGCAAGGTGCGTCATGTTGACCGAGGCGCCGCGCTTGGCGGCTTCCTGCAGGTCCGGAAAATTCGTTTCGGCCTGAAGTACGCGGCGGAGAAGATCGGCAGAGGTAGCGTCCTTCAGATCGAAAAATTCCTGCTGCGCCGGGAACGCGCGCGTCAGGAATTCCATCGGAAAGCGATCGTGCCCTGCCGGCACTGGCGTATGCGTCGTGAAAACACATTTGCTGCGAACTTTTTCGATGTCTTCGCCCCGAATCGATTTGCGTCCGGCCTTGCTCGCCTCATCTTCCAGGAGTTCCAGCGTCAGTAACGCGGCGTGGCCTTCGTTCATGTGATAGCGAGTGAGTTCCGTATGGCCCAGGGCGCGCAGCATGCGAACGCCGCCGACGCCGAGAAGAACTTCCTGGCACAAACGGTAATAGGGATCGCCTCCATAAAGGCTGCCGGTCAGGCTGCGATCGCGCTCGTCGTTGGAAGGAAGGTCGGCGTCAAGGAAATAGACCGGCACGACAAAACCGCGCACGCCCTTGGCGTCATAGCGCCAGCAGCGCAGCTCGACGCGGCGGTTTTCCAGCGGAACGCTGATACGGACCGGTTCTTCGATGAGAAAGTCTTCGACTTTCCAATCCACCGCCTCTTCCGATTGCGAGCCGTCGTCAGCGAGCACCTGCGTGAAGTATCCCTTGCGATAAAGAAGAGAGACCGCGACCATCGGCAAGCGAATGTCGGCGGCAGCGCGAATCGTGTCGCCCGCAAGAACACCGAGACCACCCGAATAGCTCGGCATGGCGTTGTCCAGCGCGATTTCCATGGTGAAATAGGCAACCAGGCGTTTGGGCAGCGTCAACTCTTTCCTCTTTGCTTGAAGGCTCCGTCAGGCACGGAGCGTTTTCCCGGGAGACGAATGCGGCACTCACTGGCCGCTTCTGCGCACCGCAGCAGAATAACTATTTTGCGGGTTTCAGAGCGCGCAGGCAAGAATCGTTTTGCACAGTGATTCCAGAAATTCGTGGGGCCTCGGCTAAATGCAGGCTGTTCGGAGAAACGATGGCCGGTATCGCTGCGGTGGGAAATCCGATATCTCGCGCTCTTCCTGGCAATCCTCCCGGGTTGCACGAAGCCATTTTTGGAGCCAGTATCAAACTTAGACGCTTGGAGAGATGGGGATGATTTTTTCGGATCGAAGCGAAGCAGGGCGAACCCTTGCCGGGTGGCTTCAGAAGTTCGCCAATCGCCAGGACGTGGTGGTGCTGGGCGTTCCGCGCGGCGGAGTGCCTGTCGCGTTTGAAGTAGCGGCAGCTCTTCGCGTAACTCTCGATGTATTTTTGCTGCGTAAGCTCGGTGTCCCCGGGCATGAAGAGCTGGCGTTTGGAGCCATCGCGTCAGGTGACGTTCGTGTACTCGATGAGGCAACGATTCGCGCTCTCTTTATCTCGCCGACAGTCATCGAAGAGGTGACAACGCGCGAGCAACACGAATTGAATCGGCGCCAGATCGCGTATCGGGGAAACCGCCCTGCGCTGAACGTAGGAGGCAAAACCGCAATCCTAATTGACGACGGCATCGCCACCGGGGCCAGCATTCTTGCGGGTATTCAAGCGCTGCGAAAGCTTGCCCCGGCCAGGATTATCGTGGCGGTTCCAGTGGCGCCGCCGACGGCTTGCCAACGGCTGGCACACGAAGCTGATGAACTCGTTTGTGTCGCCGCCGCCGAGTCGTTCCGGGCCGTCGGGCAGTTCTACACTGACTTCTCTCAAGTGCCGGATGAACAGGTCATCGAGCTGCTTGAACGAAATCAAAGGAGCGTTGTGCCCGCAACGGTCTGAACAGAGGAACGCGTGTATATGGCGAGCGTCGAAGCGAAACAAAACAGATTGAGCGAAGAAGTCTCGATCGACTTTGACGGCATCCAGCTAGGCGGGACGCTGGCGATCCCTCAGAGTGTCAAGAGCGTCGTTCTTTTCGTGCATGGCAGCGGAAGCAGCCGGCACAGCCCTCGCAACCGTTTTGTTGCCGAAACGTTGCAGGCCGCCGGCATCTGCACTTTGCTCTTCGACCTGCTGACAACCGGCGAGGAGCAACTCGATCGTCGCACAGCGAACTTGCGGTTTGACATCAACCTTTTGACCAAGCGGCTGATTGGCGCGACCGAGTGGATCCAACAGCATCCAGCGGTGAGTGGCTTGCGCGTCGGATACTTCGGCGCAAGCACGGGCGCGGCCGCGGCTTTGGTTGCGGCGGCGCAACTCGGGGAATCCGTTGCCGCTGTGGTCTCCCGCGGCGGACGGCCGGATCTCGCCGACTCTGCGCTCGGTCAGGTCCGCGCTCCGGTGCTTCTGATCGTGGGGGGACATGACCCGACGGTGTTGGAGCTAAATCGTTCGGCGCTGGAGCAGCTGCATGGCCCAGCAAAGGAGCTGCACGTCGTTCCCGGAGCGACTCATCTCTTTGAAGAACCGGGTGCTTTGGAGCAGGTTGCCAGGGACGCCGCCGACTGGTTCAGGCGCTACTTGGCAGAGGAATGGCGATCTTCTACCGTTTGAGTCTCGGCCGATCGGTTGAACGACAGGACGGATAGAGCCGCTGACCGGGAGGGATTAGTAGGTTTGGCAGCACCGGGCGCACTTCCCACCAGATCGGCAGACTGTTTACGCGGCTGTTGTCAATTACATGGCGGTCGCCTGAAACTAAGTTCCTATTCGCCTGGCCGTCGAATCGGCAATCAATTGCAATGCACTCTTTATGGCCCCAATGACATACTCCGGCTGCTCGCGAGCAATCGCATGAGTCGCAGTCTGGTTCACCAAGTGAAGACTGCAGGTGGAAAGCTTGGTCAGTTCGTCCTGAAGTCGCATCCACGTCTGGTTCATGGGGCCGGTCTCACGCGTTGCAGCAGCCGGGAAAAACTTGTCAAAGCTGTGAGCAGCACTGACAACGACCAGAGGCAAATCACCCAATGAATGCGTCTCTGCAACTTGCTGCGCACTCACGAACGCCCCGGCGAGCTCGTTTTCGAACGCCAGCAGACTTTGGGTTCTGGCCTGCGTGGCGATAAGACCGCGTCGCACCTCTACGGGCAAATCTTCGCCGCGGTCCATCGGCCAAAATCTAAAAAACCCGATCCGGGTGAGCCATTGCGCAACTCTGAGCTGTTGTTGTCCTTGTAGCGCAAGGGCCTTTGCCGCAGGAATTTCATCCCACTGCCGTTCATGCGCGGATTCCACTAATACGATGCCGGCGACATTAGCTCGACGGCTCTGGACAAATAGACGCGTAACATACCCGCCGTAAGACTCACCCACAAGCAGGTAAGGGCCCTGCTCACCAGCGTTTTCTAGCAGAACCTGGAGCTCGTTGGATGCCTGCTCCGCAGTCGGCGCCGATGGACCCAAATCGCTCCACCCGTATCCTTCGCGATCGTATGTGCAAATCCGCGTGTCTTCCGCTAGCGCATCTTGGATTTTTCGCCACTGCAGGGACCAGACACCCACGCCGGGCACCACAATCACGGTTGGACTCCCGCGCCCCTCGCAGTATAGATGGATCCGGTATCCACCTACGTCAATTAGACGACCCGGGGGCGTAAGCCGGGCATCCCGGTGGGATGCGAAGGCCTCATAAGCAGCCCCAAGCGCCGCCGCAAAGATCAAAAGCGACGTCGCAAGCAAAAATGCCCTCTTGGTCCACTTCCACCACGGAAGCTTGTGCATGATCATCTCAGCCTCGACGTAGTTTTCGGAGTCTCGGAGTTGATCCGCTGAATTCCAAGCCACTGCGCAATCGCGAAGCAGAGGACGATGACAGCGATGGTTGTGAGACCAAGTTTTCCTTCGGATGTAAGAGGTGCCATGACAACAACCGGGATGCTGACCGCGACCCAGGCAAGGTCCAGAGTGACTGCGGCGCGGGCACTCTGTAATTTGATCGGTTTCTGGCAGCCAGTCAGCAGCACCCAGGTCGCAAAAACGACCAGGCTAACTCCCAGAAACAACCCCCAAGTGCCGGAGGTTTGGGAATACAACGCCCATTCAAACAATGCTGTCCGCCAAAAAAGAATGACCATTCCCGACCAAGCCGAAAAGGCAGCGTTACCGAGAAGTGCCGCTCGCAATAGTCGCTGGCGGTCTTTTGCCGATTCAGTCATAGATTCACCCCTTCTGAGTGGCGGTCGCCTCTGAGGCCATACGACTAGTAATTGCTGCTCGGGCACGAGCGAACGCGCCCTGGTCATCAAAGAGCTTGAAGGCCCAGTTGGCCTCCTGAACGTAGGCATGGAGCTCGAATACGAGCTGATGTGGGTCAAGTTTCTTCGATAACTGATGGAGCCGTTGGGCCTCTCTCACTTCGTCTTCAAGAGCCACTACCCAGGACTTGGTCAGTTCGACGATCTTGTCTCTTACCCTTCCAGGTCGGCTGTCAAACTCTGCGGAAGCCGCCGCAAAGAAGCATCCTCCTCGAAATACGATTCGCTCCACGTAGGAGAGCCAGCCCTGCAGCAGTGCCGAGAGGCGGGGTAAACCGCGTTTTGCTTCTGATGCCGGTTCGACAATCTCTGCGACAAAAATATCCCCTGCCATTCCGATCGTCGCCAGCTGCAATTCTTCTTTCGACCCGAAATGCGCAAAAACACCCGTTTTGCTCATCTTTAGCGCGGAGGCAAGGCGGCCAATCGAGATGCCTTCGAGCCCCTCGGCGGAGGCGATATCAACAGAGCGCTTCAGAATGTCAAAGCGCGTGATCTGCGCGCGCTTTTGTTGATAGGCGACGATAGCCTTAGGCTTCATAGAACGATCGTACTATATTAGAACGAACGTTCTATTGTCAAGAGTCTGCACCTCGAAGTTGCGTCAAGTGTGGCCTTGCACTCGCTCGGTGCGCCTATCTGCGCCATTCGTTGGGAGGAAGGCATGCTTAGCTGGAAATGACACGGCTTGTCGACGCCTAAGTCGGCATGCATAAGTCTTTGATTCTCAGCGTGTGCTGTGGCGACGGACCTCTAATCCGATCTTGAGAGACGCACGCAAACCTAGGCCAGCTTGACAGCGGGAATACGTGAGGGAGCGCAAGGTGCGGGTCGTCGTGCCACGTCACTCCGGCTCCCGGTTGAAATGGCGGCCGATGATCTGTGCGTTGAAAATTCTAATGGCCTCGCCAACCTGGCTCTTGCTCCTAGCTCCTTGAGCAATCGTCTTGCTCAAACATGCCGACGCTCATGGCGAGACTGCGGTCTGCCGGTGCGGCACAAGTGCTCGCTTTTTCTGCTCAGCGCTCCTCTATCTCTGACTTGGCCGCGTACAAGTTGGTAAGTCGATCGTAAAGATTTTGAGCCTCAGGATCAGTGGTACGAATGGCGGTCTTCAGCCTACCGTAGAGCGCCCGATACACCGGTTTGAAGTTCTCTGAAACGCTGCAATTTCCTCCCCAGTTTAAGCGGCCACCAATAGCCAACACAATTCGGTTGGCCTGGAGGGGCGTTATGTCTCCGTGCAGCCCGTTTTTCATCCATTCTTGCAGCTTTCCGAGTTCGAGGATTGCAGCATCCTTTTCTACGTCGCTCGTTGCGTCGTCATTGATAATTTCAAGCATCGCCTGTTCGAGTGGCTTGTCAATACACTCTTCAACGTTGATTGTCCCTGGTAATTTTGAAAGTACGGCTTCGAGTTTAAGATTGTAATCGTTGATCTTGCGATGGATGATGGCCAACTGCCCGCCGGCCACCTCGGCTGCCTCGCCAGGGGACTTCCCTTCCCGCAAAGCTGTTCTGTAAGCCTGAAAGTCTCCGGTGGCCATATTCCAGATAGCTTCGTCCACCATAGCCTTCGCCGAGTTTCCATATGTCAGGTCGCGGACAGATCGCCGGTCGCGAATATCGAGCATCGCCCGTCCGAGCTTTGTATCTGCCACACTGCGCACCGCCTCCGACGAAGCAGAACCGTCCGATTTTGTGCCAGTGACGTCTTGAGTCTGGGTTCGATCTTCAAACTTCGTCGGATCGCCGCTTTGCTCCGTTCGAGTCCTTATGACGTAGGCGTCAGGGCAATGTTCGCGAGAGCTCCCCAGTTCTTTCGCGTGACCGTCACAGACATAGATTGGCTCACTCCCGCCTTCCTTCCAGCACATTATGACTGGGGTTCCATAGTCGCAGTCGAGCCGGTAATGTGGAGAAAGAGACTTCGCAGGCTTTCCCGTTTGAAGCCGCCACTCCGCGCGACTCGTGCAATGGGGTTGTGCAACAGCATTAATCATAGCGAGCCTAAGGTGTCCGATGTCGCGGCTACCAGTTTCTGGCGCGGAACGGGTAGCCTCTAGACACATTTTGAACCATTCTGGCTTTCGCGAAACTGGCCGGTCGGCCAGTAGGGCCTCAAAAAGTTCACAAACTCACATCAGTTGCATGCCGTTGCCTGAGATCTTGCTGAGGCGTATCGTGTCTGCAAGGCATCTCAGCAGTTTGAGTCAACGTTGGAGCCGAAAGGCCACGCAATGTCGGTCTGCACAAGGGCCAACATCCAAGCAATTCAACCAGTAATGGTGCGAGTTCCAGAGGCTTGGTTCTGGATGGGTTGCGAAAGCGGTCGCGACGATGAAAAACCACTGCATCACGTCTGGGTGGATGCGTTCGAGCTTGCTGCTTGCCAAGTCACAAACGAGCAGTACGCTTGCTTTCTAGCCGCCACGGGTTATCCACCGCCGTTGTGCTGGAACGATGCAAACTTCAATCACCCGAGGATGCCTGTCGTTGCAATATCCTGGCACGAAGCTGTGAGCTACTGCGAGTGGCTCGGTCGCGCGACTTCCAAGCCCTATCGCTTGCCTAGCGAGGCCGAATGGGAGCGGGCTGCTCGCCCGGACGCTGAACAGTCGTTGTATACATGGGGAAATGAGCCCCCCGAGCTACTTCCCGATTACGCCCTGCGCTGGACGAGTGGGCCTGAACTGGTGGGTCTCTATGCACCAAACGCGTACGGGCTTTACAATTTGGGGGACAACGTTCATGAATGGTGCAGCGACTGGTATGACGCCAGCTACTATCACCGCTCTCCGGCACGAAATCCTAAAGGTCCTCCTAGCGGTAGCCGCCGAGCCTCCCGAGGTGGCTCTTGGCGTCACCATATCAAGGCCAGCCGCACCGCAGCCCGCTCAAGCATTCCGCCGGAGTTCCAATACGCTGACTACGGTTTCCGAATCGCGCGATCCTCGATCTCGTGAAGCCGCACTCGATAGACTTTCCCAACAGCCCGTCTCAGCATCGATGTAAGACTCCGCATTGTCGAACTTCGGTCGGTTTTGCCGCCGAGTCTATTTGGCAAGCACGCTACTGAGCAATTTGCATCCATTCGAGATTCACTGCGGAAGGTCGTTTGCGACGGGCGGCCGCCAAAATTCATACAAATGCGCCAGAGAAACGCTCTAAAATCGCACCACGACATTCGTATTAGACTGTCCACGCTCGGTCACTTCATGCCCCGACTCTTCGCCGTCCCGCTCCTGCTGCTGCTTGCTAGCTTTTCCCTGAGTTGCGCATGGCTGAGGTTGGCTGCGGCGCAGTCTTGTGGGTCGCAGGGTATCGCCGTGCAAGTGCTGGGGTCGGGAGGGCCGGAGCTGCAAGACAAGCGAGCTTCGAGCAGTTATCTGTTGTGGCAAGACGGGCGAGCGCGGGCGGTCGTGGATACCGGGGGAGGAAGTGCCGTTCGTTTCGGGGAAAGTGGGGCAAAAATGACGCAGCTAGACATAATTTTGTTCACTCACTTTCACGTCGATCACAGCGGGGATTTTTCTGCGCTGATCAAGTCATCTTGGTTTGAGGATCGGAAACACCCCCTGCCGATTTATGGACCGGAGGGAAATGACTTTGCTCCCTCGACGACAGAGTTTGTATCCGACTTTTTCGGGGAGCACGGTGCTTACCGTTATCTCAGCGAGCTGTTGGTCCCGGGCCAGAAAGGCGAATACAAATTGCAGCCACATAATGTGGTTGGGAACGCCAGTCCGACGAGCGTATTCCGCAAGGACGACCTTGCCGCGGATTCGGTGCGCGTTATTCACGGAGGGGTCCCGGCGTTAGCGTGGCGGATTGAAGTGAGAACCAAGCGAATTGTATTCAGCGGGGATACGAATGGAGACGGCGAAGGACTTCCGCAACTGGCGGCAAACGCAGATTTGTTCATTGCTCACAATGCCGTACCGGAAGGCGCTACTGGAATTGAAAGGAACCTGCACATGCCTCCATCGGTGATCGGACAAATCGCCGAACAAGCACACGTCAAGCACCTGGTTTTGTCTCATCGCATGCTGCGGACTTTGGGGAAGGAAGATCAGACTCGGTCTGAGATCAACAAACGATATTCAGGGTCTGTAGAGTTTGCAAACGACCTCGATTGCTTCCCTGTCAGGTAATCATCGCAGGTTGGAGCTAGCCCAAGGCAGGTGGAAATGATCGCGGCGTTCCATCGCAAGCTGCGCGAAGGGGCGATCCGACCCTCTGCATATGCGGCGCTGGTCGGTCAAGTCCGGGCGCACATCGATGCGGGAGCATTTCGGAGGCTTGCGCAAGACCAGGAAATTTTCTTACGCATCCGGCAGGTCTATCAGAGGCCAGTTCCGAGCTAGATCACCAATGTTGTCGCAACTTTGGACTGGCGATCCCTCTCGCTTTCAGACCAGGCATAGACGTGAGCTTTAGCAGGCTGCTGAAAAACTCCGAAATTATGTAACGAAGAAGCGTGGAGCACGTC
>CAZQOB010000012.1:0-71060 GCA_964594885.1 uncultured Acidobacteriaceae bacterium
CAGCGGTTCGCGCGATCGAATCGCGACCGGAACTGAGATAAGCATGTAGGCTCCGCGGCGCAGCGCTTTTCGGACGGGGGTTCGACTCCCCCCGCCTCCACTTTTAATGTTTTTATTTTCAATAGTTTACAGACAGCAAGGAGCTCGTGTACATCTCGCGGCCTAAGGGGCGGCGCTCGGGTGGAGTTGTCGTTTAAGCTTAGAGTGATGCACATTCCGTACTGGTGTCGGATTAGGAAGCAATCTCGCCCGTTGATTAACGGCCGAGCCTTGCGTAACGTTCCCAGACAATCCGTTCTCTTGCGGTGCGTTGGATTTCTTCCGGAGTGCACTCTGAACTAAAACTGCAATCTAATTCCCACCTGCCCCTCGCTTCCGCACACCACTTGCGTAACTGTCCCAAACAGCACGGGCGCGGCGCTCTGGATCCGTGACGGATTAGCGCGGTTCAGCACGTTGAAAAGACTCGATCAGCGTCTCCACTGGAAAGTAATCGCCTTAATGATCCTCGCCAGACAAAGCAGGCGACAGCACACGCTAGTAGTAGAGTTCTGCGCTCGCAAGGCTGCCGACGTTATTTGAACCGTTTCCTCCCGTCACGAGCACTTGGCTCTTGGCCAACAGCGTTGCCGTGTGACATAGGCGCGCTGTGGTCATGTCCGCCACCGAAGTGAAGGTCCCTGCAACAGGGTCGAACACTTCTGTTGAGGAAAGTACTCTGTTGCCGTCGTATCCACCGGCCACAAGCACGGTACCATCGGTTAGGAGCGTAGCTGTGTGGTAGACCCGTGTGGTTTCCATGTTGCCCGTAGCCGCGAAACTTCCGTTGGCGGGGTCGTATATCTCGGCAACGGCTGCGCCTCCTCCGGCCACGAGCACTTTTCCATTGTTGAGCAGCGTTGCTGTGTGATTCGAGCGCGCGTTGCCCATGCTGCCGGTCGTCGTAAAAGATTCGGTAGAGGGATCGTACAGTTCGGCTGTCGCGCTAACGCTTTCGTTTGTTATTCCACCTACCAGCAAGACCTTGCCGTCGTTGAGCAGCGTGGCTGTGTGGTTTGACCGCGCAGTAGACATACTGCCCGTTACGGAAAAGGTCCCCGTGCTCGGATCGAAAAGCTCGGCGGTCGTCAAGTCGGTGTCGACAGGGTTTCCGAATGTTCTTCCTCCCGCTATCAATACTTTGCCGCCGTTCAGCAATGTTGCTGTATGCTGGGCTCGTCCAGTGCTTAGGTTCCCCGTAGCCATAAACGTGCCAGCAGCCGGATCGTACACCTCGGCTGCCGTTAAGGAGCCTCCGTTGCTATCTACTCCCCCGGCCACGAGTACTTTTCCGTCCTTGATCAGGGTCCCCGTATGAAACGCGCGCGAGATTGCCATGCTGCCGGTCGTCGTAAAAGATCCGATAGAGGGATCGTACAGTTCGGCTGTCGCGCCAGCGCTTCCGCTTGTTGTTTGTCCTCCCGCCACCAAGACCTTGCCGTCGTTTAGCAACGTCGCGGTGTGGCATGCGCGCGCAGTGGACATGCTGCCGGTAGGTTTGAAGCCGGTAGCCAGAATTTGAAGCGTCACGTTGTCTGGGGCTGAGCCTTGGCCAGCCGAGTCGGTCACCATGACGGTGATGGGGAATTGTCCGGTGGCAGTCGGTGTGCCTGAGGGCGTTCCTGTCGCGCTGCTAAATGTCATCCCGGGAGGTAGAGCACCGGTTTGTGCCCATGTGAGAGGCAGAAGTCCACCGGTGGCTGTGAACGAAAAACTGGGGTAGGGCGTGCCCAGGGTACCGACGGGAGGCAAGGGCGACGTATCGACCACCGGTGGCGCGGGATTGTTGATAACAATGGTGTAGTTCACGCTTGTTTGATCGGGTGAAGACGCTGCGTCAGCTACGGTCACAATCGCTGTGTAGGAACCGGCCGCTG
Organism: uncultured Acidobacteriaceae bacterium; assembly: GCA_964594885.1. Taxonomy (GTDB): domain Bacteria; phylum Acidobacteriota; class Terriglobia; order Acidiferrales; family UBA7541; genus Acidiferrum. Next base: position 1,917 of record CAZQOB010000012.1, read on the forward strand.
CTGGGGTTCCGCCGATCTTTCCAGCGACAGAGAGGCCCAGGCCAGGCGGAAGCGATGAGCCAGCGGCTGGCGCCCAGGTCCATGTATATGGCCCTGCGCCACCGGTGGCTCCCAGGTCAAAGCCGAAAACTTGTCGCTGGCAAAAAATCCTGCCAAGAAGACATTTACAGCCCGGGCTTCCCCATTTACAACCTGTAAAGTGCCGATCGTAGATAACCCCAGCGGTGCCGTCTGGTGGTGGGCCCGACGAAATCGCAAGCCCAACAGACGAGGCCACAACAATCGTGTAGTTCGAGCTCGCGTGCGTCCCAGGCGTTGCAGAGTCAGTCACAGTTACAACCACACTGAAAGACCCGGCCGTCGTTGGCGTGCCCGAGATCAAGCCAGTAGAAACATTCAGGCCTGGAGGCATTTCGGAGCCTGCAGCGGAAGTCCAGCTCCACGTATACGGCCGCACCCCTCCAGCAGCGGTCAGAGAGAATCCAGTACCGTTTGCACCATACACAACCTGCGTTGTTCCGCTTGGCGGGACGCTCGAGGTGATCACCAGAGGTTGTGGCGGCGCACCACCGCCGCCGCAGCCCGCGAGAATGGCCGCGAAGGCCGAGCCGACCAACAGCAAAGTAATCCAATGGCCTCTCTTCAATCTGTCGATGGGCCAACTCCTTTCGTTGTAACCGCTCGCGCGTCAGATGTTCGCAAGCTGCTGCGGTACAAGACTATGGCGCGGGCGGCAGCTCCGCCGGGCAGTTGGTCGTGGTGCCGCTCAGGTTGGAAAATCGTCGTGTCGTCGAATAGACCGGATCACACACCACGTCCGGGGAATTGCCGCCGCTGACCGTGTTGCTCAGGTAGCCGGTGAATCGCGCGAACGAGAGATCGCCGATACGCACCTGGTGACCTAAGTTGCTGGTGATGGTGGAGCCGATCATGTTTATGGCGGATTCGCCCTGCAACGACACGCCGTCGCCGGAGTTTCCAGTGATCATCCCGGGGTTCAAGTTAACGGAGCTGTGCAACGCGGTGATTCCATTGCCGCCATTGTTTTGTATGCTCACGTCGGCATAGACAGTTCCCCCGCCCAATCCCAAGGAGCCGCCGTTTCCAACGATTACTCCGTGCGATGAATTGCCGCTGACCACCCCTCCAAAAAATGCCACATGCCCTGCCCCCAACAAAATCCCAACGTCAGAATTGTTTTGAATCACCGAATCCAGTAACCCCAGAAAGCAGTTGTTACCTACACCGATGCCATCGGCTAGACTGTTTTGCACGGTCACCTGAAACAGCCGGCACAGGCTTTGGCCGAAGCAACCGACTCCCTCTCCTCCGCCAGTGATCGTCAAATTCACTAGAGAAATATCGTTGGAATCAGAAATTTCGACCGTACCAACGGACGGATCGCTGCCGCCGTCGATAGTGGCGGCTGGATTACCTTGCAAGGTGACACGGTCCAGGCCCGCGATCACAACGTCTTCGTGACAAGTTCCGGTAATGAACAGCACCGCCGGCCGCGCGTCGGTCAGAAGGCTCAATCCCGCGGCGATTGTTTTTACTTTGGCCAGCGGATTACTACAGTCCACATAAACCACGCCTTTGTTCTTGTGCGAGTGCATCTTGAGTGCGTTCGCATCGTGGATGTCGATTACCGCTCCGGCATGGTCAATCCTCGTATCTGCCTGCTGCCCTGTGGCCGGTTGCAGGCAAAGTGCAGCAGCTGCGAACCACATCGTTGTCGCTAAATTCGCTCTCCGGATGCTGTGTCCCATCATGATTTTCTCCCGATTCGGTCATTCCCAGGTCGGCACCAGCGTCAGCCTTCTCGATCTCATGCCGGACGCCATGCCCGAGCGTCAATCGCGCAGCGCTACTCTCTTGCTATCCGTCGTCTATCGATTTAAGACACTCATTCCATGCCGGTTAGTGAGGACTGGCAGGCCCGTCGTGGGGGTGGTAAGCTCTCCGCAAATCTAGTTTCTGGCGTGAAGGCCGTGTCCTATCCTCGTTCAAGCGGCGTGGTCGTCCATTTCGCATCCTTCGCGGTGGATCTGAAAGCCCGTGAGGTCCGCAAAGACGGCGTTCGCATCAAGCTCCAGGACCAGCCGTTCCACGTGCTACGAATTCTCCTGGAACATCCCGGCGAACTAGTCTCTCGCGAAACACTGCAGCGCGAGATTTGGCCCTCCGACACCTTCGTGGATTTCGATGCCGGCCTCAATAATGCAGTCAAGCGACTGCGCGAAGCACTGTGCGATACGACCGACGCGCCACGTTATATCGAAACGCTCCCGAAGCGCGGCTACCGCTTCTTGTCACCGGTGGAGGTTCGCAACGAAGCCGCTCCGCAAATACCGGGACCTGCTGCCGACGCTCCTGACATTGTCGTGGGAAAGCCGTCGGCGACTTTTCGCCTCCCTGCGGTGGCCCTGTTGACTCTCGTTCTCGTTTTTGCCGTTGTTTCAGCCCTGGCTCTCGATGCCGGCGGCTGGCGTTCTCGCTTACTTACAAAACTTCATCCTCCAGTCATTCAATCCCTCGCGGTGCTGCCGCTGCAAAATCTTTCGAATGACCCCAACCAGGACTATTTCGCTGATGGAATGACCGACGCGTTGATCACCGACCTTGCGCAGATTGGCTCACTAAAGGTCATCTCGCGTACCTCGACGATGCGCTACAAGAAATCGGACAAGACGCTGCCGGAAATCGCGCGCGAGCTGAACGTCGATGGGATTGTCGAGGGAACGGTACAGCGCTCCGGGGATCGTGTGCGCATCACCGCGCAGCTCATCCATGGCCCTTCGGACAAACATTTGTGGGCCTCTAGCTACGAGCAAGATGCTCGAAATGTGCTGTCCATGGAGAGCGAAATCGCGGAAACCATCGCCAACCGAGTTCAAGCAAGAATTTCCCCTGAACAAGAAGCGCGACTGGCCAGTGTGCGACCCATCAACCTCAAAGCGTACGAAGCCTATTTGCAAGGCAACTACCATGCAGCACAAGCAGACGATCTTGCCTTCCACCAGGGCCAGCAGCAAGCAATACAGTTGGAATTGGGAGTGGCCCGAGATTTTTTCCAGAAGGCGATCTCCGAGGACCCGAACTATGCGCTTGCATACGTTGGGCTGGGCGATACCTGGGGTGAAAAACCCGAAAAGGAACGTGAGATGCTACAAAGGGCGCTCCAGCTGGACCCGGGGCTCGCAGAGGCTCACGCTGCGCTCGGCAACCTCGAATTCTTGAGATACTGGAATTGGGCCCTTGCGGAACGCGAACTCAAACGTGGGATCGAGCTCAATCCAAACTCTGCGGATGCCCATGCCGGGTATTCGGATTACCTCGATAGTATGGGTAGATTCGAGGAAGGCATGAGGGAGAATCTGCGCGCTCTAGAACTTGATCCCAGGCACCACGCGGCGATGAGCGGTGCTTTTTTGGGCAGACGCCAATTTGACAAAGCCATTGAGCTGGCTCGAATCGATATTGACCGGCATGCTTTCGGGGCGTATCCCCACTGGGACCTGGCACGGAGTTATGAAGCCAAAGGGATGCAGGACGAGGCTGTCCAGGAGTGGGTAATCTTTCTCCGCATGATGGGGCATGCAGACATTGCAAACGCGACGGATCGCGGCTTTATGGCGGGGGGGCACAAGCGTGCGCTAAAGGAGGCGGTCCGGGGATTGGAGGAGGCCCGGGCAAAGGGAGCAGATATTCCATCCAATGTGCTGGCCGAAGTGTATTCGCATTTGGGCGATCGGGACCATGCTATGGCGTGGTTGGAAACGGCCTATAAGGAACAAAACTTCGGCCTCCCTGGTTTGAAAACTAATCCCGACTGGGACAACATTCGACCGGATCCTCGGTTTCAGGATCTCGTTCGCCGCATGAATTTTCCGCAGTGAAGGTGCGGGAGAGCGATTTCGCATCACGGATAAGAGGAGATGCAATGATCTGATCCAGTGAAGCGCGAAGCAACAGAATCATTTTCGAGAATCAGAGCAAGAACGACCTCGGATAGGTGGGGCTCTCCGACCCAAGCTCGGATAGAGTTCGAGTTGGAAACCCCTAACCCGTTCAGGAAGCCGGCCGCGAAATCCTCCCCATGACCATCGCCCACTCCGGTGTCCAAGTCACCGTTTCTTAGAGATCCACGGCGCCGAACCGAAGAATTGTTTTCCCTGCACACTCTTATTGTGAATCCACGGCGACGGCTTTGCCGAAATACTAGCCCCGGCTTGAGTGTTGGGCCTTGCCGGTGGAGGCGCACCAGTGTTCTGACAAGAGTCAGACGCTGCATCTGGACCGCTTTCGCAAGGAACCAGCAGCACCGGCGAATGATTGCCATTCGCAAAAAACGCCACCGCGACGATCTCACCGCGCTCGTTAATGATCGAAGCGTTTCTCAGCTGCATCCCGGAATTCGGCGGAATCAGCGTGTTCAGATCCACCACCGGGCCACCGCGTTCTGAAATTACGGCCCGAAGGCTGGGATCATCACCAAAATCACAATCGCTCGAATTCAGCCCCACGACTTGCTGTTGCGAATTCACGCTCGACGCAATGCTACAGCCGCCCGGCGTCAGCGCGCCCAGGTCAAAAATCTTGCCTCCCGTCCAAAGCGCCGCGTGGAACAACGCATCATCAGGCGGAAGCGTTTGGAATCCCGTAACGTCTCCGGTTTCATTGATCCCCAGACCTGCGGCGAAATTTCCACCCGTCGTTCCCAGATCGGTCAGCTTCCCGCGCTCCCACAAAAACGGGTGCTGCGCATTATCTCCTGTTAGTAGTGATCCGCCCACAATTTGCCCGCGATTGTTCATGTCGCTCACCGTGGTGCAGGTGCCGCCGAATCCGCCCAGATCCGTCATCTTTCCCTGCTCCCAAACGAATGCTCCGGTTCTCCGGTTACAGCCCGGAATACTTGGGTCCAGATTGATATAGGAATTTCCCGCGATCTGTCCGCGCTGATTGATGCGCAGAGCCATCGCATCAGGTCCGCCTAGAGTGCCAAGGTCGGTCATGACTCCGTTTTTCCAGCGATAGGCCCGGGTCTGATTGCCAAAGAACATTGAGTACGGATCAGGAATGGTATTCAGCGCGAAGCCGATCACCTCCGCCGAATCGTTCACGCCTGTCGTCAAGCTGATCGCTCCGCCCTCCAGCGTGCCCAAGTCGATCATTTTTCCGTGTGCCCACAGCACCCCGTGCATGGTCCATCCCAGGTTGGGATCGACTTCTCCGGTTTGCGCCTCTCCAGAAATCAGCCCGCTGGGGCTCATCCAGTTCACGTCGCTACTGAATCCCTGAGCCAGAGATCCCAGGTCGGTCATCTGGCTATGCTCGAAAAGAAATGCCTGGGCCACGAAGCAGTCGCCGTCCCAGCAGCCATCGGGCGCAAAAGGGTCAGGCAACGAGGTGTCCGACCATCCCACAAATGATCCATCGTTGTTCAGAATGTGTGCTCCGAATATGGAGAAGTGACTATTGGACCCGCCGAATGTTCCCGGCAGAAACACGATCCGGTAGCGGGTATATGCCGAGGCGCTCGAACTGGAGGCCTGCTGCCCAATGGCGCTCGAGCAAGCGAGCACAAAAAAAAACAATGCCGCCAAGGTTGCGTGGAATGATTTCATCCGGTGGCAATTCATAAAAACGCTCCTGGCAACTGCGGTTCGGGGACGCTGGGACCGAGTCTCCGTCCGGTACCTGTCTCGAGACAATGCAAAGAGCCTCACCGATTTCTCATACGAATCTCACCGCCTCGATTTATCTGAAGTGTATGGATTTACGACCCTAGTGGTAAAATTGCTGCCGATCGAGGTACTGTGCCAGGTCAGCACCAATCCGAGGAACTGGCGTTCTTTGCCGGATTCGAGCTCGACGTTCGCACCGGCGAATTGAGCCGCGACAGCCAACTGGTTGCGCGTCTTTCCGAACAGCCCCTCCAAATCCTGATCGTGCTTCTACGTCAGCCCGGCGAATTGGTTACCCGCGAAGACCTGCAAAAGAAGCTGTGGCCCGACGACACGGTTGTGGAGTTTGAACACAGCATCAACGCGGCGATGAATCGCCTGCGTACTGCGCTCGTTGATTCCGCCAAGAATCCGCAATTCATCGAGACCCTCGCTCGCAAAGGCTACCGCTGGAAGACTTCCGTCGAATGGAGCGACAAGCCGGGGAATGCGAAAGCCGAATTAGTTACGACCTCACGCAAGGGGCTCGTTCGCTGGTGGCTTGCCGCGGCGGCCGGGCTGCTTCTTGTGCTGGCCGTCTTTTTTTCGGCGAGCAGGAACGTTTCCTCCAAGAATCGAAGTATCGGCACCTGGCGCCAGCGCCAGCTCACCGTCAACTCCAACGACAATCCGGTTGCTGGAGGAGCGATCTCGCCGGACGGAAAATCTCTCGTCTACAGCGACGGTGAGGGCATCCATCTCCGTCCGCTCGAAGGCGGCAACACTGTTCCCGTCGCCAATCCTGACGTTTACCAGCAGACCACTCCGTTCTGGGAAATTGGCTTTTGGCTTCCCGATTCTCAGCATTTCTATGCAATCGCCGAACTGCCTCGGAAACCGTCCGAACTGTGGCTGCTTTCTACTGCTGGTGGGAAAGGGCGCAAGCTTGCGACCGGTGCCAACCCGTGGGGCGTTGCGCCCGATGGAACGGTTGCCATCACCGACCACGACGATCATGAGATCTGGTCCATCGACTCCAATGGCGAACGGCGCAACTTGCTCCTGAGAGGTGATCAGGCAACCCGTTTCCGGGCGCTGGATTGGTCTCCCGACGGGCAACATCTCGCATACATCCGAAATGTTGCAACTGCTTCCGGGAACGAGTCCCATCTTGAAATCCTTGACCGAAAGGACGGCAGTACTCGTGAAGTTGGCTCCGGACCGGTCATGCGCACTCTCAGCCAATTGGAACAAGGTTTTCAGGACATAGTCTGGCTTTCGCCCGATCGCCTGATTTTAGACGCCGGCGTTCCCGACATTCACGGCGTCAGCTGCAATTTCTGGCAGGTGCGTCTCGATCCCAAAACGGCGCAACTCCTGTCCGCGCCCGAGCAGGCTACCAATTGGGCCGGATTTTGTGTGAACGATATGAGCAGAACCGCCGACGGCAAAAAGCTTGTTTTTGCCCGCTCGTCCGACGAGAAGAGCGTCTTTACGGCCGCTCGCGATGCGTCCAATCGCACTCTCACCACACCGCAGCGTTTGACCCTTACCGAAGATCTATCTTCAGCCCTGGGCTGGAGCGACGACGGCCGTTCTCTCTACTTCCTCTCCAATCGCCTCGGCAAATGGGGAGTCTTCAAGCAATCGCTCGACAGCAGCACCGCTGCGACGGTTTTCACCACAGAAGGCCAAATCGCCAACTTGACGCTTAGCCCCGACAAACAATGGTTGCTCTTCCAAAGCCGCGACTCCGCCTCTCGCGATAATTCCCCGCTCTTGCTCCGCGTTCCCGTTTCCGGCGGCGCCGAGCAGGAGCTTCTGAGCGGCCGCAACAGCGTGATTGCTTGCAGCAGCTCGCCGCAAGGCAGATGCTTGCTAGCGGAAGTGCCCCCCGAGAACGACCACGTCAGTTTTTTCCGCCTTGACCCTCTGCACGGCAAAGCCGAAAAACTCGCCGAGTTACAACGCCCCCGCGCTGGAGACCTTCTCTGGTCGCTCTCTCCGGACGGTACGCAGGTGGCGTTGTTCGAGCATTTGAGCGGGCAGTTTGAGATCCTTTCACTCCGTGATGGCAGGATGCGCGGGGTCACAATTTCACCGCCGGCTCACCTCAGAAGCCTGACCTGGTCGGCCGCGGGCGATGGTTTTTATGTTTGCAACGCCGTAATCCGGGGAGCGCAGCTCCTATTCGTTGACCTAGCTGGCGACTCGCACAAGCTCTGGGAACTCCATAGCGGCCAGACTTATCTGCGTGCGTTGCCCTCGTCGGATGGGAAATCACTGGCCATTGACGCCACTTCCAAGAATTCGAATCTGTGGGCCCTGGAAGATTTCTGAACGCGACGCCGATGCGGCGCTTTGAAGGATCCGTGTCATTTTTTAGGGCATTTCGGGGGCACTCAGAATCGCGCGTTCCAGATACGTTCCAGTTAGGCGCAATTTCACGGCTTTCTGCGTTTTGAGCGTTTCGAAAAATCAATAAGTTGTGTGTTTTCAATAGGCCTGAATATTCCGACTCCCCCCGCCTCCACGCTTTAAGTCTTTTAAAATCAGTAGATTACATCGATTTGGGACGGAGCGGTGTTCAGAAAACGTTCGGGCTGGGTCGATCAGGCATCTGATTTCCCTTCTTCGCGTTCCAGGGAAAAAACGGACTCGCAGCTGCGATGACAATGTGCCGCTCATGGTTCTGCATCAAGCAAGCTGGCGCGATGCTGCCAGTAATTCGTTTGTCCTGCGTATTAGTTCACTTCGTTCAACATCGCGGTATTTCTGCGGCAAAAGGCTCTTGCTGGTGCACTCCAGTACGGCAACTATGTTTTGAAGGTCAATCTCCGTCGGGTAATACGGTGGAATGAAATCCTCAAGAGCGGCTTTCAGATCGTCCTTATCCACCGCGGGCTTCTTTAGCAAACGCGACCTTAGCTCGCTTCGGATCAGCACAGCTTCAATGTCAGCTCCCGACAACGTTCCCGAACTTTGCAAAAAAGATGTCTCGACATCCTCGGAAAACAGCTTCATTCCGATCTTCTTTTGCATCGCGCGGAGAAGAGCGAGCCGCTCCTCAGCGCTCTCGGGATAGAAGAGAGCAATGTGTTCTTCAGCTCTGCCTTGTCGCTTCAAGTCGACTGGCAGCAAATCGGGCCGGCAAGTCAACAGGAACCAGATAACCTTACCTCTAAACTCCGTGTTTCCCATAAATTGCGCGATCTGCGCAAACACTCGGTTGCTCACACCACTGTCGCCAGAATTTGATCTATCCCCTAGCTGCGCGTCGGCCTCGTCGACGATCACGGCGATCGGTGACATGGCCTTGAGCAAATTAAGCACGCGCTCTAGATTCCCTTCGGTTACTCCTTGCCACATGCTTCGAAAGTTCTTCAGGGTCACTGCCGGAATGCCGACTTCCCCAGCAAAACATGTCGTAATGAATGTTTTCCCTGTTCCTACTGGCCCACAGATCACGTAGCCCATGGGCAGAACATCGGAATTTCCTGCTCGAATTGCAGCCGCCGCGTCTTGCAATTTCCTTTTAGCTTGATCGTTGCCCGCGACGTACGAGAGATCGAATCGACTCTGAACGAACTCCAGCAGGCCGCCGGACTCCGCCTCGATAAACTCTTTCTTTCGTTGCGCGAGGAATTTCATGGTAAGCGGTTGGCGATTCTGGACTGATTGCGCGATGAGGCTCTGCAGCTGAACACGTTTTAATCCCGCGCCTAGATTAGCCAACGTTTCTTCGGTCACGTCTGAGCTGGCCGGCAGAGGGTTGGTTTCTAGCAGTGTCCTGATGAATTGCAGGCGCTCTTCTACGTCTGGCAAGGGTATGGCAATGGAAGAAATCCCAGGGTTTTGAACAATACCCTGATTTAATTCGACTTGGTTTTCCGAGATGAGACAAATCGTCAGATCAGCACTTAGAAATGCGGGATTCCGGGCCCAACGCTTGAGGATCACCAACGCGTTGCGATCTTCAGCAGACATGCTGGATACATCGCCAGCAGGTGCGACCGTTTCCGCAAAGTCGATGACTAACGCAATCTTTTTTCCGTCGGCGATGCGAAGCCGAAGGAAATTGTCTAGCAGGTTCAAAACAGCGTCAGGATTTCGAGGCAAACCCTGCGCATAACTCGTCCCGTGAAAGCTGTCGTAACCCTCCAACGCTCGCCTGAAGTCTGCCTGGCTGTCCGGCGAACCAAAGCTCAGGCCCTTCACGCAGCTCAGGAGAAAGCGCGCCTCCCTAGGTAGTTAGCTTTTATCAAGGGTCGAGCTAACTTTCTTCCCTACGGTTTCTGCAGGTCGAACGAATAAATCTCCTGCGTGCTAATGTCGCGCGGGAAAATCGGCACATCGCCCGGTCCGATTCCCGTCCAAGGCGTGGGGCCGAACTGGCCAACGAACAGTTTTATCTTTTTCAGATCAACCAGCTTCTCCAGTTTCAGGTCCTTCACCCGCAATCGAAAATAGCCGATGTCGTTTGACAAGACCGTGTCGAAGTAGATGTAGGCGCTGTCCTTAGACCACGCCAGATAACCGAAAGTGGTCAAGGGAAGGTTCGGTGCCGTCCATTGTTCGTGTTGGACGTCGTAAAGCTCCAGCTTGTTATTTCCATACGAAATCGCAATGATGTACCGGCCGTCGGGTGACCAGCGCGGCGCAAAGATTCCTTGCGATCCCGACAACATGCGTAGCGAATGAGTCTGCACATCAAAGAGGCCGATCGTCCATTCGTTCTTGATCGGCTCAAATCTTCCTAGTGCCAGCGTCTTTCCGTCAGCGGACCAGGCTGGGTCATATTCTTGAAACTGATCTTCCGTAATCTGCTGCGGGCTGCCTCCATCACTGGCCACCAGGAACATTTTCCAGGTTCTTCCCGGCAGGCTCGCGGCGAACGCAATTTGCTTTCCATCGGGTGACCAGTGTGGCAGCGCTGCCCGCATGGGCGGATAGGTGATCTGAATCCGCGCACTGCCATCCAACTTGCTTCGCCACAGCGTGTCATCTGGGTAGCTGATGTAGGTCACCCACTGGCCATCCCGTGAAAAATCCGTCTCGCCTGCCGAAATACCTCCCAGGAATGGCACGAACGCTCCCGATGTTGCGTCATATCGCACCAGCTCCGCGCGCCGCTGATCACCGACCACAAAAAGTTTTTTCCCGTCTTTGCTGGGAAGCGGCGAACTGAAATCCAGTGGCCCATTCGTAAGCTGCACCGGCTCCCGTGACGCTTTCTGCCACCAGTGGCTCTTGTCCGCCACGGCCCATATGTTGTTGGTTCCATTGCTCAAGCTTTGAAAAACATAATATTGACCGTCCGCGGTCCATTGCCCGCAGCAGTCGAAAGGAGGATTATTCCACCCAGGCAAAACCCGATGCAGTTCGCTCCCATCGCGGCGGGCTTCCCAAAGCTCAGCGGTCAGGTCCAATGGATTTTGCACGGAGAACCTCAGCCGGCTTCCATCCGGCGCAAAGCTGAGATCTCCCAGCAAAGTGCCCTGCACGGTTAGGAGCTTGTGCGGATTACCGCCATCATGGTCAGCCGCGTAGAGTTCGCTCCCTTTTGTGAAGGCCAACTTTCCGTCTGGCGCCCAGGCAGCTCCGCGTCCCGTTATTTCGCCTAGTTTGCGCGGTGACCCGGCGGGAACCGGCATCCGCCAGAAAGATCCGTCAAATTGCCCCGCGCCACTGAGCAAGAGTTCGGATTGCTCCGGTGAAACGTCGGTTACCGTCGGGCTACCAGCAACTTCGATTCTCGCCGTGTCGCCTCCTGCGCCCGAAACTTGCGCGATCACGAATCCCTCTGGTGTCAGCTCGTTGAAGTAGATGCGGCTGCCGTCCGTAGCGGTCCCGCCCTTTCGAAAGCCGTCGCTAGTGATCGGTTTCGCGGCTCCCAGCTTGGGCGGAGCCGCGGGCGAACGCAGCAAAAATCCTGCAACCGCAACGCCGGCAACGGCCGCCGCTATAATCGCGATCAATTTTCCGCGGTGACCGGCAGCTTGATCTGTCGCGGAGACGGCTGAAGGTGGCGTGGCTACGGTTGTTGCGCCCGACGAAGCCGCCTGCGCCGCAGCAGTCCTTGCAGAACTGGAGGCGCCCGCGAACGTTCCGGAAGCTACGTCAACGGCTCCTGTCGTGCTCGCCGCCGAGCTTCTCCCAGAATCGACCTCCCGCTTTAGCCGCTTCAAATCAGCGCGCAATTCCGCAGCGCTCTGGCAACGCAGCTCGCGATCCTTTTCCAGCGCTTTGCCGATGATTCTCTGCAATTCGTCGGGAATCTCGGGATTGATTCGCTGCGTTGGAACAGGCGTTGCGTCCAGAATCGCTTTGAAAATTTCCGCCGTGCTTCCGCCGCGGAATGGCAACGTGCCCGTCGCCATTTCGTACAGAACCACGCCGAACGAAAAAAGGTCGCTCCGGGCGTCCACCTCTTTCGCTCTGGCCTGCTCCGGCGACATGTACGCGACCGTCCCCAGCGTTGAGCCCGGACTGGTTAGGTGATGCTCGTCCACGGCGATCGTTACCGAATCTCCAGAGGACGAAGCGACCGCGCCGCCATAGAGCGACTTCGCCAGCCCAAAATCGAGAATCTTGGCGTGACCGCGCTTGGTCAGGAAAATGTTGGCCGGCTTGATGTCGCGGTGCACGATTCCCTGCGCATGTGCGGCGTCGAGTGCGTCGGCGATCTCAATCGCCAACGTCAGCAGCGTCTCCATTTCCAGGGGCCGCCCGGCGATCGCTGGCTTCAGCGTCGTACCGTCGAGAAATTCCATCGCTAGGAACGTGCGGTCTTCGTGTTTACCGATCTCGTGGATGGTACAAATGTTCGGGTGATTCAGCGCGGATGCGGCGCGCGCTTCTCTGCGAAAACGTTCGAGCGCATTGGGATCTGCGGACAACTCATCAGGCAGGAATTTCAAAGCCACGAAGCGGCCGAGCTCGGTGTCCTGGGCTTTGTACACCACGCCCATACCGCCGCCACCCAGCTTCTCGATAATCTGGTAATGCGAAACGGTTTGTCCGACTAGAGATTTGGGCTCGGCCATTTAGGCGCAATCTTATTTGTGGCGCCAAGTTGAGTCAATGATTTCGGCGTTGACATGATTTCGGCGGCTGCGCGCGCTCCGGCAGCAAATGCTAAAGTCGGTCCGTCTTGACCTCGCAGCCTTTCTGAACTTCGTGTCTTTCAGTTTGGAGCCACCGCCTGGATCGTTAGATCAATCTGGAAGACCAATCCAGGGACGAGATGGGACGCATCTCACAGAACTGCGTGTACATGCCATGTACATCCGATCTGCTTTTTCTGCGACTTTCGCAGTTTGTGCGTGCCGATTTTTCAATAACTTACGTGTTTTCAACGCGAGCACGCGGTTCGACTCCCCCCCGCCTCCACCATTGTAAGCTATGTAGAATCAATAACTTAAATTAGTTCTTGGGTTATTTGCGGTCCAAACAAGTTCCAGCCCCCAAGTTCCGAAAGGCATCACCTTTAATCTTTTCGGTTAGCGACTATCGCGAGTCGACTGGAAACATCAATCAGTCTCACCGCGGAATTCCTACACGCTTCACGAGGTCCTGGAAGTGCGTATCTGATCGAAGTGGATTGAACAGCGGATCGATGTTCGCCATCGGCATCATGCTGGCCCTCTCCTTGTAAGCTTGCTCAAGCCAATGCAGCGCTTTCTCCTTCTCGCCGAGCGCCACGTAAATGCTGGCGATGTCGTAAGGCGACGCAAAGTCAGCACCCTTGGGTGGCGTTTCCAGCTCAAAAAGCAACTTCCGAGCTTCGCTGGTTTTCCCCGACACCGCATAAAGATGCGCGAGGTGCATCTTGGCATCGTTGCCTTGGTCGCTCAGTTCGAAATACTTCTGAAATTCCGCCAAAGCTTGCCGGTAATTCCCCTGCTGTTCATAGGCCATTCCCTGCAGATCGTGAGCCGGGCCGAAGGCGGGGTTGACGTCAAGGATTTTGCGCGTTTGCTCAATGGTCTTGTCGAAGCGACCGGAATAAAAGTACACCTGCCCAAGATCGGCGCTCGTCATGTTCGAGAGAGGATCGAGTTCAAGCGCCATAGAAAATTCGTGGGCCGCCTCGTCGAAGCGTTTTTCCGTGAGGAGAAGTATGCCGTACCACTGGTGGGCGGTGGCGTAGTTTGGACTTAGTTCAAGCGCACGACGAAAGTCCTCCTCTGCGCCAACGAAATCCCAATCGTAAAAAAAAACCACGTGGCCGAGGGTCCCGTATGCTTCGCCCTGAGCGGGATCTAATTCGAGGGCTTTGCGTGCAGCTTGCTTAGCTTTTGGAACAGCCTCTTCAGGCGGGCGGATGTTGTTTCCCGCCATAATCGCGAAGGCTTCTCCTAAGGCCACGTAGGCTTCGGAAAACTGCGGGTCCTTCTGTACCGCTTCCTGAAAGTACGCTTCACTTTTCAGTGTGCTTTCCGGCGTTCGGCGGTTCAACAGGAACCTACCTTTCAGATATTCCTGGTGAGCCTCGGGAGCGATCAAACGAACTGTATTCAAACGAGCCAGTTCGTTCGGCGTCAGCTTCACGCGTATTTCTTGGACAACAGCTCTCGCAAGCGTGCTCTGCAGTCGCAGAATATCTCTCGCATCGCCTTCATACGCGTTGGCCCAAATATGTTTATCTGTTTTGGCTTGGATTAGCTGAACCGTGATGCGCGCCCGACCAGCTGATTGCACCACCGAGCCTTCGACAACTGCGTCCACGTTCAGCTCGCTAGCAATCTGAGGCAGCGACTTTGTTGTGCCTTTATAATGCATAGCCGAGGTTCGAGAGACTACACGAAGCGCATGGATTTGAGCTAGATCGGTGGTCAAAGCCTCCGTCAACCCATCTGAAAAGTAGTCTTGACCCGAATCACCAGAAAGATTCTGCAAAGGTAGGACCGAGATCGACCGGATTTGAAGGTTCGCTTGATCGAAATCGACGGATTGTGTCCTGCGAATTGCTAAGCTGATCGATAGCGCGATAGTCAAACAAATTAATCCAATTCCCAGGATGGTCCATCCGTGAAGGTGTGTTTTTGGCCTCAGAACTGATGCCTGGGTATCCTGTTCACCGGCCTCCCCCTCTGGGCGCTCAGTCACGTCTGCGATGAAACGATACCCGCGGCGCGGGACAGTCTCGATATACGGATTACCGTCAGACTTTTCCTGGAACATTCTCCGCAGTGCGGAGATCTGAACGGTTATGTTGGCTTCCTCAACAAATGTGTCAGGCCAGACCGCTTTGAGTAATTCCTCTTTTTCAACTAATTTGCCGTGATTCTCGATGAGCACAGCCAGTGTTTCGGCGGCTTTGGGCGCAAGCGGGATTACCTGCTGATCTTGGAATAGCAGAAGTTGACCGGAATCAAAGTGGAAAGGCCCGAACTGATAGACGATTTTTTCCCGTCTTGCCATTCCTAAACCTGAGTCTTTGCAACTTATTTGGCGTTTCTTAAGGACATTTTGCCCTCAAAAGTTGATCGTGGCGCGTAGCCAACGAATCCGGGAAGGCTGCTCGGGAACATGCAGTGCGAAAAGGTGCGAGAAGTATAGCACATTCGCGGCGGGGATGGTTTGCGCCGATGCAAGCCTCAGGCGTGCGGCAAGCAAATTACTGGTTAAGAGGTTTCGTTGTATTGGAGGCATACCTTATGCGCCGGCTTTCATGGCTTTTTGTAGCGATCTTTTTCTCTGGACTTCCTGTCGTCTGCGGCCAAGAGCATTCTGTGGAACCACTCCTACCGAAACTGGACGGCCAAACCCCGTCAGCTCACAGCAAAGTGATGAACGCTTACGAGAAGCTGCCACTCAGTTTTGAGGCGAACGTCGGACAAGCCGGCGAGCAAGCAAAATACATTTCCCGCGGCAACGGCTACGCATTTTTTCTAACTCCGTCCGAGACCATACTTGTGCTGCGCCGGAACAACGCATCTAAGCGCCCCCCAGCCAGCGGCAAGCCCGATGAACTGTTGCGGGTGGAGGCAGACGGTATAGAGGGCCATGTGCCGCAGGCGGTCCTGCACACCAGACTGCTGGGCGCAAACCCGGCTCCCGGCATTTCCGCAAGCCAAGAGCTCCCGGGCAAAGCCAACTATTTTATCGGCAACGATCCCACGAATTGGCGCACCAACATTCATTCGTATGGGAGCGTGAAATACGAACAGGTCTATCGTGGCGTGGACCTCGTTTATTACGGGAATCAATCGCGGTTAGAGTACGACTTCGTCGTGGCCCCTAGCGCGAGCCCGAAAGGCATCCGCTTAGCGATTTCCGGAGAAGAAATCTCGCCAGGAGCAGGCGCGACCAGCAGCACGCCCATCGTGCTCAAATTAGCTAAGAACGGCGACCTGGTCGTCGCCATCGCCAACAGCGAAGTCCGCTATCAGAAGCCCGTCGCATACCAGATTGCTGCCGACGGTCAAAAGCGGCTCGTGGCCGCGCGCTTCGTCCTCAAGTCGAAAAACGAAGTCGGCTTCGCCTTATCTTCATACGACCGCAGCCGGACTCTGGTAATAGATCCGGCCTTGATTTATTCAACTTACATCGCCGGTGCCACTCCGGGCCCGTACTATTTCGGTTATTTCGGCGACCAGGCCGCGGCAATTGCGGTAGATTCGAATGGCAGCGCCTATGTTACCGGATCAACAGCATCTGGCGATTTCCCGATAACCAACGGCGCGTATCAGGCAGTCTGCAAGCCCTATAACAACGGCTGCGCTAGCGTCCCTTGGGGGGCACCGGGATACGGGACTGCGGTTTTTGTGAGCAAATTGAGTCCCGACGGGTCTGCGCTGGCGTATTCGACCTACATCGCGGGCAGTGTTACCGATAGTAGCACCGGCATCGCGGTGGATTCTTCTGGCGACGCCTACATTTCCGGTCAGACGAACTCGCCTGATTTTCCTGTAACTCAAGGTGCATATCAGACAGTATGCGGCCCCAGATTGGACCAGATCAACAGCGCCTATTGCGACGGCTCGCACATTGTCTCGACCTGCGGAGCTCAGGGCTACCCCGACGGATTCGTCACGAAGCTGAATTCGACCGGTTCAGCCCTTGTCTATTCAACATTTCTGGGTGGTTCGCTGAACGACTATATAACCGGCATTGCCGTCAACTCCGCCGGTGAAGCATACGTTTCGGGCATTACTTTATCAAGCTACGCGTACAGCCCACCGCCAAATACGTGTGGCTGCCCAAATGGACCGGGGACGTGCGACCCCAGCATCAATGTCAGTGCTTCCTATGGCTATCCAATTACACCTGGCGGATACTCCCCCGAAGGACTGCCAGCACCGCCGGGCATTCAACCATGGCCATTCGGGGCTCCCAGCGCGTTCACCCTCCCTGCAGCCAGCGTTATTAATTATCCATTTAGTAATAATCGTACCCCGGTGTTCTCCAAACTGAGTGCCGATGGCTCCACGATGCTCTACTCGACCTACATCGGTGGCGGCCTAGGTCCCGCATTTCCCACTTCGTCAGCATTAGGCGATGGGCAAACGTTTGAGCAATACCTACAGCAAGTGGCCACAGGCGTTGCAGTCGACAGCTCAGGAAATGCATATCTGATCGGGTATTCGAATGCCTCAGACCAGTGCTGCACCCAGCAAGGCGGCTATCAATACACGGGTTTTCCTACCACGCCCGGCGTCCTTCAGCCCCACAATGCCAACTACTGCGGAAATAGCTTGGGCAACTGCGGATACGATGCCTTCGTATCGAAGTTCGATCCCACACAGTCGGGGGCTGCCTCTCTGGTCTATTCAACGAACCTGGGCGGCCCAGGGGATGACTATGCCAATGCGATCGCGGTGGATTCCGGTGGCAATGCGTACGTCGTCGGGACGGCGAATCTCTCTGGGTTCAGTGCCGCTCCGACCTTCCCGACAACACCAGGAACTGTGAAGCCTGACTGCCCTGGGGCCTGCAACTCCAGCTACGGTTGGGTAGCGAAGCTGAATCCCACGGCCACAGCTCCGGACTATGCGACCTACTTGAGCGGAACAACAAGCGGTAACAATTCCCCCAGCGGCGTCAAGGTAGATTCGGCTGGTAACGCGTATGTGGCGGGTCAGACGGGTTCCTCAGATTTCCCCACGCAGACTCCTATCCAGGGCTACGTAGGCCCGACAGATGCATTCATCAGCGTACTCGACCCCACCGCTTCGACCCTTCTGTTTTCCACATTCCTGAGCGGCTCAGATGGCGGCCAAACCACTGGTGCTGCGGGCGTCGCCCTGGATGGTTCAAACAATATTTACGTGACCGGTTCAAGCAATTCGTCAGCGTTCAACACGACGACAGGAGCCTTTCAGCCCAATTGCCCCAAGTGCGCTTCGGGATCGTGGGGCGTGTTCGTGAGCGAGATTTCGGCGGTGCAGCAAGGCCCCACTCTCCAATCCATATCGGTGTCGCCTTCATCGGCATCAATTTCAGCCGGCCTGACGCAGCAATTCACCGCAACCGGCCACTACTCGGACAGCAGCACCAAGGACCTCACTGCCTCCGTGGCCTGGTCATCTTCAAACACCGGCGTTGCAACCATCAATGCTCAAGGTCTGGCTACGGGAGTTGTTCAAGGTGGACCCATCTCCGTCACCGCGCAACTGAGCTCGATCAGTGACACGGCGCAGTTGATGGTCACGGCGCCGGCCTTGCGGTCCATTACGGTCGCGCCAGCTTCGGCTTCCGTCGCCGCTGGCCTTACGCAACAGTTCTCCGCAACAGGACACTACTCCGACAATAGCACCCAGGATCTGACCGCCTCAGCGACGTGGTCCTCGTCGAGCACCAGCATCGCGACAATCAGCAACGCGGCGGGGAGTCAAGGCCGGGCAGTGGGCGTTGCGGCCGGTGGCCCGGTAACGATCACCGCCACCCAAAACTCGATGAGCGGTACGGCCCAACTGACCGTCACCGCCGCCGTGCTGGTATCGATCGCCGTGACGCCGGCCAATCCGACGGTGCCCAACGCCAGCACACAGCAATTTACCGCCACGGCAACCTACTCCGATGGGTCCGTGCAAAACGTCACCGGCGGCGTAACCTGGGTTTCTTCAAACACGAGCGTGGCAACCATTTCCGCGTCGGGTCTTGCTTCCGCCTTGGCTGCCGGCACGACTACCATTTCGGCCAAGCAGGGGAGCATATCCAACGCAACCACCATGACGGTGATCACGCTACAGTCGATCACTATCAGTCCGCTGAACTCGAGCATTTTCGCAGGGTCCACGCTCCAGTTCGGCGCTACTGGACATTACAGCGACGGCAGCACGCGTGATCTCACGTCAGTTGCCTCCTGGAGCTCGTCTAAGACCTCGATCGCGACGATCACGTCTCCCGGTGGCTTGGCGACAGGCAGGAATAAAGGGTCGACCACCATCAAGGCAGTCGTGGGAGCATTTTCCGCATCGACGACGCTGACCGTCAACGTGGTTGTTCTTCAGTCAATCACAATCACGCCCGCCAGTGCCACGGTCGCGGTCAATGGAACGCAGCAATTCACTGCTACCGGCCACTACAACAATGGCACTACGCAGGACCTGACCAGCACCGCGAGTTGGTCGGCGTCACGCAAAATGGTGGCCTCGGTCAGCAACACCGGGCTCGCGACCGGTCTCAAAGCTGGAACGACCACAATCTATGCAAAGTCTGGTATGGTTACCGGCTCGGCAACGCTGATGGTCCAATGACGCACTATCCGCAATTCACGCTGAACAGTCGGGCCGCCCGGAAGTTATTCCGAAATAGCCGTCCGGCAACTCCCTATCGGGGAATGAGCATAAACAGGTCAGTGCCGGCTCGTTGAAGGCAAGTACCGCTAAAAGGAAACGTGATTTCCTTGGATAAGCCGTGTTCCAGATACGTTCCAGTTGTGCGCAATTCCTGATTTGAGAGCGTTTTGTGCGTCTTGATTTTTCAATAAGTTGCGTGTTTTCAATCCGCGTGAATATTCCGGCTCCCTCCACAATTGTAAGCCATTTATAATCAACATCTTGCGGCAATTTCGAGGGTCTCTGCGGTCCAATTAAGTGCCGATTTTAGTCTAGTTTTGGAGGCGGGGGAATTGGAATCACCTCCCAGTCGAGATAGAGTCGCCGGACGAGAATGCATCATCGCGAACTTCCGTATGGCGGCAACCGATTCCTAGTATCGCACCAAATCTGAATTAGTGCGCTCAAAAATCTGCTTGCGCAAGAGTTGACGGAGTTGGTGACTTCCCTTTGGTGGTAGCGGATGTTCCCGTTAGTCCGTTGTCGAGACCATGACAGCAGGGTCAAACGATGTGGTGTAGCCGGCGAATTTGCCGTTCACTCTGCCGGTGAAATCCACGCCACCGACGAGATGCTGACGGAAGGTGTGGTTCTCGCGGCCGAGACTCACAGCTTGATTGCCAAGAGTGAAAAGCTTGGAAGAAGTAATCGTGTGCCACCAAGTGACGAAGAAGAGATTGGTGCGCGGAGGATCGCCCGCGTTTGGACTTGGATTTGTATCAAAGATAACCTGATGCCGCCATTTGGTGGTGAGCACGGCCGTCCCTTGACGGAAAGAATCAGGATTTGGAGTAGTCAGGTCGCCGCTGGGAACCGGATTGTAATAGATCGTCGTAGTTCCTTCGCGAATGACGATTTTCAGGCTGCCGTGGTTGGTGACCTTCTCAGTGACGGAGTCATTGTAGAACGTCAGCAGAGCGGAGGCCTCGTTCTGGGGAACTCCGGGCGCGTAGATGGCATCGTCGCTCAATCCGTTCACGTGGCTGAGATAGCCGTATTGTACGGACGTTGGCGGCAGACCCGGTCCGGCAGGCGGAAGGTTTTTCACTTGGCCGACAAATTCGTACATTTCCTGATCGATATGTGAGAAATCCAAGGGAGGAGGAAGTTGAGCGAAGACGGCACCCACCGATGCCGCTGCCAGGAAAACCGCCAGAAGGAACGGACGAAATACGAAGAGGCTGGATCGCATGAGAATCTCCTAGTCAAAGTTTTTGCTGCTTCTGTCCGGGGACGGTCAGGCGGGATCATTCGCACACTGGGCGATCTGCGGGCAATGCAGAAGCGCTGCAGATTGTCTGAAGCTTGTCTGAAGGACTAAATAGCTCTGGCCAAAGGACTTACAGTTAGTGCCGCGAGCCTGCCTAAACCTATATAATGCGGCCCAAAGTGATGGGGGGCCTCTATCTACCACTTTGAGGGTTTTCAGCTGGACGTCGCGCGCTACGAGCTACGCCGCAACGGGCATGTGTTGAAGCTGGAAAAGATTCCGATGGAGCTGCTGATCCTGCTGATCAGCAAACGGGGCGAACTAGTGTCCCGCGAAGAAATAATCGCAAAACTCTGGGGCCAGGACGTTTTCATTGAGACCGAACACGGCATCAACACCGCTGTGCGGAAAATCCGGCAGACTCTGGGTGATGATCCGGAGCGGCCGCGATTCGTGCAAACTGTGGTCGGGAAGGGCTACCGCTTTGTCGGGCCCATCGATGTTGTCGATGCCGTGCCAGCGGTCGATCCGTCCTCCGCTCCGGTTTCGGTGATCGAAGAAGGAACGGGACGGAGTCGGCCAAAAACTATACCTCGGTGGGTTGTGAAAGCGTCCGCGGCTGCTTTGATTCTAGTCGGTGCCGCGGCAATAGCAGTCAAGTATTTTGACTGGGGTCGCTGGTTGCCGCGTCCACCGGTTCGTTCCATTGCGGTGTTGCCCCTAAAGAATCTTTCTGGCAATCCCGCCGATGAGTACTTCGCCGATGGAATGACGGATGAGCTGATCACGAATCTCGCCAAGATTTCGGCCTTACGGGTTAGTTCCTACACTTCGGTCTCTAAATATAAAACGACCTCCAAGTCCTTGCCTCAAATTGCACGCGAACTGCAGGTGGATGGAATTGTCGAGGGTTCGGTAGTGCGCTCCGGCGATCAAATCCGCATCACCGCGCAATTAATTTACGCGCCTCGCGATCAGCACCTTTGGGCGGAAGAGTATCAGCGCTACGTTCGCGATGTCCTTTATTTACAACGTGAGGTTGCGGGCGACATTGCTCGGCAGGTTCGGGTTACTCTCACTCCGAATGAACGACAACGCTTGGCCACTGCGGGTGCAGTGGATCCCGCAGCCTACGAGAGTTACCTCCGCGGACGCTCGTTTTGGAATCAGCGTAGCGAAGCAAGCTTGCTCAAGGCCATTGACCAGTTCAACAAAGCAATTGAAGTGGACGCTGGGTACGCGCCTGCCTACTCCGGACTTGCCGACTGCTACACCACGCTCGGCTATTTGAGCTACCTTGACCCGCTGGACGCATTTCCCCGCGCTCGCGATGCCGCCACCAAGGCACTTGAACTCGATTCCAGCCTCGCGGAGGCGCATACGTCGCTCGGTTACTACGACCTCTATCACGCCTGGAACTGGGTCGAGGCCGAGAGCGAGTTCAAGAAAGCCCTCGAGCTTAATCCAAATTATGCAACCGCTCACGACTGGTATAGCTACTACCTGATGGCAATGGGCCGATTTGATGAGGCTTGGAAAGAGGTGAATCGCGCCCACGAATTGGACCCGCTATCGGTCACCATCTCCACCGACATAGGCTTCAACTATTTTTACCGGCGCAACTACGACGAAGCGATTAACCAATTGCGTACCACTCTGTCCCTCAGTCCCAAATTTCCGTTGGCGCATCTCTGGCTTGGCCGCGCATATCAGCAGAAGAAGATGTACGCGGAGGCGATCGATGAATTTAACAAGACTGACGCTGCCCTGCCGGGATGGGTGGTAACGATTGCCGGAACGGGTAACGCGTACGGTGAGTGGGGACATAAAGTCGAAGCGGAACAGGTGCTGGTCCGCTTAAACGAGATGGCGCGCGCGAAATACGTTACGCCGTACGGAATTGCTCTCGTGTACGCTGGACTCGGCGATAAGAATGAGGCATTCGCCTGGCTCAACAAAGCCGTCGAGGGGCGCAGTCATTGGCTGGTCTGGCTCAACCGTGATCCGCGCTGGGACCGGCTGCGCTCCGATTCTCGTTTTGACGAGCTGAAAAAGCGCGTCGCACTGCCCTAATTACAGTTACGGGAGAATTCAAAAATGAAAACCACTCGCCGACGTATTCTATGGTTTTCTGCTCTTGTGCCATTTCTGTCGCGGTTCAGTTCGGGACAGAATTCGCAAACGCCGTCAGATACTGCAAGTATCTTTAATAAGCACATGGACTGGATGGAGCAGCAGTTTCTCCCTGCGGCAGAATCGATGCCGGAAGATAAATTCTTCTGGGCACCGACGAGTGGAGAGTTTCGCGGCGTACGCAATTTCGCTGAACAGCTCATCCACGTGGCAGAAGTCAATTTCGCGCTTTCTGCGGCAATCGTGGGTGAAAGCCCGCATAAAGGCAACCCAGCAGAAGCGATGAAAACTCGATCAGCCGTTCTTCAATACCTCAAAGACTCTTTTACCCACACTCACCGAGCGTTTTCATCAATCACGGAGCAAAATGCGAAACTGCCAATCAAGCACCCGCTGCTTGACATGATTACGACCCGGATGGGCCTCGGGATCGTAGCGATCGCGCATCCGTTTGATCACTACGGGCAAATAGTCGAGTACCTGCGGATGAACAATGTGATTCCGCCAGCAAGTCGCAATTGAATTGAGCCTGACACTAACAAACAGACCTTGCATTCGATCCCCGAAAGAGTTCGTGCTTCCTACGGATGACGGGCCACTTCGGAAACTACCTGATCCAATAGTTCGTCGGGCGGCACGCACGATCAAAAAAAGGATCGAAAATTCTGGCGTTACAACAAAAACCTGCGTTCCAGATACGTTCCAGTTTGGCGCAATATCCGATGCGAGAGCGTTTTGTGCGTCTCGAATTTTCACCGAAATATTCCGACTCCCCCGCCTCCACAATTAAAGTCCTGTAATATCAATAATATACAGCACATGTGTGCGTCCGTGTACACCGTTGCGGAGAAGAGCGGAGGTATGCTTGCTTCTATCGGATCGATTGTGCGATGGCCAAGCCTTGTTTTCTTGCCTTTGAGGTTCGGATGGATTGAGTCGCTTTTTTTTCTCCACGCGATTACTTCCGTACGGCCCGTTAGAACGGCAAATTCGTCTCAAGTCTGGGCGTTCAGAAGTCTCGTCTCTGCACGACGACAACCGATGCGAGCAAGATCAGCCCAGCGGCCGATAGGCTGGCAACTATGCCCAACCAGGGCAAGTGTTCCGAAAGAAGATAGGTGTTTCTATCAATCGAATAATCGCCGGTCACCAAGCGCCAAACGTTGAACCGCCGCAGCCAAGCATCGAACATGATTGCGGATAGAAGCACCACCCCAAAAGCGAGCGCGGGAGCTGTATATTCCCCAGCGACCACTGAGGAGACCAAGACTGCCGTCGCGAAATAGACCAAGCCTCCCCCGATCAAAAGCAGGACGTAGAGGCCAACCTGTGTAATTAAGACGGGCATTCTGGCCACCCATGAAACTCCAAAGACCGTAGCCCATGGCAGAACGGCCAAGGCAATTGCTTCGAGAACGCCCAATCCAACGCGGACTCTCATGAGGCGTGTCCGGCTTACAGGCAGACTCAGAGTCAGCGAGGCCGTTCCAAGCGCCTTCTCACGAACGATTCCTCCCATCCCCAGGAGGACCACAGCCATGACCCACATGATGACCACGAATTCTTGAGTGACGACCAGCAGGCGATAGAAATCCCCCTGCCTCCCAGGCCGTATCCATCCTTCTGCGCAAGGGAAGGTCTTGGAACAGGCCGCTCGAGTTTCAAGCCAAGCCTTATACCAGAGCACGACCTAATTCTCCTTTACCGTCTCCAGGAATATGTCTCGTAATCCCACGGGCGCGACTTCGACCGAGACAGCATCGAAGTCGCGCGCTCGCGCGATTATTGCCTCAGTATTCCTGCTGGCAAATACGCTCATTTCGCGGCCGTGCGTCCGGATTCGTTCAACACCGGAAATGTGGAAGTCGCGTTCGGGTGGCACAGACGCAAACACCAAATCAATGCGCCGATAGGATTGGCGCAACTGGTCCAGGGATGCGTCCACCAACAAACAACCCTTCTCAAGAATGCAAACATGATCGGCTACGCGTTCAACCTCAGCAATTTGGTGTGAAGAAAAGAAAACTGACACGCCCTCTGCGGCCTGCGCGACTAGGACTTGAAGCAGATATTCAATTCCTACAGGGTCGAGTCCTTCGCTCGGTTCGTCGAGAATTAACAGGTCGGGGTCGCCGAGCAAATGCCAATAACAGGGCTAGCTTGGTTCGCATGCCCTTGGAGAGTGCTTTAACCTTCCGGTGTAGCGGCAGCTCGTAATCGCGAAGCAGCTTTTTTTCGATATCCGAGCGCCAGTCGGGATAGAACGAACTGGCAAATCGAATCGTTTGCTCAACCGTCATGTACCCATATAGGGGTTTGTCCTCGGCGACGTAAGCGACGCGCTTGCGCAGCTCACGATTCCCTTCAGCATCGATAATCTGATTTCCGAGCACGGTTGCTGAACCGGAAGTAGGGCGGATCATGCCAAGGAGCATTTTGATGGTCGTGCTTTTGCCAGCGCCATTTCGCCCTAAAAACGCGGTTATGCGGTTACGTTCAACCGATAGATCCAGCGCTCGGACCGCCTTGGCGGTCCCATAAGACTTGGTGAGACAGTGCGTGAGAATGACGGGTTCGTTCGTCATCGTTTTTTCACAACCTCGGCGGGGTAGAGGAGCTCAGCCTCGAACGCCCGGCGGATTTCCTCATCGAAAAGGCCATCGTCGCGGAGTCGCTCGATCAGGTCTCGAATCCGCCGACGTGCCAAGGGCAATTGCTCTGCTAAAGATCGCGTGCGGCGGTTCGCACAAACGAATGCCCCGGAGCCCTGTCGCAATTCGAGAACTCCCTCGTGTTCGAGTTCGGAGTAGGCTCTTGCAACCGTATTTGGGCTAACGATCAATTCCTCAGCGAGAGTCCTGATGCCCGGTAATTGATCTCCAGCGTGTAAGACCCCTGTTTCCGTGGCGTGTCTGATTTGCTGCATCAACTGCAGATAGAGAGGCTGCCCGGCCGTGGGAGTAGGTTTAAAAAACACGGTGTTAACTGTATCGCTGTAAAGGTACAGAGTAACAGTGAGCTTAGTCAAGAGCGGCAGCCTGTCAGCCTCCGGGCGTGTGGTCGACACACACTGCCACGCCATAGTTTTGAATGAGATTGATGCAGCCTTGAGGCAAAGGCACGAGCTACAGTAATTCGAATAACTGAGATCAGGCACGCACCCCCGAAAATCCAGCCGCGTCAGATAAGCCACGACTCCGGAGAGAAGATACGGTTGCGAGAAACGTGACAGTCAGGAAATTCCGTCTGCGCTCGGCTTTTATATGTTGCTACCGGCCCAATGATATTGGTAGGATATTCCTACCAGGGTGGGTTATGGCAAGCCGACTCGCAACTCTCGAATATCTGACCACGACGAAGATCGGTGAGAAGGGACAGCTCACAGTCCCGAAGCAATTTCGCGAGGACCTCGGGTTGGGCACGGGTGCGCCCTTCGCCGTCTTGCGTTTGGGCGACGGCTTGGTTCTTCTGCCGGAGCAGCAGCGCTTTGAACATCTCTGCGAACAGGTGAGTTCGGCGCTTACGCGTGCCGGTCTTTCACCGGAAGCAACCTTGGCGACACTGCCGGAAGCGCGAAAGCGCGTTTTTGCACGCCACTACAAAAAGCATTCGTCCGCGCAGAAAGCTCCGCGCCGGCACTCTCGCGGACGCCGCGAGGAGTGAGCAACCAGCGGCGAATTCGACTGTTCCTCGATTCCAATGTTTTCACGGCGGGAATTGTTTCTCCTTGGGGACTCGACAAGGCTGCTTTGTCTCTGTGCGCAGCGCGGCTGTGCAAGTTGGTCTTGGCGGAGGTCGTTAGAGACGAGGTAGAGGAGAATTTATTGCTCCATGCGGAGCGTTTATCGGCTCTGAATGCCGACGAACTCATTGAACACTACCATCGTCTTGTCAAATTGACCGGTCCCGAGATCATTTCCTATCCTGCGCAAGAGCTAGTGCAGTCAAGCCGCCATCTCATTAGGCACGCCGCAGACGTACCTGTCTTGCTGTCAGCGATGGCCAGCAAGCCCGACTGGTTGCTGACGCACAATACCAAGCACTTTACGCAGACAGTTGCAAACCGCACCGGACTTCGGATCGCTACGCCAACCGAGTTCTTTCGAACGCTTTCGTTGCTTCTTAGGTAAAGTCAGACATAAGCGTTTTGAGTGCTGCTGCTTTTGGCGTCTGCCGGTTTGGGTCTTAGAAACTCCGTGTACACGCCATGTACATCCGAACTGCTGTTTCTGCGTTTCTTGCGGGTTGGTGCGTCTCGTGTTTTCAATAAGTTGTGTGTTTTCAACGCGTCGGCGCAGTTCGACTCCCCCGCCTCCACCATATAAGGCTATTATTATCAATGACTTACAGCGCGCAAGTGCGGCAACGTACATGTGGGCGTTTCGTGTGCCGACTGAATTCAGGCGCGGCCCTTCTTGCAATCGCGCTTGCTCCACAAAAATTCAAAAATTTGAGAGACGCTTCGGTTCACAAGGGATCTCGCGTTGCGAGTCTCAATCTCTCAATTGACGGATCGCCCGTCATCCACTCATAGAGGGCAAAGCCGCCGTCCTTGGCATACCTGCCTTCGACTTGCTTCCGACTTTTAAATTGAGGCCTGCTAGTAAAGGGCGGGCCTACGGGGGGAAACTGGGGCTATGAAGCGCTACAACGACAAGGTAAGAGTGAGAGAACACTATGACCTTGTAAGCCCCTATTACCACTCTTTGTGGGGCGAGCACTTGCACCACGGATACTGGATTCGCGGCGATGAAACAAAGGAGAAGGCCCAGGTCCAACTTATAGGACATCTCGCAGAGGCAGCCAACATTCTGCCGGGCAGCAAGATCCTGGATGTAGGTTGTGGTTTTGGCGCGAGCTGCATTTACTTGGCCAAAAATTACAACGCGGAAGTAACAGGGATTACGATTTCACCGGTTCAAGTGAAGATGGCCAGCGAAGCCGCTGTGTCGGAAAAGGCGCATGCAAGATTTTTCTTGATGGATGCCGAAGAAATGAAGTTTGACCTCTTGTTTGATGTGATCTGGTCCGTGGAGTCGATTGCACACTTTCCCAGAAGGGCAAAATTCTTTGCAGCGGCCACGCGACTATTGAAGCCCCATGGGACGCTCGCAATCATTGACTGGTTCAGGAAAGAAAATCTAAGACCGGCGGAGTACCGGAGATTCATTCAGCCCATCGAGAAAGGCATGCTTGTCGTGCTGCAAACCATGACCGATTACGAGGCATCATTGAGTGCAAATGGCCTCAAAGTGTCCGTCCGCGAGATCATGAACACGAATTGCGCTCAGACGTGGGACCTTTACCTAGACATCTTCAAGGATAAAAAGGTTTGGGAGCGCGCCGCGAGGAAAGGCTCTGAGTTTACCACCTTTCTGAAAGGCCTTCGGCCCATGAGAGCGGCGTTCTCCTCGGGGAGTTTCATCCTCGGCCTAATGGTTGCCAAAAAGGTTTAGGCTCCAAAAAACGGTAGGTGCTAACATTCGCTCGCCACTGCTGAAAACGGGCTCGTGGAGGAATCACGCAGTCGGAGCGTGGCTGTAAGGCTCTCAATGGCGTACGACCTGATCGTTGTCGGGGGCGGCATTGCTGGCGCGTCGCTGGCGCAGCGCATGGCCAAAAGCGGAGCGCGCGTGCTGGTGCTGGAGCAGGAAACCGAATTTCGCGACCGCATTCGCGGGGAGTGTCTGCAGCCGTGGGGAGTGGGTGAAGCGCGTCAACTGGGCGTGGCTGGAGCTTTGCACGCATGCTCCAACGAAATGAAGTGGGTCAATTTCATCATCAACGGACAGCACGCAATGAAGCGTGATTTCGTTGCTACCACACCGCAGGCTTCAGGGATGTGGGCCTTCTATCATCCGCGCGCGCAAGACGTCTTGCTCGCAATCGCAGCAGAAGCGGGCGCAGAAGTTCGCCGCGGCGCGACCGTTCAGCATATCGACTCTGGAGCCACCATGCCAAAGGCCAAGATTGCCCAGGCAGGTGGAACCAGCGAAGTGGAAGCGCGGCTCGTAGCGCTTTGTGCCGGTCGCAATCCAGCATTGCGCACGCAGCTTGGTTTCCAAACGCGACGAGGATCTATCCCTCTCTTCCTCTCCGGAGTCTGGGTAACGAACCTGCCGGCCGAGATGGATCCTTCGGTTGCCTACATTGCCAACGACCTCGCCAGCGGCACAGTGTCGGCCTTGTTTCCGCAGTCATCCGAAAGGGCTCGCGCATATTTTGGCTTCCATCCGCAAACTTGCCCGCGGCTGCAGGGCAACGTCGACTTTCCGCGCTTTTGCCAGGAGTTCAACCGCACTGCGGGTGGCGCTATCCCTCTGGCCGGCGCGCAGCAGGTGGGGCCACTAGCATCATTTGAATGTGTTGATGTTTGGGTTGACCACCCGCATCGCGACGGTGTCGCTCTGGTAGGTGACGCCGCCTCCTCGAACGACCCTTCCTGGGGTCAGGGATTAGCATTGGCCTTGCGCGACGCACGCGTGCTCTCGGACGAGCTACTCGCCAGCCAGGATTGGGCAGCTGCCAGCGAGCGCTATGCCGCGCGTCACGACCAGCACTACGGAACTATCCGCATGGTCAGTGGCTGGTTCTACGACGTCTTTCAGCGTCTCGGCCCCGAGGCCGAAGCTAGGCGTGCGCGCGCAATGCCTCTGATCGCCCAAGACCCGACGCGCCCACCCGACATGCTGTTCTCCGGGCCGGACTTGCCCGTCGCCGCCAACGCGCGCGCCCGCTTCTTTGGCGAGTGCTGACCGCGCGAATGGATGAGTCCTTTACGAGAACTCAGCCAAAGTCGGAGAGTACTGTCACCTCGTGAGCTATGGAAAGCGACTAAGCAGGAGCAGCGACTTTGTGAAGGCACTCGTAAACAAAAGACGACTATATCGGCCGAAAACATTGCACATCTGGCGGACAGCATTTTTTCCCAAACACGGCCAACCTGGCAGGAGCGCGCCGTTCCGCTGCGAAGTAACGGTCAAGCCAGAACCCACGAGGAGAAAAACGGTTCTTCTCGTTTGTCGGAAGTCGCTGCTTGTGATCTCCGTGTACATGCCGTGTACATCCGAACTGCATCCTTAGCGTCTTTGGCGTGTTGTGCGTCTCGTATTTTCAATAACTTACCTGTTTTCAATAGACCTCAATGGTTCGACTCCCCTCGCCTCCACGCTATTTTAAGTATTTTATAATCAATAATTTACAGAGGTGATAGCTGCGCACTCTTCGTGGCTAGTATGCTTCAGTTGTAGTATAACAGTTATACCATAATGCGTTCCGACTTCGACGTGCGGAAGAGCAAACGGTTAAAGTCAAACCCCAAACGAGGGATCGGGTTTGAACAAGCACAGGAGATATTTAAGCATCCCTACTACCTCGATCAACGCTCTGATATGCCGGCGCAGTACAGAGCCATTGGCTGGGTTGGAGACAAATTGTACTCGCTCATTTTCGAAGTGAGGGAGGATAACGACGGAGAGTACTATCGCCTCGTGACGCTATGGAAAGCGACTAAGCAGGAGCAACAACTTTATGAAGAGAACTCATAAACAGAAAAAGCCTTTGTCGGCCGAAAAGATTGCGCGCCTCGCGGAAGAGGGAAAGGATGTCTCGCGTTTTTTCACAAACGCGGGGCGCATGATGGGCCCAATCCAGCGGGTGAATGTAGACTTCGCTTCGCCGATGCTGGACGAATTGGATAGCGCGGCAAAGGAGCTCAACATCAGCCGCCAAGCGGTAATCAAGACCCTAATCCGACAAGCGCTTGACCACCATTATCTGGCAACGGCCCGCCAATCCGGCGCGAAGCGCGGGTAGATTGAGGCAAGGCCCGGCGCAGGGTGCCGGCCACATGTATGCCGGGCAAGGGGACCGTGTCGCTCAGGTCATTTCGGCTTGGGCTCAGACTCTGCTAGCCGCGAACACAGAAAAAGGCGTGGTTCCGAAGACGCCGTAAGGAAGATTGTTCCTCTTAATTTCTCCTCTCATGTACACGCCGTGTACATCCGAACCGCTTTTTCTGTGTTTCCAGCGGGTTGTGCGCCTCGTATTTTCAATAACTTCCATGTTTTCAATAGGGCTCAGCGGTTCGACTCCCCCGTTGCCAATTTGTATCGTTATGCTCGGCAGGGCAGAACAATAACTTGGGTATATATCGGGCAGAATTACCAAAGTTTTCGAATTGATCTTACGAATCCGTAAGATTACGCATCGCTGGGCCGACCGATTCAGGCACAACGCGTTCAGGAAACTCAGAAACTCCCGTTCTTTTCCGTCTCATCCGCGGCAAGCGAAGGGTTGCATGTCCCACGACTACTGGCTAGCCTTGAGAGCCAGACGAATCGTTCTGATGTCAAGAAACATTCGTTGCGGACCGCTCTCGGCGGCACCTTCCAGCGCGACGAAACCATAGCGCGCATACCAATCGACTCGATCTCGATACGCATCGGTGATGATGCAGCGGCACCCGACGTCGTCCGCAACTCGGAGCCCGAGCTTAAACGCCTCGGAAATGAGAGCATGTCCGAGCCCTTTTCCGGCGAAGCGTTGGTCCACCGCAAGCCGCGCGAGCAAGATGAGTGGCAAGTCGTACGGCGGAAGCCCCCGCACATATTTCTTGGGGAATTTGTCCCGGGGCACACTTGCGGCGGCCAGCGTGAAGTAGCCTATAACTGTGCGTGGCGCAGCCTCGTCAAGCGCGACATAAGTCACTCCAATAGAGCTTTTTTCTTGATTCGCCCAGGCATGGCGTTTCAAGTAGCTGTTGAGCGGCTCATCACCGCAATCGAACTGCTCAACCTCGTCCAGCTCTTGGAGACGACGGATAAGAACGGCCACTCAGTCCCTCATTGCTCGTGTGAGAGTTTCGGTAGGGTGTGCAGGTTCTCGTGACACAAGATCCGCGAGGCTTTCCAGTTCACGGGGTGTCCAGGGAATCTCCACGCGAGGAAGCAGGAGTTCAGGGGCAACGCGTTCGAGGCGCGGAAAGACCAATTCCTTCCGCTCGCCGGCCTCAGTCTCACTGAAAATGCGATGACCACGCTTTCTTTCCCACACCGCCCAGCGGAATAACGCCAGAGCGTCGGACAGAAAGTCTGTGTTGCTGCTGAGCTGCAATTCCTGCTTCAAGCCTCGAACCATGCGGTCCTCGGCGGGGGCCAAATCGGCCTGGAATTTGGACTTACGCGTAGGTCGATCGGCGCGGAGTTGTTTCTTGAGGCGCTTAGTCTTCATAGTCATGATCACCTATCTCTTTCCAGCGCGGAGCGCACTCGCATTCTACTACAATAGGACTGGGTTATGGATTCTTTTCGGAGTGCATTTAGAATCGGTCCTGTTTGATCTTAACTTTTGGCGTTCCTCACGTACGCGCCGTGTACATCCGAACTGCATCTTGTGCGGTTTTGGCGGTTTGTGCGTCTCATATTTTCAATAACTTACGCGTTCTCAATAAGCATGCGCAGTTCGACCCCCCCCCCGCCTCCACCATTCTAATATCTCTATTTTCAATAAGTTACGGATAGTCGTGTACATTTCGTGTACGTAAGGTGGAATGAACGCGGTCCTCTGCCCGAACACCAACGCTAGAGGCGATCCCTGCGCGGCTCCTGATGAAAAGTTCAGCGATACACATCGTCGTTCGCGCGCTGTTCCATCCTGGTCGCCAAACTTGGAGGGCTTTGACCTCCTTTTCTGCGACTCGTTGGGTTATGCGGTAGTGAAGCATCCCCAGAGTGGCAAGGACCGTTTGATTTCAGAAGAATCTCTCGGTGAAATCGAAAACATAGCCAAAGCCATGCTGGGGCCGAAACGACAAGCGTGATTTCCGAATCAGAACGACTGACGTAAATCTGTCGGAGCATCTGTGGAATTCCACGTCGCCGCCATCTCAAACTGAGGGTCCTAAGTTTTGGGAAGGCGAGTTCGGCCCTACCAGAGAGTTGCATCTTGAAGTTTCGCTAGGAGCGCGCAAAATCCAAAAGCAGTTTCACGTCATTTTCATTGGCGTCGAGCGCGCGAAGCGCGGTGCGGTACGCCGTGCGTGCGTTGCTGCCAGCGACAAGGTCTTGTCCCGCACCCCAGGTAAATTCGGGCCGTCCAAATTTGACGGCCACGACGTCGGTCATCATTCGCGCGTGGCGTCCGTTTCCATTGGGAAACGGGTGAATCCTGGAAACGAGTTGGTGGTGAAAACGGATCAGGCATTCATCGACGGAAAAGGATTCATGTTCGAGCCAATATTGAGCATTGCGTAGCAACTGCGGAATGCGCTGCAAGATTTCCTGCGGATCGCAACCGATGTTCAATTCTTGCTTGCGATAGGTTCCTGCCCACTTCCAGACTTGGTTAAACATCTTGGCGTGGAGGGTTCTGACGTAGGTTTCTTCCAGGGGATTTATGGAATTCATGGTGCGACTGCTGAAAGCCCATCCTTGCGCTTCGAGGATGTTGAGCGCCTCGTATTCGTTCAGCTCCTTCATGGTGCTGATTTTGGGAATGAGCTGTTCGGCTTGTTCCGGGCTAATGGGGGTATTTCCATCGGAATATTGGTGATCGAGGATGAAGTTCATTTTGTTTATCCGCGATGCAAGCGCCTCTGAGTCTCATCCTCAATCAGTTGGCTGGTATTGTCAGGTTTCTGGTCTTCGAGCGCCATCGTGTGGATGACGCGCTGCACATCGCGAGTGGCGCTTTCGCGCGCCGGCTGTTCCGCGAGTTGCTCGAACGAACCGGCTTTCGGCACGAACCCATAGATAAGGTCACAGCCTAAGGATTCGGCGACTTTGCGCAGTGTCGCCAGTGTGATGCGGTCAGTGGCTTCAGCACGCTCGAACATCTGAACGTTTTGCCTCGGCACGTGCAAACGCCTACCGATATCGGCCAAACTGAAGCCGAGGGCTTCGCGAATTGCGGCGATCCATCCCCCAGAAGGACGGGGTGGGAGATCCTTGGCTCGGGCAAAGCTGCGGTCGAGCTGCGACAGTCGCAGGGCTCGGAATTGCTTGTTCATGGATACTCCGTAACAATATACTATGACATGTTTTATGTATATGTCAAACAATAAAATGACTATTTCTATGGAAAAGCAGTATATGAAATGACAGGTGACAATGAAATGTCATAATCTAAGATGACGAGTCTCGCTTCTTGCGATCTCTGTCGTACATGCCATGTACATCCGAACTGCTTTTTGTCCTTTCTTTGGCGGGTTATGCGTCTGGTACTTTCAATAACTTACAGTTTTCAATAGCCCTCAGTGGTTCGCCCCCCGCCTCCAACCACTTAATGCGTGTATTTTCAATAGCTTACAGGCAGAAAATCGCTCGTGTACATGCGCAATGCCCGCAACTCGCAAGCAAGTGTGAAACCGTAACCGCGGTTTCGTTAGCTGACGAAAGTCTGGTGTTCGAGATATGTTCCAGTCAGCCGCGATCGGCCCCTTCAAGCTTCTCTTAGACGACATGGAAACAAATCAGCTCCGGCAGAAGCGCCAAGCCGTTTCCACCAGCACCTCGGCTGTAGTCACGACCGACTTCAGGTTCACCCATTCGACCGTTTCGTGCGCCCCCGCGCCACTCGGTCCGTAATTCACCGTGGGAATGCCCGCGGCTGCAAATAACGCCGCCGCCATCCAGTAGCCCACGCCGGCAACTTGTGGCATTTCGCCGGTCACCGACTTTGCCGCTTCGGCCAGACTTTCCGCAATCTTCGCGTTGCCATCGCATTCCAGCGGCGGTCGGTCTAACAGCATTCGTAACTGCGCCTGCTCTCCGCTCGAGCGAATGATCTCTTCCAGTTCCTCAATCACACCCTCGGGCGTCTCGCCCGGTAACGTTCGTCGTTCCATCTCCAGCGTGCATTCTTCGGCATACGTGGAAAGCCCCGCCCCTCCATGGATTAAGGAACAATGCTGCGAAGCAGGCCCAACAAGAGGATGGCTCCTGCTTCGTAATTCCGTTTGGTCGTACTCTTCGAGTGCGGCGATGATTTTCGCCATCTTGGCTATAGCGCTCACACCCAGATCCCAACGGCTGCCGTGCGCGGCACGGCCTCGGGTCACAATTTCCACCCAAACGAATCCCTTGTGCGCCAAAATCAGCCGCCCCTCGCTCGGCTCCGTTAGGACGCAAGCGTCTGCTTTGTACCGCTTTACGAAATCCTGCGCGCCGATGCTCGCATACTCCTCATCGGCAACCAACGCGACCAGCAACTTTCCACGAAAATCTTCCTGGCAAAGCGCCGCCGCTGCGGCCATCACCGCGGCGGCGCTGCCTTTCATGTCGTAGCTGCCGCGGCCGTACACACGGTCGCTTTCGACCTTGGGCTCAAATGGCGGAATTTTCATGCCTGCCGTGCCAACCGTGTCAAGATGCGCGCAGAAGACGATCGTCGGGCCTTCGCCGGAACCTACTTCCGCAACCGCATTGGGACGCCCCGGAGCTGCCTCTTCAATCCAGCTTTTAGCCCCCTGTTCCGACAGCCATCGCTGCGCAACCTCGGCAATGGCTTGTTCGCCGTGCCCTTCATCGGGGGCTATAGCTGGATTCACAGATGGAGTCCGGATCAGTTCTTGCAGAATCCCCAATACCGCCGGTCGCGAGAGGCTTGCGTTCGCCATACGAAGTCCTCAAATCGTCTGGTTGGCAGCGCTGCGATGTTTGATCGTCGGCCTTTTGCGAACGAGACTTTAAGATTCGTAAACCCACTTCCCGCCGGTCATGGTGCGCTCGATGGGAATGTTGACGAGATTCGAGGGATCCTCTTTAAACGGATCGCGACCCAAAACTACAAGGTCGGCCAGCTTTCCTGGCTCAATCGAGCCTTTGAGATTCTCTTCGAACGAAGCATAAGCCCCATTGATCGTGCCA
Organism: uncultured Acidobacteriaceae bacterium; assembly: GCA_964594885.1. Lineage (GTDB taxonomy): Bacteria > Acidobacteriota > Terriglobia > Acidiferrales > UBA7541 > Acidiferrum. Next base: position 37,582 of record CAZQOB010000012.1, read on the forward strand.
ACACGAATCGCTTCTTCGACTGAAATTTTCTGCGAAGGACCCCAGACGTTTCCCCTAAGGTCGGTGCGCGTCACTTCCGACTGCAAGGCCATCATCGGTGCAAATTCTCCCGGCGGATAATCCGAAGCTTGCGTCGGCCGTAGTCCAGCGTCGAGAAACGTACGCAAAGCGAACATGCGCTCCAGGCGTTCTTTTCCGTAGTACTGCATCTTTTCCCCGTGATAATAAACGTACGTCGAGAATGGCGTCGGAATCACATTCAACGCGCGCATGCGCTGGATGATTCCGTCGTTGATCAATGTGCAGTGCTCGACGCGGAACCGGGGATCCTTTCGGGGAAATTCGCGGCTCAAACGCTCATACACACCGAGTACTCTTTCGATCGCCACATCCCCGTTGGCATGAGTGCCGAGCTGCCAGCCCGCGCTGTACGCCTTGCGCCCGTACTCGTAAAGCTCTTCTTCGCTGGCGGAAAACGTTCCGTAGTCGTCCGGCGAACCGATGTACGGCTGCGAAAGCCGCGCCGTGCGGCCGGAAATCGCGCCATCGGCAATTTGTTTCATTCCTCCGACGCGCACCCATTCGTCACCTAGTCCGGTATGCACACCAGCGGCGATCATCCTGTCGATGAATCGCCAGCCGATGAAGCAGTACACGCGCATGCCCAGATTGCCGTTTTCGCGCGCGTCCTGGTACGCCTGCAAATCCTCCGGGCTCCCCAGCGTGTCGCCGACCGAAGTGATTCCGGTTCGCGTCATCATTTTAGAAATGAGCTTCACGCCTTCGCGGTGATCGTCTCGAGAAAATTTCGACGGTACTTTCTTCTGGAATGCTTCATCGGCGCGCTCAATGACTCGCCCGGTGAGATGTCCCGCGGAGTCGCGCTCAAACTTCCCGCCCGGCGGGTCGGGTGTGTTCTGATCCACGCTGGCTGCTTTCAGTGCCAGCGAGTTGACGAAATTTTCATGGCCACCGCGGTGATTCACAAGAACCGGATGATTCGGCACCGCTTCATCCAGGTCCTTGAGATTCAGCATCCGCCCTTCGGACGTCTTCGTATCGTCGTATTTGAACCCAAGCACCCACTCTCCGGGCGGCGTTTTCTCCGCTCGTTCACGCAGCGCGTCCTGGATTGCCTTGATCGAGCGGAGGTCGCAATCCACCTGCCGCAAGTGCATCAGTCCGGAACTGGCCGGATGCGAGTGCGCGTCAACAAAGCCGGGCAGCACGGTCTTCTTTCCCAGATCGACCTTTCGGCTGCGCGCACCGGCCAGCCGCAGGATTTCATCATTCGAACCAACCGCGAAGAAACGTCCATCGGCTATGGCCACAGCTTCGGCGCGCGCCGCACGCGGATTTACCGTCCAGAAATTACCGTTGTGGAGCACAAGGTCCGGCTCCGTCCGTTCTAACGGCATCAAGCTAAACGCGCCAAGCGCGGCAAGAAAATTGCGTCGGGAAGTTTCGGACACGTCACGTTCCTTTCTAAAGAGATAAAAGCTCGTTCACCGCTCGATAGCCTTGGTCGATGGCCTGATCGGTGTATGCAGCCGCGGCAGCGTCGGAATTGGCGATGGTGATTCTTCCAAAACGGACGCGCGCGATGTCGCACGGCCGCTGGCCTTCCGGCCAGTCCGGATCCCACAACGGGTTGTACTCGTAGGCGTAACCGTGCGGCCAACGATTCACGGTGATTGCCGCAATGTCCCGCGCCGGATCAAACCCTCCTTCCCCCAGCATCCGCACCAACTGGCTGCGGATGTTCCGCTCGAAGGTTTCAAACGATGTGGAAAGCAGTTCCGCGCGCCCAACTTTGTGCTGGTCCCGCTCGGAAAGTCCGGGCATGCACGGAGTACGCGTCATGCGTAGCAACATCGGTTCGTCCGGCGTCTGCGGACATTTGTAATCACCGATGCTGACGGGCTGATCCAGGCTTACTCCGGCGTGAAACATGCCGGGTGCCGAAACGTGCTGGACACCCAGCTTCGCAAAAGCCTTCCAGTCCCGTGCCGCAACCACCGAATAGACCAGGGGCACTTTGCTGCCGAACTTTAGCGCCTCTTTCTGCTTTTCCGGAAGTTCCGGACACAGATAAGGGATCACCATGTTCCAGCAGGCGAGCACTACGCCCTTTGCCTGAACGGTGTAAACCTCTTTCCCGCGCGCGAAACTCACCTCTACCTGTTTGGCCGAGGCCGGATCGCCGGCGTGGTTGACCCGCACCGCGGTGCTGCTCAACCGGATGCGAACCGGTGAACCACTCCGGTCGAGCCGATTGTAATCCGCTTTGGCGGCAACGATGTCTTCCGCTGTGTGGCCTGGTATCGCGTCCGGGATTAGCGCCCGGACGAGCAACCTCGCGATCGATGCGTTGCCGTCGGGAAAATGAAAATGATACGGCGCCTGCTCCGGCGTAGCCTCACCCATGGCGGTGAATCCCATCCGACGATACGGACCGGGCACCAGGTTCATGCCTTGAAATCCCGGAAAGTTCAGTCCCCAGCAGTCGAGCGCGGAGACGCCGTCAATGCCCACGCCGAAAAGACCATGGGTGCGGGTCTGATAAAACGGAACGACGCCGGGATTGACTTTGACCAATTGCAACAGAAAATTCTTGTAGCTCATCCGCGAAAGGCGATCTTTTTTCTCGTCTGACGAAAGGTTCGGCAGGTAATCAACCTTGTCTTCCTGCAAGCGGATGATGTCCCGTTGCACGTTCGGCGCTAAAGGAGTCTTTGCCAAAAACTCGGCCCACGTCGGCGCCTTCTCTGCTCTTGCGCCAAAACGCCCGCCGGGCGATCCCACCACCAGCCTGTCTGTTCCGAATGTTTCCTTGTCGAAAAAGACTGCCGCCTTCAGACCTTTGTATACGTTGCGGTCTAGGCATTTGGCTTCGAGCGCTGGCGGATCAATTCCCAGCTCAGCCAGTAATCCGGCTGCGTCTTTGCTGTAAGGAAATGGCGTCTCAATGGCTACAGTGCCGCCGTTGGCCAGCAACATCCGGCCGCCGACGTGAAACTCGTTACGCTTGGCGTGGCCGCCAAAATCGTCGTGGTTGTCCAGAATCAGGACGGTACCAGACGGATTACTCTTGCGATAAAGGTAGGCCGCGGCCAGCCCGCTCATTCCGCCGCCAACAACGACCAGGTCAAACTCTTCCTTCTTGCCGCCGGCCGCCTTGTTTTTCGTCCAGAACTCTCCGTCTCGCAACGAGTGCGCGGCTTCAAACGACCCGTCGTGGCTTCCCCTCATGCCCGTTAGAGTCGGCGGGTAATAATCGGGCCGGTCTTGCGGGAACTTCTCGTCTGCGCCCTCTGCGAGCCAGGCAAGCGCCGGAAATCTGCCGCCGGCCACCGCTCCGCCGATACCAACCGCGACTCCGTTCAGAAAATCGCGCCGCTGAATCCGCCGGTTCATTCCCAGTTTTCGGTCACTGCTCGTCATCGCGGTTCCCCGTCTCTCCAAGAAAACTTACCCGGACTTCGTCGCTTTTCCGGTGATGGCAAGCACTTCGCTTACGGCGCGATAGCCCTGGTCAATCGCGATATTGGTGTAAGCGTGCCCGTCGGAATCGGAGTTGGCAATGGTAATGCGGCCAAACGGCTTTCTGCCAATCATGCACGGCCGCTCACTCTCCGGACGATTCAAAGGTTCGAACAGTTGGTTGTACTCATAGGCATAGCCGTGCGGCCAGCGATTCACGGTGATCGCCTGAATGTCGCGCGCCGGATCGAACCCTCCACCGGAGAGCATTCTACCCAGCTGGTCGCGGATGTTGCGTTCGAACGTCTCGAACGAGGTGGACAAAAGCTCGTAACGGCCTGCTCTGAATTGATCCTTGCACGGCAGCCCCGGTTGGCAGGGCGTGCGCGTCAAGTGAATGACGCAGGGCTCTTCCGGAGAGCTGGGGAACTTGTATTCTCCCATGGAGACCGGGAAGTCCAGCATCGTCGTGCAGAAATAGCCGCCCGGCGCGTAAATCATGTTCGCGCCAACTTTTTCGAAGGCCTTCCAGCTGCGCAGCTGAACGTTGGTATACACCAGGGGCTGCTTCACCGCATAAGCCAACGCTTCTTTTTGTTTAGCCGACATTTCCGGACAAAGATGCGGAACAATCACGTTGTAACAGGCCAGGACGCACGCCGCCGCGCGCGCCTTGTGCGCCTTTCCAGCCAGCACGTAAGTGACCTCTACGTCCTTCGCGTTCGCCGGATCACCCAAGTGCTTCACTCGCACTGCCGTACTGTTCAATCGGATGCGCACCGGCGACTCTGGATCATCCAGCCGCGCATAGTTTATCTTCACCGTCACAATGTCTTCCATCGTATGGCCGGGTGCCGAACCCGGCACAAGCGACCGCACCAGCAGCCGCGCGATTGAGGCGTTCCCATCCGGAAAATGAAAAATATAAGGCTCTTCTTGTCCTTCCTCTCTATGCCTCCGGCCGGACGCAATCTTCATTCCGCTGAAGCCGGGGTAGCCCATGCCTCGGCAGTTTTCAGCCGAGACCGCGTCAATGCCCACGCAGTAAAGATCGTGCGGAAGCGTCTGGAACAGCTTCACGATGTCGGGGTGAACCTTGGCGTGCTGCAACAGAAAATCTTTGTAGCTGATTTGTATCAGCTTGACCCGTTTTTGTTCGGGGCTTAAATCAGGCAGGTAATCAATCTTTTCGCCGTGGAGACGCGCCAGGTCCTTGCGCGCCGCTTCGGCGATCGGCATCTGGTCCGCAGCTTTCGCGGGAATGAATGCGTTCGGGTCGAATTCCTGTCCGGCGCCAAGAACCAGCCGGTCTTCGCCGAAAGTCTCTTTGTCAAAGAAGACCGCGTTGTTGAGTTTTTTCGACGCGTACAGCTTCTGGTCGTAGTAGTTGTAAAAACGCTGTACGTCAATACCCAGCTCTCTCAGCAAGCCGATCGCTTCTCTGCTGTACCTGCCCGGGCCTTCGATGGATTGCGTTCCGCCGTACCCAAGCAGCAAGCGATCACCTGCACGAAACTCATTCCGCTTGGCGTGCCCGCCAAAATCGTCGTGGTTGTCCAGAACAAGAATTTTGGAATTTGGGCCGGCGTGCTTGCGGTAAAAATACGCCGCAGCGAGGCCGCTGATTCCGCCTCCGACTACGATCAAATCGTAGGATTCCTTGTCCTCCGCCGCTTCCGTCCACTCCTTGCCATCACGCAGCGCGTGCGCAACTTCAAATGACCCCGCGTGGCTGCCGCGCAGCCCCGTCAGCGCCGGGGGGTAGTAACCGGGATCCTGCTGCATTAGCCCTGGCGCGACGGACTGCTCAAAAACCAGGTCAAAAGCCGAGTCCCACCGCCCGCTTGCTGGCAACAGAGACGCGCCAAGGCTCACCGCGAACCCGTTCAAAAAATCGCGCCGCGCGATCGCTCTTCCCATGCCGAGTTCAAGGTCGCGTTTCCCGTCGTTCATAATGAATTGCTCCCGTCGTCAGACTCCATCGGATGCCTACACACAATTCGAGCGACTCGACTCCAATTTTCGGCCAAAGTATTTTGCAAAAGCACTAGTCAGAACGTCAGCTTCAGCGCTAGTTGCAGGATTCTAGGATCGTACGTCCCTGTGATTTGGCCGAACGTTCCCGACGCAAAGGAGTTAGCCGAGGGCGGCCGAAACTCCGTGTGATTAAAAACGTTGAACGCTTCGACCCGGAAGATGAGTTTGGTCTGCTCGCCGGCCAGATTCGTCGCCTTTTCGAGCGCTAAGTCCGCATTCACGCGCTTGGGACCACGGAACGAGTTTCTTCGGAAGGTTCCGTAGGTTGGTGCCGGGCACGCTCCAGGTGCGCCAGAGCCTGGTATTTCCGGACTGCTAAAGCAGTCCGGAACGGCGAAGTCACTGGGATCGAACCAGTAGTTGTTAGGGCCTGAACAGCTGCTGCCTGGGGGACAAGACGTTGAAAGCTGGCCGTTGACAACGAAATACGGTGTATGGGGATCGAGTGTGTGCACCGAAGCAACCACCTGATCGGCTCTGACAATTTCACGATCACCGGCGCCCGACGGACCGGGAGTGCTGAAGTTTTCATGCAGACCAGCAAGGGCGTCCAAGGGAATGCCGGACTGGGCGAAAACAATCGGGAACAGACTCCAGCCGGTCGTCAGCCGCTTCGGTCCGGTCGACCACATCTTCGCAAACGGCAATTCCCAGCCGCCGCTGAACGTCAATCGCTGCCGGATATCGAAGTCCGAGTTGCCATAAAGCACGTGGTGATTGTAGGAAGCAATTTGCGTATTGCGTGAGTTGAAGCCAGAACCGTTATCCAAATTGTGCGACCAGGTGTAGGCGAGGGTGAAGAACACGTTGCCGAGATAGCGAACATCAGTTTCTCTCTTGGTGAGGCTCGTCAGCAGGCCGTTGTAATTCGCGTTGTTCAGGCCAGCAAAGGTCGTCAGGTAACCGAAATTGGGACCAAGAATCCGGTTCGTCGTTCCGATAACGAACGGGTTCGCGTCCAGCCAGGTAAGCAATTTATGCGAAGAGCTCCCCGCATAACCAACTTCGGCCATCAGGCCGTTGCCCAATTGACGCTCGGCGCTAAGGTTGTATTGATAAATGTAGGGCGTCTTCAGATGTGGATCCACAAAGTTGTTGCTCCCATTCCCGAAGGGAATCAATCCCAGCGCATTAAAGTCCACGTTCTTCGGCGGAGGAATCTGCGACGGAAAAGGATCCGGAGCGCCAGCTGCCCCATAGGGATCGGAGAAGATCGTGTTTGCCGAATTCGTTGGGCTCGGCGGAAAGAAAATGTCAGCACTGGCCGCAAACGGCGGCTCGTCCGTCGCCCAATCCGACATCCAGCCGTTTAGAGTGTCATAGAACATTCCAAATCCGCCGCGCAGACTGGTCTTTCCATTTCCAAGCGGATCCCACGCAAAACCCACGCGCGGCGCAAAATCTTTGTAGTCCGGGAAGTACCACCCTCGTGGCGCTCCAGGATCGCCCGGGTACACCAGCCCGGTCGGCGAGTTCACAAATTCTTGCGACTGCGCTCCGGGAATAATGCTGAAGCTGAATCCCCGTTTGTCGGTCTCCGGCGAAGTGTATTCGTAGCGCAGTCCCAGCGTCAGTGTCAGACGAGGTGTGACCTTCCACTCATCCTGCGCAAACGCAGCGTATTGCCGTTGATGTTCGTTGCTGGGCGCCTCAGACGCTTGATAGTACTCATCGGCCGCACCGAACAAGAAATCGGCTAAGTCATTTGTCGAACCCACCGTGGTGCAGGCTCCGTACAAGTAGAAACTTCCGTTCGTCTGATAGGCATAGACGGAGTTTTCCTGCATGATTCCGAATCGCCCGCCAAACTTGAACGTGTGGTGGCCCCGGCTCCACGTCAGCGTGTCTGTAAGCGCGTAGGTGTTGTCAGCCTTCCAATGCACGTTGGGGTCGAACCCAACCACCATACCGCTGGCAAAAAAGATCTGCGGCGGACCGAAGGCATCATCCGACTGAATGGTGACGCCCAACGCTGAGGGCGTTGGCTGCTTCGACGCCGGAATTCCGGTCTGGTACCAGCGCTGCCCGGTCGCGTGAAATTCATTCAGCAGGCTTTGTGAAAACGTTTTGGTGTAGCCGATATTTGCAAAATAGTCCCAGGTCTTGTCGTTGGCAGTGAAGCCCGGTACATTCGCGCCAAAAAACGGATTCAGAATCGGTTCGTAGTTGCTGCCGATCGTCAGCGTGATGCGGTCCTTCTGGGTGGCGTTAAAATCAAATTTGCCGAGGTATTGATCCACTTTGTCTCGCCGCGTTCCTTCCGGAAACACCAGTCCCGTGGGCGAAGTTGGGATCATTCCCGCCGCGATGTAAGCCTTGGACACCGGATCGATTTTGGTCGGATCGATGATGCCGCAGGCCGCGCTCGCCGCATCAGATTGATAGTACGGGTGACCCTCTAAGAATGCTGCGACCGCTGCGTCGGCATTGGGGCAGTTCCCTGGTGTCCCACCACCTGAAAAGTCTCCATTGATCTGCGCCGGCGTATACGTCGTTACGAATCCCTGGTTTTCCGTGGACGTTTGCCGCTGTCCCTGGTAGCCAAAGAAAAAGAAGAACCGATCTTTCCCGCTCATCACGCCCGGCACAGTAATCGGCCCGCCAACCGTTCCGCCAAATTGGTGGCGTTTCAGCACCGGCCGCGGATTGCCTTGCGCGTTGTCAAAAAAATCGCTGGCATTGAACGCGTCATTTCGCATGAAATCGTACAAACTGCCGTGCAGCGTATTCGTCCCCGACTTAATCACCTCGGAAATCGTGCCGCCGCCGTTGCGCCCGTACTCCGCGGTGTAGTTGTTCTCCAGCAGCCGGAACTCTTCCACCGCTTCCGGATTGGGGTTGAACACCACCTGGTTGCTGGTCACGCGGTTGTTGACGCCGCCGTCAAGCAGATAGGTCACCGCGTCGCCCCGCCCACCCGCTACACTGATTCCACCAACCCCGTTCGATCCACCGTTGCTTGTCCCGTAGGTTCCCAAATCGTCGGCGATCGGCACAACGCCTGGCTGCGTCAGCGCCAGGTCCAGCGTGTTGCGGCCATTCAACGGCAAGTTCTGAATTGGCGGGCCAGTCACCGTCGCGCTAATCGTCGGGTTCACCGTTTCGACTTGCGAAGCTTGCGCCTCCACTTTTACCGTTTCCACAATCGACCCGATCCTCATTCGCACGTCAATGCGCAACGATTGGTTGATGTCCAGCGACTCCGCCGCCGTAACAATCTTTGAGAAACCCTCGTGCTCCGCCGTGACCGTGTACGAACCAATCGGCAGCTCCAGCACCTGATAGAACCCGTTCGCGTTGGTGACCGTCTCCGAACTCACATTCGTGCCAGCGTTGGTCACCGTAATCTTCGCACCCGCAATTGCCGACCCCTGCTCATCGGTCACTGTGCCTATAATTCGCCCGGTAGCCGTTTGCGCATCAGCCGGCACTGCCAACGCAAACGCGACCAACACCAGCGCGAAAAACGTACACCAGAGGAAACTTCTCCGGAGCAATTCAGCTTCGCGAACCGAGGACATCGCAGCAATCTTCTTCATGATGGACCCCACCCCAAACCTTACTTGAATTCCGTAAGGCTATGACCGAACAGCAAAACTGTCAAATACATCCGGAGTTGGTTCTTATACCTATTAGGTATTAGGATAGTTCGCGTGGAACTTCGCCACCTGCGCTACTTTGTCGCCGTCGCCGAAGCCCTCAATTTTTCCGAGGCTGCGCGCCGCCTGCACATCGCCCAGCCTCCTCTCAGTCGCCAGATTCAGCAACTCGAAGCCGAACTCGGCGTCCGCCTCTTCGTTCGTGACCGCCGCAAAGTCGAACTCACCGATGCCGGCAGCGTCCTCCTCCACGAAGCGCGCATCCTCGTCAATCAGACGCTTTTCACCATGGACGCCGTCCGCCGCGCCCATGCCGGACAGTACGGCCTGGTCCGCGTCGGCCTCGGCTCCGGCCTGGGAACGAAACTCAAGAAGGTCCTGCTAAAGCACGCGCGCCGCTTCCCCGATGTGGACGTCCGCTGCAAGGACATCCTCTCCACGCGTCAGAACGAAGCTTTGGTCGAGCGCCAGATTGACGTCGGCTTTCTGCGCCCGCCCGTGGACTTGCAGCGTCTGGTCTCCGAACCGCTGTTCGAAGAACAGTTCCTGGTCTTCCTCAGCAAGGGTCATGCGCTCGCGCGCCACCGCAAACTCAAACTCAAGCAACTCGCCAACGAAACGCTGCTCTTGTACGACCGCAATCAGTCCATAGGTGTGTTTGACAAAACGCTCGAACTCTACCGCCACGCGGGCCTGTCGCCACGCATCATCTTCACCAACACCGCGCCGTTCGAAGAAGCCGGCGCCATGCTCGTTTCCTCCGGAAAGGGTATTTACTTGGGTGTCGGCGCCGTGCTCACTGATCCTTCCGGTGCCAGCGAAGTCGCCACCGTTCCTCTCGACGAGCCCGATGCGCGCATTGAGGTTCACATGGCCTGGCGCAAAAGCGAAAACTCCCACGCTATCCTTGCCTTCCTCGACACTGCCCGCAGCGTCTTCAAACCTCGCAAGAATTAAGCCTAGCGCCGCGGTCTTCAGCGCGGCCCGGTTTTTTTCTTCTCGCCGTTTATAGGCGCGACTGTGGCTCGCGGTCTTCCTCGCTCACGGAACAATAACCACCGCTCCATCCACAGAATCACTCTGCAAAGCCGCCATCGCCGCGTTGGCCTGCTCCAGCGGAAACACCGTAACTCTGGGCTTCAATTTGATTTCGGCGGCCAAGCGCAGAAACTCCCGGGCATCCGGCCGGGTCATATTGGCCACGCTGCGAATCTGCCGTTCGCCCCAGAGCAGGCTGTCGTAATCGAACTGCGGAATCCGATCCAAGTGAATTGCGTTCACCGCAACAGTCCCGCCTTTCCGCAAACTCGCCAGAGCGGAAACCACCACGTCGCCGCTCGGCGCAAACGTGACCGCGCGGTCCAGCGCCACCGGCGGCTTCTCCGTTTCGCTTCCGACCCACACCGCGCCGAGTTCCTTGGCTAGCGCGCGATGCGACGGGCCCCGCGTCGAGACATACACGCTGCAGCCCCACGCCTGCAGAACGGGCGCCACCAGATGCGCGGAAGCCCCAAATCCAAACAGGCCGACGCGCTCCCCCTTTTCCACGCCGGCAACTCGCAGACTCCGGAAACCAATAATGCCCGCGCACAACAGTGGCGCGGCGTGAAGATCATCCAGTTCGCCGGGAAGCGGAAAAACAAAGTCTCTTCGCGCTACCGCATATTCCGCATATCCGCCGTTCATGCTGTAGCCCGTAAACGTCGGGCGATCGCACAAATTCTCCATTCCTCTGCGGCAGTAGTCGCACTCCCCATCCACTCCACCAATCCACGACACGCCAACCCGCAAGCCTGCGGGCAGTTCCGCCGACTCGCCTGCAACGATTTCTCCGACAATTTGGTGCCCGGGAATAATCTGCGGAACAATTTGCGGAAGCTCACCTTCCACAATATGCAGGTCCGTGCGGCACAGTCCACACGCGCGCACCCGCAACAAAACTTGATCGGGTTTTCGTTCAGGAATTGGCACCTCTCCAATCACGAGAGGGCCCTTCGCGATCGCCAGAGGCCGTGGAAGAAACGCTGCTCTCATAACCACATCTGCGGCTTAATTGTATACGCTTGCCGCGCGCGGGTGCCGCACCCTCTGCGAATATCGGTGCGGGCTCGGACTTTCTCCTTTACACTTCCTCGTCAACCGCTCCCTTGGTCCGGAGGAACCTCATGAAAAAAACGGCCTGCCCCGCCATCTCTGCGCTATGGACTTCCGCCAGGCACTCCACCCCGCTGCCAACATTCCCGACTTCGCGCGCGAACTCGCCGCGCAGGGCTTCGACAAAGCCTCCGAAATTTATGAAAAGGTGAAAAAGAATGATCCCGGCTTCAAGTTGGCGGAAATCGATGTCAACCGCTGGGGCTACGAGCTGCTCGCCGCAGGCAAGACCGCCAAAGCTATCTCCGTCTTTCAGCTTAACGTCACCATGTATCCCGAAAGCGCCAACACTTACGACAGCCTCGCTGAAGCCCTGGAAGCCGCGGGCGACAAACTCTCCGCCACCGTCAACTACCGCAAATCCCTCCAACTCAATCCCAAAAACTCCCACGCTCAAGACCGCCTCAAATCCCTCATGTAATGCCGCAAGGAGCTGCAAAACCATGACAGCAGAAGAGAGCGCCAATGAATGAGCCTCACAAAGTGTCCATCACCAAACCAATCCTCTCCGAACACGATGCGGCGCGAGAGGCCGCCCAGCGCGCGTTGAAGATGCGCCTCGAAACCATCGCGGTTCATGCAGGAGGCGAGATCGATCCCGTTACCGGCGCTTTGGCCCCGCCGCTACACCTTTCGACCACCTTCGAGCACGGACCGAGCGCCGAAGCCATTCATCAGTTTCTCTATATCCGCGAAAAGAATCCTACGCAGTCGCGTCTGGAAGCCGCTCTTCGCGATCTCGAAGGTGGCACCGCAGCGCTGGTCTTCTCTTCCGGGATGGCGGCTGCCTGCGCTCTTCTGCAGACCCTTGCTCCCGGTTCTCACGTCGTCTTTTCCGACGACATCTATATTGATGTCCGCAACCTGGTGCGGGACTTCTTGCCGCTCTGGCGCATCGAGAGCGCCACAGTGGACTTGCGCGACGCCCAGGCGCTGCGGGCCGCGCTTCGCCCGAATACCAAACTCGTTTGGACCGAAACGCCTTCCAATCCCCTCATGAAGGTTCTCGACATCGCTGCGATCGCCGATATCGCTCGCCAGGCCGGCGCGCAACTGGTCGTGGACAACACGTTCGCCAGTCCCATCCTGCAGCGTCCGCTGGCATTGGGCGCGGATGTGGTTTTGCATTCCACCACTAAGTATTGCGGCGGCCATGGCGACGTTCAGGGCGGATGCCTGGTTGTGAAAAGCCAGGAACTCCTGCAAAAACTCTTTCACGTCCGCGACATTTTGGGAGCCGTCGCATCGCCCTTCAACTCCTGGCTCGTCCTTCGCGGGCTCCGCTCTTTGCCCTGCCGCATGGAGCGGCACTCTGCGAATGCAGCCGCCGTTGCTACAGCGCTTTCAGCTTCTCCTCGCGTCGAAGCGGTCTATTACCCGGGCCTGCCTTCTCATCCCGGGCACGAAATCGCCTGTCGGCAAATGAAGCTGTTTGGCGGCATGCTCTCGTTTCTCGTCCGTGGCAACCGCGAAGACACTCTTCGCGTGGCTTCACGCGTCAAGCTCTTCGTGAATGCCACCAGCCTCGGCGGCGTCGAAAGCTTGATCGAGCATCGCGCTTCCAGCGAAGGCAAAGCTTCCAACGCCCCGCCGAACCTACTCCGCCTTTCGGTCGGCCTGGAGCATCCCGACGACCTCATCGAAGACCTCCTCCAAGCTCTCTCCTAATTCGCGGGCGGATCGCATTTAGCCAAGCGCTCTGGGGACTTGGCTGTCTCTAAATCGACCGCACGAAACCGTTCTCGGTGGCCTGCGTGTTCCGCACCAGGGCCAGGACCAGCAGCATCCCGACGAACGGAACCAGGCCGGCGACGACGACCACTTTGTCGAACGAGTGTCCGGGAAGCGCGCGAGCCGCGTCCGAGTAGTAGCCGATGAGCCAGGTCGCGATGATCGTTCCGATCCCCGCGCCGGTACCACTGAAGCCGCTGACCGAAGCCACTGCTCCGCCGGTAAACAGGTCCGACGGCAGCGTGTTGGCGATGGTCGAAAACGCCGCATAGCAAAATGTCGCGGCGGCAAACAGCGCGGTGATGGCCGCAAGGCTCGCGGTGAAAATCGTCGGAATCAGCAGCATCACGCCGAATCCGCCGAACACCACCAGCGCCTTGCGCGCCGCTCCCAACGCCCAGCCGCGCTTAATCAAAAACCCGGAGGCCCAGCCGCCAAAAAAATTTCCCAAGTCGGCCGCCACGAACGGAATCCAGAACGTGAAAGCCGCGCCCTTCGGCGAAATTCCCTTCGCCACCAGGTACAGCGGAAACCAGTCGGTGATGAAAAACCAGACCGGGTCGGTCAGCGCCTTGGATACGATCGTGCCCCAGGTCTGCGGCAGCTTTAATAGCGCGCCCCACTTCATCCGGCGCTCCGCTGCGTCCGAGGCAACCGACGTCTCGGACAGAATCATCTGCCTCTCGGATTCAGCGATACGCGGATGTTCGGACGGCAAAAAGTACGAACGTCGCCAAACGGCAAGCCAGATGAAACCGAGCAGCCCGGGAATCACAAACGCGGGCCGCCAGCCCCAGCGCAGATAGATGGGAAGAATCAGGAAAGGAGCGATCGCGCCGCCGATGGAAGAGCCGCTGTCGAACAGCGCGCTGGCCAATGCGCGTTCGCGTCCCGGAAACCATTCGGAAACTGCTTTCGTTGCGCCGGGCCAGTTGGCTGATTCTCCCGCGCCAAGCAGAAAGCGAAACGCAGCAAAACTGCGGAAGCCGGTAGCAAGCGAGGTGGCAATGGAAACCAGCGAGTACCACAAAACGGAAATGCTCAGCCCGCGCCGCGTGCCGACGCGGTCAATGAATCTGCCGCAAAGCGTTTGCCCCAATGCGTACGCGATGCGGAAACCGATCACCAGAGTCGCGTAGTCGGAGTAGGTCCAGTGATAGTCCTGCTTCAGATACGGCGCGAGCACCGAAAGCGTTTGCCGGTCAATGTAGTTGATGACCGTGGAAGCGAATAGCATTCCGCCGATCCACCAGCGCAAATTGCTAATCGGCGGTTTCGTTGCGGAAAATTCTTGGATGGGCGATGACATTAGGGGTGATGTTTCAGCTCCACGAAGCTCGGTACGCAGCCGGCAACAACGAAGCGGACTGCTCGTCGAAATACAAAGTCGTGTTGAGATGTTCGCGCAAAATCGAGGCCGGCACGAGCGGACTGACCGCTCCGGTCAAGCACGCTGCAACAGCTTTGGCTTTGCGCTGGTCCGGAACCACGGCGATGATTTCGCGCGCCCGCAAAATCTGCCGGATAGACATGCTGATAGCCTGCGGCGGGACGTCTTCCAGTTTCGCGAACCAGCCTTCGTTGACCTGTTGCAACCGGCAGGGTTCGTCCAGCGTGACGATAATGTACGGCTCCTCGGCTGTGAAATCCGCGGGCGGGTCGTTGAACGCCAAATGGCCGTTTTCGCCGATTCCGACAAATGCCAGGTCAACCGGCTTTGCAGCCAGCTCGCCGCCGATCTCTCTTGTAACGACTTGCGGATCGGCTTCGCCGTTCAGCAGATGATGTTTGCTGATGCCGGTCTTGTCAATGATTCGCTCCCGGATGTATTTGCGAAAGCTCGCCGGATGCGAAACCGGCAATCCGATGTATTCGTCGAGATGGAAGAGCTCTATGCGGCTCCAGTCAATTAAGGTCGCGCGCGTCAGTCCGTCCAGAAATTCAAATTGCGATGCTCCGGTAGCCACCACAATTCGCGCTTCGCCTTTTTCGCGCAGCGCGGCCCGCAGCGAATTCGCCGCATGCTCCGCCGCCGTTTTGCCCAACGTCTGTTTGTCTTTCAAGATTCGGATTTGCAAGTGGCCCGCTCCTTCAGCTGCAAAAGAAATTCCGATCAACTTGACTTCAACTCGACGAGCCTGCCTGATGCGCATGCCGTGTAAATTGCTTCCACCAACGCGACGCTTCGCCGGCCTTCGGCGCCAGAGCAGCGGGGCGTTCCGTTCGTTTCAATGGCCCGCACAAAATCCTCCAGTGCCGCGCGGTGCCCGCGCACATCGCTCACTGTCGCGGAGGACGCGCTGGCGTTTTGATCATTTCCCGTGCTGCGAATATTTTCCGGCGGATTGTGCAGATCCACGGCCAGCAAACGGTCATGTTCGATGATGACCGTTCCTTCCGAACCGGTCAGCTCGACTCGCCGCGGATACCCTGGATACGCTGATGTCGTCGCTTGCAAGGTTCCGATCGCGCCGTTCCTGAATTCGAGAAGCGCAAGGAGCGTGTCTTCCCCTTCCATCTTGTGCAGTGCGGTTTTCTTCACTGCCTGCACTCCGGACACGTCGCCGCAGACCCAGAGCAGCAGATCCACCGTGTGGATTGCTTGGTTGATCAGCGCCCCGCCGCCATCGAGTTTCAGCGTTCCGCGCCAGCGCGAATCGCCGTAGTAGCCTGGCGGCCGGTACCACTTCACCCGCGCGTCGGCCAAAATCAGTTTTCCCAGCACGCCGGCCTCAGCCCATTCCTTCAAGCGAATCAAGTCGGCCTTGAAGCGATCCTGAAAAAAGACACCGAGCTTCACGCCTGCTTCTTTCACCGCCGCAATGAGCGCATCGGCGCGTTCGGCCTTAGTGTCCAGCGGCTTTTCGGTCAACACATGCAAGCCATGGCGCGCCGCGGCAATTCCCTGCTGCGCGTGTAGACCCGACGGGCTGCCGATGGCCACAAATTCCATAGGCCGGTGCGCGAGAAACTTCTCGAAGTCAGAGTACGCAGTTGCGCCGCACTGCGCCGCCAGGCGCGCGACCTTTTCCTGGTTGCTGCCGTACACCGCGGCGATCTCGAGTCCCGGAATTTCGCGCGCAGCGCGAGCATGGGTCTCCGAAATGTTGCCCGCGCCGATCAATCCGACATGCATGGCCATTTTTCCCGCCGCCAGCATACGCTTGACGTAGCATTCACGGCAAACGCGGCGCGGCGGCGACTTGCGGCGAGCGATGGCCCTTGCGTAAGATGCGTGCAGGATTTCTCTTCCAGCCGACCTTGCACCCGGACTGTCTTGCTCGAAAGGAGCTTCACCCCATGCGAACACTGACAAGATTCAGCGCCTACGTGGCAGCGCTGGCGTTTTTGCTGTTAATTACTGTGGCACTCTATGCGCAATACAACGGAGACGAGGGCCAGTATCAGATTCTGGCGGCCCGCTACGGCACCGCCGAACACAACATTGACGTGACCGAGCGCCTGAAGGAATTAGCGCGCGCCGACCGCGTCTTCCGAATGGGCAACTCGACGTTTCACAATGACCCGGATCCCGGCCATAAGAAAATGCTGCGCATTTACGCACGGGGCCGCGATGGGCGCGTGCGATTGTTCGAGTATCCGGAAAGCAGCACAGTGGACGGCTCCTTCTTTACCGGCTGGGGCGGCGGCAACTGGTCCAATGAAGGATGGAACGGCGCCTGGGATCAGTATGATGAGGGACAGTATCAGATTCTGGCAGCGCGCTACGGCACCGTGAATCACAACATTGACGTAACGCGAAGACTGCGCGAACTGGCGGCACAAGACCGGATTTTCCGCATGGGCAACTCGACGTTTCATGATGATCCCGATCCGGGGCACCTGAAGACGCTGCGGATTTACGCGCGCGATTCGAGCGGGCGCACCCGCAACTTCGACTACACCGAGGGCAGCACCATTGACGGCTCGCTGTTCACCGGATGGGGCGGAGGCAACTGGGGCAACGAAGGATGGAACCGCGGCTGGGATGCGGAGGACGATCGGGATCGAGACCGGGATCGAGAACGGGACCGGGACCGTGGGTATGAGCGCGGCCTGCGCATTGAGCGAGCGACTTATGGCGACGGTCAGCGCTCTCGCGATGTGACCGACCTGGTGCGGTCCATGGTGCGGAACGGAACTTTGGAGTTCACTGTTAAGAACTCGCTGCTGGGCGGCGACCCTGCTCCGAACGCGCGCAAGAATCTGTGGATCAGCTACACGCTGAACGGGCAGGTTCGCGAAATGAATGTCGGCGAAAACGAGCACCTGCGTCTGCCGTAAGAGCCCACAAATTCCAAAAATAGAACTAGTGCTTGGTCACGGTTAGCGTGATGGTTGTGGTGTGGGTGAGACTGCCGGACACACCTTTGACGGTTACGGTCGTGGATCCGGTGCCGGCCGTGGTGCCCGCTTTCAGAGTGAGCGTGCTGCTGCCAGTCGTGGGATTTGTGCTGAACGACGCGGTTACGCCGTTCGGCAAACCAGAAGCTGACAGAGTTACGAGGCCGGTGAAGCCATTCAGCGGATTCACGGTAATGGTGCTGGTGACGCTGTGGCCGCGTGCTACGCGTAAGGAGTTCGACGAAGTGGAGAGGCTGAAGTCCGGCACCGGAGCGGGATTGATGGTCAGAGTGATCGACGTAGTGTGAGTCAGGCTTGGGGAAACTGAGGTTCCCGTAACGATGACCGTGACTGCGCCGGTTGCCGCGGTGCCGCTGGCATTTAGTGTGAGTGTACTGCTGCTGGTGGCGGGATTCGGGCTGAACGAATAAGTCACGCCGGCGGGTAAAGTAGACGTTACGGACAGGGTCACCGCTCCGCTGAAGCCGTTGATCGGAGTAACGGTGATTTTGCTGGTTCCAGCAGCGCCTTGCACAATTGTCACGCTTGATGGCGAAGCCGACAGACTGAAGTCCGGTGGAGGCGGTGCCGCGTTCACGGTCAGGCGGATCGAAGTGGTGTGAGTCAGACTGCCGGACGTTCCGGTGATCGTGACGGTGACGGTCCCTGTTGTTGCGGCGCTGCCGGCAGTGAACGTGACAATGCTGCTGGAGGTGGCGGGGTTTTGACTGAATCCCGCAGAGACGCCGCTCGGCAAACCGGAGGCCGACAGGCTGACTGTGCCGCTGAAACCATTTGAGGGAGAAACGGTGATGGTGCTGGGGCCGCTCGAGCCCTGCACAATCGTAACGCTTGTGGGCGACGCGGATAGCGAAAAATCAGGCACCGGGGCGGCGTTGACGGTGAGGCTGACGGAAGTCGTGTGAGTCAAGCTGCCGGAAGTTCCGGAAATGGTGACCGAGACGGTTCCGGTGGCGGCACCGGCGGCGGCAGTCAGCGTGAGCGAACTGGTGCTGGTAGTGGGATTTGTAGCGAAGGATGCGGTCACGCCACTTGGCAAACCGGAAGCTGACAGGGTGACGCTGCCCGTGAAGCCGTTGGTTGGGTTGACGGTGATCGTGCTGCCCCCGCTGGCGCCGCCCTGCACAAGCGTGACGTTCGAAGGCGAAGTTGAAAGCGAGAAGTTAGGTGTGGGCGCGGAAGCGGGCCAGGCGTTCAACAGATTGGCAACGTTGATGCTGCCGATGCCGGTGGCAAAATCCCATCCGGTGTTCGTTCCGTAGGCAGGCTGAAGAACCGAATTGGATGTCGAAAGGACGCCATGGCCGTCGGCCGAGTCAAAGCAATTGTTGTTGGTCGTGCACTCGACAGCCATGTCGCCCTGGGTCACATCATAAAAAATGCAGGAACCCGCGACTCCGCTGCCGAGACTGGAGTTGCAGGACGCGCTGCTCCCTCCGTTGAATTGCGTTGCTGCCAAGGAATAGAGCGTTGGATTCGGGTTGCCCTGAAGCGAGCCAGTTTTCTGATTGATGAGCGCTTGCACGCCGGCCATGATCGGCGAGGCGAACGAAGTTCCACCCGCGGCAGTCCAACCACTTGGGGAGCCCGTGCAGGCAGTGCCGCCATTGGCAACGTCGGAATAACAAAAAACGTAGAAGTGTGACCACAGTCCGTTCGCGGCGAACAAAGAGACGTCCGGCAGATCGCGCACGCCATCGTTGGGATTTCCCGGAATCATTTGCCAGGCGGGCTTGGGATAGCCGGCGCAGGAGCCGCTGACGATACCGCTGCCGCTGACTGCTGTGGCTCCGGTGGCGCAGCCACTCGGGCCGCCGCTGCCTGCGGCGGTAGTGGCAGTTCCGGTGAGAGAAGCCAGCAAGCCACTCGCATCGTTGCAAAAACTCGTGGGACCACTGGTTGTGTATCCTTCAAAGGCAGCAAGCAGGGCGCCTGCGCAGGAATCGTTCCAGGGAATTTCCGGAACGTAGGAACGCGCCGAAGCGTAAGCCGGCGTGTTGCCGGCGTTCCAGTAGCTGGCGTTGGTGCCGGAGTAGGTGTCACTGAAATCAGTTCCGCCGACGGCGACATTGTAGGGAGTGGAGGCGAGGCCACTGACAGTAATTCCGTGAGTGGCGTCGGCCTGGTTCTGATCGCAGGAGGCGGCGCCCGAATCGCCGGCAGCGACGAAGACCGACGTACCTTCGGAGACGAATTGCTGATAGGTGGAATAGAAAGCCGCGTTGGCTGCGGCACCGTTCAGGGTTTCACATTCGCCGTAGCTGACGCTGATGATGGCGGGCGGGTTGTTGCTGGAAGCCAGATTCTGCATGGCGATCAAGCCGCCGAATGTGGTTTGGGTGTCGGCGCAGGCGGCCATCTGAATCGTGGCGCTGGGCGCGGCGGCGGTGGCGTACTCGGCGTCTAGAATCGCTTCGCCGTCATCGCCGTTGATGCCAGGAGGGTTGCAATTGTTGGTGCCGCCGGATGGCGGATGCGTCTGGCTCAAAGTGCCGGGATATCCAGAGAGTCCAAAGGTGGAGCGGAAAGTACTCCAGTCGCCAACGGCATACAGATCGGTGTCTTCGATCAGGACGATGCTCTGACCCTGGCCGGTGATCCCGCTGCTGAAGACAGGATTGAAATTGTAAATCGTCGCCAGATCGCCCGGAATCACGCCGTAATAGTTATCGCCAAGTCCGGAGGGAAACGTGTATTGGTGGCGCGGCTTCATCATGGGATGCGGGCGGAAATCGTGCAGGGACACGATGCCGGTAATGGCGGGAGCAAGGGCCGCGGGAATGTGGGGCTCGCCCATGTTGGCAATGTGATGGGCGCCTTTCACTTCGAGATCATGGATTTCGGTGTGAAACGCGTGCAGCACCTGGCCGGCGGTGCCGGAAAAATCGATCATGACCCGGCTGGGATAAACGAAATTGACCTGGAAACCGCGCGCCTCAAGCCAGCTGGTGATGGTGTCCAGATCCTGCTGGGCGAGGCCAAAGCGTTCGCCGAATTCGGCGGCTGATAGCCACTGGTGATAGTTGGGCGACTGAGGATTGTGCAAGTCGTCGAGCAGCGCGGTCAGCGCGGCCTCCTGTTCGGGCGAGCGCCGCAATTGCAAGAGCATGTGATCGAGCTGCAGATCGCGCCAAACCAGGCCGCGGTCGTTGGCAGGAGTTGCTTCGGGCCGGACGTTTCCCTTGAGGGGCGCCAGCTTGCTTTCGTCAATGTTCTGCGTAATGAGCTGGCGAACGTGGTTGCCCTGCGCTTGGACTACTGCGGAACTGCTGAGACCAAAGAGAATTGTGAAAGCTGCGATGCAGACAGAGATTCTTACGAGCCGGCTGAGCATGTGGGCTCCTTGCTTTCAGCGCCTGCGGGATACTCTGCCTTGTGGCGTTGACTTCATGGATTGGGGCGGGGACAAGCTGGATGGACGGATTCTAGTCCGCGAAAAAAATGGGGTCAACTGTTCCAAGAGACAAGAAGCGGACAGTGGCCGGACGTACTCAGCCAAAACGGGCGGCGGCGCGGGCCTTGGCTTTGGCCGCTTCTTCTTCGCGGTTTCTGGGTTCAGCGGTGGTCTTGAGTGTGGCGAGCAGACGGGCGGAGGCGGCGCTGATTTCATCAATGGCGGTCTGGAACGCGGGTTCGTTGGCTTTGGAGGGAGCGTTGAAGCCGCTGATTTTGCGGACAAATTGAAGCGACGCCGCCCGAATTTCGTCAGGAGTGACGGGTGGTTCGAAGTTGAACAGCGGTTTGATATTGCGGCACATGTTTTTACCTCCGGACGACGCTTCGGGCCGGCTGCATGGCTGCGAGCCTGCGGCGGGCGTAGTCGCTCCATGGCCCGACGGGCTCGAGATTCACATAGATTTCCCAATGCTGCTGGGCTTCCTTGAAGGCCATGAGCCGTTCGCAGACGAACGCGAGATTGTAGTGCGCGTCGGCATAGTGCGGGTCGAGACGAACCGCGGCGCGCAAGTGTTCGCGAGCCATTTCGGGCCGGCCGAGCTCGTCCAGAACGCTGCCGAGGTTGAAGTTGGCAAGGATATGTTCGCGGTCGAGTTGCAGGACGCGCTTGAAATAATCGGCGGCTTTGTTAAGCCGACCGCTTTCGTAGTGCAGGGCGCCACAGTTGAGCAGCACCTCAACCTTGTTGGGATCGACGCACAGAGCGCGCTCGTAGGCGTCAATGGCCTCTGCTTTGCTTCGATCGTCGGCGTCGTATTCGAGGGCGGTGGCGAGCCATTCGTCGGCGCTGTGGCCGGTCATCACCCGAACCTGTTCGCCGATCTCGCGAGTTTCAAAGTTCATGACGAACTGGCCGGAGACGGGTTCGAGGCGCGCGCCTCCACGTTCGACGATAACGTCTTTGCCGTCGGACAAAATGCGAAGTTCAGAGAGTGGCGCGGCCGCATGGGAGAGGCGAGCACGCAGCGCGGTCAGCGCGCGGCGAAGCCGACCAGGAGGAATGCCCTGTTCGGCAAGTTGCTTGACGGTGCGTAGGCCGATGAGGTCGCGAAAATTGTAGGAGGGAACTCCGTTTTCGTTGTGCGGCCCAACAAGCTCGAGCCGTTGCCAATAGTCCAGCTGTTTTTCGGTCAGGCCCAGGATGCGCTGTACGTCCTCAGGGCTGAAACGATCGGTAGCACCCATGGACCACTATTGTAATTAGCCGGCGGCTTTTTTGCCTCGCTTTTGCGCTTGGGTTTGCGCGGCCGGCTCAATGGCGCGGACGGGCGGTTTCTTGCCTACCGGCGCGGGTTTCGCGGCAGCCGGGGCGGTCGCTGCGGGCACCGCGGCCGGTGCGTGCTTTTCGGCCAGGCTTTTCTTGAGCGCTTCCATTAGATCGATGACCGGGGCTAGGCGCGGCTGGGCCACTTCGGTGACCTCCTGGCCCTTGAGTTTGGCGGCGATCATTGCGCGGACGTTGTCTTGATATTGGTCGCGATATTTTTCCGGCTGGAACGGCGCGGCCAGGCTTTCGATAAGCTGTAGGGCCAGCTTGCGTTCGGCATCTTTCACTTCAACTTTGCCGCTAGGCATGGACTCCGCGGCGCGGATTTCGTTGGAGTAGAACATGGTGTGCAGCGTCATGCCCTTGGAGCCCGGGCGGACGATGACGATGTGCTCGCGCTGGTGCATGGTCAGCTTGGCGATGGCGCCGTAGCCGGAGTCTTTCATAGCGTCCATCAGGAGCGTGCAGGCTTTCACCCCGGCGTCTTCGGGCGACAGATAATAAGACGCGTCAAAATAGAGTGGATCCATCTCGTCAAGCTTGACAAACTCCAGGATTTCCATGACGTGGGCGGAAGTGGGCTCGATCTTGTCCAGTTCGTCTTCGTTGAAAAGCACGTACTGGTCTTTCTCGTACTCGTAGCCCTTGACGATCTCCGAGCGCTCGACCTGGCGATTGCAGACCGGGCAAAACAGCGGCTGCTTCAGCCGCGAGTGACATTCCTTGTGCAGCTGGTTAAAGCTTATGCGCTCACCGCGCGCGGCCGTGAACATGCGCACCGGCATCGAGATTAACCCGAAGGTGAGATGGCCCTTCCAGACCGTCGAAGCCATAATGGGCGCTCCTTGCGAAAAAAGCTGGGCCCGCCGGCTTGACCCGGCCAATGCCCCCTAATTGTGCAGAGCTTTTTAAGGTTAAACCCCTTCCTTGGGCCCTTGCAATACGAATTTCCCGTAGGTCTCGGAAAAGGCACGGGTTAGTACTCGGCATGGGATAGAATCCGGGTGATGAGCAGGCTGCCCAAACCGAAGCTGCCAATCCTGGAAGAGTACGAGCGCAAGCGGAAATTCGATCGTACGCCGGAGCCGTCCGGGCGAGAAGGCGGTGAGTTTACGGCGCCGACTTTTGTGGTGCAGAAGCACGCGGCGACGCGACTGCACTACGACTTCCGATTGGCGATTGATGGGGTGCTGAAATCGTGGGCGGTGCCGAAGGCGCCGTCGATGAACTCGCGCGACAAACGGCTGGCAGTGCGGACCGAGGATCATCCGCTGGCCTATGGCGGATTTGAAGGGAAGATCCCCGAAGGAAATTACGGCGCGGGGACGGTGATGGTGTGGGACCGCGGGACGTTTGTGACCGAAGGCAAGCTCGGCGCCGCGCT
Source organism: uncultured Acidobacteriaceae bacterium (assembly GCA_964594885.1). GTDB lineage: Bacteria > Acidobacteriota > Terriglobia > Acidiferrales > UBA7541 > Acidiferrum. The sequence continues at coordinate 61,058 of CAZQOB010000012.1, forward strand.
ACAGGAGCAGAAGGGCGAGATCAAGTTTTCGCTTAACGGAGAGAAACTGCACGGTAGTTTTGCGCTGGTGAAGCTGAAGAACAGCGAAAAAGGCAACGAGTGGCTGATGATCAAACACCGGGACTCATTTGAGGATCCCGCGTGGAACGTGGATGAGCATGATGGCTCGGTGCTGACGGGGCGAACGATCGAGGAGATCAAGGAAGAAAAACTGCCGAAGCGCGAGCCGGTTCCGCTGGAGGTATCGGAGTTGAACGGCGCGCGCGAGGCCGCGATGCCGGCAAAGCTCGATCCGATGCTGGCAACACTGGGCGCCCGGGCGTTTTCCGGCGCGAACTGGCTGTTTGAGATCAAGTGGGACGGCGTGCGGGCGCTGGCTTGGATTGACGACGGCAAGCTGACGCTGCGGTCGCGCAATCGGATTGACATGACCAAGCGTTACCCGGAGCTGGCGGTGCTGCCATCGGTGGTAGCGGCACGGCGGGTGATTGTGGATGGCGAAATCGTCGCGCTGGATGCGACCGGACACAGCGACTTTCATCTCCTGCAGGAGCGCATGCACGTGCAGGCGCCGGGCGAGCGGCTGATTGCCAAGACTCCGGTGGTCTATTTTGTGTTCGATTTGCTCTACTGCGATGGATATGACCTGCGCGGAGTTGCATTGCTCGAGCGCAAGCGGTTTTTGCGGCGGCTGCTGCACGGCACGGAGCGCATTCGCTTTTCGGATCACCAGCTGGAGCATGGCCGGGAGCTGTTCGAGCTGGCGCGCCAGAACGGGCTGGAAGGAATTGTTGCCAAGCGCACAGAAAGTTTGTATAGCGGCGATCGCAGCGCGAGCTGGGTCAAACTGAAGGTCACCAACACGATTGATGCGGTTGTTGGCGGGTGGACGGCGGCGCGTACCCCGGCGCTGAAGTTTGGGTCGCTGATCCTCGGCTTGTATGACGGCAAAAAGCTGCGCTGCATCGGGCACGTAGGCAGCGGGTTCAACGAAGATTTGCAGCAGGAGGTTGGCGACAAGCTGAAGAAGCTCGCAACGAGCACTTGTCCGTTTGATACGCCGCCGGTGCCGAACGAAAAGCCTTCGTGGGTGACGCCGGAGCTGGTAGCGCGAGTGAAGTATGGCGCGTGGACGCCGGAGCGGATGTTGCGGCATCCGGTTTTTGTGGCGTTGCGCGAAGATTTGGAGCCTTCCGAGTGCAAATGGCAGGAGGAACCAGCCGCGGCGCCGGAGTCTGCGCCGGAGGCCGAAGCACCTGCCGTGGTGCGTGCGCCGGAGGTTGTGGGTCGCGTGTTGAACGGGAAGGCGCAGGTAGAAGCAGAACTGTTTAAGGGCAAGGCGGAGACCGTAACCGTGCAGTTGGACGGCAGGCGGTTCCGGCTTACCCACTTGAACAAGATTTATTTTCCGGATTCCGGCTACACCAAGCGCGAGCTGCTTAGCTACTACTACCGGATGGCGGACTACGTGCTGCCGTATCTGCGGGGACGGGCGCTGGTGCTTCGGCGGTATCCCGACGGAATCACCGGCCAGACGTTTTTTCAGAAGGATATGCGCGAAGGAACCGGCTTGCCGGACTGGTTCGAGACAGTACCGGTTGATTCCGAGGGGCGCGGCAAGGTGCTGCACTTTGCGGCGGCGAATGATCTGGCTGCTTTGTTGTATCTGACGAATCTGGGTTGCATTGATCACAATCCGTGGTCCAACCGTGCCCAGGATCTCGACCACCCCGACTACTTCTTTTTCGATTTGGATCCGTCGGATGGTACGGAGTTTTCGGTTGGCGTTACGATCGCCAAGGCTTTGACCGAAAAACTGCAAAAGCTGGGGGTGAAGTCGTTTATCAAGACTTCTGGAGCGACGGGAATTCACATTTACGTGCCGGTGGAACCGGTTTATACCTACGAACAGCTGCGAACATTCGCGGAAATCGTGGCGCGCACAGTGAGCAGCGAGCATCCACACCTGGTAACCAACGAGCGCATCGTGGCCAAACGTCCTGCGGGCCGCATCTTGATCGATGTGCAGCAGAACGCACATGGCAAGCCACTGGCATGCGCCTATTCGGTGCGCGCGTTTCCGAAGGCGCCGGTTTCCACGCCAATTTTGCCGCGTGAACTGAAGGCTTCGCTGCGGCCAGAGTTGTTCAACATCAAAAGCCTACCCGGTCGTCTCAAAGAGAAGGGCGATTTGTGGGCTGATTTTTGGGGTAGCCAACAGAGGCTGGATCGGGCTATCGAACTGCTGAGCGCACAAATGCCGGAGCGCGGCAAGAAATCTGCGAAATAAACGAGGTGCAGTGTGAGCAATACGGGAAAGCTGTTCGTGGGCACTTCCGGCTATGCGTACAAGGAGTGGAAAGGCAGCTTTTATCCCGAAAAAATCTCCGATACGGAGATGCTTTCGTTCTACGCGAAGCAGTTTTCGACTGTTGAGATCAACTACTCGTTCTACCGGATGCCGAACGAGTCGGCCTTGCTGAAATGGGCCGGAGAAGTGCCGGAGGGATTTCGCTTCGCGCTAAAGGCAAATCAGCGCATTTCCCACATTCAGCGCCTGCGCAACTGTGAAAGCACGCTGAAAAGATTTCTGGAAGTGGCCAGCGTGCTGATGGAAGGCGATCACCTAGGACCGATCTTGGTGCAGCTGCCCCCGAATTTCAAATTCGACGCCCCGTTGCTGGAAGAGTTTCTATCGCTGCGGCCGCCGGCGTTCTCGTTTGCCTTCGAAGTCCGGCATGCGTCGTGGTACACCCAAGAGACTTACGAAGTGCTGCAGCGACATCAGACGGCACTCTGCCTTTCCGAAACAGAAAAACTGGAGCCGCCGAGTCTGGTCACAGCGCCCTTTGCCTACGCGCGGTTACGGCTCGAGGAGTACACCAAGAAGCAGCTGGCCGCGTGGCGCGTGCGATTTGATGAGTGGACGAGCCAGGGAATCGACGTGTACGCCTATTGCAAGCATGAAGACGCGGGTAAGGGCGCCAAATACGCCAAACAGATTTTGGGAAAATCGTAAGCGTTGACTGTAAGCCGATTTAGCCTAGAATTTCCCCATGCCAAACGCTTATTTGATGAAAACCGAACCCACGGAATATTCCTTCGCCGACCTGCAGAAGGACAAGAAAACGGTTTGGGACGGCGTGCACAATCCGGTGGCGCTCAGGAACATGGGCAACATGAAGCCCGGCGACCACATCGTTATTTACGAAACGGGTGATCACAAGCACGCGGTCGGAACGGCGTCGGTCGTCTCGGTCGACGCCGGCAACCCGAAAAATCCGCAAGTCGAAATCGCCGCCGGAAAACCGCTAAAGAAACCCGTGACGCTGGCTGAGATTAAGTCCAACAAGCTTTTCGCCACTTCGCCGCTGGTGCGAATCGGCCGGCTTTCGGTGGTGCCGCTAACCGCGGAGCAGTTCAAATTCTTGGCCGGCTAGCCAGAGGAGCCAATCTTTCGGTTCGAATCAACTGCCTGCCGGAGCCTGTAACCAGCGAACCGCTCTGCGCCAGGGGCTGATGCCCGGGCCGGCCATCGGCGTTTGCAGCCACGTCCCCACTCCCGACCAGATGGTTCGACGTCGCTCTTCGTGTCGTGTGCCGGAGTCGGACAGGGGATGCGGCTCCGCTTCGGGCCAGCCATCCAACAGATAAGGAGTCGGCCGCGCTACGGTCCGCGAATCTGCTTCCGCGTGTGTTCCTGCCAGCGTCAGCTTGAGCAGCGTACCCATCTGCTCCTGCGAAGCTCGCATGTTTTTCAGGATGCCCCGCACCGCCCACACTGCCGCCAGCAGAAAGCCGGCCTGAATCACGAGGCTGCTCGCCGCGTACCACTGCCTCCCGAGTTCGTCCATGGTTCCACCTTGCGGATTGGGGCTTGGGCAGGATTAACGTAGCGCGCGGCGCCGCACCAGAGAACTGACACCAGGTTCAGAAAAAGTGCAGGTACCCGCGGCCGAGTGGCATTGTCTCAGATTGAGAACTTGGCAAAAAGAAACAAAAGGAGAAGAAAGGCCTACGCCAGAGACCGCGAGAATTCGCAAATCGATTGCGATCGTCAATGCACTCGGTACGGGTCATATTCGAAATTCACCAGTCCGTCGCGATAGTCGATTTTGATGACCATCAGATATAACATCCTGATTCCCAGTGTGCCCGAGACTTCGGTGCCAGCGCCCTCGCTAATTTGCGACGCATTGAACGCGGTCATGCCGCGAACCGGCTGCTTGAAGTGTGAGAAGGACAGAGTGACGTCGTCGGCACTGAAAACGTTTTTGACTTCGCCGCTCAAACCTTTCACTTTCATGGAGTCGTCAGATCTCACTTTTGTAAAGTTTCTTGCCGCATCGGGAGTAATGGTGTTGCTAAACGCCCCGGTATCAATCAAAAACAGGAGCGGCGGCGATTGGTTTACTCGCGTCGGGATCAGCAACATGTGTCCGAAGCGGTAGACCGGGGTCCAGCTCTTCATTTCCGGTGCCACATAACGGTCGCGAAAGCGAGCCGTGTTCGGATCCTTGCTGATCAGGACTTTTTCGCTCTCCGCCAAAGGCTGTAGGGGAGGTAACGCTGAAAGGTCCAACCTGTGGTCGGGAAAATTCACGGCGATCAAGAATTCGCTGAAGAAGTCAGTTCCGATCAGCCCATCAGACTCACCCACGTTGTTGCGATCCATCACCTCTACCAAACAACCCTTAAATTCAAGATTCCCAATCTTGATGCTCTCCGCCAGACCTATGAAACTACCGACTGCTCCCTTGTCGCCGACACCATACACTTGAGCCTTGGCAATGGGTTTAATCCCGGCCTTTTCCGCGAGCTTGCGGTTAATTAGAACGTTGCTTGCACCGCTGTCGACGATCAGCGTGCTCTTGGCGCCGTTGAACTCCATCTTCAAGCCATAGCCCTCCAGGTGATTGGGACCATTCATCAGGTCGAGCAGCGGTAAGCGCGACTGCTGCACTTCATTCGTAAGACGGCATCCGTTGCGCGAACTCCCGTCAGGACCCTCGGCGTCAGTCAACAGAGCAGCTGCTGGTTCACGCTCGCCCTGTTTCTTTTGCTCGTTTGCGGAAAGGTCAACTTTCAGGGCTGCAATGCTTTCTTTCGGCGTCAGGGTTTGCATCCAAAAGCGGCGAATGTCTGGATCCTCGTTGTCGCGCTCGTGCGCCAAATCGGCTAGAAGCTTGCCGTGCTGATAATTTGAACTGGCCCAGTAGGCCCGCGCTAGCCCGAGTCGAGCGCGGGGCGCAGGGTTACCTCGCTGAACCAGTCGCGCAAAGATCGTCTCTGCTTCCGCAATTTTGCCCTGGCGGAACAGCATTTCACCTTGCGCTACTTGCACCTCATCGTTGAGCGGGGCGATTTCGGCGGCTTTGGCCAGGGATGCGGTAGCATCTGCCAAATGCTGCTCCCTGATCTGCACACGCATCAAACCAACGTAGGCCGGCGCCGATCGTTGTTGGTCTTTCAAAAGATCCCGGTATGCCGTTTCGGCCTCGCCAAGTTTGCCCTCACAGTAAAAGTGCCAGGCTGAAGCCAATGGCTTTGTGGAAGTAGACGCACCGGACGCCGAAGGAAAGGTTAGCAGCTGGCTCGCCGGATTCGGTTCCGAGCTGCTCTGCGCGAGGCTGGCACGGGAAAAGGCCAGTGACGCCACAATCGGCAACAGCCACTGCCCTGCAAAACGATGCATGCCATCTCCAGGAATCGGATCGAACAGCAAAGCGAAAAAAGCTGATTGATACCGAATCCTGGCGCGCCGATTGGCACAATGTCAATTCCCAAAGTTCGTATGGTCTCCACCGACTAACCTGCAGGCGTGAAGGCTCGCTACGGTTCGTCTCCGCCGTCTGGGTCGGCGGTAGGGCTCTCTTGGTCTTTTCGGTTTACGTCGATTCCCGGTTGCTTCTCGTTTGCCAACAGGCGGTTCAGAGCGACCAGATCGGTCTTCCGGAGTTCGCTCCAGCGGTTGGCCGTTTCATTCAATGCTGCTTGCAAAACCCTTGCAACAGCTTCAGTGGTTGCTGTCGGCGCAGCATCGGCGCTCGCGGCGATCTCCAGAATCTGACCAAATCGCTGGTTTAACGTCGAAAGATTTTCCGGCTGCTTGCCGGTCAGCGGAACACCAAAGAAACCGGGGACCGTCGCGCCTTCCAGCACCGCGGCTTTCTTGTCAAATTCCGCCAGTTTGTCTTTTAGCTCAGCGCTCGAAGCCTTTGCCGCCCGCTCTTTAGCCTGCGCTCGAGCCGATCGTACCTCTTCCAGCGCCGCAAAACTTTGGTTCATTCCGCTAGCCGCGGTTTGCTGCGTGGCGAACTGCTTTTCCAAATCTGCGCGGGAGCTTTTCACGCGCGGATCCATTTTCAGCACCAGCGGCTGAGTAAGACTCTGGCCATCGACGCTAAGCTTCACGGTGTACTTCCCTGGCAAGGCCCAAGCGCCGCGAGGTTCCAGTGGCGTGTCGTGCACAATCGCGGAGATGGGATAGCTGTGGCTCAATGATTTCGGTGGTGCATAACGCACGTCCCATACAAACCGGTGCATTCCAGCCCCGGTGGGCAGGATCTGGTCCTCGCGAACCCAGTACATAGGAATCGGATGATGGGGCGCGATTTCGTCAAGGGACTGGGCTTTGTCTGCGCTCGAGTACTTCCGCACCAGCTTTCCGCCCTGGTCCATGATTTCCAGCGTCACTGGGCCGGTGGCGTCTTTGGCCAGAACGTAGTCAATGATCGCGCCGTCCGGTGGATTCTTCCCAGCAGGCACTTCCGGTGGCAGCGGGGTATCCGGATTGCGGTTCCAATGAATCCGCACGGCCTCCTGCGGTGCGTAGAGATACGCGCCGCTGCTGCTCGCGATCTTTTCGCTTAGCTGGCGCAGCGGAGTGATGTCGTCCAGAATCCAGAACGAACGCCCGTGCGTGCCGACGATCAAATCATCGCCGTGAACCGCCAAATCGCGCATCGAGGTGTGCGGCAGATTCAGCTGCAGCGGCTGCCAGTGATCGCCGGAGTCGAACGAAACGTAAACGTCGGTCTCTGTTCCGGCAAACAACAATCCCTTTCGCACTGGGTCTTCGCGCACTACGTTGACCGGAGCATTGTCGGCCAGGCCCGAAACAATTTCCTGCCAGGTCTTGCCGTAGTCCCGTGTGCGGTAGAGGTGTGGCTTCAAGTCATCGAGGCGAAACCGGTTCACCGCTGCGTATACCGTGCCCGCTTCGCTGCGCGAAGGCTCAAGAATCGACACCTTACTCCATGGAGTGAGTGCGGGCGGCGTGACATTCGCCCACGTTTTTCCGCCGTCGCGTGTCAGGTGAATCAAACCATCGTCCGTGCCCGCCCATAGCGTTCCTTTCTGCAAATACGACGGGCCGAGCGCATATACCACGCCTCGGTGCTTCCCTTTTTCCGGATCGCCCGCTGCGAATACGCCAAGGCTTGAGGGAGTTTCATAGGAAGGGCGCGTCAGGTCCGGACTGATTACGTTCCAGGTGCTTCCGCCATCCGTCGTTTCGAATACAACATTCGCGGCGAAATAGAGTTTGCGCGGATCGGTCGGCGAAAACGCGAGCGGCAGCGTGCGGTCATAGCGATATTCGCCTAGACGCACCGGCTCCGGCGCAACATCCTGCACTGCACCGAGCGCCAGATCGGTCCGAGAAACACGCGCGCCGTAGACGAAATTATCGTTTAGCGGATCAACCGCGATCGTTCCGTACTCTTCCACGCCAAGGAGCCGCCAGTCGCGGTACGTGATTTCGCCGTAGTCGCTGCGACTGAGTACCGCGGCAGAACCGCTCTCCTGCTGCGCGCCGTACACCCAGTACGGAAAACGGTTGTCGGTGGTCACGTGATAGAACTGCGCGGTTGGCTGATTGTACCAACTGCTCCAGGTCCCGCCGCCGTTCAGGCTGATCACTGCACCCTGGTCGCTGGAAAGCGCGATGATCCGCGGGTTGCCGCGATTGATCCACAATCGCTGATAGTCGTCGCCACCGGGCGCGCCCTTCCAACCGACGAACGTTTTTCCGCCGTCGCTGGACTTCCAAGTCGTGGTGTTCGCCACGTAAAGCAAATCCGGATTGTCGGGCGCAACCGCAATCCCCATCGCGCCCGGCCCGCGCCCGCCGATCCGGCGATCGCCGTTTATCAACTGCCATGACTCGCCTGCGTCATTTGAACGATAGACGCCCGAAGCTTTGTCCGCTTCGATGGAGGCATAAATCCGATTCGAATCACTCGGTGCAATCGCCAAACCGATTCTCCCCAGGGTGTCCGAACCTCCCGGCAGCCCTTTGGTCAACGCCTTCCAAGTGCTTCCGCCGTCAGTGGATTTATAAAGCCCGCTGCCCGCAGTATAGATCGAAGCACCGCTGCGAACTTCCCACGGGGCCACGCGCGCAGCCCACAGCGATGCGTAAAGCACATGCGAGTCGTTCGGATCCATCACCAGTTCGGCGGCGCCAGCGTTTTCGTCTTGGTACAAAATCCTTTCGAAATTCTTGCCGCCATCGGTCGAGCGAAACACTCCGCGCTCGGCGTTGGGCCCGTAGGGATGGCCCTGCACTGCAACCCACAGCCGCTCGGAGTTCTGTGGATCCACAACAATCGCCGTAATTTGCTGCGCATCGCGCAGGCCGAGATGCGTCCAGGTTTTGCCGCCGTCGGTGGATTTGTACATTCCATCGCCAACTGTCAGATCCGGCCGCTGGAGCCCTTCGCCACTGCCGACGTAAATCACTTCGGGATTGGATGGCGCCACGGCAATCGCTCCGACTGATCCACTGGAGCCTGCGTTGTCGAAAATCGGCTCCCACGTATTCCCCGCGTCCGTTGTTTTCCACACGCCGCCATTGACTGCGGCCATATAAAAAGTCGTAGGCTGGGCCTCCACGCCCGTAATTGCCACGGTGCGTCCGCCGCGGAACGGACCGATGCACCGCCAGCGCATTTCGCCGAAGAGTTTCTGGTCAAAGGTTTGAGCTTCCGCTCCACAGGCAGCAGCAAGCATTGCGAGCGCAGCAGTACACGTAACAGCAAACTTTCGACTCATTCAGCCCCCTGAATTCTTCTACTTCTCGCCACTCTTCATTTCCACTTCACTGGTGTCCTGCGGCAGGGTCGCCGGCGCGGCATCGCCTTTCACGTAGTGCCCGAACCACGCCAGGTAGCGCTTCAACCGGTCCTCCATGTGTGAAGGAATCGTGAACTCGTGGTATTCGCCCGGATACACCACCAGCGCCGTGTCGCGTCCCAACGCTTTCAACGCCTGGTACATCTGCTCACCGCCCAGAACCGGCACGTTCCAATCGATATTCCCGCCCATGAACATCGTCGGAGTTGTGATGTCCTTCACACGATAAAACGGTGCGACCTTGTTCCACAGCACTTGGTTCTCCCACGGGTAGCCCAGTTCGGTGAAATAGTCCTTCTGATATTGGTCGTGGCCGTAGAGGCTGGTGAACTCGGCCGCGCCCGCCCCGGAAACCGCGGCCTTGAAGCGCTTCGTCTGGCTAATGATGAAGTCTGTCGAAATGCCACCGTACGACCAGCCACCGACTCCGAGCTTTTCGGGATCGGCGATTCCCTGCGCGATGGCGTAATCCACGATCGCCATATCGTCCTGATAATCCTTGCCGCCCCAGTCCGCCCAGATCGCCCGGCAAAAATCCTGGCCGTAGCCCGACGAGCCGCGCGGATTCGGCAGCAGCACCGCGTAGCCATTCGCGGCCAGAAGCTGCAGGTAGTGATCGAACTCCGCGTAGTACGCCCACACCGGTCCGCCATGCGGGTGCAGCAGTGTCGGATATTTTCGCCCCGGCATATAGTCCACCGGTTTATAGATGTAGCCGGAAACTGCCGTGCCATCTTTGCTTTTGAAGTGCACATATTCGGCTTGCGCCAGTTTGAGTTTGCCGAGCAGCTCGTCGTTGGTGTGGGTGAGACGAGCGAGTTTGCCGCCCGTAAAGTAGCCGCCCTGACGAAGATGCTGCTTCACG
>CAZQOB010000012.1:71070-77095 GCA_964594885.1 uncultured Acidobacteriaceae bacterium
GAGCGCGTGTTTGGTGGGGGTGAGCGGGGCGAGTTGGCCGCCCGAAGGACTGACCACCTCGCTGGGCCGGGCCAGCGTGGTGATCTGCGCCGCAATCTCGCCCGATTTGGAGAGCGAGTAATCGTAGAGCATCAGCCGCCCGCCAATCGGCCGGATTACTTTCTGGGCGGCGATGTCTACTTGGCAAAGGTTCTGCGTACCGTCATCATCGGCGATGAAAAAGATGGATTTGCCATCGGGCGCGAATTTCGGCTGGGTCGCCATCCGGTCCAGCGCCAGTGTCAGCACCTTCGCTTCGCCGGGTTTGCCACCGGTCTCGGGCACCGGCGCAAGCAAAATATGTTTCGTCGCATACTGAAACAGCTTTGGCTCCAGCTGGCTCGAAGCCACGATCCACTTCCCATCGGGTGACCAAGCTGGCTGGCGGTCCTCCCCGGGGTTGACAGTCACCTGCGTAAGGCGCGCGCCTTGGTCCTTGTTGTCCGCAGCCACGACCCAAATATCCGCGTTGTAAGTGCGGTCGGGGTCGGGCGTGCGGTTGCTGCTGAACGCGATGCGCAAGCCATCGGGCGACCACGCCGGCTCCTCGTCATCAAAATCGCCTGAAGTAATCTGCGTTAGCGACTTCGTTGCCGCGTCGAGGACGTAGAGGTGGGTCCGCCGCCGATCGAGATACCCGACCGTGTCCTTCTTGAATTGCAGGCGATCCACTACCCATGGTTTCTCGGTGTGAGTTTTCTTTTCGACCTCGACGCCGGACTTTTCTTTGTCGCGGTTCGCGGCCTCCTCTACCTCTTCGGCTTTGGGGTCGCGCAGAACGAGCACCATCCGCTTACTGTCTGGCGCCCACGCAAAGTCCTCCACACTTTGCGGAGTGTTGGTCAACTTCTGAGCTTCGCCGCCCAAGCGGTTCAGCAACCAGACCTGGGTTGGGCCTTCACTGCGTCCTGATAGAAACGACACGAACTTGCCGTCCGGACTCCAGCGCGCATGGGAAGACGACTCGTCCTCGGATGTCAGCGCAATGGCTTCGCCGCCTCCTGCAGGGATCATCCATACCCGCTCGCGGTTCTTGTCCAGCTCGCGATTTAGTATGCCCACGGTGTACGCAACCCATTTCCCGTCCGGGCTAATCTGCGGATCGCGGACGTCGCGCAGGGCAAACAGGTCACCGATACTCACTGGCCGAGCCGTCTGTTGGGCTCCGGCGGGGAACACAGCGAGAAGTGCGGCAGGGACAACAAATAACTCGAACCAACGGCACACCTTCATGAATGCAGTCTCCGGAAGGAAAGTTAATCGCCACAAACGGCGGAAGTGTAGCACAGCGCCCTGCGGCCTTCCGCGCGAGCGCCTGCATGTCAGGCTCTGCTTCTTTGACGCGGCACGGCGGTTTTCGCGGTCCAAAAAAATATTCGTCTGGATGCATTTTTTTGTTGCGCGCCGGTGCAGACCTTGTATTCTTCAAACGCGGACTCGTAAAAATTCCCGCAACGCCGGCCACGAGATCCGCCCAGGAGGACGACGGTACAAATTGAGCAGCATATCGGTTCCCGCCCAGCTTCCTTCCCGCATCATTTCCGCCACAAAACCAAGTAGAGCCAAGCTGACGCTCTGGCCGCTGGTCGCCGCCACCTTTTTCATGGTGTCTGGGGGAACGTACGGGACCGAAGAGATCATTCACGGTGCTGGGTACCGCATCGGAATTCTGATTCTGCTCTTTTTGCCAGTGTTCTGGAGTCTTCCTGCTGCATTCATGATTGGCGAACTCTCCAGCGCCCTGCCGCAAGAAGGCGGCTACTACGCCTGGGTTCGCCGAGGCCTGGGCAACTTCTGGGGCTTCCAGGAAGCATGGCTATCACTCGCCGCCAGCATCTTCGACATGGCGATCTACCCCACGCTCTTCGTTTTTTATCTGAAGCAGACGGCGCCTTGGTTCGGCGAAGGAAATCACGGCATCTACGCAGGACTTTTTGTGGTCGCGGGCTGCACCATTCTGAATCTTGCGGGCATTCGCGTCGTGGGCATCACGTCGCTCTGGCTTTTCTTTCTGCTGTCGCTGCCCTTTGCGATCGTCGTGGTCTTGACTCCATTCAAGATCGGCGCATTCACTGAACCTCATGCCGCGGTTGCTGGAACAGGCCTCGGCCTGCTGGGAGGCATCCTGGTCGCCATGTGGAACTACATGGGCTGGGACAACGCCTCGACCATCGCGCAGGAAGTCGAGCGCCCGCAACGCACTTATCCGCGGGCCATGCTGGCTGCTGTCGTGCTCGTTTCTCTGACCTACGTTTTTCCCTTTGTTGCTACCTGGCTGGCGGGAATTCCTTCCACAGCATTCGCCGAAGACGGTGCCTGGGCTTCGGTCGCGGCGACGATGGGTGGAAAAATTCTCGGCTTCGGATGGCTCCGCTTCATGATCGTCCTCGGCGGCATGATGAGCGCCTTCGGCATGTTCAACGCGCTGGTGATGAGCTACTCGCGCCTGCCGCTGGCCATGGCGCGCGAAGGTATGTTGCCGAAGGTTTTCGGCAAAACGACGCGACGGGCGGATACCCCCTGGGTTTCGATTCTGGTTTGTGCATCGCTGTGGGCATTGTGCCTCGGCCTGAAATTCGAACGGCTGATCACGCTGGACATCATGCTCTATGGAGCGAGCCTGATGCTGGAGTTCGTCACGCTGGTGGTGCTGCGCATCCGCGAGCCGGAACTAAAGCGCGGCTTCCGCGTTCCCGGCGGCATGACTGGCGCAGTCCTCGCCGGCGCGTTTCCGGGAGCGCTGCTACTTCTGGCACTGGTGAAGAGCAAATCCGAAACTGTGCTCGGTATGAACGGCCTGCTGTTTGGCGCCATAATCATCTTCACCGGCTTTGCAGTTTATGCCTGCACCCGCAACCTCCGCACGTCAGTCCGCCGAGTGCCCACCGGCGCCATCGGGGCCACGTAGTAACCCGTCTCGCGCGGGCCGCGAACTCGACTGCGCTTTCGAAATTCGAATACAATCGGTCCATGCTGACCTGTCGGCTTGCAATATTTCTTTGCTTCTTGCAATCGCCATTGAGAGTGGGTAACGCCCCTTGTTTGATTGCTGCGAGACCATGGGGTTCTTGAGCTGCCGCAAACGGACTTCGGATTCGTTCAGGGTGTGCGTGCCCGGCCATGATCGAGCCAGAATCGGCTGTATGGGGTCGATCAAAACGATCCTGCCGTGCAACTTCCCCTGATAGCGTGCAACAAACTGCTGAAACTCCTGCTCCGTCTTGATCGCCGCCAGCACCGGCTACCCAGAAACAGTGCCCTTGGTGCTTAGGCTCCGGGCCAATGGAAAGGCCCCCGTGCGGCTATACGACGGCCGAACCATCTCCACCGAGGCGCCGCTGAATCCCCATCCGGGCCCTGGCGCGCTGAAATACTCCTTGTGAGCGTTCGACAAGCCATAACCGTGCAAGCGCTCGATTGCCCAGTCACTGGCCTTCCCATAGCCTGGTGAATCCAAGCAACTGAGGACGTCTTTTACCTCGCAGATGTTTTTGGGCCCCGCTTCATGGCGAATGGCCAAGCCACAGGTGGCCAGCCCGAACTGAAGGTCTCCGACATCTTCTCGCAGCGACTTTTCTCTCGGCCGCGGGTTAAAGAAATCCGAGGGGAGAAGGGTCATGAATACAAGATTTTCGGCAAAAACACTCAGCATGGCCGGACTGTTGCTTACCGCAACGTTTGGGCCGGCTACGTTCGCGCAAACGTCCGCGCAGGAGCCTAGCTCGCCGCCCGCGGCTTCACAACCTGCGCAGGCTGGGCCGAAACGCGGCGACCGCTTTGCTGGTCTCAATCTCACCGACGATCAGAAAGCGCAAATTCGGCAGATTCGCCAGAACGCGAAAGCCAAGGCTGACGCAACGAAAGCCGACCAGTCGCTTTCCGAAGCCGACAGGCGTGCGAAGCTGAAGGCGATTCACCGCGCCGCCCGCGTACAGAGCCGCAAAGTACTGACGCCTGAGCAGCGCAAGCAGTTGAAAGCGCAAATGAAAACAAGGGCGCGCGAGCGCCGCGCCGCCGGTCTGCAGTCGTCCTTGTCGCTATGAACGGGCCGCTGAGACGGCGGGACCGTCTCTCTTAGGCGTCGTTACGCTGTTCCTGGAACGCAGCGAACTCCGCGGATTTGCTATCCTGCTTTTCGTGCGAATTGCGAACCGCTTTGCTCTTTCTCGAGCGTTGATTTTCGTCGCGGCGGCAGCGCTCGTCTTGTTGCCGCGCTGTTTCTCCATAGCGCAGGCGCCGCGGCAGCCCGCTGCTCCGATCACCTCACCGCCCTATCCGACGATTCCGCAGCCCACTACGCCGCAATTGAGCCTCAACATTGTCGTACTTGATCCCGCGCACGGAGGAACCGACCCGGGCGCGCGCGGCGCGCAAGGAATTCGCGAGAGCGACCTGCTTCTGGATTTGACTTCACAGGTGCGTCGCGCGCTGGAAGCGCAAGGCTTTCAAGTCTTGCAGACCCGTTCCGGCAACGAGAATCCGTCGTTTGACGATCGTTCAACAATGGCCAATGCGCAGCGCGGAGCGGTATTCATCACGCTGCACATCTCTTCCACCGGGATTCCCGGGACCACGCGCGTTTATGTTTCGCCAGAAGCGCCCGCAAACTCGGTGGGCAGTTTGTTGAGTTGGGACCATGCGCAGTTTCCGTTCGCGCCGCTGAGCCGCAAATTTGGCGATGCCGTACAAGGCCAACTGGTGCAGCGCTTCAAAGGTTCGCCGGCGAACGCCCAGGTCGCCAGCATCCGCCAGCTTCGCACCACGGCCGCTCCGGCCATCGCGGTTGAGCTTTCCAGCGTCAGCGTGCAGGACCGCGCCGAACTGGACCAGATGATGCCCAGCGTGGGGGATGCCATAGCGCGCGGCGCGACGGCCTTTCGTCCGTCATATGTATTGCCGAGCAGCGGGGGCTCACAGCCATGAACTACACGTGGCGAACCTGGGCTCTCATCGGGCTTGGCGCAGCGGTGGTTCTTGCGGCGATCTACTTTCCTGTGCTGCGCCGCCGCTTGAAGAAGGAATCGAAAATCCAGGTGCCGTCGGCCGAGCAGGTTCGCCGTGAACTAACGCAGGCCGCGGCAACGAATCCGTCCGATCCCACGGTGAAGGCACGCATTTTCTGGGCGTCGGGTGAAGATGAAAGTTCTCTCGCGCCGCTGACCGTGGACCTGGGGCTTTCCAGCGATCCGGTGCTCCGCAGCAAGCAGGTGATCAACACGCTGCTGGCCGGGCCGGTGGACTCCGACCTGCGAACCCTGCCGCCGGATGCCGCGCTGCTGGCCTTTTATGTTTTGCCGGATGGAACCGGCATCGCGGACTTCTCGGAAATGCTGGCGACTTCGACACCCTCCGGAATCTTGAGCGAACAACTGGCGGTCGATTCGATCACCCGCACGCTGGAAGCCAACGTCCCGCAAGTGAAGCGCCTGAAGATTCTGATTCATGGCCAGGAAGTGGATACGCTGGCCGGGCACGTGGACCTCACACAGCTTTTCATCGTGGACACCAAGTCCGCGCAGGCCGGTGGCATCACGTCGACACTGCCGATTCGCACAGCCGTACCTGTCGTTCCCGCCGCGGCAGCAAAAAGCGCGCCCGAAAAAGCCGCTAAACGTTGACAGGGAGCGCGCCGGACTGCAAACTGACGCGACATTTCTTGCGCTGATTTGCGGTAAATTGTTGCTAGTGTTGCCTACTCCCCTCCCGAAGGAGGAAACGTGAGACCGGACGGACGCGGTGCGGATCAGATGCGCGCGCTGAAGATCACGCCGGACTTCATTTCCACGGCGGAAGGCAGTGTGTTGATCGAGCTGGGCAAGACGCGGGTGATCTGCACCGCCACGGTGAACGACGGCGTGCCGGGATTTCTGAAAGGCGCGGGCAAGGGCTGGGTGACCAGCGAGTACGGCATGCTGCCACGGGCTACCGAAGAGCGCACCGCGCGCGAAGCGGCGCGGGGAAAGCAGTCTGGCCGCACACAAGAGAT
>CAZQOB010000012.1:77105-82316 GCA_964594885.1 uncultured Acidobacteriaceae bacterium
GGGTTTGTTGGGGCGCGGGATTCGAGCCATCACCGTTCCGGAAGCGCTGGGCGAGCGCACGGTTTGGCTGGATTGCGACGTGATCGAAGCGGATGGCGGTACACGCACCGCTTCGATTACGGGCGCGTTCGTGGCCTTTGCTCTGGCCATGGAGCGGCTGGTGGCGGCGGGAATGTTGCCATCCTCTCCCCTGATTGATTCCGTGGCCGCAACCAGCGTTGGGATTGTGGATGACAAGGCGCTGCTCGATCTGATGTACGAGGAAGATTCCAAGGCCGAAGTGGACATGAACGTCGTGATGACCGGCAGCGGACACTTTGTGGAGATCCAAGCGACGGCGGAAGGCCGGCCGTTTTCCGGGAGCGAAATGCAGGACCTGTTGGCGCTGGCCGCGGCCGGGATTCGCCGAATTTCGGAAGCGCAGCGCGCGGTCCTGCCGGCGAAGTTTTTGGCACGCGGGCGCTAAGAGACCTTTCTTCCACCACGATGCCATCCTCCAAGACATTGTTTCTGGCTTCTTCGAATCCCGGAAAGCTGCGCGAGTTTTCTGCGATGGCCCACGAAATGCAATCTCCGATTGAGCTAGCTTTGTTGCTGGGATATTCGGATCTTCCTCCGTTCGCTGAAGATGCGCCGACATTCGCGGAAAACGCCGTCGGCAAAGCACTACACGCGGCGAGCAGTAGCAAAGCGCCGGTTTGCGCGGACGATTCCGGCTTGGTGGTTCCCTCGCTGGGCGGCGCACCGGGAGTGATTTCCGCGCGCTACGCAGGCTCAAACGCGACCGGCGAACAGAACAACGCGAGACTGCTGGCCGCGCTGTCCGGCAAGGGTGAAGACCAGCGCGGGGCGTATTTTGTGTGTGCACTGGCGGTGGCTCGTGCAGGCCGCGTGCTTGCCGTCATCAGCAATCGCGTGGATGGCGTGATTCTGGACGCGCCGCGCGGGTCGGGTGGTTTTGGTTATGATCCGGTCTTCTTTTTTCCTCCTCTGAACAAGTGTTTTTCCGAACTGAGCGGTGCCGAGAAAAATCGCTACAGCCATCGCGGCAAAGCGTTCCGGCGGCTGTTGGAGGTTTTGCCGGGCATGCTGTAGCCTGGCGGGCATGGGCAAAGCGAAAAGCAAGACTCGAAAGACCAAATCCAAGTCCAAAGCGAAACGTGCCGCGACCGGCACAACTGCAAAAGCAAAATCTTCGGCCGCAAGAAAAGTGGGGAAACGCGGCGGTACGCCCGATCCGACGAACCCGAAACGCGTGGCGGCGATCCTCGCGAAGCTGGATGAGGCCTATCCAAACGCGACCTGCGAGTTAAATCATGCAAATGCGTTTCAGCTGGTCATTGCAACGATCCTTTCCGCACAGTGCACCGACGTGCGCGTGAACCAGGTGACGGCAACGCTGTTCAAGAAATATTCCGATCCCAAAGCGTTCGCGTGCGCGAATCCAGCGGAGTTAGAGCAGGAGATCCGGCCGACCGGATTTTTCCGGAACAAGACGAAATCGGTGATGGGCGCGAGCAAAGCCATAGTGGAAAAGTTTGGCGGCGAAGTGCCGCGCACGATGGAAGAAATGCTGACGCTGCCTGGAGTGGCCCGTAAAACCGCAAACGTGGTGCTGGGGACGGCGTACGGAATTCGGAGTGGGGTGGTGGTGGATACGCATGTGCAGCGGCTGGGAAACCGGCTGGAACTGACGACCAACGAAGACCCGAAGAAAATTGAGCAGGACCTGATGAAAATCCTCCCGCAGGAAAAGTGGATCCAGTTTTCGCATCAGCTGATCTGGCATGGACGGCGGGTGTGTTTTGCGCGGAAGCCGCGCTGCGTGGCGTGCAACATGGAACGTCTTTGCCACGCACCCGACAAAACGGTGTGACCGGCGTGGTGGACTTGAAACTGCAGTTTTGTGAAATGGAGCCGCATACCGTCCGCAGCTTCTGGCTGTGGCACGGATGGTTGTCTACGAGGCCGCGGCTGACCGGCAGGTTCGGCAGAAACGAACAATTAATCGCGGCTCGGCAAATTAATGGCAAATTTAGGTTTGTTGGTAGAGAGTTTGTACTTGGGTGATGTTGGGCTGCAGCTTCCCGAAATTTGAAACAGCCCAGCAAGGGTGGCGCTGGTGGATTACGCGGGTCTTTTTAGATCAGCGGTGGTGGCCCTGACGCGAAACAAGCTGCGCAGCGTGCTAACGGTCCTGGGCATCACAATCGGGATCGCTGCGGTGATCTGTGTCGTGGCGATTGGCAAGGCCGGACAGGCGCGCGTCGAGCAACAGCTTAACAATCTGGGCGATAACTTTGTGTGGATCGAAGCGGGTGGACGTGCGGTGAACGGAGTGCGCACCGGAACACACGACACGAAGACCTTGACGGTAGCGGATGCAGTTGCCGTAAAGAATCAGATTTCGCTGATTAAGAGCGTTTCGCCGAACGTAGACGATCCGGTCCAAGTAGTTTATGGCAACCAAAACTGGCACACATCATACCGCGGTGTGTCGCCGGAATATTTCGAGATCAAGCGTTGGTATGTGGACCAAGGAGCGATTTTTTCCCAGGACGACGTGGACCGCGCAGCGGACGTTTGTGTAATTGGGCAGACTGTGCGCGAACAGTTGTTCGGCGTGGACGATCCCATCGGGAAAGTGATACGCATCAACAACCTGCCGTGCAAGGTGGTTGCGACGCTCCACCCGAAGGGACTGTCGCTCTCGGGGCAAGACCAGGACGATACGGTCATCATCCCTTACTCGATGGCGCAGAAAAAAATTAAGGGCATTACCTGGCTTGACGACATCCTGTGTTCGGCCACATCACAAGAGGTCGTAAAAATGGCTGGTCAAGAAGCAACGGCCCTTCTGCGCGACCGGCATCATTTGCGACCGGAAGAAGAGGACGATTTTAACATTCGAAATCCGGAGGACATCATTCAGGCGCAACTTGATGCCAGCAAGACACTCACAATTTTGCTGATTGCGATCGCTTCCGTATCGCTTATCGTCGGCGGGATTGGAATTATGAACGTGATGCTGGTGTCGGTGACCGAGCGGACTCGTGAGATCGGAGTTCGGGTTGCCGTCGGTGCGACTGAACAAGCGATTCAGCTTCAGTTTTTGGGCGAATCGGTCATGCTGAGTCTCGTTGGCGGTGCTGCGGGCGTGTTTTTCGGGATTGTAGGCTCGTACCTGGTTGGGGAGACACTAAAGTGGCCGATTCAGATGTCGGTGGAAGCGATTGTGGTTGCGGCACTGTTTTCGATTGCGGTTGGCGTCTTCTTTGGGTTCTACCCTGCTCGCAAGGCGTCTCGGCTCGATCCGATTGAAGCGCTACGTTATGAATGATTTGGGAGAGAAATGAAGAAACTCGGGACATGGCTCTTCGTTGCCTGCGCAGCTCTCGCGATTTCGGTGATTGCTTATTTCGCGTTGAACAGCGGCGGCCACGTGCAGCACGTCACTGCGAAGATAGAGCGCGGCGATATAGCCGACGTAGTTGAGGCAACAGGCACGATCAACGCGGTGATTACGGTCCAGGTGGGCTCGCAGGTGTCTGGAACAATCGCCAAATTGAACGCCGACTTCAATTCTCGCGTGCATAAGGGCGACGTGGTGGCTCTAATCGATCCAGCCCTATTTAAAGGAGCACTGCTTCAAGCGACGGCAGACTTGGAGAACGCCAAAGCTAACCTGGTGGCGGCGCGGGCCAACTTAGAGAAGGCTAAGGCGACACTGGTTCCAGCCAAAGCGGACTACGACCGCACGGTAGGATTGTTCAAAGGCGGTGTGACCAGTCAACAACAACTGGATCTTGCAAAGGCGAACTATGATTCAGCAAGCGCCGCAGTAAACGGAGCCGATGCAAGTGTCACCCAGGCTGCCGCGCAAGTCAGCCAAAAACAAGCGGCCGTCGAAGTAGCGCAGACAAACCTGAACTACACCGTGATTCGGTCACCTATAGATGGGACCGTGGTTGCCCGCAATGTTGATGTGGGACAGACGGTTGCAGCTTCTCTTCAAGCGCCAACGATTTTCACCATCGCGCAGGACCTCAGCAAGATGTGGGTTTATGCAAAAACTGACGAATCAGACGTGGGTAACATCAAAGTCGGAAAACCTGTGACGTTTAAGGTGGATGCGTTTCCGAAGGATACATTCCACGGCGTTGTGAGTCAGGTGCGGATGAACGCGACCACGGTGCAGAGTGTAGTTACTTACGACACCATCATCGAGTTTGCGAATCCAGAGCTCAAGCTTTTTCCGGGGATGACGGCTTACGTGACGATTCCGGTTGCAACCGTTCAAAACGTCATGAAGCTTCCCAATACCGCGTTGCGCTACAAGCCGCCAATGACACCAGAAGAAATTCTGGCGGTTTACAAACAGTACGGAATTGACAGTAGAGAGCGGAAAGTTGCGTCGTCTGGTGTTGGGGTTGTCGAGGCGTCGGAGACGCCTACAGCGCAAAATAGCCAGCGGGCACCCAAGACCGACTCAGCGGTGGTCTGGAAATTACACGCGGACAAAACGATGGAGCCCGTGAAAGTGAGTTTAGGAATCACGGATCACGCATACACGGAAGTGCTGGGCATTCTCAAAGGCGCATTGAAGGATGGAGATGAAGTGGTGATCCGTTCCGTATTGCCGAAGGGACAAACCGTGGGAACGTTACGTCGGTAATTTCGCCCATGCAAAGTGTTTCAATTGCTCTAAAGGAGCCCGTAATTCGAGTTGAAGATATTCGCAAAAACTACGAGTTGGGCGAAACGCAAGTCCACGCGTTGCGCGGCGTGAGTCTGCAAATTGGCGCTGGCGAATTCGTCGCCATTATGGGGGCCAGCGGCAGCGGCAAATCAACGTTTATGAACATCTTGGGCTGCTTAGACAAGCCAACCTCAGGAACGTACCTGCTGGAAGGAGTGGATGTCAGCAAGCACGATAAGTCGGCCCTGGCGCTAATTCGAAATCAGAAGATTGGCTTTGTTTTTCAAGGATTCAATCTTCTGGCGCGAACAACGGCACTTGAAAATACCGAACTCCCAACGCTGTACACAAGGATTACCAGGACAGAGCGGGAGCGTCGGGCGTCTGAGGCGCTGGCTCTGGTTGGGTTGGCAGAACGGGCCCAGCATTTTCCTTCTCAGATGTCAGGTGGCCAGCAACAGCGAGTAGCGATTGCGCGGGCGGTGGCGATCAAACCGCGCCTGTTGCTTTTT
>CAZQOB010000013.1:0-82175 GCA_964594885.1 uncultured Acidobacteriaceae bacterium
CCCATAATTCTCATTCACATGGTCGGAGTACACACGGTGACAACCGGACGCTTACAAACCAGTACACGCCGGAAAGTTAGAAAGTTAGCGACAGAACGGGATCGAGGTACACGTGGAATTCTAGATCTGCCTGCGTTCATTAAGAATGCGGGGAGTCGCTTGAGGCGTGAGTTACAGATGCCAGAGAGTAGGAGATTCGATGGTAGCGATACCGGGATTCGAACCCGGATTTTTGCCTTGAGAGGGCAATGTCCTAACCCTTAGACGATATCGCCAACGGGAAACACATTATAACCCGTAGGAGATCGATCTGTCGCCAGCAGGCGCGCACCTGGCTCAGCTGGCGATCTTATACTCGGTGTCCTCGATTACTTCCTTGTTTAGCGGCAGAAGCGAAAAAAACTTGTGCCGGCAAGGAACGCAGCGAAACGCAGGAACTCCCAGCAGCCGCCAGAGTCGGGATGTGTAACCGCTGACCAGATCGGGGGAAATCCGTTTCAGTTCAAGATTGCCGCAAATGGAACAGTGTGCACTGAGCAAGCTGCCGAGCGAGGAGGACCGGGCGCGGAAGCGCGAGCTGCAATGCATGCATCGCCAGGGGACACTACCGAATGCGCTCGCGAGGAAGTCGACTACGGAACGGCGGCGCGACCTGCGGCAGTCCTGGGAACGACAAACTGGGCAAACCATCAGGCTGGGCACTCCCTGAATGATTCGGGACTACGCCTTATGCTATGAGAAGGACACACCGAGTGCAAGAGGCGGTCGCGAAGTCGTCAAGGCAGCTTCCTGCATGCGCTATCATAGAAAGAACAACGATGGCTGACTACACAGAAGAGCACGCCCGAGCCGGGATTAAGGCCAAGCTGCCGAAGCTCGATATCTGGCCAAACCAGTTCCCGGGTTACGTGATAACGACGCGGTATCCGGAATACACGTCGGTATGCCCCAAGACCGGCCTGCCTGATTTCGGAACGCTCACAATCGAGTACATGCCCCAAAAGCACTGTATAGAGTTAAAAGCTCTGAAAATGTATCTGCTGGCGTACCGCAGCCTGGGAATCTTCTACGAAAACGCGGTCAACAAGATTTTGGAAGACATCGTTGACGCAATCCGGCCGGAGTGGTGCGTGATTCGTGGCGAGTTCACGCCGCGGGGCGGATTGAACACAACGGTGGAGGCGCGCTGGCCGCGGCCAGGCGGGAAGCGCAAGAAATAGGCGCGACGTGTCACTTGGGGGCCAGGTTCGCATTTGGCGGCACTCCTGCAGCCGCTTATGGACACTCCGCGCGGTAGGCGCCATAATTTTGCTGGTGCGAGACTAGTCCAGCCCAGTGAACTGCGCGACTCTGGCGCGCCGATTCCGGCCTGAGGCTTCCATGTTTCGTTTGGTGTTTGATTTAGGTGCACGCGGGCCTGGCAACTGCAGTTTTTTTGAGTAAGGTTTGAGATCACAAACCTTGTAACCCTTGGGAGGGAAAATGAGCATTTCTCCGAATGTACCGAGTCCACAGGACTCGTACCACTACGAAAACACCGGGACGCCGCGCTGGATCGCGGTACTTTTCGGTGTGCTGTTCGTGGTGCTGGCGGCCATGGGATTTTTCGGCTACACCTCGCAAGCACGGTTGTCGAAGCAGCTTTCGGAAGCCGAGGAGCAAAACAAGTCTCTGGCGACGCAGTTAGCCCAGGCCAATTCGAGTTTGGCTGATCTGAAAGGTCACATCGAAGTGACCGAGCAGAAGGTCGGCATGACCCAGTCCGAACTGGCGCAGGCGCGCAGCCGCGCGGAAGCCATCCGCAAGGAGCAAGTCGCTTCGGCTCAAAAGCTCAACACCCAGCTGACCGAAGTGCAGAAGAACAGCGAAGAGAAGATCGGCGCGGTGGCCACCGATTTGGGGGGCACGAAGAAGGACCTGGAATCCACCAGAAGCGACCTGGAAAACACCAAAGGCCAACTGGAACGTATGCGCGGCGATGAAGGCGTGATGAGCGGCTTGATCGCGCGGAATCACGACGACCTGGAAGAGCTAAAGCGCAGGGGTGACCGCAACTATTACGAGTTCACAGTGCCAAAGAGCAAGAACGCGCAGCGCGTGGGTCCGGTCCAGCTGACGTTGAGCAAAACCGATCCCAAGAAAAACAAGTACACCATGACCGTTTTCGTGGATGACCGCTCGATCGAAAAGAAAGACAAGACCGCCGGTGAGCCCGTGCAGTTCTATGTAAAGGGCGGACGCGGCGCGGCGCCATACGAGGTGGTGGTCTTTGATGTTGGCAAGAGCCAGATCACCGGCTATCTTTCCACGCCGAAAGACGCAGCCAGCGCGGCCGCTCCAGCGGCAGCTCCCGCAACCAAGCCGTAGTACCGGCCAATAAATCAAAAAAGCCTGGGGGGCCCTGTTCTGCGTTCTGGAAACTGGACGCGGAACAGGGCTTCTGCCGTCTTAAAGCCTGGCCTACGATGGAATTTGATGCTGTTTCTCCGTAGGAGCAAGACAGGGAGCATACCAATGACCTGGTGCACGTTCAAAAGGGTGTTGGCTGTGGCAAGCATCGTTTTTTTTATTTCCTTCCCCAACGCGGCCACCGGCCAGACCGGACTCGACCCGGGACAACTGCCAAAGAGCACGGTTTTCTACCTTGCGTGGCACGGCATGCCCTCGGGCCAAGCGCGCAAAGACAATTCCCTGCTCTCGCTCTGGGACGACCCCGATTTTGCGCCCATTCGTGCTGCCATATTTGAATCGATCATGAGCGGTTCGCCAGGCGCCGCTAAGCCGCAGAACGAACTGTCGCGCGACGAACTGCTGGAGGTCGCATCGCTGCTGGACAACGAGCTTGTGGTCGGTTACCTGGCCGATCCTACGACAC
This sequence comes from uncultured Acidobacteriaceae bacterium, assembly GCA_964594885.1. Taxonomy (GTDB): domain Bacteria; phylum Acidobacteriota; class Terriglobia; order Acidiferrales; family UBA7541; genus Acidiferrum. The sequence continues at coordinate 2,876 of CAZQOB010000013.1, forward strand.
CAAAGGCGATCGCCCCGTCTAAGGGCGGAGCGCCTCATTGGCAGGGAACATTCCTGGTGTACGACCGCAGTGGCAAAGAAGCAACCCTGGCCAAATTGATCGTCCGCACCCGCATGAGCGAAAAAAATCCGCCTAAAATCTCCACGACGACCGTCGCCGGGATTCCAGCAATGAAGCTCGAGCGCGCGTCGGGAACATCGTATTGGGTCGAAGACGGGAAGTACGCCTACAGCGCCTCCGAGCCCGCCGTGTTGGAACAAATTGTTGCCTGGACAAAACACACCTCGGCGCAACCAGCATTGCTGTCGAAAACCGCCGCCTACCAGGTGGCAGGCTCCGCCATTCATGGTGGTGTCGTGGAATTCTTCGTATCGAGAATCTTGCCGCCTGATGCCAGCGCGGGCGGCTTTCGATTGAGTGCAGTGATGCAGAATCTGAGACTCGACGCTGTGCACGCCATTGGCGGCAAGTTGACGCTCGAAGGAGCGCGCACGCGAATCCAAGGCGCAATTCTGGGCGACACCAGCGCCGGAACGCCTTTCGACTTTTGGGGCGACGGCGTGAGCGAGCCTTCCTCGCTGCAGTTCGCCGGCGAAAATGCGGTTTCTTTCCAGTCCACACGCATCAATCTGCTGGGTATCTATGAGTTGGTGAAGCGAGCATTCACGGCTGCGAGTGGGTCTAAACAAGCCGGAGCTCCCGACCTTTTTGAGCAGGCCGCCCAGACCCGGCTCGGAATGAGCCTCACTGACGCTTTGGGTTCTTTCAGCGGAGAATTCGCCAGCGTTCAGCCGAACGCCGCGTTCGATCCTGAACGGCAGCTCTATTTCGTGGGAATCCGTAAAAAGCCGGAAGTGCTGAAACTCCTGCGCGCGGGGTTAGAAGAACGCTTGAGTGGCGAGCGCAGTGAGGGAGACACCACTTTTTTCAGAGTTTCCGAAGGCGGCATCCAGAGCGAAAAAGGTACGGCGGCGTGGAAGTATTACCACCTTGCAGTGACACCCGACGCCATTCTGGTTTCCGGCAAGAGCGAGGTGCTGCGTGAAGCGTTAGCCCGGCGGAAGAGCCAGTCAACTGTTCCATCACGCCTTCCCCAAACCTGGCAAACGGCCCGCGCTCAGTTTCCACAGACTGTCAACGGACTGAGCTTTATCGACCTGCAAAAATTCGATTGGACCGCAATCCGCAATCGCTGGGATGCCGACACCAAGAAGAACATAGCGCAAGCGCCGGCAAAATCGGCGCCGACGTCATCTCCGTTCGAGTCTGCCCTGCGGAATCTGGATCCTCGCGTGTTCCAGCGGCATCTGCATCTGAGCGCGAACGCTAGCTGGAAAGACGCGCAAGGCATGCATCTTGATGGCTGGATTGAGTAGAACTCTGCCGGCCAATGCCGGGATGACGTCAGCGCGGTTCTCGGTGGCCACGTTCCTGTTGATTTCCTTCGTGATTGCAGAGGCCTACGCGCAAGAGCCCCCGCCTGCACCTGGCCCACAATTGCAAGTCACTGTGAACCGTGTAATGGTCGGCGTCACGGTCACAGACAGCACCGGACACTTTATTTCTGGACTGCAACGCGATGAATTTCGCCTCTTCGACAACGAGGTCGAACAGCCGGTCGTCGATTTTCTTCCAGTAGAAGAACCCGCGCAATTTCTGCTGCTCATCGAATCCGGCCCCGCAGTTCTGCTCTTCGCCAAGGATCGCGTGCTTGCTGCCGACCGTCTGCTCGGCAGCGTCGCTGCGGACGATCGCGTTGCATTGGCGACCTATACCCGCGGCCCGGAGCTTCTGGTGGATCTCACCACCAACAAACTGCTAGCTCGAATGGCGCTAGGCGCGATTGATTTTCATTCCGGCTATGGTGAGTTGAATCTCCGGACCAGCATTTCATCTGCTGTGGGCTGGATGGCGCAGCTTCCGGGCAAGAAATCCGTTGTGCTTCTTTCTACCGGCGTGGACTCATCGCAGCAGCCCGACTGGGTCTCATTGAGCAGCAAGCTTCAGACAACCGATGTCAAAATCATCCCGGTCTCGCTATCGGCGGAAATTCGCAAACCGGTGAATCCCGGAAAAATGTCTCCGGCGCAAAAAGATGCCCGAGAGAAAATCGCGAAAGATTTTGCCAAGGCCGATGAATTGTTGCGAAATCTGGCGATTGCAACCGGCGGCAGATGTTATTTTCCGCAAAGCCAGGCCGAGTTCAGAAAAACCTACCAGGAGATTTCAGAGTTGCTGCGCCATGAATACATCCTGGCTTTTGCGCCGCCCGCGGTCGACGGCAAAATTCACCAGCTGCATGTTGAAGTTAAACGTGAAGGATTGAAAGTGGATCACCGGCCTGCCTATTTAGCGGCCGCGAGCACTGGCCTGGAGAACCAACGACTCAGCCGGGACGGTGTTCCTCACGCTCACTGAAAATCTTTCAGTGTTTTAGCCATTTCGCCGAGACGGGAATCCAGTAAACCAAAAGCAGTGCCCGATTCAAAAGAGCCATCGCCATTTCTGCGGCCCGCAGGTTTGCCAGTCAATAGCTCAATTCCCTGTTCGATTCGTTCCACTGGCCAGATGTGAAATTTGCCCGAAGCGACCGCGTCCAGCAAATCTTCGCGAAGCATGAGGTCCTCCACGTTGGAGGCTGGAATGATCACACCCTGTGTTCCGGTCAATCCTTTTACCCGGCAGACATCGTAAAAACCTTCGATTTTTTCGTTCACTCCGCCGATCGCCTGCACGTCGCCTTGCTGGTTCATCGAGCCGGTAACCGCAACGTCCTGGCGCAGCGGCAGACTGGCCAGCGCGGAGACCAGAGCGTAAATCTCGGTTGAGCTGGCACTGTCGCCATCTACACCAGAATAGGACTGCTCAAAACAAATGCTAGCCGCCAATGACAGTGGTTTGTCTTGCGCAAAATGATTGCGCAGAAATCCGGATATAATATGCACACCCTTGTCGTGGAAGCGTCCGCTCAGATTGGCTTCGCGTTCGATGTTGATGATCCCTGCCTTGCCCAGCGCCGCCGTGGCGGTAATCCGTACCGGCTTGCCAAATGAGTAGCCGCCGATTTCCAGCACGCTCAGGCCGTTCACCTGACCCACGGCCTGGCCGGAAACATCCACCAGCAGTGTCCCCTCCTCGATCATTTCGCGGATGCGGGTTTCGATTAAGTTGTGCCGTTCGACTTTCGAACTCAGCGCCTTGCGCACATGCGCGGCACGTACCACGGTCTCTTTATCCTCGCTGGCCTGGTAGTTGGCTTCGCGCGCCAGGTCCGCGATATCCACAAAGCGAGCCGTAACCTTGTTGCGCCTCCCAGCGATACGCACTCCGTATTCCAGGATCGCGGCGAAGGCTCCGCGGTCAAAAGGCCACAGCAGCTCCTTTTCACACAAGGCCCGCAGCCGGCCGGCGTATTCGGCGATCACCGAATCGTTCATCGCCATCTCTTCGTCAAATTCGACGCGCACCTTGAAAATCTTGCGGAAGTCCTCTTCGTAGTCGTACATCAGCTCGTACATTTCGCGGTCGCCGATCAGAATCACCTTCACGTTGATCTGGATCGCTTCCGGCTTCATGGCGCTGCCGCCGAACGGATAGAACATCTCGAGCGGCTGAATCTCCAGGCGATTGTGATTCAGTGTGCGCTTCAGCGCGCGCCACACGCCGGGCTCGGAAATCGTTTCCATCGCGTACATGATCAGGTAGCCGCCATCGGCGCGCAGCAATGAGCCGCCGCGCAAATCCATGAAGTCGCTGGTCCAGCCGCCGCGGGCGTCATAGGCCCTCTGAATCGTGCCGAACAAATTCGCGTACGTCGGCGTGGTCTCAAAGATCACCGGCGATTCACTTTCGCCATCGTGCGCGAGAATCACGTTGACCCCATAAACCCGGAAGGGATCGCGCTCCGGTCCCTGCGGCTTTGGCGCTCCCTCCATCGGTTCTGCGTGCTCTTCCGGTTCGCCTTCCCGCTCCTTGAAGGGATCGAGATTATCGAGCACGTGATGGCGGACCTCTTCGAGATAATCCGATACGCTCTGCCCGGGGTATTTTTCCTTGAGCTCTTCGATCACGCCGTCCACCAGCACCGAAGCCGCTTCCTGTTCCAGGTAGCTCAGCTCACTGGCCAGTTCGCGCGAAAGCGTCAGTGTCTTCCGATAGACAACCGTAAATTCCTGGCGAAACTGCTCGTATTTCCGCTCAATCTCTTCGGCTACCGGCGAATCGAGCTTGCCTTCGTGCACCATCTTGGAGATGTCCTCGATCGGCACCATCTGCCCCTCGAGCACCGGAAAAATCTCCGGCAAGGCCACAGCGCCGACTTGCATGTGGCCAAGCGCAAACTGTTCGCGCGCAATCTTGCGCGTAAAATCGTCCATCAAGTCTTTTTCTCGTCCAGTAAAACGCTCGACGATGCGGCCTTTCTGCCGCTGGAACGGTTCGCCTTCGAATACCTGCGGTATACGCCGGCGCAGAAAGTCCACGCCTGCCTGCATGTCTTTTTTGAAGGAATTGGCTTGTCCGCGCGGCAGCGTCAACAGGCGCGGCCGGTCGGCAATCTTGAAATTGTTGACGTAGCAGCGGTCGGGCGACTCTTTTGTTGCGGGATGGAGTTCGCCAATCATGCGTGCGATGGTGCCGCCGCGGCTGGTGCCGGAAAGCCCGCAAACAAAAACGTTGTAGCCGGGCGCGGTCAGCTCGACACCCATCTTCAGCGCGCGTAACGCGCGTTCCTGTCCGACAAATCCCTCGCGCGGATCGGCTTGGGCTGTGGTCTCAAACGGCAGGCGCGACGGTTCGCAGCGCCAGCGCAGCTTTTCTGCCGGCAGCTCCTCGGGTCTTCGCAACCTCTTGCTCGGTTCGTTCATCTCGGCGGCTACTCTAGCACACCGAGCGCAAGGGTGCGCCCATCTGCTCGGCAGTGTGTACTTTCCTAAACTTGGGTTGCCTCCAGATCGTCTCGATGCTGCATATACACGCGAAAGACGCCCATGGCTGCGGCCACGATGGTCGGCCCGGCCACCAGTCCGAGCAGTCCAAAGACTTCGATCCCGCCCAACACGCTGATGAACAGCAGCAATTCATTTAGATGCGTCCGGTTCCGCAGCAACAGTGGCCGGACGATGTTGTCGGCTACCGCGGCAACCACACCGCAAATCGCTACCACCATCACGCCTCTCCACATGTGCCCGGTGACCGCCAACCAGAGCGCGGTCGGCACCCAAATCAGCGCCGAACCGACCACTGGGATCAGCGAAAAAAATCCCATCAGTACACCCCAGAAAATCGCAGTACCGATTCCGGCTAGAGTGAACGCCAGTCCTCCTAGCGCTCCCTGAATCGCCGCGATAAGCAATCCCACCGCGACGCTGGCAAAAATCAGCTCCTTGGATTCGCGCATCATGTCGGCCTGAATCGATTGATCAAAGGGCAACAGATGCTTTACCCCTCGGATCACCTCTTCGCCGTCGCGAAACATGAAAAAAAGTGCGAATAGGACGACGAAAAGGTCGAGAAAAAACGCAAACACGTTTTTCAGGAGTCCGCCCAGCTTGGCGGCAAGATAGGTGGCCACCTGCTCGGCGCCCTTTCTCGCGGTGTCTCCCAAGTCCAGGTCCTGCATCGAGGCCGGCAACCGGTTCCGGACCCAATTCGCAATCTGCGAAGGCACCTCCCTCTCCGGCGCTTGCAGCACGACTTGCGCCCTCGCGCCGGCATCAATCGCCTGCCGCGTGGTGAAAAACAGCAGCACCAGCGCCGGCACAATCAGTAGAAACGTGACGCCCAACGTCGTCAGGATCGCTGCCGCATTCGGTTTGAACCGCTGCAGCACTCTTTCGTGCAACGGATAGAAGAAAATGGCCAACACCGCCGACCAGGCCAGCGGCACCAGAAACGGCGCCGCGATCTCGTAGACTAGATAGCCCAGCAGCAAGAGCGCGCCGTAGGACAGAACCGTAGTTACCTGATCGCTGGTGGACGCATTCCTCTCACGAACCGTTTTGCTCACGGTATAGTATCCTCTTGCTCTCACAACACCAGGTCACGGAAACGTAGGACTATCCTAAATTCGCATGGCATCGAGCCCCATTCCGCTCTCGCGCTATCAGTATCGTCTTCTTGCTGTACTTGCTTTGATCAACTTTGTCAACTTTGCCGCACGGCAAGTAGTTGTGCCGCTGATTCCGTTGCTGCGCGGGCCGTTGAACGCGACCGACGAGCAGTTGGGAACGCTCCAGTGGGTGCTGTACATGGTGCTGGCGGCGGGCAGCATCGCTTTCGGGTTCTTCGCTGACCGCTTCAGCCGCAAGCTCATCATCGCCATCGGCATCCTTTCCTGGAGCGTCGCTACTTTCGCCGGAGGCCTGGCCACAGGGTTCTTGTTCCTCCTGATTACCCGAGCATTTGTCGGTATCGGCGAAGCGGCCTATGCGCCTGCCGCGCAGTCCATGATCTCCGGCGCCTTCCCAAACGAAAAACGTGCGTCAGCACAGGCGATTTTTGCCTCAGGTATGCTGCTGGGCGGCGTGTGCGGGCAGGTCGCAGGGGGGATTATCGGACCGCGGCACGGTTGGCAAATGGCGTTTTTCGTTCTTGGCATTGCCGGGCTGGTGCCGGGCTTGGCACTAATCGGCCTGGAGGAGCCTCCCCGTGGTCCGCGCTCCGATGTCGTTCCCATCCTAAAAATTCTGTCAGTGCCGGCCTTCATGGCCATGATCGCCGCCGGCTCTTGCATCACGTTTGCCAGCGTGTCCTTGCTGACCTGGGGCGTGGACTTCGCTGTGAGCTACAAGGACTTCAGCCTGCGCGAAGCTTCCGTCTTGCTCTCGGTCTCTACCCTGCTCTCGCTGATTCTTGGTGTGCTTTGCGGCGGGTTTGTCGCAGATCGCCTGCAAAGACGCTTTCCTTACGGGCGGCTCATTGCTATCGGCATGGCTCTCCTGCTAGCGACTCCTTTTCTGCTCGCAGCGATTCTGTCCGATGAAAGGCAAATCGTCCTTGGCGGACTCTTCGCCGCCGGCTTCTTTATGTCTTGGTATCACGGTCCGGTCACCGCGGTCATTCACGACATGATGCCAAAGCGAGCCCATTCCACTTCCATCGGCTGGTATATGTTGTTTACTCAGCTGGTCGGTGGCTTGGGGCCGAAAATTACAGGAAAAATTTCGGATCTGCGCGATTTGCAGGTGGGCCTGGAAATCTCGGTCGGCGTGCTGGTTTGTGGCGCCCTTTTGATGCTACTGGTGATCCATTTCATTCGCCGTGACGGCTTGCGCCACCCCCAACTGGAAGCGTTTCACGCCGATCCGGTGCACAAATCATCGCAATAAAACGAAAACGCCCCGGCCCTTATCCGAGGCGTTGCAATCCCCTTCTGGCGAGAAGCCTTACTTGATTCCCACCTGCGTGATCAGCCGCGTTACATCGTCTCCGGTCACATCGTACAGCGGCCTCTCATCCTCTTCTTCCAGCCGTTCCCGCAAGTACTCCGCTGCAATGAAACTGGCCTCGCGATCGCTAAGATCGCGGCCCGTTTTCTGGCGGAATTTCACGAAGCCAGTATGATTCAAGCCGACCACCAGCGCCTGGCCATCAACAAAGAACTTCGTGTCCAACGTATCCGCGTGCCGCGTCGCAATGCCGTTCCAGATGTGCGAAAATCGGCACTGATACATTTTTCCCGTCAGCTTCGATTCCACTTCGAACGCGCCCACGAACTGGCTCATTGCGCCGTTATTGGCTAAAACCGGAAATGCCGGCATCTGTGTCCTCGTTTCGGCGGCGCATCCGACGCGCCACTCTGGTCAAAAATCTTACACTCTGCTCACCGCCACCGCCGCTTCCGCTCCGGCGTAACTGTGGATCGCCGCCGCCACGCCCGCCCCCGGGGCCACACGTGTTCCTTGATCCACCATCACCTTCTCCATCGCCGACAGCAGTAGCAACACGTTCGCCTTCTGCGCGCAGTAGCCCATCAAGCCCAGCCGCCAGATCTTGGCTTTCAGCGGTCCAATTCCGCCCGCAATCTCAATGTTGAATTCATCGAGCAGCTGGTTCCGATACTTCACATCGTCCACGCCTGCGGGCACCATCACCGGCGTCACCGTCACCAGCCGTTCCTGGGGATTGTTCACCAGCAGCTCCAGCCCCATCGCCTCCACGCCCGCAATCAGCGCCTGCTGATTCACGCGGTGCCGCTCCCAGCGGTTCTCCAGGCCTTCTTCAATCGTCAGCCGCATGGCCTCGCGAAGCGCGTAAATCAGCGAAATCGGCGGCGTGTGATGATACAACCGGTCCTTACCCCAATAATTCATCGCCGTCGTCAAATCGAAATACCAGCTCTGCACTCTCTTCTTGCGGCTGCGCAGAGCTTGCTCGGCGCGTGGGCTCATCGTGATCGGCGACATCCCCGGCGGGGCGCTCAAGGCCTTTTGCGAACCGCTGAAGACAATATCCAGCCTCTGCTTGTCCACGTCGATCGGTTCCGCCGCCAGCGATGCCACCGCGTCCACGACCAGAAGCGCCCCGAGCTCGTCGGCGACTGTACGCAACGGATCCAGCGCGGTCACCACGCCCGTTGACGTCTCTCCGTGCGCAAATCCGACCATCTTTATTTTTCTTCCGCCCGCCGCCTTATGCACGTCTTCTGGCGCAACGGCCCGCCCTAGTGGCACTTCCACCTTGGTGATCTTTGCCGGTGTCCGCGTCGCAATCTCATACATGCGCTCGGAGAAATATCCGTTCACGCAGACGATCGCTTCATCACCCTCTTCGAGCGCATTAAAGACCGACGCTTCAATACCGCCTGAGCCCGAAGCCGACAACGGCATGGTCACTCGGTTTTCGGTCTGAAACACCTGCCGCATCAGAATCTGCGTTTCATCCATGCAAGTCTTGAAGAACGGGTCCAGGTGTCCAACCACCGGCGCGGCCAGCGCGCGATACACCCGCGGATCGATCGAAGACGGCCCCGGCGTCATCATCAGCCGCATCGGCGGCACAAGTTCACCTATTTTTGGTTGTTGCGTGCTCATTTCAGCCGCCTTCTTCGCTCCAGCACTGGTCCAGTTCCAAGGGCAATTTTAGCGCACTGCGCCCGCGGCCGGAAAGCGCTGCCCACCGCGCTGCCAGGTTTTCAGGGCCCGCGTCACCCCGCAACCGCCATTTTGTGCGGCTTGGTGGCAAAACTTTCAACTTTGCATTGTTAACGGTAAACTGCTTCCCATGGCTGAGCGCCCCGTTCACGTTGGCATCTTCCCCGAAGTTGTTGTTCTCGATTCTGGCGATCAAGTTACCTGGATTTGCGACGCTGGCAACCTCAGGGTCGAGTTCGACGCCAATCGCTGCCCTTTTTCGTCGAATATCTTCCAGGCTCCGCCGGGCGTACGCCTGCAGACCGGCCCCGCCCGCCCGGGCTCCCGCGCCACCGGCTACAAATATCGTGTCTGGATCAATGACCAACTGGTGGGCCGCGGCGAAGTCCTCCTCCGCGAATAACTTCAGCTAAGTTGTCATCCTGAGGTCTGCAAGGCGGACGGAAGAATCTAGAGCTCACATCCGTCTCGGCCTCTTTCGAAGAACTGCTAGTTCGCTGCCGTCTGCTTCTCCACTTTCATTCCGTTCGCCGCCAAGAACTCTTCCAGCTGCGCTATTGCTTTTCCGACCTCGGCGCTCTCCGGAGCGATCACTTGCCGCCGGAACACCGTTCCGCGCGGATATTGCAGAATCTTGCGCTCCGCCAGTTCCCGCTTCTGGTAGCTGTACTGGCCCACCAGAATCGATAGGTTGGGATCGCCCGCATCGTTCACCCAGAACATCACCGGCCGCGTCCGCGCCGCTTCCACGGTCTGCTCCGCGGTCTGCTTCTGATTCTCGGTCAGCGCCAATCGCAACAGCCGCCGCTGATCCTCTTGATTCAGCAGCCAGCCCGGGCCTCGGCCCAGCGCTTGAAACAAACCATCGCCCAGATAGCGATCATCGTTCGCCACGCCATCGAAGAACCAACTGGAAATCTCCTGCTTCCGGCCCATCCAGCTGTCGTGCCACTCCTCCAGCCGCTCCAACAGCGCCTCTTTGCCCTTTACATCGCCAGTCACTTCCAGCGCCTGCACCGCGCTCCACCGCACTTCGCGATCTTCATCTCGCAGCGCTTCGATCGCCACATCTTGCAGGTGCGCCTGCGGATTCTTCTGCGCCACCTGCGCCAGCATGGATTTGTGCCACCCGGATCCATCCCTCGCCGCCAGGGCCCGGCGCAGTCGCTGTTCCGCCAGTTCCGGCTGCACCCGATACAGATACGCAATCAGGTTCTGCTGAATCTCTCCACCGAAGCCGCCGGGATCGCTTTGGTCCAGAAACGACGCCACCGCTCCCGCAATTCCTCCGCTCGCATATCTCGCAATCAATGCGGCTGCCGCATCCACATTGCCCTCTTTCGATTGCAGATGCTCCAGCAGCACACCGTCCAGTTCAGGCAGCTCTTTGTCCGGCAAAATCTCTAAGGCCCGGCCGGCAAACCGCGGCTGCAATTTGCTGATATCCGCCAGGATCACTTCCCGGGCGTCGTTTGGCGACAACTCATTGAGCCGCGCCAGCAAGAGCTCGCCCGCAACATCTCTGCAGCCGGAATCCTCCTCTTCGACGCAACTCCGCAGCACGGGAACTATTGCGGGATTCGCGAATTCCTTCCACTTGGCCGAAAGCAGCGTCCAGCGCGCCTGCGTGCTCAGTTGTGCGAAGTTCTCTGCCGCCTGCTGTAAGACCTGTAATTGCCGCGAGGAACCATGCTCTGCCGGGACATTCAGACTCTGGTTCAGCAGCGTACTTATCGCTGCGATCCTCGCCGGGCCCTTCTTTTCTTGCAAATGCTCCCAGATCGTGTCGTTGATGTTCGCACGCGCTTCCGATTGCGTCTGGAAGAAATCTTCCGCTGCTCCGCTCTCGAGAGTAATCAGCGTCGCCATGGCCTCGACAAATCCAGCGGTGACTCCAGCGGCTGGATTCTGAAGCTCGCTCTGCATCCACTTCAGCAGAGATTGGTGGTGTCCCGCCCCTGTCAGCGTCAGTGAAAAATTACATCTCCCTTCGGTCCGTTCGCTTTCCAGGGCCAGCGCCATCGCGATTTCTGACTCTTCTGTTCCCAGTGATTCGAGCGTGTCGCACGGTGACGGATCGCTCCCGGGCGGTTTGCGCAGACTCTCCATCGCCGCATTCAGCTGCTGGCTTTGCCACTCTTTGCTGGTAGGCAGGATGGTTAAATGCAGAGAATCCGATTCAAATTCGATTGGCTCGGTCGAAGCTTCCGTTGACGTCCGGACCGGACTGACCCGTCGGCTTCGCAGGTGCAGAACGTACTGCCCGGGCTTTGTGAACCGAACCGAATGATTGAGCCACAATACGACAGTCACAGGTTTTTCACCTGTTCGGGCAATTCCTCTCAACCCTCCGAAGTCGCCCCTTCCGGTCACCGCGCGCCGGTAACCGACAAATGGATCCACCCAACCGTCTAGGGGCTCCACTCGGATCTCGTCGCGCGTCGTGGCAAGGTCCGGATAGCGTGTCGAAGTGTCAACGACGTACTCCTTGCTGGACGAGGTAAACGCAAGCTCCAGTTCGATCGGCTCTCCCAATCGGTACTCGGTGCGCCCGTCCTTGGTTCGCACTTGCAGCCCAACCTCTTGCGCCCACACCGAAACAGGCGCTGCCATCCAAATCAGCACCGCCCAACTGGTCCAGCGTGCGTGCTTAGGCCTGCAGCACATTCGGGTGTACCCGTCGGACACACTGCTCACACTTTCCATAGGCCTTAGACAATTAGCAACCGCGGTCCTCTATGCTTCTATCGACGTTGCTCCTTTACCTGCGAGTTGCCTCGGTCCTCATTCTTAGTAAAATCCTCGCGATTGGCGATCGGTCGACGCCTTTCATTGCTCTTCTCGCCTGCTCTTCCCCGTTCTGGGCTCACTGTCAGCTGCTCCTTAGGCTGCTGTTAGGCTCTTCATTTCAAGCTAAGTCCTGTATTTGTCATACTTACAAAAATGTATACCCGAGGTTGAGGGTACCTCTGTCGAGACAATCTCTTGACACGCCCATAACAACTTGCGGACACCTTCCGCGTTCGTTCGGTGCTAATCATGGACCGTCCCCGGCAGAATTCTAAGGAGTGCTGTCCATGAACCGTGCTCTGTCTCACCGTCTCTTTATCTTCGCTGCGGCTTTCAGTTTGGCCCTGGCGACCTCTCTGGCCCCCGCCACCGGCGCGCAAAACCCTGCAAAATTCAATCAAACCGGCAACATCCTAATCACCGACCAGTTCAACAACCGCGTAGTTGAGATCGACCCCTTCGGCCACATCGTCTGGCAGTGGGGAAACGGGCCCAACGACACTTCGGCCCACGCCATTGTCGGCACCAATGACGCTGAACGCGTCGGCAACCTCACGCTCATGGCGGGTACAGGAATCCCTCCCGGCGGCACCAAGAACTGCAAGGCTGGCTGCCCCGACAACCGGGTCATCCTGGTCAATCAGGCCGGCGCCATCGTCTGGCAATACGGGAAATTCGGCGTCACCGGCTTCGGCCCCAATCAGCTAAATACGCCTGTTGCCAACTGGTTCCTCCCGAACGGTCACGTGCTCATCACCGACCAGGGCAATCAGCGGGTCATTGAAGTACGCCGCGAAGACAACGCGATTGTCTGGCAGTACGGCGAAGACAACACTCCTGGCATCGGTTTGGGGCAGCTCAACAGCCCCAACTCCGCCGAACTTCTCGCCAACGGCCACGTCCTGATCGCCGATGAGGGCAACAACCGTGCCATCGAAGTTACTCATGACTACGGCTTGCCGAGCAGCATCGTCATGACATTTACGGCGGGCGGCACTGCAGGTGCCATGGCCTTCGCCAGCCGCCTGCCGAGCGGCAACACGTTACTCACCGATGCTGGAGGTAATCGCGTCGTCGAAGTCGATCCCACCGACACTATCGTGTGGCAGTTTTCGACCTCCAGCCGCCCGGGCAGCAACCCTGCCCCCGCGCCAACCCGCGCCGTTCGTCTGGCCAACGGCGACACTCTGATTTCAGATCAGTTTAACGATCAGGTGCTTCGAGTGAACGGCGACGGGAAGATCATGGCTGCTTACGGCACCATCAATAATCCCGGCTTCAGCCCGCACTCCGCGCTGACCAAACTCAACGCCCCCTACAGCGCTTACGTGATTGGCGACTACACCGGCCTAACTCCGCCGTTCTAAGGCCGCTATTCAAACGGTCAAGCCGAGAGCTGCGAAACAAAGGCCTGGGCATCTCGCGCAGGCCTTTTCTTGGTCCAGGTTTTTTCTCGCGGCCGACCGTTACGACTGCCCAGCAGCCAATCCTTTCACCATCTGCGCCAAGGTGCCGGCGTCTGGCACTTGACCGTTCGGCGTCAGCTTGTCCACCACGTGCGGCAACATCTGCGAAAGCACTCCAGTCAACTGGTCCGTGCTCATTCCCGTTTTGGCGGCGATGTTTTGCAGCGCGTCGCTATGCAGTACGCCTTGCAGCTGGTCTGCAGAAATCGGTAGATTCTGCCCCGTGCCGATCCACGACGAAACAATCCCGCCTAATCCCTTCTGCTCGAACATCTGCTGCAGCCCGCTGATTCCACCCACTTGCGGGCTGTTGATATAGTCAAGCAACATGCCGAGCGTTCCGGCGTGTTGCTGCGACTGACCGCCGCCCATCAGCCCTCCGGCCATTCCCACCACTTCGTCCAGCAATCCCATGTTTCCCTCCTTACGCCCCCTTGTCGAGCTTGCCAACGCCAGTCGTCACACTCGTTTTAGGACACCTGTTAAGACACCTGGGCGCGGCGCTCCCGCGCCCAGATTCTCCTGCAAAAAGCTACTTCTGCTTCGCGATCACCAGCCCGGCAATCTTCTTGTACGTTGCCGCAGGAATGATCTTCTTCTGCACCAGGTCGGTCTTCTTGGCATACGGCCGGCCATCAATGATTTTCTGCGCATAGGCATCGCCGATTCCCGGCAGCGCCTTCAGCTGATCCAGCGTCGCTGAATTCAAGTCCAACAGATCTTTTTGCTTCGCAGTGGCTCCCGCCGCCGCGGACTTCCCTGCCGGCGCCGCCTGCGGCAAACCATGCGAAGCCACCACCGAAACGCTCAGCAACACTGCCAACGCCGCCAGCAACACTGCCTTCATCGTCTTGCTCATCATTCTTTCTCCTCAGTTGATTTGAAAAGCATTTTTCAGGACTAATCTTTTTCTTTTTCTGCGGCGCGATATCCAGCTTTCTGAGCATCGGCTTCCGACATGTACTTGCCCTGCTTGGTCTTGCCATACCAGCGCGATCCCGGCTTGTGATAGACGCCGGAGTCGGTATTTACCCAGACCATGCCGTTGCTGTTGGCGGGAGGCGCCTGTGCCGTCGCTGGTTTGCTCGGAGCAGCGGGTGCGCTACTGGCGGCAGGTGCTGTACTTGCCGCGGGCTTCAATGCGGCAGGCGGTGCAGCGGTGGCAGTCTTGGCGGAAGATGGTGCCGTGCCGGCAGTCGGCGCAGCAGCCGGCGCTGGAGTGCCTGCGCTTTCTGCCGACTTCGCTTTCTTCGAGCGGCCCTTCTTCGTGCCGGTATCCGGCGCCGCCGAGGTCGAAGAATCGGCAGCTTTACTGTCATCCGCCGTTCGATCGGCGCTCTTGCTCTTCTTGGAGCGGCTCTTCTTAGTTGTGCTCGCGGAGTCGTCCGCAGCGGCTGTGCCGGAGTCACTCTTGGCGGTACTCTTCTTTTTCGATTTGGACTTGGTGGAACTTTCGCTCGCAGCGGCGCTCTGATCGGAACCCTCCGCCGCCGCTTTCTTCTTGCTCTTTTTCTTGATCGTAGTGGTATCGCTCTGGTCCGTTGAAGACTGCGAACCGGCCTGCGCTCGCAGGGATGGCGTCGCCAGGCTCCCGGCCACCAGCAGTAACGCCGTGCCTAGCGCCAACCACACGGAACCCAACCACAGGGACTTGCTCGATCTCATCTCTCTGCCTCCGTCCGCGTGGCCTCACCCCAGCTCCAGACACACGAAACCGTCAGGTGTGCGGGCGGGCGGGATCGCTGCAGGCGTGCCATGCGGGCTTTCTTGGCTAAAGCCCTCGCATCATCCGCAAGTTCGCCGCCCGTGTCAAGCGCCACGGGCCCTGTTCCATGTGTCTTTGACCCTAGATACAAGGTGTTCGTACGAACCTGGTCGATCTAGTGTCCTGCAGATCTTCTTCGCGGTGCAGCCCCTGGTAAACGATTCGGTGTATACTCCACTGGCGCAAGCTCGTAAAGTCGACGGTTGAATGAGGATTCTGACAGCGAAGCAACCAACAATCATGTGAGCCCGGCTGAACGCGCTGGGGGCGTTGCGGGTCGGCCGGCACTCCGTTAGTGAGGGTGCAATGAAGCAGACCTTTGCGATCGGTATCGGAGGAGCAGCAGGTCAAGGTGTGGCTACTCCCGGCGATATCTTCGCCAAAATCTTCAGCCGGCGCGGCCTCAGCCTCAACGCGTACAACGCCTACCAATCCATCATCCGCGGCGGCCACACCTTCCTGACCATTCGCACGGGCAAGGAAAAAGTCACCAATATGGGCGACCGCATTGACATGCTGATTCCGCTGAATCAGGACAGCATGGATCGCCATCTGAAACTGCTCAACAGCGGCGCCGCATGTATCTACAACGCCGACACCATCAAAGCGGGCTCCGCCGCCGATGGCGTACAGCTCTGCCCGCTTCCTGTGTCCGAGCTGGCCGACATCACACGAAACAAGGTCGCACAGAATACACTCGCGATCGGCGCCGGCCTGCACATGATGGGAATCGGCTTCCCGGCGTTGGAGACCGTGCTGGCCGAGCAGTTCAAGAAAAAAGGCGATGCTGTGGTCGCTGAGAACGTCGGCATCGCGCGCGCCGGTTACGATTACGCCGCGGCGCACTTCGCCGCTTTTCCCAATCCGGTTCCAAAAACCGAGAATCGTTACGCCATTCTGAGCGGCAACATTGCGATGGCGATGGGCGGAGCGGCGGCAGGCGTCAAATTCTACTGCGCTTATCCGATGAGCCCCTCGACCGGCGTGCTGCACTGGATGGCCGGGCATGCCCGCAAAGCCGGGATCATGGTTCGCCAGGTTGAAGATGAGATCGGCGTAATCAATATGGCGATTGGCGCGGCGCACGCAGGCGTTCGTTCCATGTGCGCTACCTCCGGCGGCGGGTTCGCGCTGATGAGCGAAGGGCTTGGTATGTCCGCCATGATCGAAACCCCGGTTGTGGTCATCGATTGCCAGCGCGCCGGCCCCTCAACCGGCGTTCCTACCAAGACCGAACAGGGCGACCTCTGGCAGATGCTCGGCGCCGCTTTCGGCGATTATCCACGCGTCATCGCGGCCCCGCTGGACATCGCCGACTGCTTCAAGCTGATTCCGGAAATGTTCAACCTCGTGGACCGCTTCCAGTGCCCAGGCCTGGTGCTGTGCGACCTGCTGCTGTCCGAGGGTCGGCTCAGCGTGGATCCGAAAGATTTGGACTTTAGCCCGCCGATCGACCGCGGCGAGCTTATTACTTCGAACAGCGGCAACGGCGCAGCAAAGAACGGTGACTATAAACGCTACCGGTTCACCGACAGTGGAATCTCACCGCGTGCAATTCCTGGCGTGCCGGGCCACATCCACACCGCTGCCACGGACGAACACATGGAAGACGGCGTGCTGATCAGCGACGAATTTACCAACCCGACTAAGCGCCGGGCCATGATGGAAAAACGTATGCGCAAAGTGGCTGGAATCGAAGCTGCGGTTCCCCGACCGACGCTGGCCGGTCCAAGCAACGCCGATGTCACCTTGATCGGCTGGGGCTCAACAAAGGGAGTCATTGAAGAAGCTTGCGAGATCCTTAACGAAGAGGGCATCCGAGCCAACCAGCTGCAGATTCGCTGGCTGGTGCCGCTGCACGGAGAGGCCATTGTCGAGATCCTGAAAAGCGCGCGGCATACCATTATCGTGGAAAACAACTACAGCGGACAGTTCGCGCGCTATTTGCGGAGTGAAACCAGCTTTGTGGCCGACGGCCATATCCGCAAATACGACGGCGAACCGTTCATGCCGCACCACATCGTAGAGGCAGTGAAGGAACAACTGGCCGGGAAGACGAAACTTTCTGTCCCGGCGCACGAGATTTTGGTGTAAGGAGGGCCACGTGGCAACCACCGTCCAACGTGCCAATCAGCTGACCATCGCCGACCTCAAGGGCAAAGCCGATCCCGACTGGTGCCCCGGCTGCGGTGATTTCGGAGTGCTCGCGGCGCTTCAGAAGGCGCTGGTCGAACTGCAGATCCCGACGCACAACGCGGTGACCATCAGCGGCATCGGCTGCTCGTCGAACCTTCCCGGCTACATCAACACCTATGGCATGCACACCCTGCATGGCCGGGCCTTGGCCGTGGCTACTGGCTTGAAGCTCTCCAACCACGAACTCACCGTGATCGTGACCGGCGGCGATGGCGACGGCTTCGGCATCGGCGGCAACCATTTTATGCACACTATGCGCCGCAACGTGGACCTGCTCTACGTGGTCATGGACAATCAGATCTACGGCCTGACCACGGGCCAGACCTCGCCCACCAGCCGCGTCGGCATGAAGACCAAAAGCATGCCCTTCGGGAATATCGAGTCGCCGATCAATCCCATTTCCCTGGCGCTTGCCGCAGGGGCCACTTTCGTCGCTAGGGGCTTCAGCGGCGACCAGAAGCACCTGACCGACCTGATGAAGCAAGGCATCCAGCATCAAGGCTTCTCGTTCCTCGACGTGTTCAGCCCCTGCGTGACCTACAATCACGACAATACTTATCAGTGGTTCCGGCCGCGGGTGAAGAAACTCGAAGACGACCCTGCCTACGATTCGACCGACTGGAGTGCCGCCATCGAGAAATCGCTGGTGTGGGGCGATGAGATCCCCATCGGCAAATTCTTCCAGCGCGCCGACCTCCCCAGCCTGCACGCGGCAGAACCAGTCTTGAACGAAGGTCCCCTCGTCCACCGCGACCCCCGCGTGCCACCAGCCGTGGGTAGCGCGTTCATCGAAGAACTAATGTAGCCAAGCTGTGGCTACCGATTGCTCTTTGCTTCCGCTTGGTTGGGACTCTCTCAGGTCCTGAGGAGGGCGCGTCAGTCGCCGACGGCGGCGGCGCGGGCTACATCGATCGATTCGGCCAAACCGCGGCGCATGGGGCCGATGGCGAAGGCGGGAACATCCTTTTCCGGTGCCACGGATAGGCTGGCGGCTTTGCGCGGGAACTCCTGGCGGCGATCGAGAGTCAGCCCGGCTTCTTTCAGGAATTCGGCGGAGAAGCCGAGGTCCTCGGCGCGGTCCACGCCCCAGAACCACAGCTTTTCTTCATTGCGCTGCAGGAAGTCCAGGCCCTCTTCGAGCTTCTTCATGGCCCGGTCAAACGAACTGGCCAGGAAATAGACGTTCAGGTCCCAGGCATGACGCGGGTAATGAACCTGAATCCGCACACAGTATTTGCCGCTTTGGTTGCGCTCCATGCTGCAGCGGTAGTCGTTTCGCACGACGTTATGGGCTCGAGTAGCCATCGTAGTCACCAAGAAATTGAATTCTAAGAGTTCCCTGACAGGATCGCCGCGCGAAGGCGTTCTTCACGCTGTCCCTTCGGGCCGCTCGTTCAGCTGAGGTGGCCGCGGGTGGGCCTGACGGACCTGCCCGAAGAAACACAAATAGCCTAGCGGGCGGGGATGCGTCGCGCAAGTACCACTTAGGAACACGATAAGTATATTATTTTGTGCTAGTTACAGCTAAGTCAGGTCGCCGAAGCCCTTTAGCTTCTCGGGCATCAACTTGAGCTTGCCTTCCGCTTTGAGGCGCTCTTCCAATCCCGATCGAAAGGCTTCGTAAGCCAGACCGCGCTTCTCGCTAAGTACTTGGTCGGTCAAATCTTTCTTCTGTTTCTCAAAATCGGCCGGATTGGCTTCGGTTTTCGATTCAATCCGGTACACCAGCCAGTTGGAGCCTATGTTTTGCGCCGCGGAGACCTCGCCAACCTTCATGTTGAACGCTGCGCTGAACTGTTTTCCGCTGCCAACCGACGGAATCGAACCCGCGCGGGAAACATCTTCGCTGGTCTTAGGGTCAAGTCCGAGTGCTTTGGCAGCGGTGTCCAGCTTTTCCCCGCCTTTGGCGCGCTTGGCCAATTCGTCGGCCTTTTCGCGGGCTATTTGCAGAGACTTTTCCTGCTTGAGCGAGGTGAGGATTTTGTCCCGAACTTCTTCCAGGGTGCCCTGATGCGCGGGCCGTTTTTCTTTGAGGGAGAGAATCACGTAGCCGCGATCGGTGCGAATCGGCGGACTCACTTCGCCTTCGTGCAGGCTGAAGATGCGGTCTTTCACTTCGGGAGAGTTGCCTAGTTCGAGCAGCGGGTCGGTCGCGCTAACCGGCCTGGTTTGAGCAACTTCGAGGTGGAAATCGCGAACCAGGTCCGCGAACGGAGTTTTGCTGGACTTGCGAACGGCGGCTGCGAGTTGGTCAGCAATTTTGCTCGCTTCCGCGTCGGCCATCGCCAGCCCCAGCGGCGCACGAATCGACTCCTTCACTTCGTCGAACGTTTTGGTGTGCGCGTTCTCTCTTTCCAGCACCTTGATAATGTCGAATCCGTACTCGGTCTTCACCAGGTCTGAGATCGTGCCAATTGGCTGAGTAAGAGCAGTCTTCTGAAATGCTGCCACGGTCTGGCCTTCTACCAGCCAGCCGAGATCGCCGCCCTTGTCCTTAGAGCCCGGATCTTCGGAGTATTTCCTTGCGAGTTCGTCGAACTTCGCGCCCTTCTTAGCCGGTTTTAGTACATCCTCAGCTCTTTTCCTGATCTCCTCGACTTCGGCGTCAGTCTTGCCGACAGTCATCAGGAGGATGTGTTGCACATGGAACCGGTTCGGGACCTGGTAGTTTTTGATGTCACGCTGGTAGCGGGCTTTGAGTTCGTCGTCGGAGATCTGAATCCCCTGTCGCAACTTGATCTGGTCTACGAGGCCGTATTCGACGACCCGCTTTTCCGGAATGCTGTACTGGCTCTTGCGTTTTTCGTAGGCGTCCTTGATTTCGACTTCGGTTGGGGTGATCTTAGCTTCCAAGTCTTCGGGCTTGATCAGCGCGTAATCCAGCTTCACTTTTTCGTTCTGATAGCGGAACTGTTCCAGTAACTCGTTTGGTCCGGCGCTGACGCCGTCGGTGACTAGGCGGCGAAACTTTTCCTCCAGCAGGCCCTGCTTGATCAAGTCCTCAAAAACGGGAACCGTCAGCTGAAAGCGCTGCTGCACCTGCTGGGCGTACTGCTCCATGCTCACGGGGCTGTCTCCGTTGAAGGCGGTCGGCAGGAACTGCTTCACGCGGTCAGCAACCTCTTCATTGGTGACCGTGATGCCCAAACGATTTGCTTCGTACTGAATTTCCTTGCTAAAGACCAGTTGGTTGAGAATCTGGCGGGCGTAAAGGCTTTCCAGCATCTTCGAAAACTGAGGGTTGCGCCGCTCGACGTCCGAGAGCTGTTGGCGAACCTCGGCGACGGTGACGGTCTGGTCGCCGATTCTAGCCACGGTGTCGTTGGAGTCGGCATCGGTCGGGTTGTTCCCCTGCGGCACTAGGTACAGCAGCATGCTGATCGCGAGCATGCCGATGACCCCGCCGAGGATCACCTTAACCAGGACTTGTCTGTTATCCCATGCAGCCATCCGTGCCTTCTCCCTGAACGCGTTTCGCTGGCAGTCAAACTGAATATTATAGATGAGCGCGCGGCTCGTCCCAAATCAATTTGAGGAAGTTAACAGTGGGCAGTCAAAGTCGAAAGAAATGCTTGGGGGGATCTGGCTGAAGTTAGTTATCGACCCTACTTCCGCGAATAGATGATTTTCCCGCCGCCGATGGTGTAGCGAACTTTCGAAAAGGCGGTGACATCGCTGGAGGGATCCGCGTTTAAGACGACCAGGTCAGCGTCCATTCCGGCTGCGAGTCGTCCACTGTGAGCAGAGAACCCAAAACGCTGAGCTGGACTTGTGGTCAGGGATGCCAGGATTTGACGGAAGGTCAGCCCTGCGCGAGACATCCAGACAAATTCTTCTGAGGTGTCGAACTGATCGATGTAACCAACGTCGGTACCGAAAAGAACCTGGCCACCAGCTACGGAAAACTGGCCGAGTTGTTTTGCTGCCTTTTCCATACCTTCCTGAATGTTGGCAGGGGAAGCGCCAGCTCTTTTGGCTTCGACATCCCACAGCGTAAGCGTGGGGGTCAGCGCAAGGTGCGAGGAGACCAGGCGTTTGGCAAACGGCTCGCTCCAAGGTTCATCTGCAGGAGTGGTGTGGGTGAGAATGTCAACGCCGGCCTTGAGCGCGAGCTCGATGCCGGCATGGTTGGAGACGTGAGCGAAGACCGGGCGCCCGAGGCCGTGGGCCTCTACGACGATGGGCTGAGCCAAGTCGAGAGGCATGGTCAAGATGCCGTCTTGCTCGATCGAGTTGGCGAAGATTTTGACGCCGTCAGCGCCGGCGGCAAGTTGTTGGCGGACTCGATCTCTGCCCTGCTCAGGCGCGAGAACCTCAGGAATAACGATGTGGTTGGATTCAAGGAAGGCTTTGACGTAGACCGGCGTTCCACCTTGGCCCCAGAACGGCTCGCCGACGGTTAGGATTTTCGGGCCGCTGACCTCGCCGTTTTCAACACGATGGCGGATAAGCTTGGTATTGGCGAGCACTGAGGCCACGTCGAAGACGCTGGTGAAGCCCCAGCGCGTGAGCATCTCTTCCAGTTGGGAGCCTATCTGTGCCGAGGAAAGGTTCTCGGCGTGAAGAAGCCCGGGTGTGAGAAGGTGGACGTGGCTGTTCCAGAACCCGGCGGTTACGACCAGGCCTTTGCAATCAAGAACGGTCGTGCCATGGGGAATTCTGATCTTGTCGCTGGGACCGACTGCGGCAATGTGGCCATCGCGGATGAGGATGGCACCGTTCTCAATCGCCGGCTCACCGGGAGCCGGGTAGATTTTCGCGCCGACAAGCGCCAGGCCTGAAACTTGAGCCTGAGCGCATGGGGCAAGCAAGGCGAGCAGGGCCACGAAGGACAGAACTGCGCGTCGAACGCTCATACTGAGAATATACGTGAGCAATTGTTTTCGGCGAAGAAATTTGCGGCGCCGGGGCAAAGCCCGCCTGCGGCCGGCAGGCCGCCGCACTCCAAAAGAAATGCGATTACACCGCCAGGTTCTACAGATTCGATGCGTCAAAGGGTTTGGGAAAGAGTTCGCGCATGCGGAGGACTTCGATTTTGCCTTTGAGGTTTCCAAGGATGACCGGGATGTCCCCGCAGAATTCCCAGATGAGCTGGCGGCAAGCGCCGCATGGCGGCGTGAGCGAGTCGGTGTCGGCGACGACGGCGATGGCGTCGAAGCCGCGTTCGCCTTCGCTGATGGCTTTGAAGATGGCGACGCGCTCGGCGCAGATGGTTAGTCCGTAAGTGGCGTTTTCAACGTTGCAGCCACCGAAGATCCGGCCGGACGTGGCACGCAGCGCGGCGCCGACCCGGAAATTAGAGTAGGCGGCGTGGGCGTTTTCACGGGATTGCGCGGCGGCGGCGATGAGAGCGTCGTAGTCGGACAACGTTTCCTCCCCGGGTCAGAGGACACGATATATCGTCCTCAGCAACACAGCAAGGCTGCGCCGTATAAGCCGCTGCCACAGGAAGGGCCTTCGTCAAAGCGACTTGGCGATGCGCGGAATAACCGCTCTCAAGAGCGCGATGAATTGAGTCTTCACACGGGCGCCGGTTTCGAAGACCTCTTCAGCGGTGAGTTGTTTGCCGGTGATGCCGGCCGCCAGGTTGGTCACGCAAGAGATGCCAAGCACGCGAATGCCGGAGTGGCGGGCGGCTAAAACTTCGGGCACGGTGGACATGCCGACCAGATCGGCACCAAGTGTGCGGAAGGCATGGATTTCCGCGGGCGTTTCGTAGTTTGGTCCAGCCAGTGCCAGGTACACGCCTTCGTGGAGATTCAGTTTAAGCTTGGCCCCTTCTTCGGCAACAAAGCGCCGAAAGTCCGGATCGTAGGCGCGGGTCATGTCGGGAAAGCGCGGGCCGAAGTTGTCGTCGTTCGGTCCGATGAGCGGATTGGCACCCTGCAGGTTCATGTGGTCGCGCAGAGCGACGAGCGCGCCTTCGGAATAGCCAAGATTGATGCCTCCGGCGGCATTGGTCACGATGAGCGCTTTGATTCCCATACGGGTGAAGACACGCGTGGGGAACGCGACCTGCTTCGGCGAATAGCCTTCGTAGAGGTGCACTCGGCCTTGCATGCCGGCGACTGGAATCCCTTCGACCGAGCCGAGAACGAGTTGACCGGCGTGGCCGATGGCGGTGGAGCGCGGAAAATGCGGGATTCTGGCGTACGGAATCTTGGTGGCGTTGGCGAATTCGTCGGCGAAGGCTCCCAGGCCGGAGCCTAGGACCAGGGCGATTTTCGGGCGGAGTTTGGTTTTGCCGAGGACGAATTTGGCGGCGCGGTCGGCCTGGAGGAATTCTTGAGTTTTTTTGGTGGATTGTTTTTGGGCGGACATGAAGAACGTGGCGACCTTTTTGAGAAAAAGAACCGGTCGGAAGACCGGCCACCTGCAAAGCCAGAAAAAAACCGCACCAGGTTCAGAAACCTAAGGCCAAGCGGCGGTGCGCCGCCGCACTCTGAAAACGGCCGCTACGACAATAAGCCGACGATGGAGGCGGACATCAAGTTAGCCATGGTGCCGGCCAGCATCGCGCGAATGCCGAATTTTGCCAGATCATTGCGACGGTCGGGCGCCAGAGCGCCTATGCCGCCAATCTGAATGCCGATCGAACTGAAGTTGGCAAAACCGCACAGCGCAAAGGTAGCGATGGTGAAGGAGCGCGGATCGAGCGTGCCTTTCATCGGGCCCAGCTGGCTGAAAGCGACGAATTCATTGGTGACCATGCGCAGACCGAGAAGATCGCCGATGCGCGATGCGTCATGCCAGGGAATGCCGATGAGCCATGCAACCGGCGCAAAGATCCAGCCGAGCACTTCCTGCAGGCTGTACGGGAACCAGCTGACGTGAATGTGGACCCAGCCCATCATGGCGTTGAGCAGAAACAGCAGGGCCAGAAAAACAATCAGCATGGCGCCGACGTTAAGAGCGAGCTGAAGGCCGTCCACCGTGCCCCGGGCAATCGCGCCGAGGATATTGGATTCCTTCTCCATTTGCGGCATTTCGACGCGGCCAGCAGTAAGAGGCTGTTCCGTTTCGGGGACCAGCATCTTGGCCATGAGGATGGTGCCGGGCGCGGTCATGATGACGGCGGTCAGGAGATTGGTGGGATCAGCGCCGCCGACGTGAATGTAGGCGGCCATCATGCCGCCGGAAATGTGCGCCATGCCGCTGGTCATGACCGTCATTAATTCGGATTTGGTGAGCTTGGGAAGGAACGGGCGGATGGTGAGCGGCGCTTCGGTCTGTCCCATGAAGATGCTGGCGGCGACGTTGAGGGACTCGGCTCCGCTGGCCCCCATGACGCGAGTCATGATCCAGGCGGCAACACGAATAATCAGCTGCATGACGCCGATGTAATAAAGGACCGCAAAAAAAGCCGCGATAAAAATGATGGTGGGAAGAACCTGAAAGGCAAAAATCAGGCCCAGGTTGGAGTCGGACTTGCCGAGTTCGCCGAAAACAAACGAGGAGCCGTAGTAGGAGAAGTCGAGCAGATGCTTGGCGCCGTGGCCCAGCGTTTGAAAAACGATCTGGCCCGCGGGCACGCGGAGAACGAAGATGCCGAGAACGACTTGCAGGCCGAGTCCCCAGAGAATGGTCTTGAGCTTGATGGCGCGGCGATTGGCGGAGAAAACCCAGGCCAGGCCGAGGATGACGAGCATGCCCAAGATTCCGGTGAACCGACCCATGCGGGCTCCTTTAGGGGAAGAGAGAATGTAGCAGAAAAGTCGCAAGAGGAAGCGTAGATTGCCACAGAGGCAGGAGAGACAATAGAGCGGACGGGTTGAAAAGTCGCAGCCAAGAGGAGCAAACCGAAGAGAAAAGATAACCCCAGAGCAACGAGCAGAGCCGTTAGGGATTAATGAGGCGGCGGATGAGCTTTTTGGGTTGGACCGGTTGGTCGGACAAAGAGAGGGCTTGGGCGATGCGTTGCTGGGCTTCGGGGAGTTTGCCGCTGGAGTTGTAGTGGATGGTGACGAGCGCTTCGCCTGTTTT
This sequence comes from uncultured Acidobacteriaceae bacterium, assembly GCA_964594885.1. GTDB lineage: Bacteria > Acidobacteriota > Terriglobia > Acidiferrales > UBA7541 > Acidiferrum. Next base: position 28,168 of record CAZQOB010000013.1, read on the forward strand.
GACCTGGTGGCCGATGCGCTTGTGAAATTCGAGGCCCACGCCGGGATCGATCGTGTCTTCCTTTTTTTCGCGGCCGCCACCGAGCATGGCGAGCGCTACGCCAAATTCCCTGCAGTTGGTCGCGGCGAGATAGCCAGATGCTGAACTGTTGATTTCGATGCGATTCTTGGCTAGCGGGAGTAGAGCATAGTCGTCAATCACGCGGGCGTTGCCGCCCTGCAATTTGATTCCCTGCCGGAACTTTTCGAGCGCTTCGCCTGAAGCGATGAGCTTTTGTGCGAGGACGCGGCCTTCTTCCATGGTTGCAGTGCGCTGGCCCAAGAAAAACATCCAGGCGGAAAGTTCGATGCTGAGGTCGCGAAGATCAGCTGCGCCGCGGCCTTTGAGTACTTCGATCGATTCGATCACTTCATGCGAATGGCCGGCCCACCGGCCGAGCGGCTGATCCATATCGGTGATGAGCGCGACCGCTTTTTTGCCCATGCGCTGTGCGGTTTCAACCATCAGTTCGGCCAGGCGGACGGAGTCCCCTTCCTCGTGCATAAAGGCGCCAGAACCGGTTTTGACGTCGAGAACCAGCGCGTCAATGCCTTCGGCAAGCTTCTTGCTCATGATGGAGGCGCAGATGAGGCCGACGTTTTCGACGGTGGAAGTGGCGTCGCGCAGGGCGTAGATTTTCTTGTCGGCGGGCGCGATTTCGGCGGTCTGGCCGATGAGGGCCATGCCGCATTCGGCCAGTACGCGGCGAAATTCCGTGAGAGAGAGCGCGGTGTTGAAGCCGGGGATGGACTCGAGCTTATCGAGCGTGCCGCCGGTGTGGCCGAGTCCGCGGCCGCTGATCATCGGCACGTGGAGGCCGCCGGCGGCAACGATCGGCGCGAGGATGAGCGAAGTTTTGTCGCCAACGCCGCCGGTGGAATGTTTATCTACTTTTTTCCCGGGAATCTCAGGAAAGCGGACGACTTCGCCGGAGTGGAGCATCGCTTCGGTGAGCGCGGCGATTTCCGCGCGGCTAAGCCCGCGAATCCACGTGGCCATGACCCACGCGGCCATTTGATAGTCGGGAATTTCGCCGCGCGTGTAGCCGGAGATCAGGAAATTGATTTCTTCGCGAGCGTGTTCGCCGGAATCACGTTTTTTGCGGATGAGGTCGACGGCTCGCATGTTTTTAGATCAATGCTCAGGCAAACATCCATGCATCCGGCGTAAAACCGTGGTACGTCGAGGTTCCGGAAAACGATCCATGGAAATGGGCCGTGGGCCGCATGGCAGCGCGCGCGAGACTATCGTCATCCTTTATCTAAATCGGACGATACCCGGCGCCTGATCCAGGCGATTAACCAAACACAAAAGACCGGAATTAGAAGGTACATCAATAACCCGACGAAACCGAACAAGATTCCGTGAGGCCCGAAGATCAGTCGAAGTAGGCTGTGGCCGCCGCTCGGCACTTTTGAAGATCCAGCCAAGAGGCCAACAGCCCGACCACAATCGTGACGTGCCAGAGCAACAGGCGGGTTGACCAGTGCATCATTCGCACGGACATGCCCTGCATTTGAATTCGTCACTATCCCAAGAAACTAGCGCGGTGGCGCGTCTTCGGCGTCGAACGAGGCGAGCTGCCCTTCCCAGGCGAACGACGGAGTTTGCAGGAGACGGACGCAGCGGTTCCAGCGGAGGATGGCGTCGTCGTTGCCGGCTGGGCGGATCTTTTCCGCTTGCGCAAAGCGGTCCAGTGCGTGTTCGATCAGCGGAAGCACAGTGTGCGGCTGCTGGCCGGCGCGGAGCTGGGCTTTGGCGCGGCGCTCTTTCAGCAGGCCGGTGTAGTAGAGGCGCTCGTAGGGATCCTCGAGACGCTGGAATAATTCTTCGGCTTCGTTGCAGCGGTCAGTGACGCCGCCGGTGAATTGATCGGTGATGGAAAGTCCGAGCTGACGGAGAGCGAGCTGTTGGTTCGGATCTACGGCGAGAATGTCCCGGCAGATGGATTCGGACTCTTCGGGTTCGTTGAGGTAGCGGTAGAGTTCGGCTTTGCCCAGGCCTTCGGGAATGCCGGCTTTGGAGATGGACTTGAGGTCGTAGGTCATGGAGCCTCCTTGGCCGCGCCAAACGGCAGTTTCAGGCAACGCTCGGAATGACAATCCAAGTCTGAACCTAAGGGAACAGCAAAGCTAGCCGCCGCGGAGCTTGCGGAAAAGCATGGTCAGCGGGTCGTAGTACTCGTCCACAATGCGCTCCTTCAGAGGAATGATGGCGTTGTCGGTGATGTGAATCTCCTCAGGGCAGACTTCGGTGCAGCATTTGGTGATGTTGCAGTAGCCGAGGCCGAGTTGGTCCTTCAGCAGCTTGGTGCGCGAAGCGTCGTCCAGCGGATGCATTTCGAGCCCAGCGGTGCGCACGAAGAAGCGCGGGCCGGCAAAACTCTCGTTCTTCGAGTGATCGCGCAGGACGTGACAAACGTCCTGGCACAAAAAACATTCGATGCATTTGCGAAACTCCTGAACGCGATCCACGTCGCGCTGATCCATTTTCCATTCCGCGTTGGGTTTTTGCAGATCGGCACGCGGCTGGAACGGCGGAATCTTTTTGTTGACTTGGTAATTCCAGGAGACGTCGGTCACGAGGTCTTTGATGATTGGAAACGCTTTGAGCGGCGAAACAGTAATGGGCTGATCCTGAGGAAGCGAATCGAGGCGGGTCTTGCAGGTGAGACGCGGGCGGCCGTTGACTTCACACGAGCAGGAGCCGCACTTGGCGGCTTTGCAGTTCCAGCGCACGGCGAGATCGGCCGACTGGTGGCCCTGAATGGAGTGCAGCGCATCGAGCACGACCATGCCGGGAGCGAGTGGAACTTTGTAGTCCACGTGCTCGCCACCCTGCGGTCCGCCGCGAAAAACGCGGAGTGTGACTTCGTCCATCTCGCTCTCCTGCGCAGGAGAAACCAACCTGCGCCACGAAGCCGGGCCAAGCCCCGGCACTACAAATTCACTTTACGCAGGTAAGATACCTGCGCTACTTGTCCTCCGCCAGAATCTGCTGCAATTCTTTGGGCATTTCCATAACCGGGCGCTGCGCGAGCGTCATCTGGCCGTCGCGCTTGCAGACGACGTTGTTCTGTTTGGCCCAGGTATCGTCGTAATTCGGATAGTCAATGCGGCTGTGCGCTCCGCGGCTCTCGCGGCGAGCCAGGGCGCTGCGCGTAACCGCTTCTGAAATCAGCAGCATCGAGCGCAAATCGCGCGTCAGGTGCCAGCCGGGATTGAACATGCGCGAGCCGTCGGCGCGTACGTTGTGCATGCGCGGCTGGAATTTTTCCAGTTCCATAAGAGCCTTCTGCAGGTCTTCCGCAACGCGGAAGATTCCGACCAGGCTCTGCATGGTTTCCTGCAGATCGCGGTGAATTTCGTAGGGAAACTCGCCGCGGTTCTGAAAAGGCGCGAGCATTTCGCTTTCCTCGCCTTGGAGTTGCGCTTCATCGAGGCCAGCAGGCTGAACGGACTTCGCGAAATCGGCTGCGGCGCCTCCCGCGCGCTTGCCAAAGACCAGTAAATCGGAAAGTGAGTTGCCGCCGAGGCGATTCGCGCCATGCAAACCGGCGGCAGCTTCGCCCGCCGCGAACAAACCGGGCACGGTGGATTGGCCGGTTTCCGCGTCCACGCGAATGCCGCCCATCATGTAGTGGCAAGTCGGGCCGACCTCCATCGGCTCGGTCGTAATGTCCACATCCGCCAGTTCCTTGAACTGGTGATACATGCTGGGAAGTTTTTTTTTCACATACTCGGCAGGCTTGTGCGAAATGTTCAAATACGCGCCGCCATGTGGGGAACCGCGCCCTTCTTTCACCTCGGTGTAAATCGCGCGAGCCACTACATCGCGCGTGGAAAGTTCCATGCGCGCGGGATCGTACTTTTCCATGAAGCGTTCGCTGCGGTTGTTGCGCAAGATGCCGCCCTCGCCGCGGACCGCTTCGGTGACTAGAATCCCCTGCACGCCCGGTGGCCAGACCATTCCGGTGGGATGGAATTGAACGAATTCCATGTCCAGCAGTTCCGCGCCGGCTTCGTAGGCCAGAGCCATCCCGTCGGCGGTGTATTCCCAGGAGTTCGAAGTGATTTTCCAGGCTTTGCCGATGCCGCCAGTGGCAATCACAATCGATTTCGCCTTAAAGACGACGAAGCGGCCCTGCTCGCGCCAATAGGCGAATGCGCCGGCGATGCGGTCACCGTCTTTGATCAAGCGGGTGACCGTGCATTCCATGTACACATCGATGCCCTGCTGCACCCCGCGATCCTGCAGCGTGCGGATCATTTCGAGGCCGGTGCGGTCACCGACATGGCAAAGGCGCTTGAAGGTGTGGCCGCCAAACGCGCGCTGCAAAATTCGTCCGTCCTCGGTGCGATCAAAGAGAGCGCCCCACTTTTCTAGTTCCTTGACGCGCTCCGGCGCTTCTTGTGCGTGCAGCTGGGCCATGCGCCAGTTGTTCAGGAATTTGCCGCCGCGCATGGTGTCGCGGAAGTGGGTGCGCCAATCGTCGGACTTATCCACGTTGCCCATGGCCGCCGCGATGCCGCCTTCGGCCATCACCGTGTGAGCTTTGCCGAGCAGCGATTTGCAGACCAGCCCAACCGTCGCGCCGTGCGCCAGCGCTTCAATGGCAGCGCGCAGTCCGGCGCCGCCCGCGCCGATGATTAACACATCATGCTCGTGGGTTTCGTAGGAAGAGGTCACAGGAGTCGAAGGTCCTTGAACGCGCCTGAGGCTACCATGCGAATGTAAAAATCGGTGAAGCCTACCGAAATCAGGCTGGCCCAGGCGAAACGCATGTGGCGTTCATTCAGAAGACTCAGCCAGCTCCACGCGGTGTGGCGAGGCGGGCCGAACGCCGTGCAAGAAAAGCAATCGAGCTTGCCACCCGCGAAATGACGCAGCGAGTGACATGAAAGCGTGTATAGCGACAGCAGCACAACATTGGCCATCATGATCAGCGAACCGACGCCAACGCCGAACTCCTCCGTACGTAAACGCCCAATGAAGAAAAAACTAGCCAGCGCGTCTTTCCACAGGACAACCAAAAACAGGATCGCCAGGTAAAGAAAGTAGCGGTGAACGTTCTGCAGAATAAAGGGAAACGCAGTTTCACCTTTGTAGTTGCGCGAACGCCTCTCGCTCACGGCGCAGGCCGGCGGATCGAGCAGGAACGCTCGGTACAGGGCTTTTCGATAGTAGTAACAGGTAGCGCGAAAGCCGAGTGGCGCCGCTAAGATCAGCATGGCCGGCGTAATAAACCGCGGCACCCAAAAGTGGTGCGGGTCAATCAACGGAGAATAAAACGGTGAAAGGTATGGCCCCCACTGATAGTACGTGCCTTCGAATGCCCGAAACGTCGCGTAAACGCTAAAGCCACCCATCAGCAAAATGACCGGCAGGATTTCCACTACCCAGGCATCACGCCGTTCGGTCTGGCCAAATTGTGTGAACTTGCCTTGCACCGCAGGGGAGCCCATGATCGCCAAATCTCCTCGCGCATAGCCTAATCAGGAATTAGATTTTTGCAAGGACGAACTTTCGTCGCGGTTCATCACACTTTCACGCGATGCACTTGCGGCTGGTGGTATACTTGCGGCCCCGAGGGGGCAAAAGGCGCCCCTTCCCGCGCCTGATTGGTTATGGAAAAGTACGACCTCATAGTGATCGGTTCCGGTCCAGCCGGGCAGCGCGCCGCTATTCAGGCCGCAAAATTCGGCAAGCACGCCGCGTTGATTGAAAAAATGGAGGTCGTCGGCGGCGCCGCGATCAACACCGGCACGATCCCCAGCAAGACCATGCGCGAAGCAGTGCTGCATCTGTCCGGCTTCTACTACCAGAGTATTTACGGCGTGAACTATCGCGTGAAGGAAACCATCACTATGGCTGATCTTTCCTTTCGCGCCCAGCATGTGATCAAGACCGAAATCGACGTCACTCGCGCACAACTTTCGCGGAACGGCATCGAGGTTTTCAACGGAGTAGCGAACTTTATCGACCCCAACACGGTTCGCGTTACCAGTGCGCGCGGCCAGCAGGACTACGCGGCCGAGAAAATCATCATCGCCACCGGAACCAAGCCTGCCTGTTCGCCGCTAGTGCCTTTCAATAACCGCAACATCATCAACAGCGACCAGATTCTGCAGATGCCACAGATTCCGAAAACGATGATCGTGGTCGGCGGCGGCGTGATCGGCGTCGAATACACCTGCATGTTTGCGACGCTGGGCGTTCGGGTCACGCTCATCGAGAAACGCCCTCGCCTGCTGGAGTTCGCGGACTCGGAAATGGTCGAAGCGCTCTGCTATCACCTGCGCGATCGGCGGGTTACCCTCCGTTTGAATGAAGAGGTGGAAAGCGTGGAAGAGACGCCGGACAACGGAGTCGTGGCAAACCTCAAGAGCAAAAAGAAGGTGGCGGGCGAGGCGTTGCTTTACGCCGTCGGCCGGCAAGGAAACGTCGAGGAGCTAAACCTTGCTGCCGCCGGCTTGGAGGCCGATTCTCGTGGGCGTATCCACGTTGACGGCGACTATCGCACCAAGCAGCCGCATATTTTCGCCGTGGGAGACATCATCGGGTTTCCCAGCCTTGGGTCGGTTTCCATGGAACAGGGCCGTATCGCCGCTGCAAGCGCCTTCGGCATGGAAATTCACTCCGACCCCGCTCACTATCCTTACGGCATCTACACGATTCCCGAAATTTCCTTCATCGGCAAAACGGAAGAGCAGCTGACCGACGCCGGAGTCGCCTATGAAGTCGGTATCGCCTATTTCCGCGAAATCGCGCGCGGCCAAATCCGCGGCGACACCACCGGCCGCTTGAAACTGATCTTCGACCCCGATACCAAGCAGCTGCTGGGTGTGCACGTGATCGGGGAAGGAGCGTCTGAGCTGTTGCATATCGGCCAGGCAGTGCTGGTTCTCAAAGGCACGATCACCTATTTCATCGATACGGTTTTTAACTATCCGACGCTGGCAGAAAGCTATAAGACCGCGGCGTTTAACGGACTGAACAAGCTCTCGAAGCTGTAGTCAGCGGAATGGAAACGTCATGAGCAGGAGCGCAGGGGTACTGGTCGTCGAGCACATTGCCGCCGGAGGGGTGGAAAACAAGCAGATCACGGGAGCCGTGCGAACGTTTCCGGAAAAGGGCAGCTCCCGCGACGCGTTGCTCTCCATGCCTGCGGAGCACATCGCTGCGAAGATCGCCGAACTGGTCGGCGCTGTTTCGGGAGCCGGCGGGCTCACTGCGGTGGGCGTGGGATTTCCGGGGATGATCCGCGAAGGCGTGGTGGAAGAATCGCCCAACCTGCAACAAATCAAGGGCTTCAATCTCCGCGAAGCAGTGGAAAGTGCCTTGTCGCTAAACGGATTGCGGGTGCCGGTGCGGATTTACAACGACGCCGACGCGACGGCAGCGGGAATCGCATCCAAGCGCGGCACCCAGCGCAAGCTTAGCCGGGTTTGGACGCTTGGCAATGGCGTAGGGTTTGGCCGCTATCCTTGGAGTGAAGGCATGTGGGAAGGCGGACATTCGGTGGTAACAACAGACCCGAAGGAGAACTACTGCGGCTGCGGGGGACGCGGCCATTTGGAAGGTTTTCTGGGGTACCGCTCGATGCGGCTGCGTTTTTTGGATTTGGAGCCGGAGGAAGTATTTGCAAACGCACGGAGCGGCGACCCGCGTTGCGTCGAGTTCGTTTCACGTTGTCATCGTGCTCTCGCGGCGGCTACTGCGACCAGCATCCATATGGAAGGGCCGGGCCCGTTTTATCTGACCGGGCCGAATGTGGACTGGATCGACGTGGGCACCCTCGACCGACTGGTGCATGAAATGGTGAAGATGAGCCCGCTGCAAGGGAGCCGCTTCGAGGTCATTCCAGTCAACGACGATTTGGGCATCATAGGCGCTGCAACGAACGCCACGGCATCCGCCGCCACGAAATGAGGCGGCTGGTCAGCGCTGCTGCTCGGTGACCAGCTTTGTCTCAAGTTGCGAGACAACCTTCCAGCCTTGTGGGCTGTTCACGTACACTCGCAAAACGCGGTACTGGTTGTAAAATTTCTTGCCGTTGCTGCGGCCCACTTCGGAACGCATGCTGATCACGTAACCCGCATCGCGAAACAGGCGCACTTGCTGGTCGGTGCTCACCACTGAATCAAACTCCAAGGCCGTTGACTCTACTTCGCGCACCATCCCCTCTTTCTTGATCGTTTCTCCGTACCTGGAAACTCCGTGAAAATCGTCGGAATAGGCTGCTTTGAAGAATGTGACGTTGTGAAGCTTGATGGCGCGCGCGTTTTCTTTCTCGAGATTGATCAGCTCTTGGCGCTGCATCTCCGGATTGGCGGGCGGTTCTTCCTGCGCACGCGACGCTCCGGCGCAAAAAACCCAGATCGCGCAGCACAGCAAAATCCTTTTCACGGCGGTTCTCCTGAAAGATTGCCTTCCCGATGGGCAATTCGCTATAAAGTTCAGTATAGTGCTGGAGCCTAAGGGCAAGTGGATTGTGGCGCACCGTGCGCCCAATCCGGCATCCAACCGTGGACTTCCGAATCGAAAAGACACGCTCGCTGGAGGATTTATGGCGGCCATAAACTCTACTCTCACCGGTTTTTCTAGACGGGCATTTCTGGAACGTGCGGCGCACTGGAGTGCGCTCGCCGCGACAGCGCCCTTTATGAAGCTACCTGCACTGAGCAAATCTGTTCTTTTCGGCTCGCGCGTGGCCCAGGCTCCAATTGTGGACAAAGGGTTTGCTTCCGTCCGCAAAGTCGGAAACGGACTGTACGCAACCATCTCTGACACCTCCAAGGGTCTGCAAACCATGTGCAATGGTGGATTTCTGACCGGAAAGGACGCTTCCCTGCTCGTTGAAGGATTCGTCAGCCCGGCGGGCTCTGCCTTTCAGCACGAAACGCTGAAATCAGTCAGCCAAGCCCCAGTCATGGGCGCCGTGGACACGCACTATCACTTCGATCATTCCTTTGGGAATGCGTATTACGGAGCCAACGGAATCTCCATTTGGGCACACGCTGCGACCGCCAAGCGAATGGCGGAGAGTTATGCGTCCCTGCAGGGCGCGGACAAGTCCGCCATAATCGGGCCGTACGAAGCGCAAGCCAAGAACGGAAAAACGGAGCTGGCTCGCAAACATTTGGCGGAATACGCCGCTGTCTTGACCAATCTTTTCAACGCGGCGCAAGGGACGGTTTTGGGCTTTCCGAATCGTCCTCTCGATCCTGCCAAATTACCAATGAAGCTCGATCTAGGCGGACTGACTGCGGTGGTCGAGAGCTATCCAGGCCACTCCGGAACCGACGTGATCGTCCGGGTGCCGGAGCAAAATGTGGTCTATGCGGGCGATTTGCTGTTCAACCACTTCTATCCGGTTGCGTTTGACGATCAATGCACGGTCTCGGGCTGGCGTGCAACTTTGAAGACGTTTCTGTCGTGGGGAAAGGAAACAGTCTTCATCCCTGGCCACGGCCAACTCTGCGGACCGGAAGCGGTGCAATTCTCACTCGATTTGTTCGATGATATCGGCGCTCAGGCTGAAAAGATGTACAAGTCCGGCGTGCCGGTGGAAGACGCGCGCGACCAATACGCGGTACCGGAAAAGTACAAAGATGTGGCCATATTCGCGTGGTATTTCACTATCGGTCCGACCATCAACAAGCTTTATAAAGAGTGGGGCGGGAAGTAGATCATCTCGTTTTTCGCGGCTGTGCCAGGAGCGCAGAATACTATGCCCTCTCTTTTTTTCTGGCGCCGGAGCTAGGCACTAGAACCTCATCAGGATCGCCACATTCAGGCGATTTTCGCTGCGCCACAGGCCCGACGCCCTTCGCTGCCGTCTCGGGCTAGGTTGCTGCGAAGACGTGCGTTTCACGATGGCGTTTCAACCCGTCGGCCAGGTCCGAGTTCCGCAACGTGGGTCGTCAGCTGAGGGCTAAACGATCAGCGGGGATAAGGTCAGTGTAAGCGCAGGATTATGTTGCTAACGCATTGTGTTTAGAGTGACTTACTGGGAGGCCCTGGCGGTTAACCCACCCTCGGTTGAGCCCCGGTCTCGCTCGCTGGGTGCGGCTCGCGTTTGGAGATCTGGAGCGCCACCTGGCGCATCTCTTCGTGGACGAGGCCGTTGCTGGCAAGGATTACCGGTCCACCTAGGACGTAGGGCGTTCCATGAAAATCGGAAACCCGGCCGCCAGCCTGCTCCACCAGCAAGACTCCGGCCGCAGTGTCCCACGAGTTCAATCCGAATTCCCAGAAGCCGTCGAAGCGCCCGCATGCCACGCATGCCAGATCCAGGGCCGCCGAACCGTCGCGCCGCACTCCGTGGGTCCGCAGCGTGAAATCGTAATAGTACTGGATATTCGGCTGGGTGCGCTGCTTGTGTACGGGAAAGCCCGTGCAAAGCAGGCTGACGCTCAGCGTTGCATTTTTTGAAACGAAAATAGGTCTTGCATTTAGCGTCGCGCCGGTGCCTCGGGCCGCCGCAAACAATTCATCGGAAATGGGGTTGTACACTACGGCGGCAAGCAAATCTTGGCCGCGAGCCACGGCGATCGACACCGAGAAACATGGATACTTGTGGGCGAAATTCGTGGTGCCGTCGAGGGGATCAACGTGCCAATGAAATTCCGAATTGCGCCGCTGGCCGGAGCCTTCTTCCGCGGAAATACAGTGCGACGGAAAGTATTTCGATAGCCTGGCAACGATCTCTTGCTCGCTGCGCTTGTCGGCTTGCGTCACCAGGTCCACGCCGCCTTTGTACTTAATTTCCGGCGGCAACGCATACTCCTCGCGCAAAATCTTGCCCGCGCACAGAGCAGTTTCGATCGCAGCATCCAGAAATGATCGTGTCTCGCTCCCGGCAGGTTGGTTACGCATACGTTTCTAGTGTAACGGGTTTTCGCTGGCGAGGTCCTCCGCGCGATCGTGCAGGCGCGAAACTCAGGGCTGGCCGGTGTAGTACGTTTTGCGATGCCGCACCGAATAACTATGCTGCGCAGACTGACCTTCGCTCGTCGCGGCAGCATCGGTCTTCGCCACCGGCGTTACACTCACTTCGATTCGCCGGTAGGAATCCGCCGGCCCTTTGGGCGTCGGGTAGTAGCCGAGGCGATATTGCGTGCGCAGTTCGCGGTCGATCTGGCTAAAGATCGCGTCCAGCTCTGCCGTTGAGTCGGGATAAAACACCGCGCCACCGCTGGTATCGGTCAGCGTTTCCAGGGCATGTTCGCCCGCGGTATTGCGCCCGCTCTCATTTTTCACGGCACGAATCACGATCGTATACAGTAGCGCGCTCGATTGCACCGCCTCGCGCCGAGCGCTATCAAAATCCGAGCGGCTTGTCGTTTCTCCGCCATCCGTGATCAGAATGATGACCCGTCGCCGGTCCACGCCTTGCCGCGCCAGCGCACGCGATCCGAGATACACGGCATCATATATTGACGTTCCTGCGCCTTGGGCAATGTGTTTCAACGAGTCTTGCAGATGCGGAACGTTGTCGGTGAACGCGGCAATCTGGGTAACGTTTTCGTCCACCGCGTACAGAGCCAGACGATCCCCGCTTCGCAGCACCTGCTGAATGAAGCGGCTAGCCGCCTCCCGCTGCGCCGGCATTCCCAGTTGCACGCTCAGACTGGCGTCGAACATCAGCGCCAGGTCCAAAGGCAGCTGCGTTTCCTTTTCGAAGACCGCAATTTTTTGCGGGTTGTCCTCATCCAATAGCTGAAACGATTCGGCCGGAAGATCGGGCGCAGGGCGATTGTGCTCATCCAGCACGCTGACCAGCACGTTCACCAAATCCACTTTGACTTTGATCTTGGCACGGTCCTGTACGGCATCGGAGCCGTCGCCAGGCGCCGCCGACCGATTGCTATCTGAAGCGTCGGCTTTCTTTGGTCTTTGCGCCCAGGGCGGACGATTGGGATTTTCTTGCGGGAATGGACGGGCCCCAGCACATTGCGCGGTCGAGACGAGCACGGCAACCAAAGGCAGGCTAGCAGCAAGGCCAACGGCGAGTCTCCAGCCAGAGCCAGGGTGAGGTGTCATTTGGTTAGTTGGATGCAGGTTGCGCCGCGCGAGTCTCCGCCTCGGCCCCGCCCGGCGATGCCGATTGGGGTACCGGAGGCAATTCACCGTCGGCCCACACTGCGCCATCGGCGAAAAACTCCTTTTTCCAGATGGGAACCGTTTTTTTCAGTGTGTCGATGGCGTAGCGGCAGGCATCAAACGCCACGCCGCGATGAGCCGCGCTCACCGCAATGAACACGCTGGTCTCGCCGATTTCCAGCCGCCCCAGCCGGTGGACCATCGCTATTCGGTCAACCGCATAGCGCGTGTGAACCTCCGCCGCGATTTCATTCATCTTGGCCGACGCCATTGCTTCGTACGCTTCGTATTCAAGATACCGAGTTTCTCGGCCATGCGAGTGGTTGCGCACGCAGCCAGCAAAAGTAGCCACGGCTCCATCTTCGTCGGCACGCACTTCGCGCGCCAGTGCGGCGGTGTCAATCACCGCGCGCACAATCTCCACCCGATCCTTGTCGTTTCCCGGCATTTCCCTGCTTCCTTATGCAACGCTTCGAGTCGTCTTATCCCCCGCTGACCGGCGGCAAAAAGCCAACCTCGTCCCCCGCGCTTAGGGGCGTATCCCAGGCTGCGAACTCCCGGTTGCGTGCTGCGACCAGCGAGCTACGGAACTTGTGCAGCTCGGGCCGCGCCGCCGCACACGCGCGAAACAACTCTTCAATCGCTGAGCCATCGCGCAACTCAATCTGTTCTTCGGCCGTTCCCGAGAGCTCCTTCAACCTTCCGAAATAAAGCACTTTCACAATCATGGCTAACCTGTAGTTTACCTTAACGTGCGGCAAGCGCGGCGCAAGGCCTGGTGGGGACCCCGTTGTGATGCGATGTTCTACGGATGTTTGGCTTGATGACCTGGCCCGCGCAGCGGACGGCCCGGACGCTGTTCGGTAATCGCGCCATTCCAAAGCACTGGACGGCCATTCACAAAAACATACTTCACGCCAACCGAGTAATGCATCGGATCGGCAAACGTGGCCACATCGTGGATGGTCTTGGGATCGAAGACGGCGATATCGGCAAACATTCCCGGCCGCAGAACTCCGCGGTCCATCAGGCCGACACGGCTGGCGGCCAGCGATGTCATCTTCCGCACGGCTTCTTCCAGGCGCATCGTTTTTTGTTCGCGAACGTACATCCCCAAAATGCGCGGAAATGTGCCGAAGGCGCGAGGGTGGGACTTGGAGGTGCTTAGCGGCCCGTCTTCGGCGTGAGCTTCCGAATCGGAGCCGAAAGTGACGATGGGATTGGAGACCGCAGTGCGCACGTCGGCCTCGTCCATGATGGATGTGACTTGCCCGGTGTGGCCGCGATCGGCAATGATGATGTCCATGGCCACGTCCCGAGGGTCCTGATGCAGCTCGTGGCCGATCTCTTCCACGGTCTTGCCGAGGTATTGGTTCAGGTCAGGATTCAAGACGTCGCTGATCAGAATGCCCGCGGCGCCGCCCGACCCCAGCCACTCGTTTTCCCAGGTCGTGGTCGGTTCCAGCATCTCTTTCTTGATGCGCTCTCGCTGAGCCGGATCCTTCAGGCGAGCAATCATGGCCTCGGTCCCGCCCTCGGAAACCCAGGGAGGTAAAGAAGCATTCAGGCCGTTGCTGGCGCGCGCATAGGGATAAACACTCGCGGCAACGTCGAGGCCGCGTGCGCGCGCTGCTTCGATACGGTGGATCACTTCCGGCATCTTGCCCCAATTTTCGCGGTAAGCCGTCTTCAGGTGCCAGATGGTGGTGGAGATCTTGGCGCGTTCGGAAATGGAAAAGACCTCGTCCAACGAATTGAAAATCGCGCCAGATTCTGAACGCTGATGCGTGAAGTAGACACCTCCGTATTGCCGGGCGACTTTGGCCAGCTCCACGATTTCGTCGGTGGAAGCAAAAATGTCGGGCACGTATTCCAAGGCTGTGCTGATTCCAAACGCGCCGTCTTTCATCGCTTGAGCCACCAGCTGGCGCATCTGGTCGAGCTCCTCCGGGGACGCTGGCCGATTGACCGAGCCCATCACGTAGTTGCGCAGACCACCGGCGCCGACCAACGTTCCGAGGTTGATCGCCGGTTTTGAGCGTTCAAAATGCTTGAAATAGTCGTCGAGCGACGACCAGTCCTGGGTCACACCAAATTTTTTTGCGACCTCTTGGTTTTCCTTTTTCAAACGGTCATTCACCGGGGCAATCGAGCTGCCTTCACCGGTGATTTCTGTAGTGACCCCTTGCGTGATCTTGCTGGCCGCGCGATTGTCCACCAGCACATTGAATTCCGACTGGCCCTGCACATCAATAAAGCCCGGGCAAACGACCAAGCCTTTGGCGTCGAGGCGTTTGAGGGCCGAGGCTTTGCTCAGATCGCCGATGGCCACGATACGATCTCCAGAGATGGCGAGATCCCCTGCGACCCACGGAGCGCCCGTTCCATCCACGATGTGCGCGCCGGAAATGATGAAGTCGTACTCTGGATGCTGCGCCGCACCAATTGCGGGGAGCAGGAGAATCAGCAAACAACAGTAGAACCAAAGGAACTTGACGCTCACACCGCACCTCGAAGAATAAATTGAACGAGAGCATCATATACTCTTGGCATGAAGATTTTGATCACCGGAGCCACCGGTCTGGTCGGCAGCGCGCTCGTGCCAGCGCTCGCTGGCGATGGCCACATGGTCTGCAGGCTGATTCGACCTTCGACCAAGAGCATTGGTGGCACCAAGGGTGCCTTCGATGTCGCATGGAATCCAGAAACTGGCGAACTCGGCGGTGCGGCAGTCGGAGCGGAGGCGGTCTTCAATCTGGGAGGCGCCTCGATCGGTGATGGCCGCTGGACCGCTGGGCGCAAGAACTTGCTTCGCTCCAGCCGCGTTGACGCAACTCGCGCTCTCGTCACTGCGCTCGGAAAAATGAATGCCAAACCCGATGTATTGATCAGCGCTTCAGCCATCGGCTATTACGGCAGTCGCGGCGACAAGACGTTGACCGAGGCTAGCGAGGCAGGTAAGGACTTTCTCGCCGTCTTGGCTAAGGATTGGGAGGCGGAAGCTCTGCGCGCCGAAGTGCTTCGCACCCGCGTTGTGCTCGCGCGCTTTGGCGTGATTCTCGATGGCAGGGGCGGCGCACTCCCAAAAATGGCGCTGCCCTTCAAGTTTGGTGCTGGCGGCCGCGTCGGCAGCGGCAAACAGTGGCTGTCGTGGGTAGCGCTGTCGGACACCATCGAAGCCCTTCGGTCGGCCTTACAGAATCGGGAATTGCGCGGCCCGGTAAACATCGTCTCACCGAATCCCACGACCAACGCGGACTTCAGCAAAGCTCTGGCTCGTGCCTTGCATCGGCCTGCGCTCTGCCCAGCGCCGGCCTTCGCTCTGCGTCTGGTAATGGGTGAAATGGCGGACGCGCTGCTCCTGTCGAGTCAGCGCGTCCTACCGCAAAAACTTCTCGATGCTGGCTTCCACTTCGCGGACCGTTCTCTTCCCGAAGCGCTAGACCGAATCTTCGCAAAGTCCTAGCCGGGCTATTTCACCGCGTTTACCGTAACACTCACCTTGTACACGTGTCCGGTCAGAGGATCGGTTGAAGCCACACTCTCCACCGATTGCCCGTCTTTCAACACCGGGTTCAAATCTACGCGAAAGTTTCGCACTACCGGGTTGTTACCGCTGGGCGTTTGGGACTCCGGGACGATCGAGCTGCGCTCCAGCACCATTTGCAGCTTGAAACGGCCATCGTCCTGCTGGGTCGCGGAACAATCGATGTTGGTGCCAACGTCCAAATACGTGAAACCGCCGCCCTGGCCGGTACTGATCGGAATCCGCGCCCCGTTGCGGATCCGCGAACTCGGACTGGCGCGTTTTTCATCCGCATTCACTGTGAAGGTGTAAGGCAGGTTGGAGATTTTTTTGTCGCCGTCATATTCTGTGAAAACCACCGTCACCCGCAGCGGAGTCACCGCCGGCGTGTGCTCCTCCGTTCTCGGCGCGTTGGCCGGCTTGCCTGCCTCTTGCGCCACTAGCGGCATCAGTGACAGACACAGCGCTGCAAAACACACTATGAGCGTTCTCTTCATTGGTCCTTCTCCTCCTGATCGTTTGTCAGTTTGTTTACAAAAAGCCCAGTGCTACGTCGCGCCATCCAAGGGCGCAATCGTCACCACTCCCAGATCGATCTCTTTGAATTCCACATCGCGAATCGCGAAAGGCTCCTCATTCTTTACCTGTTCGAGGACAGGCATCGGCGCCGTCTGCGTCCGCAACCGCTGCACGTACTGCTGTAAGCCCGCAGCTTCCGCCGGGGAAATCAAAATCTGCGCGGCTACCGGTTTCTGGCTCTCGACGATCTCGCTGGTCGTTGCGGGTACCCGAACCACGCCCGGGCTCGGTGATTTTTCCGTGGCAGCCACGGCCGCGTTGGCGTTGTTGGAACTCGTTTCCGCCAGAGCCGCAGCTGGCGCAGCAGCTTGCGTCTGTTCAACGACGCTGGTCAAATCCGGTTTCCGCAACGCCACGCGAACCGCGATTCCTCCGATCACCGCCGCCAGCGCAGTCAGTGCCAGCGCCGGCTTCCACCACGAGGTCTGCGTTTGCCTCGCCGCCGTTCGCTGCCGGACGCCGACAACGAGCGACGCGGGAACGTCGGCGTTCACCGCTTGCGCCAGATTCAGATCTATCGCCGCGAACAGCGCTTGTTCCTGTTCCCACGCTTCCGCGCATTTCGCACATGCAGTCAGATGCTGTCGCAGTTCGCCGCCGGGCGCTTGCCCGGCCGCTGCCGCATCCTTTAGTTTCCGCCCGTACGATTCACAAAACATCGCAGCCTCTCCGCCAAGATCTTTCGGGCAACAAACAACCGCGACTTCACCGTGCCCACCGGCACCGCCAACAACTCGGAAACCTCTTCCAGCGAATGACCCTCCATCGCCGCGAGCAGCAGCACCAGCCGCTGCTTCTCGGGCAGTTCTTCGAGTGCGCGGCCGAACTGCCGCTGGAACTCTGCGTTTTCGCCAGAATGGCTCTCCTGGCGGGCGCGCTCGAAAACCCACTGCGATTCGCGCAGTTGCCTTCGTTTCATCGAGCGCAGCCGGTCCAGCGCCAGCCGAAACGTAATGCGAACCAGCCATGCCCGAAAACTCACCCGGTCCCGCAGCCGTTCGATCTTCTGATACGCGCGGAGCAACGCGTCTTGCGCGACTTCCTCGGCGTCGGCATCATTCCTCAAGACGCCACGTGCCACGCGAAACGCCAGCGGGGCGTTGTTTTTCAGCAGCGTTTCCCAGTCGCGCTCGCCGGCCAGGCCGTATTCCGGGTGCGCTTGGTCACCGCACGCAGCGGCTTCGGGCTCGGCTCCGGGATGGGTCAGAATCCACTCCTGCACGGTCGCTTCCACCTGAGCGGCATCTGCCCCGCTCTCCCTATACATCTGCATGACGCCGTAGTGCGGCCAGGGGTTCATTGAACAGAAACAGTTAAGACCCATACGCGCACGAAGTAAAGGCCGGCCTAGGAAAATGGGGACTGGAATGGAAACGGCCGGAGCGTGAAGAAACTCTATTGCGGGAATCTGTGTTTCACTCTGAAGCTCTCGGCCAGCAGCGCTCCCTTTTCTGCCGGAGACTGCCCTGATTCCCGCAACAATCTGAAATCACAAGAGATAAGCAACTCCCGCACAGCCGAGCAGGCTCGAGCGCAGAACACCCGCGACGCTGGCTACCGGCCTGCGTTGCCGCCGACTCTGTGAGGCGTCTAGTGCGGAAAAACCGGTCGCTTCAGGTAGGAACATCAGCGTCGCCCCTACTGCTCTAGGTGGCTGGCGGCCAACGCTTTTTCCGTGCTGTGGCCGGGGAGAGCAACAGCGCACTTCACCGCCACCAGCGGGTCCGCAGCCATGTGGTAGCGTTGGAAGGGCATGCAAATTGGCAAGAAAATCTGCGGCACGGTCCGTTGCACGGTGACGTTCGCAGTACTTCTTTTCCTGGTGGCCGCTTTCCCCGCTAAGGCCCAGCGCGAACGCGGCGAACTGCAGATCGAAGTGCGCGACCCACAGGGACAGAGCGTAGCCGCCACGGGCGAGCTCCTCAGCGAATCCAATCAGCTTAAGAAGGAGTTCGCGATCGGACCCGACGGCAAGTTCACCGCCGCCGAGCTTCCTTTTGGCGTTTATCGCTTGAATGTTTCCGCGGAAGGTTTCGCCACTTGGAGCCGCTTGGTAGAAATCCGCAACGGGCTTCCGGTTCGCGTTACGGTCCAGCTCGGAATGGCTGCGGTGAACACTAAAATCGAAGTCACGGACGCCGCTACGCTGCTCGATCCGTCGGAGAACGGTACTGTCGTTTCCCTTAGCGGCCCTTCCATTCGGGAGCACGCCGCCGCGCAACCTGGCCGCAGTCTCTCGGACGCGGTGGACGATCAGCCCGGTTGGCTTTACGAAGCAAACGGCTC
Organism: uncultured Acidobacteriaceae bacterium; assembly: GCA_964594885.1. GTDB lineage: Bacteria > Acidobacteriota > Terriglobia > Acidiferrales > UBA7541 > Acidiferrum. The sequence goes on from CAZQOB010000013.1 coordinate 46,706, forward strand.
CCTTCATCCGCGCGGTTCTGAATATCAGGTCCAGTATGTTGTTGACGGTATGCCCCTCACCCAAAATCGTTCGCCCGCTTTCGCGCCTCCTTTCGACTCCGGTGATATGGAATCGATGCGCGTGATGACCGCAGGCTATCCCGCCGAGTACGGCCGCAAACTGGGCGGCGTCGTTGAGTTGATGACCGAGAAAAATCCGCCGGCAGGCCTGCACGGCCGTTTCGAAGCGGGCGGCGGCAGTTTTGCGTCGCTCGACGGCGCGGCGGAGCTGGGCTACTCGGCCGGCAAGAATCATTACGAGTTCAGCGGCCAGGGCTTACACACCGATCGCTATCTTGATCCTCCGGTGCTGCAGAACTACACCAACTGGGGAAACTCTGGCGGTATTTCCGCTTCGTATGGCCGCGATTTTCTGACCGCGGATCGTCTGCGCATCGCATTTTTGCGCAACGACGTTCGCTTCGCCGTACCCGACGAACGCGTCCAGCAAACCGCCGGGCAGCGCCAGGACTCCGCCGCCGTCGAAACTGCAGGGCAGATCTTTTACCAGCATATCGGTGGCAACAATCTGCTCTCGACCTTCTCGGCAAGCGTTCGCGATTCCAGCTTCACCCTTCGTTCCAACGGCCTGGCAACACCGGTCATCGTCGCCCAGGATCGCGGCTACCGCGAAGGCTACGTGCGCGCCGATCTTGCCGGCCACCACGGCCATCATGACTGGAAACTTGGCGTGGATTCGCTTTTCACCAAGGTCCGCGAATCGCTCGCGTATCAGATCACCGATCCTTCGCAGTTTGATCCCGGTACTGCCTCGCCGTTTTCTTTTGCCCAGATCCGTTGGGACGTTGAGCCCGCAATTTACGCACAGGACATCGTGCACCGCGCTAGCTGGAATCTCAGCGCAGGCCTGCGCTTCGATCATTACGGCCTTGTCGTTCGCGAATCCGCCGTAAGCCCGCGCCTCGGCGTCTCGCGCTACATCCAACCCTGGAACATGTTGCTCCACGCCTCCTACGATCGTGTTTTCCAGACTCCGGCGACGGAGAATCTTCTGCTTGCCAGCTCTCCCCAGGTCGGTTCGCTCAATCCGGAAGTGCTGCGCCTGCCGGTACGTCCCTCCTACGGGAACTTCTTTGAAGGCGGCATCGCTCAGGGGCTGCTCGGCAAGCTGCGCCTCGACGCCAACATTTTTCGCCGCAATTTCCGCAACTTTGCCGACGATGACGTGCTGCTCGACACCGGTGTGAGCTTCCCCATCGCATTTGCCGGCGCCCGCGTTTTCGGTGAGGAGTTGCGCCTTTCGGTCAGCGACTGGCATCAGTTTTCCGGATTCCTCAGTTACTCGAATCAGTCGGCCATCGCGCACGGCCCGGTCACAGGCGGACTTTTTGTCGGCAGTGACGCCGGCAGCGCTCTGACCGACAATTCGAAATTTGCCGTTACCCAGGATCAACGCAACACGCTGCGTGCCCGCATTCGCGTGCAACTCACCAAACGCTTGTGGGCCGCCGTCAGCGGTGATTACGGCAGCGGACTGCCCATCGAACTCGCCGCCGCAAGCACCGACGTGAATTTTCTGCTTGCGCAGTACGGCCCGCAGATTCTTGCGCGGGTCGATTTTGCGCGCGGACGAGTCAAACCGAATTTTTCCTTGGGTATCGCTGCGGGGGCCCAGCTGTATCACAAAGAATTGCGCACTCTGACGGTTCAGTTGCAAGCCGCCAATCTTACCGAACGGGTTAACGTTCTGGATTTCGCAGGGCTCTTTTCGGGAACCGCCGTCGCCACGCCGCGCAGCGCCGCAGCGCACCTCCGCTTCACATTCTGACGTTTACCAAACATTTGCGGCTAGCCCATCGCTCGCGTGACGCTACGTGACTCGAGAAGCCATGGTCCGAGAATTGCTCCGTTCTTGCTCAGACTTCGTGAATGGCGTGCCTCAAGGGGCGGAAACGTCACCGTAGTGTGACAGGGGCAGCTGTCAGTGTGACTTTCTGCGGACAGGCTTGCCTGAACCTCGTTGATTTCAACGGCTTTTTGCGACGCGTCGCCGGATTGCTTGGCAACGATCGCCAGCTCTCGATCTTGGCTGGACCGGGCCCCGTGATGTCGCCTCGCTGACGCCACCGCGGGGCCCACGCTGCTGAGCAGGGCAGCACATCCACCAAGGGGGCGCAACCCTCAGGGTTGCGCCCTTTTTTGTTAATTACCACTCATGCGACGTGTCAGCCAACTGCGGCGTTTCGCCAAGCTCTGTTGCCAAGGCGGCAACCCGCGGCCCAAACGGCGAACATCTATTTCAAGGCTGTTTCAGTACCGGCCCTAGGAAGAGGTTTGGTACCGCTAACGGGAATCGAACCCGTATTTCAGCCTTGAAAGGGCTGCGTGCTAACCGTTGCACCATAGCGGCATTAAGGGGAAACAACGAGGCGACAGCTCAAATAGAATACGGGATTTTCCTGCCAGCGACAAGCCACGTCGGGCTACTCCGTTTCTTGAGGATGCATCACCAACGGTCGGCTGGCAGAGGCCAGCAGACACAAGATTCGTCGGCGCAACGGCACGGAAACGGCTTGCCGCCAGCATTTCGATGTGCTCCAATCTCCGTGGGGGTTCTGCCATGCAGCTGCCGGCGCTCTCTGTAAATGTTTCGAGTGCCCTTGGAATCGCGCAGCGCGCTCACTCTGCGGCCGTCTCGTCGGGCGCTGACCTCTTCACGCTGCTGAAACTGGATCCCGCTTCGCTTGCCAAGGAACTGCCTTCGCTGGCCTCGATGCCCGCACCGCCGCCGGGCTATTCCGCGGTTCCCGCCTGGAAAGTCTGGCAGGATTTTTGAACCCTTCTTGAACAGCGGGCAAGATGCTTTGTCGAGTCTCTTCCGTTGCAGAAGTGTTAACGGGGGTCTACCCTGAGCGAAGGGGTACGGACTTCCCTTTTCCCGTGCTTGGTGGCGGCGTCCCTCGCTCTATTTTTTCTGCCCGCGTTCGCCCAGCGCCCGCGGCTTCCTAGCGCCGCCACCGCCGCAGTTGTCACGGCCGACGAGATCACCGTTTTTGCCGAGATGGATTCGTCCGGCGAAAAAAACTTCACGCTGAAAGAGGGGCGACCGTTTACGTGGATCTCCGCGTGGACCAGTCCGGCAAGAGCTGGTGCGGAGTGCGGCCGTCGGTGCAGGCAAATCGCATCGGATTTGTGGACTGCCGCGCATTGCAACGCCTCAACAATGCACACTCCCTGGCCGTCGCGGGCGTCGCTGATTCGCCGTTCTCTTGGCGTTCCAGGGCCGCGGAGATTCCGCTTTCTGCTCCAGCAATTCCCGCCCCCGCAAGATAGGCGGCTATTCGCAGCCAGGCCGTCAAAGAAGGGGTCGTGGACTCAGGCTACATCACTACGCTCGATCAGTTGGCGGAGAACGGCGGTTCGACAGCGGTCACTCGCACCGCGCTGGCGCATCTGGCGGTCGCTGAGTTCCAGCTTTGGCAGCAACGAACCCGACAAAGCGCTGGAGCAGTTCGATGCCATGGACCGGTTCACAGGTCAGCGGCGCGACCTGCTGCTGGCCAGTCTGGGCGGCCACGTGCGGGCATTGTTGATGAAAAGCGAATACTCCGCAGCGCTCGAAACGCTAGGCCGCGAACGAAAGCTCGCTCCCAAATCCGCGAACTTGCTCGCGCTTTCCGGTTGGGCTCATTACCGTCTGAACCAGATCGACGCCGCAGTCGCTGATTTGCAAGCTGCGCAGGCGATTCAGCCCGATGCCCGAGTTGCACAACTGCTTGCAAAGGCTTCGCGCGATAAAGAGGCGGAAAGCGATTTTCGCCAAGGCGAGTCCAGCCACTTCCTACTGCACTACCACGGCGGAGCCAGCCGCGCGCTGGCGTCCGATGTGATTCATACGCTGGAGGACGATTTTCAGACGCTAAAATCCGAATTGCATTATGTTCCGCTGGAACCCATCGGCGTGATTCTGTACACCCAGGAAACGTTTTGCGACGTGACCCGGGTTCCGGATTGGCCGGCGGCGCAAACGACGGCCGCATCCGCGTCCCGGTACAAGCTTTTGAATCCGTCACGCCGCTGCTGGCAAGCATTTTGAAACACGAGCTCACACACAGTTTCGTTTACCAGAAATCCGCCGGACGCTGCCCGACATGGCTACAGGAAGGGACTGCGCTGTGGATGGAAGGCCGCCGCAGCACCGCCACGGCGGCTATGCTGGTGGCCCTTTACCAGGACGGCAAGGGCAAGCCGCTGCGCCATCTCGAGGGACCGTGGACCAACCTTTCCAGTCCGCCAGCGCGGTACGCGTATGCCTGGGCGCTGGCGGTAGTCGAATCGATTGAAGCGGATTCGGGAGTCGATGGCGTAGGACGCCTAATCGACGCCATGCGCACGGAATCTACGCGGGAAGAGGCGCTGCATCTGGCCTTGCGGACAAACTATTCCAGCCTGGATGAATCCACGATCGAATTCTTGCAGCGGACCTATCTGCAATAGCGCGGGAAAATTCGCTCGCCGGGACGGCGGCGAAAAAAATCAGCTACGACCTGGTACGGTCCTGCCACTCTTCGTGCCAGGCCGCCTGGATCGCTTCCAGCTTGGCTTCGTTGGACTTTGCCGGGTCGCCGCCGAAGTTCGGGAGTTCGGTAATCCACTTGTGCATGTCGGTGAAACGCACGGTATACGGATCGACGTCGGGAAACTTGTCCGTCAGTTCGATCGCGATGTCTTCAAAATTGTCCCAATCCAGTTTGGGCGGCATGAATTGCTCCGATCTTAGTGATCCGCTTCCTTCGCGTAATTCTTGTTCCAGGCGGGAATTTCCACCACGATGTCGGTTGTTCCGTCCGGAACGGTCTGGCAACCCAGGCGCGATTTCGGCGTGATGCCCGGCGCCTGGTCCAGTTCATCGAGTTCCGCGTCGGTGGCCTCGTTGCAGGTTTCAAGACCTTCCTTCACGATTACGTGGCACGTGGAGCAGGCGCACACGCCGCCGCAGGCATGATCCAGGCCGGCTTTCAAAGCTTCGGAAAAATCCAGAATGCTGCCGGGCAAACCGTTGTGGCCGTAAGGAATCTGCGCCGGATCCACTTCGAGCGTCTTGCCGCTGGGCAGAAACGTCACCTTGAATTTCCGCGTCGCCGGCTTGAATTTGACTTCGTCAATGTAGGGGTTACTGCCGCCCATTTTCCGCCTCTCAGACTGACCAGAGCACACATAATCCTGTCGGTGCAGAAGAAATCGCAACCCGCAATGCCCAGGCACGATTGCCTGCGCTACTCGTTAAAACTCGGCCAGTTTTTTGCCCTGCAGCACGGTGTTCACCGCGCTGTTCATCAGCACTTCGGCCAAATGCTGCGTGGCCTGGTTCAATTCGTCAATTTTCCTGCGCATCAGCTTGTAGTCACTGCCTTGAACCGCTTCCCTCACGGCAGCCACCGCTCCTGTAATCTTAGCGCGCTCTAGGGCCTCCAGTCCGCCAGCCTGCGGATTGGCCAGAGCCTTAACGGTCGCGGCCAGAATCGATTCGGCTTCGGTGCGCGCCTCGATCGCCTGGCGCTCGGCAAAATCCTGTTCCGCATAGTCGATGGATTCTTCCAGCATGCGCTCGATTTCGGAGTCGCTGATGCCGTAGCTCGGCTGTACCTCAATCGAATGCTCTTCGCCGGTGCGGACATCTTTTGCGGCAACCTGCAAGATACCGTTGGCGTCGATCAGGAACTTTACTTCTATGCGCGGCAGCCCGGCAGGCGCAGGTGGAACTTTGAGATTGAAGCGTGCGAGAGAGCGGCAGTCTTTGGCCAGTTCGCGTTCGCCCTGCAGCACGTGAATGTCAATGCCGGTCTGATTGTCCACGCCCGTGGTGTAGAGCTCCTGCGCACCCGCGGGAATGGTGGCATTGCGCGGAATGATTTTGGCCACCGTCCCGCCGTAGGTTTCGATACCGAGCGAAAGCGGCGTCACGTCGAGCAGCAGCATGTTTTTGACGCCATGCTCCAAAATGTTGGCCTGCACTGCAGCGCCGAGCGCCACCACTTCGTCCGGATTCAGTTCAGTGTGCGGCACGCGGCCAAAGAAATCCTGCACGGTTTTGCGAATCAGCGGAGTACGCGTCGTGCCGCCGACCAGCACGACTTCGTCTGTTTCCGCGGGATTGAGCTTGGCATCGGCGAGTGCCAGCTTCACCGGGCCTATCGTGCGGTCCACGACTGGACGAATCAGCGCTTCCAGCGAACCACGGGTAAATTCGTGCCGAAATACTTTTCCGTTGGGGAGCGGAAACTGCAGCGTCACGGAATCCTTTTCTGATAGCTCGTGCTTCAAAGCGATCAGCGTTTTGCGGAGTTCCTGCGCGAGTTCGCCATGCGGAGAAAAATCGATTTGGTCTTCCTGCAAAATCTCTTGGTGCACGAACCCCTGCAAAAGGTTGTCAATGTCGTCGCCGCCGAGATGGGTGTCGCCGTTGACCGAAAGGACCTGGTAGATATCGCCTTCGGCGGTCGAAATCAGCTTCAAGATCGAGATATCGAACGTACCGCCGCCCAGATCGTAAACGGCGACTTTGCCGCGCTGTTGTTCATGGAGGCCGTAGGCCAGCGCTGCAGCGGTCGGTTCGTTCACCAGACGAAGAACTTCGAGGCCGGCGATTTTGCCGGCGTCTTTGGTCGCCTGGCGCTGCGCGTCGTTGAAATATGCCGGAACCGTGATGACCGCGCGGTCGACAGGCTCGCCGAAGTGTGCCTCGGCCCAGTTTTTCAGTTCGCGCAAGATGAAGGCGGAGATTTGTGGCGGAGTGAAAACTTTCTCGCCCAGCCGTACTCGAATCACATTGGCGCTGGAAGGATCGAGCCGGAACGGAAACAGTTTTAGCTCGTCTTGAACGTCCTTCACCCCCCGACCCATGAGCCGCTTCACCGAATAGATGGTGCGTTCGGGTTGGGTAAGCAAACGCCGCCGCGCAGGCTCGCCGACGATGATGTTGCCGTCCGCATCCAGACTTACGACCGATGGACACAACGTCGAACCGTACGGCCCCGGAATGCAAACCGGCTTTTTTGTCTTCCTTTCGAAGTACGCGACCAGACTGTTTGTCGTTCCGAGATCGATGCCAACGATTTTGCCCATGTCAGCTTTCCAGTTCCTTGGCTACTCCGGCCACCAGATTGCGGATATAGGAGCGGCGATTCAAAAGATCATTCATCCGCGCCATGAGCTTCCTGCGGATTTCGCCATCGGCATTCGAATCCACGGAGGCGTCCCACTGCTTGGCGGTGGCCTGCAACCGCGCGTCAACTTCCTGAAGCTTCTCTTGAAAGTTCGTCTGTGCGGATTGCAGGCCTGACTTCAGATCAGAGAGATCTCCGCCGGAGATTTTCCCTTCGCGCAGTTCGTCCAGCGATTCGTTCAGCGCAAACACCTCCTCCAGCAATTCCGGCGGAGCCTGCTGCTTCTTTGCACCTTCTCTGCGTTCGCCTTCAATGCCCAGCAGATATTCGACGCGGCCCACCGGATCGCGCAGCACACGGTAGGCATCATTCAGTTCCGAGCTGCGTTGGACAGAGAGTTCGCGCTCTTGGTCCGAGGCACTAACGAAATTGTCGGGATGCAGCTTCCAGCTCTGTTGCAGGAAACTCTGCTCGAGAGCAGACATGTCAATCCCGAGCTTGCGGGGCAGGCCAAAAACCGCGAAGTGGTCGGAGGAAGATTTTGAGGGAGCGGCAGTCATCATTCTTGGGGCGGCTGATGCTATCTGTTTTATTTTGTGTTGCTTACAGGGAGTACCAACCTCCCTCCCCGTATTTTGCAAGTATTGATTCTACGAGGGTTACAAACCTTCGCCCTCAAGAACCATCCGACTGCCAGACAAGGCTGGCCGCGCTGCGCCGTCAGGCCGTAAACGAACTGCCGCAGCCGCAGTTGCGCGCGGCGTTGGGATTGACAAAGACGAATCCCTGGCGGATCAGTGTTTCTTCGTAGTCCAGCGTGGTCCCGTTGAGATACAAAAAGCTTTTGGGGTCCACGAAGATGCGTGCGCCGAACTCTTCAAAAACCTTGTCGCGGTCGCGGGCCTGGGTGTCGAGCCGCATCGCGTAGGACAAGCCGGAGCAGCCTCCGCCCTGTACACCTACACGAAGACCGCCCTGATCCGCAGGCATGCCTTCCTTGGCGAGCAAAACGAGGATTTTCTTCGCCGCTCGTTCGGAAACGTGAACCCTGGGCGTGGCCGGATTGGCGACTTCAGTGGTCATCTGAATCCCGATACCGCGCTAAAGGCCGCGGCAGATCTAACCTCAAAACATCCTCAAGGAGCCCGGTCTCGCCAGCAGGTCGGCGATACCGGCCATCGCACGGCCAAAAGTGGCTGTGCAACTTAATGCGAGGGCCTTTCGGAAGCCGGCACTTCGATCCCATGCTTGTTCTTCCAGTTGCCGATGGCGGCCTTGATGGCGTCTTCGGCCAGAACCGAGCAGTGAATCTTGACCGGAGGCAGCGACAATTCGCGGACAATGTCCGTGTTCTTGATCGTCAGCGCCTCTTCGACGGTCTTGCCCTTGACCCACTCGGTGGCGAGTGACGAGCTGGCGATGGCCGAACCGCAGCCGAAGGTCTTGAAGCGAGCTTCTTCAATGACCTGGGTCTCCGGATTGATGCGCATCTGCAGCTTCATCACGTCGCCGCATTCCGGCGCGCCCACGAGGCCGGTGCCGACGTTGGGGTCTTCCTTGGGAAGACTGCCCACGTTACGGGGGTTGTTGTAATGATCTACAACCTTGTCGCTATACATAAACCACTCTCCTGAACCGCGAACTGCTCAAAATCTGCGCTGGAGAACCAGCGCTACGTTCAAACATTCAGACCGCGGTGCGATTCAACGACCGAGCCTGAACCAAACCCTAGGGCACAGCCGAAAGTGACTGCGGCTGAAGAACCGGGCCAAAGCCCGGCCCTACCAAAGCCCTACTAGTTGCTGCGGGCGAGGTTGTTGATGCTGACGAACCCCGCGCTACGCAACACCTTTTCGGAAATTGAAACGTTGGGCACCCAGGCGGAACGGCCAGCGGTCAACTGCCGGAGCACGTCCTTGATGTATTCCGTGCCGACGCCCAAAACTTTCAAGAACGCCCGAACTTCCTGGAGGTGGCGGAACGCACGCTCGCCAGCGGGCTTGGCATCGTCACCCTCGCCATAGGGAACAAACGCGACGCGGAACGGCGCGCTGGTACCGGCGATCGAGCGATGCACCCGAATTGTCCCTTCACTCACGCTAACACTTGCCATTGCTATCCTCTTCCCTTCTGCTGGGCTAAATTCATTCACTCTGCTGACTTACCCTTAGTTAGATGCAGAACCGGCCTGAGCGGTCTGCCAATTCACTTTCGAAATATCCACGCCCTCTTTGGCCATTTCGTATAGGGGTGAAAGCTCGCGGAGCTTGGTTACGACCTGGACCATCTTGTCGGTGACATATTCCACTTCTTCCTCGGTATTGAAGCGGCCGAGCCCGAAGCGAATGGAGGTGTGGGCCAGGTCCTCGCCGACTCCCAGAGCCTTAAGGACGTAGCTGGGTTCCAGGGTTGCCGACGTGCATGCTGAACCGCTGGACACCGCGATGTCATTGATGCCCATCAAGAGCGATTCGCCTTCGACGTAGGCGAAGCTCATATTGAGATTGTTGGGCAGACGGTGCTCCATCGAACCGTTGATATACACTTCATCCAGCTTAGCTTCCAGTCCCGCTTTGAGCTTGTCGCGCATTTTGCCCAGGCGGGCCGACTCTTCGGCCATTTCCTTCTGCGCGATTTCACAGGCGGCTCCCAGACCGACGATGCCGGGAACGTTGAGGGTGCCGGAGCGCATCCCGCGTTCGTGGCCGCCACCATCAATGATGGCGGAGATTTGCACCCGCGGGTTGCGGCGGCGAACGTAGAGCGCACCAACACCTTTCGGGCCGTAAATCTTGTGGGCAGAGATGGCCAGCAGGTCAATGTTGTCCTTCTGCACGTCCACCGGAATCTTGCCGACCGCCTGAACGCCGTCCACCGCGAAGAAAATACCGCGTTCCTTGGCGATCTTACCAATTTCAGCGATTGGGTTGATGACGCCAATTTCGTTGTTGGCGTACATGATGGTGATCAGAATGGTCTTCGGCGTAATCGCTTTGCGAACGTCTTCCGGATCCACGCGCCCATCGCGCTGCACCGGCAGATAGGCGACTTCAAAACCGTCTTTTTCCAGGCGCTTGCAGGTATCCAGCACGGCCTTGTGTTCGATGGCCTGGGTGATGATGTGATTGCCCTTCTCACGGTACATTTCGGCAACACCTTTGATCATCAGGTTGTCGCTTTCCGTGGCGCCGCTGGTGAAAATGATTTCCTTGGGAGTGGTACCGATCAGGGCCGCGACTTGGGCGCGGGCATTTTCGACGGCTTCTTCGCCGGCCCAGCCAAAGGCGTGGTTGCGGCTGGCGGCGTTGCCAAATTTCTCGGTGAAATAGGGCAGCATTGCCTGTACCACGCGAGGATCAACCTGCGTGGTGGCGTGATTGTCGAAATAAATTGGCAGCTTTACAGCCATTTTTCATTCCCCCAGTTGTCTAAACCCGTCGCTTGCAAAAGGCCAGCCGGATAGGCCCGCTGCTACGCAACCTCAGGCGCGAAGGGCGATCAGCATCTCCTGCTGCGGGTCCTCGCACATCTGCGAAATCGTCACCGTGTTGAGAACCTGCAAAATACTGTCATTCACGCGGCGCAACGGTTCGCGCACCGAGCACTTGGATGCAGCGTCGCAGTTTCCGTGAGTTGTAACGCACGAAGTAATCAGCACCGGACCATCAATCGCCGTGATGACTTCCAGGGCGCTGATGCGCTCCGGATCCTTGGCCAGCTGATACCCGCCGGTGGAACCGTGTTTGGCGCCTACCAGCGCCTGCCGGGCGAGCTTTTGCAACACCTTCGCCATGAGCGTGGTGGAAATTCCATACTCTTCGGCAATTTCGTTGGCGCTACAGGCGTGATTTTCGTTGCGGTGCATCGCGAGATGCTTGACCGCAATCAGACCATAGTCAGCTTTTTTCGACAGCTTGAACATCGACTACCGTACGCCCTTGCCATGCCCCCTCAGTCAGGGCATATGCGACTGAATCAGTCGTGATTCAGTGTAGAGGATTCGGTGGGAAAAGTCAAACTGGAAAATCGAATTACATTTCGCATGAAAGTTTCCTGTTTACATAGACTTACAGGAAAGTCGGCGATACCCAAGGAGCAGAAAGACAAGAGAGAAAAACCAGAGAGAACGGGCTTGAAGACCTGCCGCTACAAAGCTCAGACATGCGATGATACCTCAATGAATTTCCGACGACTGTGTCTGGCGGCTGTGGTGGCTACGATGGCCCTCCCCTATGCACGGGCTCAGGCGCCCAAAGCAGGCTCGGGCGCCGCGCAGAATCCGGGCAAGGCTAGGCCGAAATCGCATCGCATGCCGGGCAAGGAGGCTCCGGCGGATACTTTTGTGCTAGTGGGAGCCGGAGACATTGCCAGTTGCTCGTCGCTCGAAGGCGCGCGGGCTACAGCCAAGTTGATCGAACAGATTCCCGGGACGGTGTTTGCCGCAGGAGACCTGGCCTACGAACACGGGACGGCGGAAGAGTTTAGCGAGTGCTATGGAACGACTTGGGGGCGGTTCAAGGACCGAACGATGCCCGCGCCTGGAAATCATGAATACGCCTCGAATCACGGACGGGCGTACTTCGATTATTGGGGAAAGCGGGCAGGAGCGGACGGAAAGGGCTATTACAGTTTCGATCTCGGCAGCTGGCATGTGATCGCGCTGAACACAAATTGCGGTGGGCCCGGCGTCGGTGGATGTGGCCAAGGCTCGGACCAAGAAAAGTGGCTGAAGGAAGACCTGGCCGCGCATCCGAACTCGTGCGTGGCCGCGTTCGGGCATCACGCCCTGTACAGCAGCGGGCTGCTGAAAAAGCATGCGATCCATCCGGAATTGCGCGATCTTTGGCGCGATTTGTATGCGGCTCATGCGGCGCTGATGCTGGCCGGACATGAGCATTCCTATGAGCGCTTTGCGCCGCAAGACCCGGACGGAAATGCCGACGAGACCAACGGCATTCGGGAGATTGTGGTTGGAACGGGCGGACGGAGTCACCATCCGCTGGGAATGCCGCTGCCGAACAGCGAAGTGCGGAACGCGGATACCTTTGGCGTGCTGAAACTGACGCTGTCGCCCGGAAAATATAGATGGGAGTTTGTACCGGTGGACGGCGTCGAGGGTTTCCACGACTCGGGCCAAGGAGCGTGCCGGAGCGTCAAACCCTAGAACTAGAGCCTGGTCCCGCATGCGCCGCCAGCAGCGGCCGCGTTCACCAATTTTTGGATCGTGGGAGCAGAAATCAGCAAAAGCTGCGCTTTCCCCTTGCCAGCTGCGGAAAGGGTTGCGGTATTTTCCGTTTTGGCGTTATCGGCCAATGCTGAGCCTTGGGAGATTGCATCCAATGCAGACAGCCCGACTGCGGCTGCGGAGCTTAAGTCCCGCGAGCTCTGCGCAACTTCGTTGACGAACGATGACTTAGCCGCCAGCGAATGGAACGCCGCGTCGTTATCCCGCCATTTCGTAAGCTGGGATCGCAATTGCGCGGCCAGACTGGCGTCCCGGCAGGTGCCGCCAACGAAGACGTTCACCTTTTCATCGAAGCGGCGCGCGACGTCGCTCTCCGGCGGTACCGCATCCACAATGCGATTCAAGGGGGTGCTGGTAATCGCGGTGTAAGCCGTCGTTTCGCCGCGTGTGTAATCCTTCACCGGCTCCAACACCTCGGCCAGCGTCTCGAGGGCTGCAAACTCTTCCGGCGTAGCGGGCCCGGCAATTCGCTGCAGCATCTTGCGCAAGCCGGTCCGGTGGGTTAGTCCCAGCCACTCCAGCCGCTGGCTAATGATATCCAGACGCGCGTACATCGAGGTGACATCGGTCACAGATTGCTGCGACCAAAAGCGCTCGGCAATGGCTGCTGTCCTCGGCCAAATGCGCGAGTCAATGTTTTCCCAGTTGACGTATTCGGACCACATCGTCGCTTCCCCGCCCAAGACGAGCTGCCGTTGCTCCGGAGTTAAGTCCGCAGCCGCTCCGCCTAGCGGGTCGACGGTGTAATGCCGGGCGGCGCTCCACATCAAATCGATGTAATAGCCGTTCGAAAGGATTCCGCGATATCCCTGCTTGGCGGCCGCGGCGAGCGACTGCGGGCCGCGCCAGGAGTGAATCACAATGTCTTTCGGCGCACCGGGAACGAAAATCTCGTCCCAGCCAATGGCGGCTTTGCGGTGTTTGTTCACGAGTTTCTGCACGCGCTGGCTGAAATAGGTTTGCAGTTCGTCGTTGGTCTTGTAGTTGTGCGCCTTCTTGAACTCCTGAATCTTGGGATTCGCGTCCCAGGCCTTCCCGTTGACCTCGTCTCCACCGATGTGGAAGTAGTGGTCGGGGAAGAGCCCGGCCATCTCTCCGATAAACGTGTCGAGAAACTTGTAGGTCTTTTCGTTGGTGGGATCCATGGCCGGATCCAAGATGCCCCATTCGGCATCGATCTTGAACGGCCCGGGCGTGCTGGCGATTTCCGGGTAGCCGACAAACCAGGCCGAGCTGTGACCGGGCATATCGAATTCCGGCACAACGCGAATTCCGCGATCGCGGGCGTAGGCGATGACATCGCGAATCTCATCCTGGTTGTAGTACGCACCGCCAGAACCTAGCGTATGCAGCTTCGGCAGCTTTTTGCTCTCGGCACGGAAGCCTTGGTTGTCCGAAATATGCCAGTGGAAAACATTCAACTTCACCGCTTCCATTCCGTCCAGGTTTCGCTTCAGAACGTCGAGGGGCGTAAAGTGCCGGCTCGAATCGATCAACAACCCGCGCCACGCGAATCTCGGTTGATCTTTGATGGTGAGCGCGGGCGCCGCAAACCCGTCGGGCGAGACGTCGACCTGCTGCAGGAAAGTTTGCAAACCGCGCAGTACACCGAGCGGATTGGCAGCGCTGAGCTTAGCGCCGGACGCCGTAACTTCGAGCGTGTAGGATTCGTCCTCACCCAGTTCCTGAATCGCCTTGCCGGCGTGATCGGTGTGGACCACCAACGTGGCTTTGCTGGAATCGGACTTCGCCGAGTGCGGAGAAATCAGCAGACCGGTCTGACGCTGCAACTGAAGCAGGAAACGTTCGGCGGCGCGATCGAGGCGCGGCTCGCTGTAGCCGGTAAGGGCGACCGCAAAATTGGCATCGATGCGGAGAGCGCCGGTGCCTGGTTGCACGTTGGCGGGTTGCGGCATGAAGTTGAGCCGCGGGCTTTGAGCTTGGAGTTCAGGAGCGAGCAAGGTTGTCATTGCTAGAATGAGCCAGACCGCAGACCGCATGATTAGAAGCTCCTTGGGGAAACACTCCGCCGAGTGCTATGTAGCAGCGGAAGAGCGATAGTGGCACAGTCGGGGCGGAATGCGAAGCGCAAATTGCGGGCGGCGCAAGAAAAAAGCCGATCCCTCGCTGCCCTCGGAAGGACCATTTTTTCGATTTGTTCGCCGTTGTTTGTGCGCTTTTGTTTGTGGGCCAAAACGGCTGTTCCGCCAACAAGTTTGCTGTCGTAAGCTGCGTCAAGGCACTAGAGTTTTGACCAGGAGGGGACGCCCTCTGCGCTACACTAAAGGGACGGCTGCACATGAAAACCTCCATCGCCATCTATCCCGGATCGTTTGATCCGGTGACCAACGGCCACCTCGACCTGATCGAGCGCGGCGAAAAAATGTTTGATCTGCTGATTGTGGCGGTGTTGCAGAACGCAGAGAAGCAGCCGCTGTTTTCGGTTCAAGAACGGGTGGAGATGCTCGGCGAAGTGACCAAGCCGTGGAGCGATGTGGAAGTTGACGTCTTTGACGGTCTGCTGGTGGATTACGCCAGAAAGCGGGGCGCGGGCGTGATTTTGCGCGGCATTCGCGCGGTGAGCGACTACGAGTATGAACTGCAAATGGCGCTGATGAACCGCAAGCTGGAGCCGCGGCTGGAAACCGTGTTCATGCTGCCGGGCGTTTCTTACAGCTATTTGAGCTCGAAGCTGGTGCGGGAGATCGCGCAATTGGGTGCACCGCTGAAGGGGCTGGTGCCAGATATTGTAGAAGAACGATTGAAGGCGAAGATTTCGTAATCGAGAGAGAAGGCCCAGGTTCAGAACCCGAACCTGGGCACCCTCCGAGGCCGATCGGACTTGCACCAAAGACGACGGGAGCAACTCGCCGCTACAGGAGCAGAAGTGAAACTTACAGACCGCATCAATCGCATACAAATATCGCCCACCTCGGCGGTGATCAGCGCCGCGGACCAGCTAAAGGCGAAGGGCGTGGACATCGCGGACTTCGGGCCGGGCGAGCCGGACTTCCCTACACCGGACCACATCAAGGAAGCGGCGATCAAGGCGATTCACGAGAACCGAACGAAGTACACACCGACAGCGGGAATCATGCCGCTTCGCGAAGCGATTTGCGGGTGGCACCACCGTGAGCTTGAATCGAACTACGAACCGAAGGAGTGCGTGGTGAATGTCGGAGGCAAGCACGCGATCTTCAACGTGGCTAGCGTGCTGGTGCAGGCGGGCGATGAAGTGCTGATTCCCGCGCCGTACTGGGTAAGTTTTCCGGACATTATCAAGTACACCGGCGCGACGCCGGTGTACGTGCAGACCAGCGTGGAAGACGGCTTCGCGGTGAGGGCAGCGGCGATTGCAAAGGCCATCACGCCGAAAACGCGGCTGCTAATTTTGAATTCGCCAAGCAATCCCAGCGGCGGAGTGACTCCTCCGGATGAGTATGAAAAGATTCTGGCGGTCTGCAAGAAACACCATGTGTGGCTGATGGGTGACGAGTGCTACTCCCATTTCACTTACGAGCCGAACAAACCGTTTTCCATTGCCCGGGCGGCAGATTCGAAAAACAACGTGATCATCATCGGATCCGTTTCCAAGACGTTTGCGATGACCGGCTGGAGAATTGGCTACACGCTGGGGCCGGCGGAGCTGATCCAGGCGCTGATTAAGCTGCAGAGCCAGTCCACGTCGAACCCGACGTCGATCGCGCAGTATGCGGCGCTAGCGGCCATGACCGGCACCATGGAAACTGTACCTGTGATGCTGGCCGAGTACGCCAAGCGGCGGAAGTGCATCGTGGAAGGGTTGAACGCGATCCCCGGCGTGACCTGCCGCGAGCCCGGCGGCGCGTTTTATGCTTTTCCGGACGTTTCGGCGCATCTGAACGGGCCGCACGCACTGGCGAAAGACACCACCGAACTAGCAACGCTACTGCTGCAGAAGGCGCGGGTCGCGCTGGTGGGCGGCGACGCGTTCGGCGCGCCGGGTTATTTGCGGATTTCCTACGCTACTTCGTTGGACCGGATCGAGGAAGGCTTGCGCCGGCTGAACAGGTTCTTTTCGCGAGCGGAGGCGGCGGCATAATTCGTGAAGCCAGGGCCGTTTCGGATTGAGCCTACGTTCAGTCCCCGGATCTGGGGCGCGCGGACGCTCGCGCCCATCTTCCTTGACAAAACCGCTCTGCCAGAGCCGATTGGCGAAGCTTGGCTGACTGACGTGCAGTGCCGCATTGCAAACGGACCGTTTGCAGGCAAGACCCTAGGCGAAGCGTGGGCGGGAATGCCTGCCGAATGGCGCGGCGAACGGTTCCGAGATTCGCGCGACTTTCCTATTCTTGTAAAATTCATTTTCCCGAACGACAAGCTTTCCATCCAAGTGCATCCCGATGACGCCTATGCTGCTTTACATGAGCAGGCTGCGGGCGGACGCGGGAAGACGGAGATGTGGCACGTGGTTTCCGCCGAGCCGCATGCCAAGGTCCTGGTTGGACTCCGGCCTCATGTGGACAAAGAAGCGTTTCTTCAAGGCTTGGCGGCGCATCAGTTGGAGGATCTGTTCGAATCCCAAGTCGTTCGTGCCGGTGATACGTTGTTCGTGCCGGCGGGGACACCGCACACAATAGGCCCAGGCATGGTGCTCTATGAGGTTCAGGAATATTCAGATTTGACCTATCGGGTGTACGACTATGAGCGCCTGGACCCGACAGGTCAGCCTCGCCAGCTGCATCTAGAGAAGGCGCTCGAAGTCATCAAATTTGGCAGCCCAGCCCCAGGCGCTTTCAAAACCGACCAACCGATGGACGAAAAAGGTTCTGCGCATGTCGAATACTTGGCCGCGTGCCGGTATTTTGCAGCCGAGAGATGGGAAGTGCAGGGCTCGGCCAAGGAAAAGACCAACCCGGGCCAGTTTGAATTACTGACGTTTTTAGACGGTGCCGGAGCTATCAGGTGTGATCGTCGCGACTATGATTGTTCAACCGGAGAAACGTGGTTTCTGCCTGCAAATCTGGGGGAGTACATTTTTTCGCCAACCGCCACGATCCTGCGCACGTACGTACCCGACATGGCAGCCTTCAGCAAAACGTTTGTGGACAAAGGATATTCGGAAGAACAGCGGAGGCGGTTTATTTTTGGTTGAGTTGGAACGATGGGAATCGAGAAACTCACAACCCATGTGGTGATTCTAGCCGGCGGAAGGGGCACGCGGTTCTGGCCGCAGAGCCGAACCAAAACGCCGAAACAACTGCTGCACATCGTCGGTAAGGGCACGATGCTCGAGCAGACGGTTGCGCGGTTGCGCCCGCTGGTGCCCGCCGAGCGGATCTGGACCGTCACCAATTCCGAACAGGCTGGCGGAGTTAAAAAACAGCTCCCGCGCCTGGCGCGCAAACGAGTCTTAGTAGAACCCATTGGAAGGAATACGGCGGCGGCGATCGGGCTCGCGGCGCTTCACATCCGGAAAGCGGCAAAAGGCGACGCGCTGCTGGCGGTACTGCCAGCCGACCATTACATCGAGCGCACACACGAGTATCAGAAAATCGTTCGCGCTGCGCTCGGAGTTGCTCGAGAACCAGGGCGTATGGTCGTGCTGGGCATTCCACCGACGCGACCGGAAATCGGTTTCGGCTACATTGAGCGGCTGGAACCGACGATCGGCGCGCACGGAATTCCGGTTTATCCGGTGCGCCGGTTCACGGAAAAGCCGGCCGCGGACATTGCGGCGCAATACATCGCGACGGGGAACTATTTCTGGAACGCCGGAATGTTTTTCTGGCGCGTGTCAACGTTCCTGGACGCCTTGCGGAAGTTTTTGCCAGAAACATTTGGAATTTTAGAAGCACTGGACAGCAAGATCGGCACCCGCCAATACCAAGCGCGCCTTCGCGAGGATTACGCCAAGTTGGAAAGCATTTCGGTGGACTACGCAATCCTCGAACGCAACACTGCGGGCGACGGCAAGCCTCGGGTGTTCGTGATTCCCGCGGAAGTCGGCTGGAGCGATATCGGTTCCTGGGCCGCGGTGTACGAACTGTTAGCGAAGGCCGCAGACGCCAACGTGCTATCGGCCGGAGGCTATGCGCTCGCGGCCAGCGGGAATTTTGTTTGGTGTGCGGACAAGTTCGTGGCCGCCATAGGCGTTAAGGATTTGGTCATCGTGGATACCGCAGATGCGCTGCTCATCTGCCCGCGCGAACGCGCGCAGGACGTTGGAAAAATCGTGAAGTGGCTGGAAGAAAACAAAATCAAGAAGCTGCTCTGACGACAACCAACGGCAAATTCGACCCGTGGCGACTTGGAAGGCAAGAAGCCGGACTGAAGCCTGCCTGCGGCAGGCCCGGCACTACATCAGCTCGAAACTGTTTCTGAACATAGTAGAGCCAGCCAATGCGGCTGTTTTGCGTCGCAGTACCTCACGTATACTCACAGGCATGACGGCGATCAAATTTGGCACCGACGGGTGGCGCGGGATTATCGCCGAGGAATTTACGTTCGCGAACGCGCGAACCGTGGCGGAAGCGATTGCTCGCTACGTCGTGCGTGGTGAAGACGCGCGCAAAGGAGTGATCGTCGGCTACGACCACCGCTACGCCGCGGACTCCGTCGCACAGCAGGTCGCACAGGTGATTTCGGCAACAGGCACGCCGGTGTGGCTCTGTGACCGACCCTGCCCCACGCCGGCCGTTTCTTACCTGGTGCGCGAGCGTGGCGCAGCGGGAGGCGTCGTCGTGACGGCGAGCCACAATCCTTATCGCTGGAACGGTATCAAATACAAGGCAAGCTACGGCAGCAGCGCGCTGCCTTCGATCGTGGCGCTAATCGAAAGCGAACTGCAGTTTGTGGAGAGCGCGGGAGTCCCGGCGCTGCCTCCGCGGCCTGAACTGATTCATGCCCTCGATCCGCGTAAACCCTATCTCGAAGCGCTGGATAGACTGGTAGATTGGGACCGCATCCGCAGAGCGAAATTCCGGTTTGCGTTCGACGGGATGCACGGCTCCGCCGCCGGGCTGCTGCCGGAACTCTTTCAGCGTCACGGAATTGAGTGTCAGGAGATCCGAGGGACACGCGACCCGCGATTCGGTGGAGCGCATCCCGAGCCGATCGAACCGCACATCGCGCCGTTGCAGAACGTGGTGAAGGCGGGAAAATTCGATGCGGGCTTTGCGGCCGACGGAGACGGCGACCGCATCGGCGCTGTCGATTCCGAGGGAAAGTTCGTCAATCCCCATCAGATCTTCGCGCTGCTGGTGTGGCATTTGGCGGGAATGCGAAATCTTCCCGGCGAAATTGCAAAAACCTTCTCGGTTACCAAACTGATTGACAAACTGGCCGCAAAACTCGGCCGCAAGCTGCATGAAGTCCCCGTCGGCTTTAAATACATTTGCGAACTGATGCTGGAACAGAACATCTTGATTGGCGGCGAAGAAAGCGGTGGTATCGGAACCAGTCTGTATCTTCCGGAACGCGATGCCACCGTTTCGGCGCTGTTCTTGGCGGAATTGATGGCCTGGCACGGCAAAACGCTCGGCGAACTGCTCGGCACGCTGCACTCGGAATTCGGCGAATACCACTACGGCCGCATGGATCTTGATGTCACCGCAATACAAAAGCAAAAAGCGATGAAACAATATTCCGATGGCTCAGCGAACACCATCCTCGACTGGCCTGTAGTTCGCCGTGAAAACATGGACGGCATCAAGCTTTACCTGGGAGACATCGGCTGGGTGATGCTGCGGGCCTCCGGAACTGAGAATTTGTTGCGCGTGTACTCAGAGACTTCGCGCGAGGAAACCACACAGCGAGTGCTGGCCGCGGTCGGAGAGCAGATTCACAAGATGTAAGAACTCATACCTTGGGGGCAAGCATGACTAGGACCATCAATCTCGAAGAGAAATTCTCAAGATTTCAGCAGCATTGGAGTCCGAAGATTCTGGGTGAAGTGAACGAAAGCTACGTAAAGGCAGTGAAGTTTCAGGGCGAATTTGTCTGGCACCATCACGATCACGAAGACGAGATGTTTCTGGTGGTCAAAGGCCGAATGAAAATGAAATTCCGCGACCGTGAAGAATTTGTTGGCCCGGGCGAATTTATCATCGTGCCGCGCGGCGTGGAGCACATGCCGGTGGCCGAGCAGGAAACGCAGGTCCTGCTGTTCGAACCAAAAACCACGCTGAATACCGGAAACGTCACCAATGAAAGAACATTGCCGCAACTGGAAAGAATCTGAACCGGCAGCGAGACCCACGATGAGCCGCCGGTTTTATACGCTCGACGTTTTCACTACGACACGATTCGAAGGGAATCCTCTGGCGGTTTTCACCGACGGCGACGGGCTGTCAAAGAACGCCATGCAGGCCATCGCGCGTGAAATGAATCTTTCCGAAACCGTTTTTGTGCAAAAGCCGAGGGGAGACCGCGCACTGGCGCGGCTGCGCATCTTTACCACACAAGAAGAGCTGAAGCTTGCCGGGCATCCAGTGATCGGAACGTGGTTTCTGTTGGCTGAGCTCGGCGTCGTGCCGGCACACGAAGGCGGTGTGCACATCCTGCAAGAAACCGGTGCGGGTGTGCTACCGGTGGAGATTCGCTTTAGGGAAGGACGCCCCGAGCGCGTGACCATGACCCAAAAGCCAGCACAGTTCAAACCCTTAACACTGAACAAACCCGCGCTGGCCAAAGCGCTGGGTCTCTCGCCGAAGGATCTGGATCCGAAGCTTGAACCGGCGTGCGTCTCAACGGGTCTGTTCAACGCTATGGTGCCACTGAGGAATCGCGCGGCGCTGCGCAAAATTCAGATGAACATCACCGAACTGCGGCGCGAACTCGGCAAGCACGCAGCGATGGCGTACTGCTTCGCGCTCGGTGAGCACGGCAAAGCCTTCACTCGCGGGATGCTGCCGTGGGAATCCTACGAAGACGCCGCAACTGGTTCTGCAGCAGGTTCGCTTGGAGCTTATTTGGTCAAGCACGGCAGGCTCAGTGCAGACCGTGCGCTGCACGTCCTGCAAGGCGTCGAAATGGGCCGCCCCAGCCAAATTGAAGTTTCGCTCACGCAATCCGGCAAAAAGCTGATCCCGCGGGTGAGCGGTGCGGCCGTCCGCGTTTTTGAAGGAACGATTGGGACTTAACGCGCCCGACCTCCAGCACCAAATGGAAAGGCCGCCAGGAATTTCGAGCGGCCTGCGCAATTGGTTATCGAACTGAACGGCGCTGTACTAGTGCCCGCGCCGATCGTGGCGCAGGTCTTTGCGATCCTTGTGCAGATCTTTCCGGTCTTTGTTGACGTCCTTCTGATCCTGGTTGCGATCTTTTCGGTCCTTGGCCAAATCGCGCTTGTCGCGCTTGATATCGCGCTGATCGGCTTTGCGATCCGCACGGTCTTGGTTCAAGTCCCGGCGATCGTGGTTGATGTCGCGCTGGTCTTTGTTGCGGTCGCTACGATCGGCGCGCAGTCCTTTGCGGTCAGCCTGGGCCTGAGGGCTGTTCGCTCCGAAGGTCTTGACGTCGCTAGCCAGCTGGCCTCTATCCTTGTTGATATCGCGTTGATCAGCGTTGCGGTCGGCGCGATCTTGGTTCAAGTCGCGGCGGTCGTGGTTAATGTCCCGCTGGTCGGCATTGCGATCGGCGCGGTCCTTGGCCAGGTCGCGCTGGTCGTGGTTGATGTCGCGCTGGTCGGCGTTGCGGTCCGCACGATCCTTGGCCAGATCCTTTTTGTCCTTCCGTAGGTCTTGTTTGTCTTTCTGAATGTCCTGCTGCTGCGGAGTGGGATCCTGCGCATACGCGCCAGCAACGAGCAACCCTGCAAAAGCTACTGCGAGCACACCTCGACACACGAGCAATTCACACTTCATGATTCTCTCCTTGTAGGAACCGGCATCTGGCCCAGCACACTTGGAGAGTCAAACCCTTGCTGGGCAGCGAAGTTTCGATTGATTTTGCAGATTCCTAGTTGGCCTGACAACTATTGAGTTTTTAATGACTTACGGGCGGAGTCTAGAATCCCATTCACAAAGCGCGCGGACTCTTCGCTGGAATATTTTTTAGCCAAATTGATCGCTTCGTTGATCACCGCGCGCGCCGGCGTCTTCCCCACAGCCATTTCGTGCAACGCCAGCCGCAGAATGGTGCGGTCAAGCGCGGCGATGCGTTCGGAGCGCCAATTCTTGCAGTGCTTTTCGATGGTAGCATCGAGATCTTTCACCGTGCGCACGCTGGCTTCGAACAACTGATTGGCAAAGATTTCCGCGTCTTCCGAAGCCGTCGCCCCTTTCCAGAACTTCATCTCCAGCTTTTTCACGTCCTGAGGATGAATGTCCCACTGATAGAGCATCTGCATGGCGAATTCGCGAGCCTGACTTCGCAAAGAGCTCATCAGCGGCGGGCTTTCTTGGCTGGCTGGATTCTAGCTGAAGCCGACTTGTCTGGAGTAGCCGAGGCCGGCTTCAATTTGCGCGAGAGCTGAGCCATTTCGACGGCGCCGAGGCCGGCTTCAAAGCCTTTGTTGCCGCCTTTCAGGCCGGCCCGGTCGATGGCTTGTTCCAGCGTGTCGCAGGTTAACACGCAGAACATCACCGGTACGCCGGTATCCATCTGCGCTAGCTGCAGGCCGCGCGAAGTTTCTGAACAAACGTAATCGTAGTGCGCCGTCTCGCCGCGAAGAATGCAGCCAATCGCAATAAGGGCGTCGTACTTGCCGGTCTGCGCCATTTTTTTTGCGGCCAGCGGCAGTTCGAACGAGCCTGGCACATGAACCACGTCTACATCGCCGTTCTGGGCACCGGAACGTTCCAGCGCATCCACTGCGGCGCTCGCCAGACGCTCGGTAATGAAGCTGTTGAACCGGCTGACTACAATGCCGAAACGAAAGCCGACCGCGCTGAGCTTGCCGTGAATTTTGCCGGGTTGAACTTTTTCGGCCATGCTGCTTATCTGCCCCTAAACGCGGCGGGGCGCTTTTCTAAGAATGCCTTGGTTCCTTCTCGCATGTCTTCGGTCGCGCAGGCGACGCCAAACAGTGTCGCTTCCAGGAACAACCCCTCCTGCAGCGGTACTTCGGCACCGCGTTCAATCGCTTCCATCGTGAATTTCACCGCCAGCGGGCCGTTGGCGATGATTTTCCTGGCCATCGCTTCTGCGGCGGGAATCAACTCGGCTGGTTCGTAAGTGTGATTCACCAAGCCGATGCGCAGCGCCTCTTCGGCCGTAATCATTTCGCCGGTCAGGCACAGTTCATGCGCTGCCCCCTTGCCGCAGAGTCGGGTCAGCCGCTGCGACCCGCCGTACCCGGGTAAAATCCCGAGTTTCACTTCCGGCTGTCCAAGCTTGGCGTTTTTGCTGGCAATGCGGATGGAACAGCAGAGCGCCAACTCACAGCCCCCGCCCAAGGCGAACCCGTTGATCGCGCAGATCGAGGGCTTCCCAATCGTTTCGAGCAGGTGAAACACGCCTTGGCCGAACAACGAAAACTCTTTTCCATTAACTGGAGTCTGTTGGGATAGCTCACCGATATCTGCGCCAGCCACGAAAGCTTTTTCACCAGCGCCAGTCAAAATTATCACCCGAACGGTGGAATCGTCCCGCGCGTCGAGCAGCGCCGCCTGCAGCTCTTCGACAGTCTTGCGATTTAACGCATTCAAAACCTTCGGGCGATTGAAGGTGATTTTCGCAATGCCGTCCTGCTTCTCGTATCGAATATTTTCGTAACTCATCTTCTCTGTCTGCCTCTTCTTCTTCGCCTGCTCGGTGCGTCTTCGCGGACTCTGCGCCCGTGCGTTCTTCTGTAGCCTGCGCTTTCGGCGGCAACTACAACTTCAGGGGCACCGGCTGCTTTGGGTCGCTGTAGTCGTAGAACCCGCGGCCGGCCTTGCGCCCATTCCAACCGGCCAGCACCATCCGTTTCAACAGCGGGGGCGCGGCGAAGCGACGCTCTTTGAATTCGTCGAACATGATCTGGGAGATGTAGTAGGTCGTATCCAAGCCGACGAAATCGAGCAGCGTGAACGGCCCCATCGGATAGCCGCAGCCCAGTTTCATCGAATTATCGATGTCTTCGATCGAGCCGACCCCTTCCTCCAGCGCGCGAATCGCATCGAGGAGATACGGCACGAGCAAGCGATTGACGATGAATCCGGTCGAATCGTTGGCCCGAACAGCCGTTTTGCCAAGCTTGGTTCCGAATGCCACCATCTGCTCATAGACAGCTGTGTCCGTCGCGATCGTTTTCACCACTTCGACCAGCTTCATCAGCGGCACCGGATTGAAGAAGTGAAGTCCGACAAAGCGCTGAGGACGCTTGGTCGCCGTGGCGATTTCTGTAATGGTCAAAGACGAGGTGTTGCTGGCAAAAATTGTGTTCTCCTGGCAGAGTTTGTCCAGCGCTCCGAACAGTTCGCGCTTTGACGGAAGCTGCTCGATGATGGCTTCAATGATCAGGTCACAGTCTTTGAGGTCCTCGATCGCGGTAGTTCCCTGCAGCCGTGCGCGCGTTTCGTTCCTGGCCGCTTCAGTAAGCGTTCCCTTTTCCACCATGCGCGCCAGATTTTTTTCCACGCTCTTGATGCCCTTTTCGAGCAACCCCGGCGTGACCTCTCGCACCACCGTGCTGAATCCGGCGGCCGCGCAGACTAGCGCGATCCCCGAGCCCATCAGCCCACACCCCACGACTCCCACTTTTTCAATCGCCATGCATTTCCCCGTTGGTTGGCCCGGGCAAACCGCTTGCTCGAACCAGAAGAGTCTACCAAAGTTGGCTAGGAGGTCTGAATCTCTGCTTTCTTTAGTTCGTGGCTGGATTGCTTCGTTGTGGTCGTCAGCTCATCGCTTCCACGATCATCGCTATGCCCTGGCCGCCACCGATGCAGGCCGTCGCCAGGCCGTAGCGCAAGTTATTGCGGCGCAGTTCATTGAGCAGCGTGATGACCAGACGCGTGCCGGATGCTCCGAGCGGGTGCCCCAGGGCAATCGCGCCACCGTTCACGTTGGTTTTGTCGCGATCCAGTCCGAGTCCTTTTTCAACCGCCAAGTATTGCGCCGCGAAAGCTTCGTTCACTTCAACGCGATCCATTTGGTCGAGCGTCAGCCCGGCGAGTTGCAGTGCCCGGTTTGAACTCGGCACGGGCCCGATTCCCATGATGCTCGGATCGACGCCTGTGGCCGCCCAAGAGATTATTCTGCCAATCGGCTTCAGCCCTTGATCTTTGGCCGTTTTTTCCCGCGTCACTACCGCGGCCGCCGCGCCGTCTACCATACCGCTGGCGTTGCCCGCGGTAACGATTCCGTCCTTCTTAAACGATGGCGGCAGCTTTTCCAGGATTTCCATCGTGGTTTCCGGCCGGCGATGATCGTCTTCGCTTACCACAATGGTCTTCTTTCCCTGCTTGACTTCGACCGGCACCAGCTCTTCCTTCATGCGGCATGCTTTGTACGCCGCGGCGGCCGCTTGCTGGCTGCGCAGCGCGTACGCATCCGCATCTTTGCGAGTAATGGCGTACTGCTCCGCCAGTTTCTCGGCAGTGAGCGCCATCGGCAGCCCGCAATAAGTGTCCGTCAGACCTACCATGAGCGAGTCTTCCAGCACTCCGCCGCCCAGCTTCAACCCGGTGCGAAGGCCGCGAATCACGAATGGCGCCTGGGTCATGTTCTCCATGCCTCCGGCCAGTACCAACTCGCTGTCGCCCAATAGCAAACGCTGGGCCGCCTGCGCGATCGCTTCAATGCCCGACCCGCACAATCGGTTTACTGTCAGCGCAGGCGTCTCCGTCTTGAGTCCAGCCTTCAGCGCCACGTGGCGCGCGCCATAGAGCGCGTCAGCGCTGGTCTGCATCACGTTGCCAAAAATCGCGTGATCAAACTCCGCAGGATCTGCGCCCGACCGCCGGATCGCTTCCTTGGAGGCCACCGCCGCCAGTTCGATTGCCGAAACCTCCGAAAACGCTCCGGTATAACGCGACATTGGCGTCCGCGCGCCCGCCACAATCACAATGTCAGTTGGAAACATGGTTGCCTCGGTTCCGGGATTTATCCGCCAGGGAAAACAGACACTTTAGTTTTCCCTAAACAAGACCAAGCGGCAAACCGGCGCTTTTGCTGATGCAACCGTTCGCCAGGCCAAAATGTCGCTTGCGGGATTAAGCACTCAGACTTTTGGTGCTTCGAGCGTTACCACGGTGTCGCCGCCGCGCTTGCGGGCCTCGTCCACGGAAAACTCCGCGCGATTCATCAGGTCGGTCACAATGTCTTCGCTCTCGTACTCCGCTTTGGTGACCGCTTCGACGATGCCTGCGCTCAGTGTGATTGCCGTCGAGTCCCACGGTGGACGAATCCCGTTCGCCGCGCGCCGCAGCTTGTCGGCCAGGTTCTGGGCCCCGGCCAAGCTCGTATCCGGCAAAATAAACGCCAGCGACCACGAGGTATATTTCACCGCGACGTCATTCTGGCGCACGATGGGCTGCAGTGCCCGCGCCAACAGCTCGAGGAATTTTTCCAAGGAAGCTTCTCCTTGCTGCCGCAGCAACTCCCCTCCGCGGTCAATCTGCAAAATTGTCAGGGCCAGCGGCGTGCCCTGTGTTCGCGCCCGATCGGCCTCGGTCAGCAAGCAATTCTGATACGAGCTGCGGCTCAGCAAACCGCTGCGCTCGTCGGAAACGCCCATGCGTCGCACCAGCGACCGCAGCCGCGTGTGGCTCACGCTCATCAGCATCTGGTCGCCAATGGCCTGCAGGAAATAGGTCTCGTTTGGCTTCCATTTGCGCGGTTCCACGCTGCCAACAATCAACATTCCGGCGGCTTGCGCCGTTTCCCGGTCGATCACTTTTACGCCCAGCGCCGTGCGTAGCCCGAGATCGCCCAGCACCGAGCCCGGTCGACTGTCCACCACCAGCCCGCCCAGTTCGTCCAGCCCCGCCTTTTCCACCTGCGCCAGCAGAAAGACGACTTGCGCCCCCGGTGCGGCTTTCATGTTGGGACCGCAGTATTCCGCGGCGATGTCCGGCGGACGCCCCGGCGCTCCAATCACCGCTAGTGCCCGGCTGGCTCGCAAGTATTCGCCGATCTCGCTCACCGCGGTGTTCAGCATCGCTCGCGGCGTCTGCTGCCTGAAGATTTTCTGGTTGATCTCGGAAATCTTGGAGAGATCGCGCAACGTATCCGCGCTGTACGCTCCTGTTTTGGAGGTACTTGCTTTGGCAGCTTCCACCGGCGGAGCGGCTGCAAGCGGAGCCCGCATCTCTGTTTCGACTTTTCTCGCCGGTGCGCCCTTCGGCCACCAGTTCGCCGTCTGATACAGGCTCCTCAGCCGTTCGTTGCTCTCCTCTTCACCCGGATATTGCTCGGCAATCCTTTGCAACCGGTCCAGTGCTTTGGTTTGCAGCGAATATTGCAGAAAAATCTCCGCCTGCACGATCAAGTCTTCCAGTGCTTGCGTCCGCCGGGCTTCGTCGGTGACCGGAGCTTGCGTAGCTTCCGCGCTTCGTGGTCCGGCCTGCGGCGCGGACTCCGCCGTCGAAATCGAAGTGCCAGACCGGGTCAGGCGCGCGGCCACGCGCTGCAAAAATCCGGCGTCCGCTTTGCCGCGCAGCCGTTCCAGACGCTCCTGATTCCGGTAATCGTAGGAATCAATGTCCACCATCCGCTCCAGCGATTCGCAGGCCTTGGGAACGTTCCCGCTGCCGAGGTAGGCGTCAAACAGTCTGGTGGTGATCTCAAAGTATTTCGACTCACGATTCAGTTCGTTATACAGCGCCGCCCAAAGCTCCATCAGCTTAACTGATTCCGGATGACGGCCGGCGACGTCATCCAGCTGAGCGGCAAATTCATTCTGCCGTTTGTCCGTAAACATCTTGCGCTTGACGACCGTCAACACTGCAACGGCTTTGTCGCCGGCACCAGCCTTGGCATACAGGTCCGCGAGCTGAAACAGCCGGTTCAGTCCGGCATTTTTCTGCAGCAGGAGGTTCTCCAGGAGCTCACGCGCGCGGTCCAGCTGTCCGGAGCGCATCCACGCTTCCGACAGGGTTTCCAGAAAGACCGGATCGGTCTCGGTCGCCGCAAATGGCTCGAGTAGTCTCGAAGCCTCGGCGGCATCGCCCTTGCGCAGTTTCGCGGCGCCGTAAAGCAATGCAACGCTGCGCTCCTTAGGTGCCAGCGCGTAGGCGCGGCCCAGAAAGTTGAGCGCCTCATCGGAGGCACCGCTAGCCGATGCCAGTTGGCCGGCCCGC
This sequence comes from uncultured Acidobacteriaceae bacterium, assembly GCA_964594885.1. GTDB lineage: Bacteria > Acidobacteriota > Terriglobia > Acidiferrales > UBA7541 > Acidiferrum. The sequence continues at coordinate 75,325 of CAZQOB010000013.1, forward strand.
AACAGCGCCCTCGCCGCCAGAGTTGCCCTTCCGCTGCGTTCCGCCACTTCCGCCAACTTCACTTGGCGCGATAAATTTTCCGGCTCCAACTGGGCGATGCGCTCCCAGCAAAAGAGCGCATCTTCCTGACGGCCGGCCAGCGTGAAGAGCTCCGCCGCCTTGCCATACTGTTCGCTGGCTTCCTCCGTACGATTCTGTTTTTGTTGCAAAAAGGCGTAGCGCGCGATGCGCTCCGGCGGTTGATTCGCGGACTGGTTCTTCAGAAACCGGTTGTAAATCGCCAACGCCTTGGATTCGTCTTTCGGATCAATCAGCAAATCGAAGAACATGCCGTAGTACACGGCAGCGCGGTCTGGCTGTTCCTGGCGGCTGTAGAGATCTCCCAGCGCCTGCGTTGCTTCCATGTGCGTTGGTTCTTCTTCCAATACCGCTAGGTACGCCTCGATCGCATCCGGCACGCGGTTCTTTTCCAGGAACTTCTTCGCCCGTTCCAGTTGTTTGTTGACGTCGCCCATTCCGGAGGTTTGCCTTTAGCGAAGCCTGATGCGCGGGGGTACGGCACGGCTGGGTCGCGCGCTGCGCTCTTTCACTATATACCGCCAGAAAAAGCCCGGCAAAAACTCCGCCGCCACGTGGCGCCGAACCGTAACCGGCGGTGTCTTTCCCCTGCGGTGCCACCCCTTAGGTTTTAGGGTCGGGCTTCGGCCTGGCCTCTTGGGGGGCGCACTCGGGCTTTTGCAATTCGCCCGCAAGGCTCAGGCGAGTGCAAACTTCCGAAGAGCTTCCAACTTCTCAGCGGCCGCACCCGACCGAATCGCCAGCTCGGACTTCTCTGCTCCTTCGCGAAAATCGCCCAGGACGCCTGCGGCAACTAAGGTTGCGGCGGCGTTGATGACCACAGTGTCCCGGCGCACGCGGTCACCTTCATTTTCGTTTGTTCCCTCGATCACGCCGCGAACGATTCCCGCATTCTGTGGAACTGTGCCGCCCCGAATCGCATCAAGTGGCGCCTCGCTTTTCCCAAATGACGCCGGTTCAACTTCGTATCTCCGCACGCTCCCAGTCCGTACTTCCGCTACCTGCGTCGGCCCGGCCAACGAAATTTCATCCAGCTTTCCAGCTCCGTGCACCACAAAAGCGCGCTCTGTTCCCAACTCCACCAGCGTTTCGGCCACGACATCCATCACATCCGGAGAAAACACCCCAAGTACCTGCGCCTGGGCGCCAGCCGGGTTGGTCAGCGGCCCCAGCAGATTGAATACGGTCCGAACGCCAAGCTGCTTTCGCGCGGGCATGGCGTGCCGCGCAGCAGTGTGTGCCGCCTGCGCGAACAAGAATCCAATCCCCATTTCCCGGATGCCCCGGCCAATCACTGGAAACGGCAGATCGATCTTCACTCCCAGCGCTTCCAACACATCCGCACTGCCGCATTTTGAACTCGCCGCGCGATTGCCATGTTTCGCCACCCGAGCCCCCGCCGCTGCTGCCACAATCGCTGCGGCGGTCGAAATGTTGAATGTTCCGGAGTCATCGCCGCCGGTTCCGCAGGTGTCCACCATTCGCTCCGGTGGCGCTTCGCCTTCCGCGAACACCCTCGTGGCGTGGCGCCGCATCACTCGCGCAAACCCTGCCAGTTCCTCCGCCCGATACGGCCGTTGGTTTAGTGCCTTCAGAACGCCTACAATTTCAGACGTTTCCAGCCGCCCGGTGAGCAGCTCCTGCATCAGCTCTTCGGCTTCCGCACCCTGAAGCAAAGCCCCGCGCACAACCTGCGCCACTAACCGGTGGGTCATACCCGCTCCACCAAGCGTGTGCGGCTCACATTTATCGATTTTCTGGCAACGTTCACGCGCATCCCGCGTTCTTGCTCCACTGTCCAGTTTCCGAGTAAACTTCTATGTTTTGCGGCGAGCAAAATTCTAACACTGGCTGGTCATCCACCGGCCGAACACGAACGGATCCTGAATGAAGATTCACGAATACCAAGCCAAAGCCATCCTCGCGCGCTACGGCGTCACTACCCCGCGCGGCGAAGTGGCTTTTACCAAGGACGAAGCGCGGGAAGGCGCACACCGCCTGAAGACTCCCGTTGTCGTCGTCAAAGCCCAGATCCATGCCGGCGGCCGCGGCAAAGGCGGCGGCGTCAAGCTGGCCCATTCGCCGGATGAGGCGGCGGAAATCGCTTCGCACATGCTGGGCATGAATCTGGTCACCGTGCAAACCGGCCCGGGCGGCCGCATCGTCAAGCGCCTGCTTGTCGAAGAAGGCCTCGACATCAAGCGTGAACTGTACATGAGCCTCTTGGTCGATCGCGAAACGGCACACGTCATCTTCATGGCCAGCGCTTCCGGCGGCATGGAAATTGAGGAAGTCGCCAAGAAAGACCCAGGCGCGATCCTTAAGGAAACAATCAATCCGGTCGTGGGTTTGCAGCCTTATCAAGCGCGCAAACTGGCTTTTGGCCTCGGTCTTTCGGGCGAAGACGCCAATCGCGCTGCACCGTTTTTTCAAGCGCTGTACCGCGCGTTCGTGGACACCGACGCTTCACTTCTCGAGATCAATCCGTGCGTGCTCACCGGTGACGGCCGCTTGGTTGCGCTCGACGCCAAAATGACCTTCGACGATAACGGCCTCTTCCGCCACACTGATTTGCGCGGGTTGCGGGATCTCGACGAAGAAGATCCGCTGGAAGTCGAAGCTTCCAAATATGGCCTCAACTACATCAAGCTCGACGGCAACGTGGCCTGCATGGTCAATGGCGCCGGCCTGGCCATGGCCACCATGGATATCATTAAATACTCGGGCGGGTCGCCTGCCAACTTCCTCGACGTCGGCGGCGGCGCATCTGCTGAGCAGGTCAAGAACGCTTTTCGAATTTTGCTGAGCGATGCCGGCGTGAAAGCCGTGTTCATCAACATCTTCGGCGGCATTCTGCGGTGCGACGTTTTGGCAACGGGAGTGGTTGCCGCCGCTAAGGACCTGCAAGTGAAAATACCCGTGGTTGTCCGCATGGAGGGCACCAACGTCGAGCTCGGACAGAAAATCCTGCGCGACTCCGGCCTCAACTTCACCATCGCCGATGGCATGAAGGACGGCGCGCAAAAGGTCGTCGCTCTCGCGGGGGGTGCGCGATGAGCGTCCTGGTAAACGAAAAAACCAGACTAATTGTGCAGGGCTTTACCGGCCGCGAAGGTACTTTCCACGCGCAGCAGATGATTGAGTACGGCACTAGCGTCGTGGGCGGCGTGACTCCCGGAAAAGGGGGCACCAAGCATCTTGAACGCCCGGTGTTCAACACCGTCGCTGAGGCGGTAAATGGTATCGGTGCCAATGCTTCTGTGATTTTCGTTCCACCTCCATACGCAGCCGACGCCATTCTCGAAGCCGCCGACGCGCAAGTTCCTTTGGTCATCTGCATTACCGAAGGCATTCCGGTGATTGACATGGTTCGGGTGACAGCGGTCGTCGATAAAACCAAGACGCGCCTCATTGGCCCCAACTGTCCGGGCATCATTTCGCCGGGGAGATGCAAGATTGGCATCATGCCGGGCCGTATCCACAAGCAGGGTAACGTCGGCGTAGTGAGCCGCAGCGGTACCCTCACCTATGAGGCAGTTGACCAACTGACGCGGCTCGGCATCGGTCAGTCCACTTGCATCGGTATCGGTGGAGACCCGATCATCGGCACTTCGTTCCTCGAAGCCATCAAGCAGTTCAACGAGGATCCGGAAACCCACGCCGTCGTCTTGATTGGCGAAATCGGTGGCAACGCCGAAGAAAAAGCCGCCGAGTGGATCCGAGCCAATATGAAGAAGCCGGTCGTCGGCTTCATTGCCGGACAGACAGCACCTCCAGGCCGCCGCATGGGCCACGCGGGAGCGATCATCTCCGGCGGCCAGGGCACCGCCAAAGACAAGTACGCCGCCATGAACGCGGCGGGTATCAAGACCGTCGAAACGCCGGCGGATCTGGGCAGCACTCTGGCCGCCACCATGAAGGCGAAGGCTTAGGATCTCGGCCGGGCTTCCGCCCGGTATCTGTTGCGTCGCAAAACGTTCGAACTTTTTTTCTAGAATTGGAGGTATTTCCGTGGCGTTGGAGCGTACGTTTGCAATCATCAAACCGGATGCGGTGGCGCGCGGCCTGCAAGGGGAAATCCTGTGTCGGATTCACAAGGCGGGTTTCGCCATTGTCGCCATCAAATCCATGCGCTTGACCAAGGAAGAAGCCGGCGGCTTTTACGCCGTCCACCGCGAACGCCCCTTTTTCGGCGAACTCACCGACTTCATGTCTTCTGGGAAGGTCTTCGCGATGGTGCTCGAATCCGAGGGTGCGATCCTCAAATGGCGCGACACTATGGGTGCCACAGACCCGAAAAAAGCTGCGCTTGGCACCATCCGCCGCGATCTCGGCACCAGTATCGGCAACAATGTTACCCACGGCTCGGACGCCCAGGAAACCGCGGCCTTTGAAATCGGCTACTTCTTCTCCGGCCTGGAATTGATCTAGCCAACACCGGAGCTTCATACTGGCAACACCGGCTGCCATGCTGGAACCGAACCAACAGTTGGGACGGACGCTCCTTATTGTCGGGGCATTGCTGGTCGCCGCCGGCGCGTTCTTCTACTTTGCAGGACGGCTTCCCTTCCGACTCGGGCGTTTGCCCGGTGATATCGTGCATCGCGGCAAACACAGCACCTTCTATTTTCCGTTGACAACGTGCATTCTGCTCAGCGTCCTGTTCAGCCTGGCGATGTGGCTTGTGAACCATTTCCGCCGCTGAACGGTTGGCTCTTGCAGCAGCATGCTTACCCCGCCACGCGCGGCTGACGGCACCTCCTATTTGTGGCAAAATATCTGTTTCACGGACAGCGATTTCCCGCGGACGGGTTGCGCTCCTGCCGGAAGCAAGCCCACAGTATGGCCGTATTTCTTGAAGACGCCGTCATCGTGTAAGAGAACAGGTATATGGACCCAAAGTTCGAGCGAAATTTCTGCATCATCGCGCACATCGATCACGGCAAGTCCACGCTGGCCGATCGCCTGATCGAAATAACCGGCGGTCTTTCTGAGCGCGAAATGTCCGCGCAGGTGCTCGACTCCATGGACCTGGAACGCGAGCGCGGCATCACCATCAAAGCCAAAAGTATTCGCCTTCATTACCAAGCGAAAGACGGAAATACATACCGCCTGAATCTAATTGATACACCGGGTCACGTGGATTTCTCCTACGAAGTCTCCCGCGCGCTCTCGGCCTGCGAAGGTGCGCTGCTGGTAGTCGACGCTTCCCAAGGCGTGGAGGCGCAGACCGTCGCGAACACATTTCTGGCGGCCGGCCACAACCTCACCATCATTCCGGTCATCAACAAGATTGACTTGCCTGCCGCACAGCCCGACTACGTCAAAGAACAAATTGAAAATGTGCTGGCGATCGACGCGCACGACGCGTTGCTGATTAGCGCCAAGAGCGGCCTCGGTGTCGAGGACGTTCTGGAAGCCGTAATCCACCGGGTTCCTGCGCCCAAGGGCAGCGCGGCGAATCCGCTGCAGGCGCTGATTTTCGATTCGTGGTTTGACGTCTACCGCGGTGCGGTAATCCTGGTCCGCGTGATGGAAGGTCGCGTTACGAATCACATGAAGATCAGGCTGTGCGCCAGCAATGACGTGTACGAAGTCGAGCAACTCGGCGCACTTACCCCTAAGCCCATCGCGCTGGAAGAACTGGAAGCCGGCGACGTTGGCTTCATCGTCGCCAACATCAAGCGCGTCGCCGACGCCCGCATGGGCGACACCGTGATCGAAGCCGGGAGCAATGCGCCGCCGCTGCCTGGTTTTGAAGCCACGAAACCGATGGTCTTTGCCGGTCTTTTCCCCGTCCTTGCCGACGAATACGAACCACTACGCGACGCGCTGGGCAAATTGCAACTCAATGACGCGGCTTTCTTCTACGAACCCGAAAATTCTGTTGCGCTCGGTTTTGGCTTCCGCTGCGGCTTCCTAGGCCTGTTGCACATGGAAATCGTGCAGGAGCGCCTGGAACGGGAGTTCGGCCTGAATCTCATCACCACCGCCCCCAGCGTACGCTACCGCATTACCAAGGTCGGCGGCGAAACCGTCGAAGTCGATAGCCCGGCGAAATTCCCCAATCCCAGCGATATCCAGATGATCGAAGAGCCCATCATCAAGGCCATGATCATCACCGACGACCAATCCGTCGGCGGCCTCCTTGCGCTGTGCCAGGAAAAGCGCGGCATCCAGAAAAATTTCGAGTATCTCTCGCCGACGCGTGTGATGCTCACTTACGAACTGCCACTTAACGAAATCGTGCTCGACTTTTACGACCGCCTGAAATCGACCTCGCGTGGCTACGCTTCGCTCGACTACCACCTCCAAGGTTACAAAGAATCCGATCTGGTGAAACTCGACGTGCTGGTCGGGGGCGAGCCGGTTGACGCGCTCGCGATGATCACCCACCGCGACACTGCGTACGAACGCGGCCGCGATCTGGTCACCCGCCTTCGCAAATTGATTCCGCGACAGATGTTCGAAGTGCCGATCCAGGCCGCCATCGGCAGCCGCATCATCGCCCGCGAAACGGTTGCCGCGATGCGCAAAAACGTGCTCGCCAAATGCTACGGCGGTGACATCACGCGCAAACGCAAACTCCTCGAAAAACAGAAAGAGGGCAAGCGTCGCATGAAGCGCGTCGGCCAGGTAGACATCCCTCAGGAAGCCTTCCTCGCCGTTTTGAAGATTTCTTCTGCCGACGAAGAAGACTAAACGATCGCGACCGCCTCTAGCAGCTTGTTGAAAAAACGGGAATTCCAACTTTTTAGTGGGAAGCGAACGGG
>CAZQOB010000014.1:0-80080 GCA_964594885.1 uncultured Acidobacteriaceae bacterium
CCATGCGCTGCCGTTCGCGCTCGCGCTCCACCAGCCGTGCGTTGTCCAGGATGCTCGCTGCGTCGGCTGCCAGCGCATCCAAAATCTGCCGGTCGAGCTTCGAAAAGGCCGCGGGCCGCCGCGAATCCAGATATAACACTCCCAAAAATTCCCCGCGCCGCAGATTGACCATCGACTCCTGCGAGCTGGCGCGCATCACCGAAAACAGGGGAATCACCACCACCGCGCGCAGTCGTTGCGCTACCACGCTCTGCGCGTCGCGTATCGCGTCGTCCGCTTGCGCCAGGTCTTCGGTTATCACCGCCGAATGCTGCTTCAGTGCCAGCTGAATTGCTGTCTGGCTCGGGGTTACGCTTTCCGGCGGCAGGCGCAACCCGCCACTGCGCCGCGCCAGCCGCACCTTTAACGTTCCGTCAGGCCCGTTTTCCAGCAGCAACCCGCGGTCCGCGTCCAGCACCGCGACTGCGTGATCCAGCATCTTGGCCAGCACCGAATCCAGAGGCAGTTGCGAGTGCAGCAGGGAACTCGCTTCCAGCAGCATGTTGAGCTTGCGCAGTCCGCCTGAGGCGGGTTCGGAGCTGGTGATGTGTTCGATGCGCGTCAACAGGTTGGGAATGGACTCGCCGCCCGCATCCGGCGTTGATCGGAAAATAATTTCGTACGAGTCTTCCAGCCCGAACGTGATGATGTCGCCGTCTTCCAGCGCCCGGCTGTCAATCTTCTCGTTGTTGACGAACACTCCGCGCCGCTGCCCGCGATCCTCAATGTACAGGCGGTTCGCTTCCATCACGATCGCGGCACATTGCCGCGAAATGCGCCGGTCATTCAGCTGCAGATGATTGCCAGTCTCTGCGCCGCGTCCAATCATGTACGGCGTCGCCGATACACGAGCGTACCGTCGCGCGCCATCCGGCGAAATCACCTCAAGTACCGCTTCCGATGTTGCCGCTAACGTATCCGCCATAATTCTCTCAAGCCGGGAGGTATCAGGGTCCGCACCCTGTCAGCCCTGAGCCGCGAATTGTAACACGCACTTCCGCACTAAAACGATTTTCACCTGCGTTCCATACTTGCAAGAGCATTGCTACCACCGACACAATACTCGCGTCCATGCGTATCCGCCCAATCGTTCCGATTTCGCTGCTTGCTCTTTTATCATCTGCCGGCGCGTATGCCCACGATTGTTCTCTGGCCCCGGCGCGCGTCAAGCTTGGCGAGACCGTCCGTGTCACCTGCACCGGCAAATTTGTTTCCGCCACGTTTGCTGATCGCACCATCAAGCTCTTTGCCCAGCTGGACGGTTCGGCTTTCGGCCTGCTGCCCATTTCGGTAAAAGATCAGCTTGGTTCGTTTCCGGTGACCCTGCTTCGCGAAGACGGCAGCGTCGGCGACACGCTGAATCTGATTATCCGCAAGACGCTTTTCCCCTCGCAAAACGTGAACCTCACTCCCGAAATTGAGGCCTTGCGCTCCGCCGCCGAAGAAATTGACCTTCTGACCAAATTCAAAGAGGGCGTCAGTGACACCCGCTTCTGGCAGGATCCCCTCTCCCCGCCCGTCTCCGGTTGCATGACCTCGCCGTTTGGAGTCAAGCGCCTGCACAACGGAAAGCCCACCGGCGACTATCACGGCGGCGTGGACCAGCGCACGCCCGAAGGCCAACCCATTCGTGCTGTTGCGGCCGGCACCGTTAGCTTTGCCCAGCAGTTCAACGTTCTCGGCAATGCCGTCGGCATTGACCACGGCCAGGGCCTCGAGTCCATGTATCTCCACATGTCCCGGCTGGCCGTAGCTCCCGGTGCCAGCGTCCACCGTGGGGACATCCTGGGCTACGCCGGATCCACTGGCCGCTCCACCGGCCCGCATCTCCATTGGGTCCTCTCGGTCAACGGTATCAACGTCAATCCCGCACAATGGATGAAGCTCCAGCCTTGTCCACGTATGTCCAAGCCGCACTGATTTGCAAACCCCCATAACGGTAGCGTGAAAGGAGTTTGCCATTGCCGAGCGGAGCAGGCCGAAGCTTTGTCTTCCGCGTTCGCAGGAGCGAACGCGTCGGCCTGCGTAGTCCAAGTACGGTTTTCCAGCGAGCGCTGTTGGCTCGATGAATCTCTCCTCCTTATCTGGCCAGCTTCACTCACCCCTTGACTATCTACAATTCCTATTGTAGATAGTCATAGCATGGGAAAGCCAAATGATCTGGTCCAGGGAACTCTCGACCTTCTCATCCTTAATACCCTTTCGCTCGAACCTAAACACGGATGGGCCATCGCCAAGCGCATCCAACAACTGTCCAACGAAGTTCTTCAGGTTCAGCAAGGTTCCCTTTATCCGGCTCTTCACCGCCTCGAACAAAAACGCTGGATCAAAGCCAAGTGGGACGAAACCGAAACCGGACGCCAGGCCAAATTCTATTTCCTTACACCCGCCGGAAGAGCCCAACTCGAAAAAGAAGCTGCTAACTGGAACCGCCTTTCCGCCGCGATCAATCTGGTTTTACAGACCGAGCAGGAGTAAAGCGTCATGGATTGGCTTGAGGGACTCCGTTTGCGCTTGCGATCGTTGCTGCTCCGCGAACGAGTCTCGGGCGAACTCGATCGTGAAATTCAATTTCACCTCGACCAGCAGATTGCTGAGAACATCGCTGCCGGAATGAATCCCGACGAGGCCCGCTGCGCTGCCATGCGGCTTTTCGGCAGTCCAACCCTAGCCAAAGAAGAGGCGCGGGAAACCTGGGGCTGGTTCTGGCTGGAACAACTGCTTCAGGATGCTCAATTCGCGCTTCGCCAACTCAAGAAAACTCCAGGCTTCACCGCGACAGCTGTGCTCACCTTGGCTCTCGGAATTGGCGCGAACACCGCGATCTTCACGCTCGTCAACGCCCTCCTTTTGAGCAACCTGCCCGTCGCCGATCCGAAGACGCTTGTCCGCATCGGCGACAATAGCGACTGCTGTGTAAACAGCGGGGCCACGGAAAACGGCAATTACGCCCTTTTTTCTACGGACATCTATAACCGTCTGAAAAAGGACGTGCCGGAATTTCAGCAGCTCGCCGCAATGCAGGCTGGCTTTCCCTTCCGCCCGGTTGTGGCTAGACGCGATGGAACGCGCGAAAGCGCGCGCTCGGTGATGGGCGAATTCGTTTCCGGCGACTATTTTCAAACGTTTGGTCTCAAGCCAGCCGCTGGCCGGCTTTTCTTCGATTCCGACGACGTCAATGGCGCTCCAATGGTCGGCGTGATGAGCTACTCGACCTGGAACAGCGATTACGCCGGCTCGCCGTCGGTCATCGGAAGCACGTTCTGGATCAACACCAAAGCCGTCACCGTTGTTGGCGTGGCCCCGCAAGGGTTCTTTGGCGACCGTCTGTCCACCAATCCGCCGGATTTCTATTTTCCACTCGAGACGCATACCGCCCTATCCAGGGCTTCTTATGTCCGCAACCCGGATGTCAGTTGGCTCTATTTGATTGGCCGTGTGCGGCCAGGAACCTCTTGGCTTCCCCTGCAAGAAAAAATCAGTGCGCTGGTCAAACAATCCTTGAAGGAAACCAATACATTCGCCGGCGCGACTGACAAGAGCCTTCCCGAGAAAACGCATGTGGTGCTGACGCCCGGCGGAGACGGCATCCGGGATCTCCAGGAACAGTACCAGTCGAACCTCGGCTTGCTTATGGGTGCTTCCGCTTTGGTTCTTTTGATCACCTGCGCCAACATCGCCAATCTGCTGCTGGTGCGCGGAATGCGGCGCAAGTTGGAAGTCTCCCTCCGCTCCGCTTTGGGGGCAGCACGTTCCCGGATCGTCCGCCAATTGCTTACCGAAAGCATCGTCTTGGCCGGCTTCGGCGGTATCGCCGGACTCGTCGTTGCTTATGTCGGAACTCGCTTGCTGCTGCTGATCGTGTTTGCCGGTGCACGGAGTGTTCCCATCGACCCGGCTCCATCAATTCCGGTGCTGGCATTTGCCTCTGGCCTGTCGCTGCTCACCGGAATCTTGTTTGGCGTCGCGCCCGCTTGGATGGCCTCACAATCCAATCCCGCCGATGCAATAAAAAGCGGAGTTCGCGGCACCACGGCCGGCGCTTCTCTTATGCAGCGGGGATTGGTTGTATTTCAGGCTGGGTTATCACTGGTGTTGCTCATCGGAGCCGGCCTTTTTGCGCAGAGCCTGAACAAATTGAAAGCCACGGACTTGAAGCTCGACCCCAGGAACCGCTACATCGCCCATATCAATCCGCAAGGCGCGGGATACACGCCAAACCAGATGGAGGCGGTCTACCGCACCATCGAGCAGCGCTTTCATGAATTACCTTTCATCCGAAAAGTGGGAATCTGCAACTACACTCCGATGGAAGACAACAACTGGGGTAGGTCAGTACAAGTGCAAGGCCTGCCTTACACAAACCGCGGCGCTTCCTTCGTCAAAGCCAACGCGGAATATTTTGATTCGGTCGGGACCCATGTGGTGACGGGACGCGGAATCGGAGTCCAGGATGTGTCAGCGGCGCCGACCATTGCCGTTGTGAACAAGACCTTTGTGAAGGATTTCTTTCCCAATGGTGAGAATCCCATCGGGCGGCGATTCGGTTCGCCGGACCCGCCGGACGCCAATGGCGATTACGAAATCGTAGGAGTGGTCGAAGACACGGTGTACACCACCGCGCGCTGGAAGGATCATCGCATGTACTTTGTGCCGAGCACTCAGCGGCCGGCCAGCGACAAAGGGCCTAGCGACCAGGACCTGTCGCTGTTCGCCGGCGCTCTTGTTCTCGAAACGCAGGGTCCTGTCAACAATATGGAGGAATGGACCCGAAAGACTCTGGCCGACATCAATCCAAACTTGGCTGTTGTGAAATTCCAGACATTTGATGGCCAAGTCGCCGACCGCTTCCATAATGACCGCATGGTCGCTCAATTGACGTCCCTATTCGCAGCCTTGGCGCTGTCGCTGGCGGCCATCGGCTTGTACGGCGTCACCGCCTACAATGTCGCCCGGCGCACTTCCGAAATCGGCATTCGCATGGCTCTCGGCGCTCGGCCTTCCGGCGTGGTCAGCTTGGTCATCCGCGGCACCATGAGTCAGACCGCGGTCGGCTTGGCCATCGGCATTCCAGCGGCGTTGCTCTGCGCACGCCTCATCCAGAGCCAGCTTTACGAGATTAAGAGTGTCGACCTCGCTGTTATCGCGGTCCCGGTTCTTGCCCTTGCGTCGGCCTCCTTGCTGGCGGGCATGATCCCGGCCAGCGCCGCGGCCGCCACGGAACCGGCGCAGACCTTACGGGCAGAATAAGCTGCGACGCGCGGAAGCCGATGTTCTCTCGCCGGGTCCCGGACCTCGGCACTCGCGCCAATAAGTACCTGCCAATCACTGAACTCGCCAAGCCTATAGTCGTTTCATATTATTGAGTGTGCTGCCTCGCCACCCTGATAATTCGGCAACTTTATCTTCGTCGGGGATTGGTTTCTTTGTTCTACTTGTGTGCTCGGAACACCCGGAAAACTCGATCACTCGGGGAGTGTCACTTTTATGAAGCTTGGGCCCAGGCTATCCGTCGTGTTTTTGCTGGTGGCAGTTCTTCTTCCTTGTGCGCTATCTCAGCAGGTTACTGGCATCATTCGCGGTACGGTTTTTGATCCCAGCGGCGCAGTTGTCTCCTCCGTTCCGGTTACAGTCACGCAGACCGAAACTGGCTTCGCTCGCACGGCCACGACCGGCTCGCAAGGCGAATTCACGTTCGTGGAGCTTCCGGTTGGCCACTATCGCATCGAAGCGGGCGCACCGGGCTTCGGCAAGTTCACGCGCGATCGCATCACGCTCGACGTGAACCAGGCCGTGGATTTTTCGATCCACCTGAAGCTGGCGTCCACGGCTCAAATCGACGAAGTATCCGCTGACCTGCCTCTGCTGGAAACAACTTCAACGAATCTTGGCAAGACCGTGGACGGTCAGGAGATTCGTGATCTTCCGTTGGACGGCCGCCATTTCACGCAACTCGGCACGCTCCAGCCGGGTGTCGCTCCCATGACGCCAGGTCTTTCCGCAGCCGGCGGCTCCTTGCGCGACGGGCAAGCCTACGCTGTCAACGGCCAGCGCCCAGAATCCAACAATTTTCTGATCGACGGCGCGGACAACTTCAACAACGTGGACGGCGGGTTTGTGATGGAGCCGCCGGTGGACGCCATCGCCGAATTTCGCATTCTCACACACACCGCTAACGCCGAATTCGGACACAGCACCGGTTCCACCACCAACATTGTCACGCGCTCCGGTACCAATCAACTGCACGGTTCGCTCTGGGAATTTCTCCGCAACGACGCCTTCGACGCCAAAAGCTTTTTCGCCCAGTCCGTCGAGCCGCTCAAGCGCAATCAGTATGGCGGCACCTTCGGCGGGCCGGTCCAGCGCGACAAGACCTTCTTTTTCCTCTACTACGAAGGCTTGCGCGAACGCGCCGGTGAAACCCGCGAAGCCACCGTCCCCTCCCAGAACGAACGCAACGGAAATTTTGGCGAAGTCTGTACCATCGGCGCGGGCGGCGTGTTCGATTCCAATGGCACCTGCGTCGATCCGCTAACCAGTGCGTTTCTGCCGCAAGGCCAGATCTTCAATGAATTCGCCAACGCGCCGGTGCCATACAACAAAATGCCCTTTCCCACGAACCCCATCACGCAAAATCTTCTGCCGTATATTCCGCTGCCCAACGTCGGTGAAAACACCTTCGTCTCTACTCTCAACAAGTCCACTGACAACGACCAGTTCGGCTTTCGCCTCGACCACTACCTGACTTCACGCGACGTCCTGAACTTCCGCTACAGCTTCAGCCAAGGAAACATCCTCGATCCACTCTCCACCGCGGGCGCCAACGTCCCCGGATTTCCTGTGGGCGAAGACCACCGCGCGCAGAACTTTGTGGCCACCGAAACGCACACCTTTTCTCCCAATCTTGTCGCCCTCTGGCGCCTCTCCGTTCTTCGCAACCGCTTCCTGTTCGAAGAACACGTGAATCACGCCACTCCAGCCAGCCTCGGTTTCACCTATGCCCCGTCGCTCGACATTTCGATCGGCCCGCCGTTTATTCAAATCGCTGGCTACGCCTCTATCGGCGATCCCATTACTGGCCCGCGCAATACTTACGACAGCGATCTGGATTTTTCCGGATCGCTAACCTGGATCCGCGGCCGCCACGAAATGAAGTTCGGCGGCGGCTATTACTATGACCGCCTCAACGTGTTGCAGGGAATCGCCAGCAACGGCTTCTTTGTTTTTGTGCCGGTTCCTTTCAGCGACGCGTTTGCCAGTTTTCTGTTCGGTCAGCCTGTCTTCTTCCTGCAGGGCGGCGGCGATTTCGCTCGCAACTTGCGCGGCAACGCGGTGAATTTCTACGCTCAGGACACCTTAAAGTTTTCGTCGCGTCTCACCTTGAACTACGGCCTGCGCTACGAAATTCCGTTTCCCTACACGGAGCAAAAGAATCGCCAGAATCTTTTTGAGCCAGGCGTGCAGTCGAAAGTATTTCCGACTGCTCCGGGTGGGCTCGTTTATCCCGGTGATCCGGGAGTTCCCAGGGGCCTGATTCCCACCGACAAAAAAGCGTTTGCACCACGCGTCGGCCTTGCGTGGGACCCCACGGGCCGCGGCAAGTGGCTGATGACGTCGGCGTACGGAGTGTTCTTCGATCCGTATTACACCGGCGAAGGCGGTCCGCTGCAGACTCCCATCAGCGCGCCGCCGTACCTGCAGACTCCGCAGGTGGGTTTCCCGAACTTTGCCGATCCGTTCAACGGCGCGAATCCCTTTGCGGTGCCGTTCGAGACGCCGATGACGCTGCTTACTCTCAATCCCAAACTGCGCTTGCCCTACGCACAGGACTGGAATCTCAGTGTGCAGCGCTCTCTTGGCACGAGTTGGCTCTTCGAAGCCGGCTACATCGGCACCAAAGGCACCAAGCTGCCACGCTTCATCGAGGCCAATCCTGCGGTGTTCGTTCCCGGCGTGGACTCCGGCGGCAGCCCGCTGACCACGCAAGACAACGCCATTCAGCGGCGTCTTTATTCCGGCTGCACGCTCGCGCAGCCTCCCAGCGCGTGCGTCTATTCTTCGGTCGGCGAAATCGCGGGCATCGCCGATTCCACATACCATGCGCTGCAAACGAGCTTGCGCCGCCGCTTTGCGCGCGGCTTCTCAATGCTCGGCTCGTACACTTACTCGAAGACGCTAGATGACGCCTCGTCGTTCAACATCACTGGCTCGGCTTCGCAGAGTACCGCTGGCGAAAATGACCTCGCGCAAAATCCATTCGATTTGAAAGCGGAGCATGGCCGCTCCCTCTTTGATGCGCGTCACCGCTTCGTCATCAGCTACGAATGGGACCTGACGTTTTTCAACAATTCATCGGAGTGGTACGGCAAAGTGCTCGGCGGCTGGCAGATCAACGGCATCACCACGTTTCAGACCGGCACGCCATTTACCGTGTATGACTCCGCCGGTGTATCCGCGCAAGGCGGCGCGCCGGAGATTTCCGGCTTCCCGAGCGACCGGCCCGATCTGATTGGCGAGCCGACGAAAGGCACCTGTTCTGGCGGAGCGCACACCGGGACAGCGAACTGCTGGTTCAATCCCGGCGCGTTTCAGCGGCTTGACCCGAAAGCCCAGATCGGACAATTCGGAAACGCAGGCCGCAACATCGTCACCGGGCCGGGCGTGCAGCAATGGGATTTTTCTGCGCTTAAGAATTTTCGGTTCAGCGAATCGAAGAACCTGCAGTTCCGCGCCGAGCTGTTCAACATATTCAATCACGCCAACTTCGGTGTTCCCGTGAATGACATGAACAGCCCGAACGTCGGCCAGATTCAGACATCGCAGCCAGGGCGGCTGGTGCAGTTCGCGTTGAAGTTTTTGTTCTAGCGGCTCGACTCCTCCCTGGGTTGGACGCAGGAAGCGCCGCGGTTCCGGATGCTGGCGAGTTTCCTTTTTCCTGTAGCGGCGGGTTCATCCCGCTGCTTGCTCTTGGCAGCAAAACGGCGACGCTACACAAACCCGGGAGCAAAAACGGCGACGGGACAAGGGCGCTGCTCCATCATCAGCTCGCGGTGGCGAGGCGGCGGGTTACGTAGTCGTTCACATAGGCGGTGAACGCCTCGTTCACGCGCCGGGTCACGGGGCCGGGAGCGGCGGCAAACTTGTGGCCGGCAATCTCGGCGACGCCGATCAGATCGCGATTGGTGGACGAAACAAACACTTCATCGGACGCATACAAATCTTCGGGCTTCAAGGTCTGCTCTCGTAGTGTGACGCCAGCCTCGCTGGCGATTTCCAGCAGGACGGAGCGCGTCACACCTTCCAGGCAACCGGAGCTGAGTGGCGGCGTCAACACGTTGTCGTTTTTGACGGCGAAGATGTTCGCGGCGGTGCATTCAGCCACTTCACTGCGCTCATTGAGCATCACCACTTCATCGAAGCCTTGTTTCTGAGCTTCGGCGACCGACCAGACATTGTTAAGCCAGGAAATGGTTTTTACGCCGGAAAGAGCCGAAGCGGCGTGGCGGCCGTGTTCGCGCAACCCGAGACGGATGGCGGAAGGATAGTCGGGGAGAGCTGCAGTGTTGATGACGAGATCGACCTGGGGGAACGACTCATGGCTGCGGAAAAAGCCAACCTGGTTGTGGATCAGGTAGATGCGGGCGCAGCCGTCGGTGACGTTGTTGGCGCGAATGACTTCCTGCAGGTACACGCGAACGCGGGGGCCGGGATAGGGCATCGGAAGGCGGATGATGGCCGCGTCTTTCTCCAGGCGGCGCCAGTGGCGTTCGTAAGCGAAGGCTTCTCCGCGGACGATGCGCAGGGTGGTGAAGAGTCCCCAACCGTTGATCAGGCCAGCCTGCCCGGGCGAGAGGCGAGCCTCCTCGATCGGCAGCACCCGGTCGTTATGGAAGATGTGGCTGTGGATCAAGCGCGCCTCGGATGTGGAGCGAGCTACATTGTAGCGGAATTTTGGGGAGGGTGGAGCACGTGGGCCTGCACCGCTCCACGCCCTACTGTTTTTGAAAAGGTGTGGCAAGTAAAGGACTTATCTCTAACGAGTTCGGAGCAAAGTCCATAGCAGGCATCTCCGCGAAGGCACCACCACTCTTGTGGGTGAGGCCTGCCGGCCGCAAAAATGAAAGAGCGGAGGGCACGGACTAGAAGTCCGTCCCCCGAGGAACCTATCCTTCGATCCAACGCCCGGAACAGCGTGCCCCGACAACAGCAGGAGATCGCCGGAGAACGGCTGCCGTGCCCATCCGACCAATGCTAGCGCTTGATTTCGAGGGGCTGCAGGAGTTTAAAGGAAAGCGGTGTTTCCGCGGGCCACTCGATTTCTTTGTTCCCGGTGAGGCCGGCGCCCGCAGTGCCTCCGCCGGCGCCGATGGCGGCGCCGATGGCCGCGCCTTTGCCGCCGCCAGCTAGCCCTCCGATCAAGGCACCGGCAGCGCCGCCGCCGCCGATCAAGGCTGCAGAGCGCTTGCCTTTGCCCTTAACCGCCTGGGTGTGATCGCTGGTTTGCACTTCGTAGCTCTTTCCTCCCACGGTGATGCTGGTGAGCGAAACGGAAAGAACACCGGCGCCTTTGAACTTGCCTGGGGACTTTGCATCTCGCACGACGCCCGTAGCGCGGGCGCCCTTGGGAATCGCGACTCGGCCATCGGCTTCGACGGGAGCCGATACGGTAGCCGCAAAATTCTGACCGGCGGCTGAACTTTTCGTGCTGACCGGCTCGTCCAGAACGACAGAGATCACGGTTTCCGCTGGAACCACGATTGGTCTTACCGCTTCACGGCTTCCAGACCGGCCCTTTTCGGAGTTTGTGTCGCCGGGCGCACTGTTGGGTGCAGCGCTGGACGCGGCATCCGTGGATGGTGTCTGGTCTGCCGGCTTCTGGCAGCCGGAGATCGCCAGAATCAGAACCAGCGGGGCCAGCCAAGCAAAAGCAGAAAGAGATTTGACGCGCAACAAAGAACACCTCCTGAAGTGTTAAGCGAATGGCTGGGTGGCCTTTCTATTGTGCCTCAAAAAAAGGAGGAAAGGGATGGTGCAGGGCCCAAATGATGCGGAAGTTTCACCCTTAGGGCGGCTTTAATTGCAAAGAATGTCCGATCTGGCGCTTCAGCTCGAAAAAGAATCAAGGCTTTCGTTCGTGGTGCCGATGAGCAAATGAACGGCGAGCCTCGGGCCGCAACCCTTTGCCCTGTCCGAGTTTCTGACGGTGTTTGTGCTCCTACGAAACATCCGTTTCGTTGTGGAGCAGATTCTTCTTTTAAGGCTTCTTCTAAGTTCTCTCCTTTCAGCGTTACTTTCATACCGCAGAATTGGCGGCGACCAGCCGGATTTTGAATTTGCCGTCGCTGCCAGACTTCTTCAAATAGTCGCGGGATCTCGCGTCCGTCGCTACAACGGCACAAACAAGCCGTCGGACTCTAGACCATCAGACGGCTCGCTAGAGTTGGGCTGGCGCCGCGTTGCCAACTTGGCTTTGCGCTATGATTGTGCGCCTTGCTCGGCGGATGAACTCCGAAGGAGAGTCTCATGGAAATGAAAACGCGGCGGAACTTCTTCGCCAGGTTGGTGGCGCTGGCAGCTGTGGCTGCAGGCAAGGTGTTTGCCCGGCAAGCTCCGGCTGGCGCCGCCGCGCCGGGAGGTCAAACACCGGGCGCTGCGGGAGGGGACACACCTCGCCGGCCCGGCGCCAGCCACATACATGGTGGGATCTACTACTTTTCCGGCACAGGTTCGAATGACGGCTATCCCAAGGACGATCATGTCGTGGTGACGGATCCCTTCGAGAAACATGTCACCCGCACGATGGACGCGCTTAAGAGATCGGTTGAACGCGCCGGCTGCACGATGGACAGCATCATCCATCTCGACGTATTTATCTGCCTGCCGCTTGCGGACAGTGTTCCCGTGCCAACTGGCAAAGGTCGTTTCGATACGCATAAGGCTCAGTACGACGCATTGAACAAAATTTACGGAACCTATTTTTCTCCTGGCAAGGCTCCATCCCGTGCCTGTATGGCCGTCGAATGGATTCCAGGTGATTCGCTGATTGAAATCGTCGGCAGCGCGCTGGTCGTTAATCCGACTCCGCCGGCTGAGGAAAAATAGCCGCTCGATCCTGCAAAAAAAAAAACTGTTCACGGTACGGCTCATTGCGCTTTCAGAGGGTTGAGCGCAAGCGCTAGCGCTTGTTCGCGACGGCGTTGATGCCATCGCGTATTTCTGTGAGCAGAATCACGATTTCGAGCAGCGACCATTCAATGGTTTTGGAAAAGACGGGCTGGCGTGCGTTCGTCCCCAGATTGGTCTGTTCGAGCTCGCGGGATTGAAAGCTTCGCAATTGTTCGACATCAATGGACATGTCTTGCTCCTTGTGTAGAGAAACCCTCGTGTGGTGAACCATTGTGGCGAAACTGAAGGTAAAGGCAAGACTGATATCAACAGGGATATAAGCCGGGCCAACGGTTTCTATCGCTGGAAGAGAGCCGGACAAATTGGCTCTCGCGGCGCCAACCGGCGTCAGGCAATGGCGATGTGGGCTCGTGGTAAGCTTCCCGCCGTTTGGTTCGAAGCAAGCAGGTAGGATGAGCGCGGGTCCTAAAGTGCTGGACCAAATGAGCCTTAGCTCCCCATGTCCAAAAACCTTCAGCCTATTTCTGATGTAGCTCGCAAACTCGACATTCCGGAAAAGTATCTTGAACCTGTGGGTCAGCACAGCGCCAAGGTGCGGTTGGAATTGCTGGCTGATCCGGGGTTCCCAAGGCGCGGCAGGCTGATTTTGGTGACGGCCACTTCGCCAACCCCCGCCGGCGAAGGGAAGACGGTGACCGCGATCAGCCTGACGCAGGGTCTGGCGCGCATTGGCAAGAAAGTGGTGATCACCTCGCGCGAGCCTTCGCTCGGCCCGATGTTCGGGGTGAAGGGCGGCGCGGCGGGCGGCGGCCTGTCGCAGATCGAACCGAGTGAAAAGATTAACCTTCACTTCACCGGGGACTTCCACGCGATTGCTTCGGCGCACAATCTTCTGGCGGCGCTGGTTGATGCCCATCTCTTCCATGGAAACGATTTGCAGGTGGACCCGGAGCGTGTCTTCTGGCCGCGCACAATGGACATGAATGACCGCGCGTTACGCCACGTTCTGATTTCGCTGGACAGCAAGAAGGATGGCGCGAAACGGCAGACCGGCTTTGTGATCACCGCGGCCTCGGAAATCATGGCGATTGTGTCCTTGGCGCAGAACCGCAAAGACTTGCGCAAACGGCTGGAATCAATCGTGATCGGCGTTACGCGAGGAGGCAAGCCAGTGGCCGCGAAGGATCTTGGTGCCACGGGCGGAATAATGGCGCTGCTTGCCGACGCTATTTTGCCGAATCTAGTGCAAACCACGGACGGGACGCCGGCGTTTGTCCATGCCGGTCCTTTCGGGAATATCGCCCACGGAACCAGCAGCGTGATTTCACAACAGATGGGGATGCGGCTTGCGGATTACGTGGTGAACGAAACGGGATTCGCAGCCGACCTGGGCGCGGAAAAGTATATAGACATTGTCATGCGGCAGTCGGGCATTGTTCCTTCGCTGGCGGTGTTGGTTACGACGGCGCAGAGCGTGCGCCATCAGGGCGCAGGCGATCTTGACCGCGGACTGCCGAATTTGGGCACGCACATCGAGATTCTGAAGGAACTTGGACTGCCGGTAGTTGCGGCAATCAACCAGTTTCCAGCTGACACGGTGGCCGAACTGGAGAAGCTCGCGGCGTATTGTGCGGAACGCGGCATCCAAAGCGCGCTGTCACAAGGCTTTGCAAGAGGCGGTGAAGGAGCGCAAGCGCTTGCGGAAACCGTGGTGAAAGCAATCGAAGATAATCCTTCGCCCGAATTGCGGCCAGTCTATTCGTTCGAAGAACCGCTAACCGAAAAGGTGCGGCGTGTGGCGCAAAAAGTCTATGGAGCGGACGGAGTGAATTTCAGCGATCTAGCTGAAGCGAAGCTCGAGCAATTTAGCTCCTGGGGCTATGGCCAGTTGCCCGTGTGCATTGCCAAGACGCAGTATTCGCTGACCGATGATCCGAAGCGCCTTGGCGCGCCGACTGGCTGGGCTCTAAATGTGACGGACGCATCGCTGTCTGCAGGTGCTGGATTCGTTGTGGTCATCTCCGGAAGCATGATGCTGATGCCGGGCCTGCCGAAAGTTTCGCGCGCGACTTCCATGGACGTGGACGATTCGGGAAGAATCGTTGGAATCTGAGACGGAAGCCGAGAAGGGCTCCGGACAGAGTCCGGAGCCTAAGTTACGCCGGGCGAAGGGCCTACTTTTTCAGAAGCTTTTTGGCCACCAAGCCGAATACTCCAAAGGCCATCAGCGACAGCGTGCCTGGCTCGGGCGTGGACGAAATAGGCTGGCCGTTGATGGTCACGCCGTCAAAGGCCAAGCCGGTGTCGAAAGCCTCGTCATTTGCGTTTACCACGCCAACCTCGAGGTAATAGGTTCCAGCGGTGGGGATAACGAAATTGGAGTCGACCCAGCCGGTGTTGCCACAACCTGCAGCCCAGCATGCGCCAGACGACCCGCCTAGGGGCGACCAAGTCGTTGCATTCGGAGTGATCAAAACGCTGGACGGAGTCAACGTCACGCCAGCCGCGGGTGCTTGCAGACCAGGAGCGGGCACGATCGGACCGCTGGGTTCGGTCTGAGCGGTGAACAGCAGAGTGTTAGGAGTGCCATTGCCGTTAAACAACTCAGCCCAGGCGTAATCCGGAAAGCCAGAGCCGTCCGACGTTACGAAATCGAAATAGAAATTAAGGGTTGCGCCGCCGGCCACGGTAAATGTGCTCGTGGCAAAGGTTGAGCCATTGGTTTCATTACCCTGCAAGGAGCCAACCGGAATGCCGCCAACCCCAGAGATGCCGCCATTGGTAGAAACCCATTGATAGCTGGAGTTCCCCGTCGGCGAAAGCCCAACAACACCATTCGCGCCACTGGTACCGCAGTTGCCGGTGCAGTTGTCGGCCATGGCGCGGCCCAGGAAAACGCCAGGGAGAGTGAGAAAGAGGACAACCCATACCGCAAATCGAACGATCTTCATACTCGCCTCTTAGACTTTCTTCCCGCCGGGTAGACGCGACTTCCCCGAACTACACCGAGAGGGTTCGAGAATTTAGGCTGCGGGATGGTGCAACATTGAGCCCAAAGCGCGTGAAAAACTCAGCATTTTGGATTCGCGTTGTAACCACCAGAAAATATAGAGGTTAGCCCGTTGAAGGAATTTCTATCGACCAGAGTTAGGTAGGAAGATGTGCAGAAGAGTGCCATTGACCATAGCACGGCTGCTGAAAACGTTGCATACCTCAATCGGTTCTGAGCAGGACTAAGAGTCAGCGTTATTTCTGTTCCGTCGGGGGCTCGGCGCCCGGGCCTTGGGTGCTGATCTGCACGAATTGCCAGCCAAAGCGCCCTTTAACGCACAGATGGCCCTGGGTGACGGATTGATCGAGGGGCGAACTGACGCGGACAATCTTGCCATCCTGGGCATGAACGGTGAGCGTGCAGCCAACGCCACAGTACGGGCAGATGGTGTCGGTGGCGGTTTGCCGAGTTTCGTCCCAGGTCCCAGCGGTGCGCATATCGTACTCGGACTTGAACATCAGCGCGCCAGTGGGACAAACGCCGATGCAATTTCCGCAATAGACGCAGGCTGAATCGGGAAGCGCGACGTCGTATTCCGTGGAGATACGAGCGGAGAAGCCGCGACCCGCGACGGCGATGGCGAAGGTGTTTTGCGCGTCCAACCCGCAGGCTTCGACGCACTTGTAGCAGAGGACGCATTTGGCGTAGTCGCGGACGTAAAGATCGTTGTCGATTTTTGCCAGCTGAAGGGCATCGGTCGAGGCCGGACCGAAGCGTTCCGGAGTCGCGCCGTAGTCACGCAGATATCTTTGCATTTCCGGGGCGGTGGAAAGGTCCACGGAGGAAGCGAGAAATTCGAGAATCAAGCGACGGCTAAGGCGCACGCGCTCAGAATCGGTTCGAATGACCATGCCTGGTTCGGCTTTGCGCGAGCAGGCTGGGACGAGAACGCGCGAGCCTTCGAGTTCGACCACGCAGATGCGGCAAACATTAACCGGAGTAAGGTTTTCGAGGAAGCATAACGTCGGGATTTCGATCCCCAGGGTGCGGGCGACATCGAGAATCCTGGAGCCCTCTGGAACCGTGACGCTCTTTGCGTCGACTTGGAGTTCGATCTGGCGGCGATCCGGTTCAGGCGGTCTGCGCGGAATTGGCCCGCGCGGAACCGGTATGGAAAAAACGGGTGCTTCGTTGGGCTGGCTCATGAAAAGAGGCTCCATCGGTCGATCGCAGACAGCACGGCGCTGGAGGCGGTTTGACCGAGTCCACAGATCGAAGAGTCGCGCATGGCCTGCGCGATTTCCTGTAGCAGCATTTGTTCTTGGTCCAGCGAGCCGACTGGACGTCCAGCCGCGAGACGGTGCAGAAGCTCTTCCTGGCGTAAAGTGCCGATGCGGCACGGGACACACTGCCCGCAGGTCTCCTCGCGAAAGAATTCCGTGATGCGCAGAAGGATTTGCCGCAGATCCATCGAGTCGTCAAACAGCACGACCGCGCCGGAGCCCAGCGTGGCTCCGATCGCGCGTGTCCCTTCGAAAGTAAGGGGAGTGTCGAGCTCCGCGGGCGAAAGAAAGGTACCGGCGGCACCCCCGAGCAAAACGGCTTGCAGCTTCTTGGTTCCTGAGACTCCGCCCGCCATTTCGATAAGCCCGCGCAATGTGACGCCGAAGGGAACTTCGTACACGCCGGACCTGGCCACGTGGCCTGAAATGCAGAACAGGCGATAGCCGCTGGACGAGGGAGTCCCGATCCTGGCGTAAGCCGTGCCGCCGCCAAGGATAATCTCCGGAATGTTAATCAGTGTTTCGACGTTATTGACCACGGTAGGTTTTCGGAAAAGCCCGGATTGGGTGGGAAACGGCGGCTTGTTGCGCGGCTCGCCTCGGTAGCCTTCGATGGAGTTGAAAAGAGCGGTTTCTTCGCCGCAGATGTAGGCTCCCGCGCCGCGCCGCAGTTCGACGTCGAAGCGATGCGGCGAGCCCAGGATATTGTCTCCGAGCAAGTTATTTGAGCGAGCGATTTTGATTGCTTGCGTAACGCGCAGCGCGGCCTGGGGATACTCTCCCCGCAGATAGATGAAGCCTTTTTCAGCGCCGACTGCGATGGCCGCTATCGTCATCCCTTCCAGGACAGCGAACGGATCGCTTTGCAAAATGACGCGATCTTTGAACGTGCCGGGCTCAGATTCATCGGCATTGCAGATCAGATAATGCGTGCCGCCTTCGCTCCGCTGGAAAAGCAACGCTTCCCATTTCTTGCCGGTAGGGAAGGCGGCGCCGCCACGGCCAAGCAGCTTGGATTCGATGACTTCGTGGACGATCGCTTCGGGGCCGATTTGAATTGCTTTAGCCAGAGCTGCGTAGCCGTCAAGACGGCGATAGTCGGCGAGGCTGGACGCATTGGCCGCGCCGACCCGGCGAAGGAGACGGAGTTGTGCGCTGCCAGACTGGGGCACTGCGGATTTTGGATCTGCAGGATCAGAGTCGGTGGCAAGTTCCGCGCGTGCCGGCGCGCTAAGTTTCAGCCTAATGGACTCCACTGTCGCCGGGGCAAGAACGGAGGCCGAAGGGGTTTCGCCTGCCCGCGTGATTAGTGCCGCTGGTGCGCGCTCGCACAGCCCGAGGCAAGAACTGCGGCGCCAGGTTACGCAACCGTCGAGCAAAGGCTGTCCCGCCCGTCCGATACGTTGTTCCACCTGAGAAGAAAGGTCGGCAGAACCAGCCGCCATGCAAGCGACGTCGTCGCAGATATGAGCGACGATGGGCGGCTGGGGCGAGGTGGAAAACATTCCATAAAACGATGCCACCCCATAGATTTCCGCGGGCGGAAGGTTCATGCGAACGGCAATGTGGTTAATGGCGCCGGGGCTGATCCAGCCAATGCTGGATTGAACAGCATGCAAGATGGCGAGGAGCTTGTCTCGCGGCACTAGCCTGCGAACTGCGACATGGTCTTCAGTTCCGCGGCTGCGAAGCGCGCCAGCTTCGGCTTGAAGCTCGCTTCTCAACTCACCATCAATTGCAGACCGTTCAGCATCGCTAGCGCGGTCGGATGTCAGATGAAGGTCCACTCAGGCCTCTTGGTATTTCTCAATGCGAATCGCGGTGGCTTTGAACTCCGAAGTTCCGGACTTGGGGTCAACGGCTTCGATTGTCAGTGTGTTGGTCGCAACCTGATCGTGAAAGTGCACGGAAAGAAAGGCCAGCCCCGGGCGAAGCCCGGGATCAAGACGCACCGGTGCAACGACTGAGCCGCGGCGGGAGCTGACGAGAACACGTTCGCCTTCGCGCAGCCGATAACGGGCAAAATCTTCAGGCGAGAGATCAATGGCCTCGTCGCGGCGCAGCGGCGAAGAAAAGCGGTTCGTCTGCACGCCGGTGTTGTAAGAATCTAGGCGGCGGCCCGTGGTGAGACGGATGGGGAAATCGGAATCGAGCTGATCCACCGGCGGCTCAAATTCGACGCAGCTAAACGGTGCGCGCGGCCCGATCAGCGGTTCGTTCCACAGGCGGCCATGCAGAAACATTTCGCCGGGATGCGATTCGTCGTAACAGGGCCATTGAATTCCGCCCAGTTTTTCCAGGCGCGCGTAGCTCATGCCCGCGTGCATCGGGCTTAGCTGACGCAGTTCGTTCCAGATGTTTTCGGAACAGGGCTGGCCCCAATCGTGGCCGAGAAGTCGCGCGAGGTCGAAGAGAATTTGCATGTCGTCACGCACTCCCGCCGGCAGAGGAACAGCGCGGCGCACGCGTTGCACCCTTCGTTCGCTGCTGGTAACCGTGCCTTCACTCTCGCACCAACCTGCGGCGGCGGGCAGCACCACGTCGGCGAGGCGAGCGGTGTTGGTGTAGAAGAGGTCCTGCGCCACCAGAAACTTCAGGCCACGCAGGAGCTTCATAGCGTGTTCACGATCGGCTTCGGAGTCGGCGGGGTTTTCGCCGAGCACGTATAAAGCGGTGAATTCGCCGCGCTGCATCGCCTGGAACATCCCGCTGATGTGCCAGCCACGTTTGGGATCCAGCTTGCAGCCCCACGCTGTTTCAAATTTGGCCCGCAGTTCTTCGTTTTCGATGTGTTGAAATCCGGGCAGCCGGTCGGGTAGCGCTCCCATGTCGCCGCCGCCCTGGACGTTATTCTGTCCGCGCAAGGGATTGATTCCGCTGCCGTAACGCCCGACGTGGCCGGTGAGTAGCGCGAGGTTGATCAGCGCCAGGACGTTGTCCACCGCGTTGTGGTGCTCGGTGATGCCGAGGGTCCAGCAAAGCTGGGCGCGCCCAGCCTTCGCGTAGGCGTGAGCAAGTTGGCGAATCGATTCGGCCGGGACCTGGGTATCGCGTTCCGCGCGGTCCAGGGTAAACGGCTCAACGTGGGCTTTGTATTCAGCGAAATGGCTCGTTGCACGTTCGATGAACTGGGTGTTGGCAAGCCCAGCGGCGATGATCTCGCGGCCCACGGCGTTGGCCAGCGAAATATCGGAGCCAACGTCAAGTCCCATCCACAAATCGGCCCATTGGGCGGAGCTGGTACGTCGCGGATCGATCACAAAAAGCTGGGCGCCGTGGCGAATTCCTTTCAGTACGTGGTGGAAATAGATCGGATGCGTTTCCCGGGCGTTTGATCCCCACAGCAGAACCACATCCGCTTCCTCGACTTCGCGATAGGAACTCGTGCCGCCCCCGGCTCCAAAGACCGTCGCCAGACCGACGACGCTTGGCGCGTGTCAAGTGCGGTTGCAGCTGTCAATGTTGTTGCAGCCGATGACCGTGCGCACGAACTTTTGCGCGACGTAGTTGAGTTCGTTTGTCGTCTTCGAACAACTGAACATACCGAAGGTGTGCGGCCCACGCCGACTGACTTCGCCGCCGATACCATTGGCGGCGGTTTCGAGCGCTTCTTCCCAGGAAGCGCGGCGATGTCTGCCATTTTCGCGAATCAGAGGAGTGCTCAATCGTTCGCTTGGAGAATAGTCCATGCTTCACCTCCGGCCCGTTGGCTGCCTTGGATTTTAGTCGTTATTTGTCGGGGCCGAGTGAGAAATTCCGCAGTCATTGGGAACTGCAGCCGCAACCGCACCCAGGACTTCGGTCAGAAAACGGCGTCAGACACGTTCGACGGCGAGAGACACGCCTTGACCTACACCAACGCACATGGTGGCGAGCGCTCGCTGCTGACGCATTCTTTGTAACTGATGAACGGCCGTAAGGACAAGACGCGCGCCGCTCATGCCCAGCGGGTGTCCAAGGGCAATGGCCCCGCCGTTGGGATTTACGTGGGGCGCGTCATCGGCGATTTCCAGTTGGCGGAGGCAAGCCAGCGCCTGACTGGCAAATGCCTCGTTCAGCTCGATCACGTCGAAATCGCGGATAGAAAGCTTTAGACGGGCAAGAATTTTTTTTGTAGACGGCACCGGCCCGATACCCATGATGCGCGGTGGAACGCCGGCTGCGGCCATGCCCAAGACGCGTGCGCGGGGAGTCAGGCCGTGGCGCTTCACTGCCTGTTCAGATGCGACGATTAGACCGGCAGCTCCGTCGTTCACGCCGGAAGCGTTGCCTGCCGTTACCGTACCGGCCGCGCGGAACGCGGGCTTCAGTCTTGCGAGCGCTTCGATCGTCGCGTCCGGGCGAGGGTGTTCGTCGGTCGCAACGATCACTGGGCCTTTCTTGCCGGAAATTTCGACGGGGACAATCTCTTCAGCGAAGTAGCCGCTGCTCTGGCCCTGTGCGGCACGCTGCTGGCTGCGCAAAGCGAATGCGTCCTGGTCTTCGCGGGACACCGCGAAATCGGCTGCGACGTTTTCCCCGGTTTCGGGCATGGAGTCAACGCCGTATTGCTGTTTCATCAGCGGATTGATGAACCGCCAGCCGATGGTCGTGTCATGGATTTCCGCGGAGCGGCAGAAAGCGGAGTCGGCTTTGCCCATGACGAACGGAGCCCGGGACATAGATTCGACGCCCCCGGCAACAACGAATTCCATTTCACCGGCAGCGATGGCCCGCGCGGCAGTGCCAATCGCTTCCATGCCCGAAGCGCAAAGACGGTTGACCGTCATGCCAGAAATCGACGGCGGAAGTCCCGCGAGCAGCAAAGCCATGCGCGCGACGTTCCGGTTGTCTTCTCCAGCCTGATTGGCGCAGCCAAGAACGACTTCATCCAGCTGGTCCCAGTCCACTTTCGCGTTGCGACGAACGAGTTCGCGCAGGGGAACCGCGGCGAGGTCGTCTGTGCGCACGGCGGATAACGCGCCAGCGTAGCGTCCGATAGGAGTGCGAATTGCGTCGCAGAGGAATACGGGCCTCATACTATGCCGCCGTGACCGCGCCGTGAGCCAATTTGGTGCGGCGTTCCAGCTCGCGGAGCGCTTCCAATTCGCGGGTGGTAGGCGGCGGGGTTTCGCGAAATTCGGGCGCAACGCGAATTTCCCAGCCTGTGGCCTTCGCGACTTGATCTTTGGTGATGCCGGGATGCAGTTGGGTGACGGTCAGCTCCTTGGATCTCGGATCTGGTTCCATCAAGCATAGATCGGTGACTACGGCGACGGGGCCTTTTCCCGGAAGGCCAAGCCGATTGCGAGCGTCGCCGCCATCGCCATGGCCCACGGATGTGACGAAATCGAGCTTTTTGACGAACGCTCGCGCCGACTGTTTCAAAACTAGGATTACTTCACCGGCACAACTGGCGATTTCCGGTGCGCCGCCCGCGCCAGGAAGGCGTGTGGTCGGCTTGCGGTAGTCGCCGATGACGGTGGTGTTGATGTTGGCGAACCGGTCGATCTGCGCCGCGCCCAGAAAACCAACGTCAACCCGTCCGCCCTGCAGCCAGTAGCGAAAAATCTCCGGCGTGGAAACCACAGTGTCCGCAGTCTCGGCAAGATTGCCGTCGCCGATCGACAGCGGCAACACCGGTGGTTTGGCGCCGATAGGACCGGACTCATAGATCAGTACAATGTCCGGCGCGTGGGTCAGGCGAGCCAGATTTGCCGCTGTCGAAGGAATGCCGATCCCGACGAAGCAGACCGCTCCGTTTTTGAGCAGGCGGGCGGCGGCGATGGTCATGATTTCGTTGGTGCTGTAGGCGGCCGGCGTAGTCATTGTATTTTATTTGGCCTCCGTCATACCGGCCGC
This sequence comes from uncultured Acidobacteriaceae bacterium, assembly GCA_964594885.1. Classification (GTDB taxonomy): domain Bacteria; phylum Acidobacteriota; class Terriglobia; order Acidiferrales; family UBA7541; genus Acidiferrum. The sequence goes on from CAZQOB010000014.1 coordinate 22,282, forward strand.
TTTAGATTCGGCGAGCACGCGGCGAAAAGCTGGAAAATCCTCGGTGTCGAGGATGTGCATCTTGATCCAGTGCTGGAACGTTTCGCGTTCGCGAGAGATGGCGTCCCAGGCCTGATAGAAGCGGTTGTCGCGCTCGTAGTAGCCATGAGCGTAGGAAGGCGACGCGCCTCCTGGCACATGGCAGACCGCGGAAACGGCCCAACTTGGCAGGATGCAGGCGTTCGGGGGAGCGCTAAGGTCGGCAACGATTTCTTCCACCGTGATGATCGATTTCTTTGCGGCGAGTACGGCTTCTTTTTGCACGCCAAGGATCCCCCAGAGAAGGACGTTGCCCCTGCGATCCGCCTTTTGCGCGTGAATCACAGTCAGGTCTGGACGAATCGCGGGGACCGCCGCCAGCGTTTCACCCGTGAAAGGGCACTGGACGAATTTTATTTGCTCGTTGTACTTGGGCAGATCGGAGCCGACGTAAGCGCGCAAGACTGCAAATGGCAAACTGGCCGCCCCAGCGACATACGCGTTGGAGAGGTCGCCGTGGCCGTGTTCCTGGATCTCCAGCGCAGCCGGCCAGTCGCGTTCGACAGCATCACGGAGACGGTGCAGGGAACCGACGCCGGGATTTCCACCCCAGGAGAAAATCAGTTTTCTGGCGCAGCCCGCGCCGATGAGCTGATCGTAGATTACGTCCGGCGTCAGGCGCACCAGCGTTAAATTCCTTTTGTTCTGGCGGATGACTTCGTGACCGGCCGCGAAAGGAATGAGATGAGTGAACCCTTCCATTGCAACGAAATCCCCATCGCGCAGGAGGGCGGCGACCGCTTCGCGAAGTGTAGTGATTTCGGCCATGCGGAGGTGTTTTCTATTCTACACGGACTGCAACATTGCGCAGGAACACCGCATTCGGTCGCACAGGACTCAGACTGCGGCGTTCTGTTATACAATTCCCGCCTCCAAAAACTTCTGCGGTTATTTCCAAGATGGCGGAGCTGTAAGGCCTGCCTGAAAGGACCCATGCGTACAAGGAACTTGGTCGTGATTGGTTGCAGCATCGCGCTTTGCCTCTGTGCGGCTATACCCGGAATGACGCAAACCAAACTGCTGCGCTATCCCGACATACACGGCGACAAGGTCGTGTTTACCTACGGCGGCGACCTTTGGACGGCGTTAACTTCCGGCGGGCTGGCGACGCGGCTGACGTCGCACCCGGGACTCGAACTCTTTGCGAAGTTCTCACCGGATGGCAACTGGATCGCGTTTACAGGCCAGTACGACGGTGACGAGCAGGTGTACGTGATCCCCGCAACGGGCGGCGTGCCACGGCAGCTCACGTTCTATCCCGCGCGCGGGCCGCTGACGCCGCGTTGGGGATATGACAACCAAGTGTACGGATGGACCCCAGACGGCAAGTCGGTGCTCTTCCGTTCCGGCCGCGAATACTTCGATCTGGGCGACAGCCGGCTGTACGCGGTTCCCGTGGCAGGCGGACTGCCGGAAGCCCTGCCCATGCCTAAATGCGGTGCGGGCGACCTCTCGCCGGACGCCAGCAAAGTAGTGTACTCACCGCTGTTTCGTGATTTCCGCACCTGGAAGCGCTACGAGGGAGGCTGGGCCCAGCAGCTTTACGTCTTCGACGTCAAGTCGCACACCGCGGAAAAAATTACGGAAGGCCTGCGAAGCCATCGCGACCCGATGTGGGTCGGAGCAAAAATCTTTTATTCATCGGATGCCGACGGTACCCTGAATCTCTATTCCTACGATCCGTCTAGCAAGAAGACGGACGCATTGACGCACAGCACGAAATGGGACCTGCGCTGGCCCAGCACGGACCATAAGAATCAGATTGTGTATGAGTCCGACGGTGAACTGAATATTTACGACATTGCAGCCGGGCAGTCGCGGCACATTTCGATCGAAGTACCGGATGACGGCGTAGCGTCCCGGCCCTCCCGGGTTTCGGCGGCGGGACAGGTTGAAGACTACGGGCTAAGCCCGAAGGGGGAACGGGCTGTCTTCTCGGCGCGCGGGGATATTTTCACCGCGCCAATCGAAAAAGGGCCGACTCGCAATCTAACCAATTCTTCCAACGCGCACGACAAGTTCGGGCGTTGGTCGCCGGACGGCGCCAAGATCGCATTCATTTCCGATCTCGACGGCGAGGACGAAGTTTATGTCGTCAATCAGGACGGTTCCGGCAAGCCGGAACAGTTGACGCATGGCTTTCACGCGATGTTGTACGCCGCCGAATGGGCGCCGGATGGAAAGCGTCTAGCATTCGCCGACAAAGACGGAAACCTGTTGGTCTTGAACCTGGAAGACAAGAAGGTTGCCGAAGTGGCGCACGATCCGGATGGCAACCTACGTGACTACGTGTGGTCCGCCGACGGCGGGCACCTTGCGTTTACGCTCGCCAACCCCAACACCTTTCGTTCGCTCTACATCTGGAGCGTGGCCGGTGCGCAGCTGCATCGGGTGACCAGCGACTTGTTTACGTCCGGTGATCCGGCATGGGACCCCGAAGGGAACTACCTGTATTACACCGCCGTGCATGATTTCCAGCCGGCGCTCAGCCAGGTGGAGTTCGACTACGCGACCGACCGCTCGGCGGGGATTTTCGGGCTGGCACTCCGCAAGGCCGTGAAGAATCCGTTCCCGCCGGAAAGCGACGAGGTGACCGTCGGCAAAGAATCAGATAAGGCCAAGCCGGACGACGCTGAGAAAAAAGACGAGAAAGCCGAAAAGAAAGAAGAAAAGAAAAAGGAATACATCAAGATTGATTTCGACGGGCTGGCGGATCGCGCGACTCGCGTTCCTATTGAGTCCGACAACTATCAAGGCCTGGCGGCGACCAAGGAGTTTTTGATTTACGGCAAGGCCGGCACTCCGTTCTACGGGCGCGACTCGCATCCGCAGGCGGCGCTGCAGCTTTTCTCGCTGAAAGATCGGAAAGAAACAACCCTCGCCGAGAATCTGCAGGGTTTCTATGTTTCCGATGACGGCAAAAAAGTGCTGGTGCGATTCGAACACGACTTCAGGCTGTATGAGGTCAAACCCGATGGCAAATCCAATCCGAAAAACATCTCGACTGCGGGCCTAATGGTGGACCGGGTACCCAAGCAGGAGTGGGTGGAGATCTTCAACGAGGTGTGGCGGCGCTACCGCGATTTCTTCTATGTGAAAAACATGCATGGTTACGATTGGGAAGGATTGCGCCAGCAATACAGCACGCTGGTGCCGTTTGTCGCACATCGCTCGGACCTGAACTACGTTTTGGGGGAAATGGTATCCGAGCTGAGCACGTCGCATTCCTATATTGAAGGAGGCGACTACACGGTGCCGAATCGGCCACAGGTCGCATTGGCCGGCGCACGTTTCGAGTTGGATCATGCTGCGGGGCGATATCGCATCGCCAAGATTTATCGCGGCCAAAATGAGGAAGAGCTGTATCGCTCCCCGCTCACGGAAGTTGGAGTGGATGCGCACGAAGGCGACTACATCCTGGGAATTGACGGGGAAGATCTGACGGCGTCCAAGAATCCCTACCAGTTGTTGCTCAACAAAGCCAACCGCACCGTTCAGCTGACGTTGAACTCCAAACCCGCAACCGAGGGCGCTCGCCTGGTCAGCTACAAGCCGATCACCACTGAACGCAACTTGATCTATCTCGAATGGGTTGGGCGCAATCGGGAAGCCGTGGCGAAGGCGACCAACGGCCGCGTAGGTTACATCCACATCCCGGACATGGGCGCCAGCGGCATTCGCGAGTTCATCAAATACTACTATCCGCAGATTCGTAAGGAAGCCTTGGTAGTGGATGTGCGTGGCAATGGTGGCGGAAATATTTCGCAGATGTTAATTCAACGCTTGCACCGCGAATTGCTGGGCACGGAATTCGGGCGCACTTCGGAATTCACCGGCACGTATCCCGCGATGACGTTTTACGGACCCAAAGTGTGCCTGATCAACGAAACGTCCGCTTCCGACGGCGACATTTTCCCGTACATGTTCCACCAATCAGGGATGGGTCCGTTGATCGGAAAGCGCACCTGGGGCGGCGTGGTTGGTATTTCCGGACGTGGCCGCCTGCTCGATGGCGGCGTGGCGTTTGTTCCCGAGTTTGCGACGGCTTCGGTGGACGGGAAATACGTGATCGAAGGCCACGGCGTGGATCCTGACATCGTGGTCGAAAACGATGCGGCTTCGGTGATCGCCGGGAAGGATCCGCAGCTCGAACGCGGCATCGAGGAAGTCATGAAAGCGCTGGAAGCCAATCCAAAGAAGCTGCCGGCGCGTCCGCCCGATCCGGTGAAAACACAAAAGCGTTAGCCGCAGGCAGCTCTAGAGCGACTTGATCAATGCGCTCAGGCCGTTCCAGAAGATCTGTACGCCAATGCAGACCAAAAGGAACGCCGAAAGCCGCAGGATGACGTTCATTCCGCTTGGCCCGACGGCGGCGGCCAAACGATCCGCGTAGGCGTAACAGAGATAAATGGAAACAGCCACGACTGCGGAGCCGGTGGCGGCCGCCACGATCGCCACGATGTTGGCTCCGAGATGCCGCGGCTCGTTCGCGCCGAGAGTGATCGCGACTGAGATCGAACCGGGACCGACGGTCAAAGGCAAAGTAAGTGGATAGAAGGCGTTGCGCAAGATGTCTTGCGGCGTAACGCCTTGGTGCGCCTGGTTGCGATCCACCTGATCGCTGCGTGTGAGCATGACCCAGCCCGTCGAAACGACAATCAAGCCACCGCCGACCTGCACTACCGGCAGCGAAATACCGAAGAACGACAGGATATGAGTGCCGACCAGGACCGAGACAATCAGCAGAATGAAGCTGTTGATGGCCACACGGCGGGCCAGCAGTTTGCGCGATGCTGTCGAATAATCTGGAGTCAGCAATAGAAACACTGGACTTCCGCCAATCGGATTCACAATGGGAAACAGCGCGCTCACGATGAGCAGGACGCTCTTGGCCGCCTCAAGGATCATAACTGGGGAAAAGTATACCTGAGCCGGAGTTTCGGATTCGATCGCGCGGCAGGGCCCGCCGCAACTTCCTGCAAGCGTCCGCTTTGATACTATTTTTGATCGTGGTTCTGTTGAACAAGAAAGTAGGCTCCGACGAATGCGAAGCAAGTTCGCTGTGACTTTGACGGGAGTCAGCCTGGTTTGCACTTTAGGATTTATTGTGTCTCGCGGGAGCACGGCTGCGTTACCCTCGCAAGAATCTGCTGCGGCTGCGATTCTTGCGCCGGAGGAACAGAAACACCTGAAGAACGTTCGCCAACTAACGTTCGGTGGGCAAAATGCCGAAGCCTATTTCTCGTCCGACGACCAGGAGCTTATTTTCCAGCATCAGGGGAGTGGCGTTCCCTGCGATCAGATCTATTCGATCCCGGTGGATTCGCCGGACGGCCAGCCAGCCACTGCAAAGTTGTTGAGCTCCGGAAAGGGCAGGACAACTTGCGGCTATTTCTTTCCTGGGGGCGACCGAGTTCTTTTCTCTTCGACTCATGCCGCGAGTCCTGACTGCCCTCCCAAACCCGACTATTCGCATGGCTATGTCTGGCCGATCTACGATACCTACCGCATCTACACAGCCAAGCCGGACGGCAGTGATCTGAAGCTACTTACGGACGCTCCCGGCTACAACGCGGAAGCTACGATCACCCGCGACGGAAAACACATTGTTTTCACGTCCACACGTCACGGTGACCTGGACATCTACACCATGGACGCTGACGGCAAAAATGTGAAGCAGTTGACGAACGAGCTCGGTTACGACGGCGGGCCATTCTGGTCCTACGACGGCAAGAAGATCGTGTATCGCGCGGAGCACCCCAAAACGCCGGAGGCGGTCACCGACTACAAAGACTTGCTTGCCAAAGGGCTGATCCGCCCTGGCAATCTGGAAATCTGGGTGATGAACGCCGACGGCAGCAATAAACACCAGGTCACGCGCAATGGCTCGGCGAACTTTGCGCCATACTGGCTGCCCGACGGCAAGCGCATCATTTTCGCTTCCAACCAAGCCGATCCGAAAAACGGGCGAGACTTTGACCTCTACATCATCAACGAAAACGGCAGCGCTCAGGAACGGGTCACTTACCATCCGGACTTTGACGGATTTCCAATGTTTAGTTCGGATGGCAAGCGGTTAGTTTGGGCCTCCAATCGAAACGGCAAGGAACCGCACGAAACAAATATTTTCATTGCGGATTGGATTGACTGAACTGGCGTTCGCCGTCGTAGTCTGCTTGCCCCGCGCCACTGCCTGGGATAGAGTCACGCCCTGCGATAAACGATTCAGGGGACGCAAATGGCCAGAGCAGTCCAAAAAAAAGGCCCAAAGAATCCCGGCGCGACCCACGGCGAGCAGGTGAAGACGCTGATTTCTGGCTCGCGGATTCAAAAACGCATACGGAAAATTGCTAAACAGATTCGCCGCGACTTTCCTAGCGAGCCTTTGCTCCTGGTTGGCGTCCTGAAGGGCGCCGTGATGTTTCTTTCCGACCTGGCGCGACAGATCCCGGGCGAAGTGACGTTCGATTTCATTGCCGTCTCCAGCTACGGCAAAGACTCCAAATCTTCCGGCCAGGTGAAGTTAAATAAAGATCTCGACGCCAGCATTGAAGGCAAAACGGTGATCGTCGTCGAAGACATTCTCGATACCGGCCTCACCCTTCGTTACCTCCTGCGTATTTTGGAGCAACGGAAGCCGAAACATTTGCGCGTAGCGGTTTTGCTGGACAAAGTGGAGAGGCGCCGCACGGGGGTCAAAGCGGACTACGTCGGGTTCCCTATTCCCAATGAGTTCGTGGTGGGCTACGGACTGGACTACTCGGAACGTTACCGCAATCTTGCCGAAGTTGCTGTGCTCTCGCTTCCGGATGGAAGCCACTGAAAACGCTAACGGCAGCAGTCAACGGCGATGCGAGATTGGGCTGTTATAATAAGAACAGAAATGAACCCAGTCGACTCCACCGCTCAAGCAAAATTCGCGATTCCTTCGAGCGAAGTTTCCGCCGAAGTGCTGGCGACGCTGGCCGAAATCGGCAAGGAAGTGAACGCCTCGCTGGACTTGGACGAAGTTCTGGCCCGTACAGCGGCACTCATCAAAAAGCACATTGATTACGAGATTTTTGGGGTTCTGCTAATGGAAGACGGTGGCGCGGCGCTCCGGCATCGTTTTGCGATCGGTTATCCGCGCGATTTGGCGGACAACCTTCGCATTCCCGTCGGCCAGGGCATAACGGGTACCGCGGCGGCCACGGGTCATCCCGTCCGGGTCAGCGACGTTTCGAAAGATTCGCGCTACATCAACGCGATCGACAGCGTGCGTTCCGAATTGGCCGTGCCGTTGATGATTCAGGGCGCCTGCATCGGTGTGCTCGATATTCAGAGCAACCATCCCGACTATTTCACGCCCGACCAGCAAAACATTCTAACGATGCTTGGCAGTCGCCTGGCCGTTGCCATCGAGAACGCGCGCCTTTTTGAGCGCGTTCGCTCACAGGCGGACACGCTGCTGCTGTTGAACGAAGTCAGCCGCGAAATGAGCTCGATTCTGGATGTCGAAGAACTGCTACGCCGTGCCGCAGAACAGGTTCGTCGCGTCATTGAGTACCAGATCCTCAGCATCTTGTTGTATGACCAAGAGCAAAAAGTTTTCCGCCACCGGCTGGACGTGAAGCATGGACAGCGCGTCCAAGGCAAGCTCCGCGTTGCTGCAAGCGAGGGCATCGTCGGGGCCGCGGCAACGCTACGCGAGCCAGTTTTGGTGCCTGACGTTTCGACCGATCCGCGCTATCTGATGGTGAATCCCGAAACGCGCTCGGAGCTGGCGATTCCGATGTTGCACAAGGGAAAAATCATCGGCGTGCTCGATCTGGAGAGCGCGCAATTGAACGGCTTCAACGCGGAGCACGTGCAAACACTTTCTATACTGGCATCGAATCTCGCAGTTTCCCTCGAGAACGCCAGGCTTTACGAAAAGGTCGCGCGCGACGAAGCGCGGCTGGAGCGCGATTTGCACGCCGCGAAGCGCATCCAAGGCGCTCTGCTCCGGCCTGTGCCTTCCGAGGATTTCGATCTGGACATGGCGGCCCGCTACATCTCCGCTCGCGAAGTTTGCGGTGACTTGTACGAATTCCTGCGCTACGGCCCGCAGCAGATCGGCATCGCTCTGGCTGACGTCAGCGGAAAGGGCACCGCAGCGGCTCTCTACGGCGCCGTGGCGATCGGTATCATGCGTAGCCTTGCTCCGCAAAAATTGCAGCCTGCCGAAATGCTGCGCCAGATGAACCAATTGGTCGGCGAGCGGCGCATTGAAGGGCGCTTCATGACCGCGTGTTTTGCGACATGGCAGAAAGGGCGCCGCAAATTTCGCGTGGCCAACGCCGGGCAATCGCAGCCGCTGCTCTACAAGGATGGCCGCTGTGGAAAAGTCGAGCTCACCGGTTTTCCGCTAGGCATTTTCGAAGAAACCAGTTACGACGAATGGAGTGTCACGCTCGAAGTGGGCGACATCGTGATCTTTCATTCCGACGGAATCGCGGAAACCATGAACAGCGAGGGACAGTTTTTCGGCACCGAGCGCTTGCGCAAGCTCGTTGAGAATCATCACGAACTGAGCGCAACGGAACTGTCGGATCTGATTCTGCGCGAGGTGGACTGGTTCGCCCAGAGCGCTCCACTCTCCGACGATCGTACGCTGGTGGTGATCAAAGTCCGATGAGCGCTCCGACTGCGGCACCCGGCCAACCTCTGCGCTTCGTGGACCCAGCGGAGTTCACCCCGCACTTTGCCTGGCGAAAGTCGCCCAGAACAAACGCCCGGGAGGTTTTTTGCGAGGCCGTTCCCCTAAGGGCGATCGCCGATTCCTATGCGACCCCGGCTTACGTTTACAGCGGCGCCGCGATTACCTCTGCTTATCGCGAATTGGACCGCGGTCTCGGATCGCTTTCTCACACGCTCTGCTTTGCTGTCAAGTCCAACGGAAATCTTTCGATTCTCAAGCATCTCGCAAGACTGGGAAGCGGTTTTGACATCGTCTCCGGCGGCGAGCTGGAGCATCTGGGCCATTTGGGAATCCCCGGCAACAAGATTGTCTTCTCGGGCGTAGGCAAAAGCAGAGAAGAGATCCGTGCGGCGCTGCGTTACCGCGGAAGTTCGGCCGCAAGTGCTCGCGGGCTGCTTCTGTTCAATGTCGAGTCGGAGGCAGAGCTTGGCGTATTGCTTGAAGAATCCGCCAAGCAGATGAAGTTGGGCGCACCGATACCGAACGTTTCCATTCGAGTGAATCCCGACGTGCAGGCCGGTGGCCATCCGCACATCTCTACCGGCTATCGCGAGCACAAGTTTGGCCTAGAATGGGCGGCCGCGCGTGCGCTTTACGTCAAACATCGCGAATCCAAACGGATTCGTTGGCGCGGCCTGAGCGCGCACATCGGCTCACAAATCACCGACATCAAGCCATTTCAGCAGGCGCTGCATCGGTTGGCGGGCTACGTTCGTGAGCTCCGCGACTTGGCGATATCCCTGAAGTACCTGGATTTTGGCGGCGGGCTCGGCGTGCGTTACACCGATCAGCGGCCGCCTGATCGCAAGGATTACGCGCAAATGGTGGCGCGCATCGTCAAACCGCTGGGCGTTCATCTTTTGCTGGAACCCGGAAGGACGATCATCGCGCCAGCGGGCGTTCTGCTGACACGGGTCCTGTACACCAAGAACAACCGCAACAAGTCCTTCGTGGTTGTTGATGCCGGCATGAACGATTTGCTGCGTCCTGCCCTTTATAGCGCCATCCATCCCATCACCCGCATCGTACGAGACCGCGGAGCAAAAGATTCCAGCGAGAGGGCCGACATCGTCGGGCCGGTCTGCGAAACGGGCGACTGCTTCCTGAGGGATTGGCCTCTTGAACCCGTTTCGTCCGGTGATGTCTTGGCGGTCTGGTCGGCTGGAGCCTACGGAATGTCGCTAGCCTCAAACTACAACGCTCGCCGCCGCCCGGTAGAGATCATGGTGACAGGGAAGCACGCGCGAGTGATCCGGCGTCGCGAAACGGCCCGCGATCTGCTCCGCGGGGACGTGCTGGCGTAGCCAAAGACGCTGCGCAGGACAATTTGACTCCTACGCTTCTCCCCATTTTAGTTTGCTGCGCAGGATCCCGTAATACGATTTGCGGTGCGGCTGAATCAACTTCAAGCGTTCTTCGGCCCGAAGCAGGGAAACGCGATCGTCCGACTGCATCAAAATACCCGTTTGCCCATCAATCGTCAGATAAACCGATTCCGCAGGCCCTCTTAGTTTCATTTCCACATTGCAGTCATCGTGGACCACAATCGGCCGGTCGCTCAAAGTATGCGGGCAGATCGGTGTGATGATGATTGACCGCACCGCGGGATGCACGATCGGGCCTCCAGCGGACATGGAATAGGCCGTTGATCCTGTGGGCGTCGCGACAATCAGCCCGTCTGCCCGGTAACGGCACACAAAATCGCCGTCAATCGAGAGTTCCACCTCGATCATCCGGGCCAGCGCGCCTTTGGTGATCACCGCTTCGTTGAGAACGCGGTGACTCTCCACAACTTTTCCCTCGCGAATCAGCGCGGCCGTCAGCATGACTCGCTCGCTTGCGGCAAGATGACCTGCCAGCGTCTCTTCCAAAGCGGGATAGAGCTCATCAAGAGTGAAACTGGTGAGGAATCCGAGACTGCCCAGATTGATAGGAATAATCGGGATGCCACGGGGCGCAGCCACCCGCGCAGCCGCGAGCAGCGTGCCGTCGCCTCCCAGCAGCAAAATCAGATCACACTCCTGCGCCAGCTGATCGCGCGGCTTGCCGGCCTCGCCGTTGCGCAGGGACTCGGCGGTCTCAGTATCGTAAGTGCCGCGAATACCCCGTTTCGCCAGCCAATCCAGCAGCGGCCGCACGATATCCGAGATGTCGGCGCGGCGCGGCCGGGAAAAAATGGCGATGGTTTTCACGCTTGCCGTGGGCTTCTCTGACATGTGAATGTGGGGATTCTACCTTACTCACTTTTCCGCGCGTGCATAAAATACTCCTGATTGCCCTCCGCTCCCGCGAGTTTGCTGGGTTTGACCCCTAAGATGCGCAGGCCGGAAGCGGAAGCCGCAGCGCACACAGTGTCGATGGCCTTCTGGTGCAATTGGGGGTCGGAAATGATTCCGCCGGGCCCGATATCTTCACGCTGCAACTCAAATTGCGGCTTGATCAGAATGAGAAAATCGGCGGAAGGTAAAGCCAGCGGAACCGCTGCCGGAAGTATCTTGGTGACGGAAATGAACGAGACGTCAGCAACCACCATGCCTACCAGTTCCGGCAAATCTCGCGCTTCGAGCTCACGGGCATTTTTCTTGATGCGACTGACGCGGACATCCTGCTGCAATTTCCAGTCGAGCTGATCAATATTCACATCAACGGCATATACACGCGCGGCTCCATGCTGAAGCAGGTAGTCCGTGAACCCGCCGTTGGACGAACCCAGATCCAGGCAGACCTTTCTGGTCGCGTCGATCGCGAAGTCTTCCGCGGCCCCTTCCAGTTTGAAGCCGCCCCGGCTGGCGTATTTTTGCATGCGGCTGCGAATCACGAGCTCCGCATCCACGGCGACCGCTTGTCCGGCCTTACTTGCTTTCGCACCATTTACCAGCACTTCGCCGGCAAGAATCATCGCTTGCGCCTTTTCGCGCGAAGGCGCAAGTCCTCGCTCCAGAATCAGCACATCCAGACGCGTACGGTTTTTGCCGCTTAGCATGTTGAATCCACTGAAGGCGCGAGGGAACTTTTCAGGCGCGGCGATCAACCAGAAACTGCGCAATTTCGCGCAGTCGCGCCGCGCGTGCTCCGTAGCTTTCTAGTTCGCCGATCGCTTTTGTTGAGAGCTCGTTCGCGATCTGATGCGAGCGTTCCAGCCCGAAGACGGCCGGATAGGTCGCCTTCTGCTGCGCGATGTCCTTGCCTGCGGTTTTGCCAAGCGCGGCCGACGACTCCTCGACATCGAGAATGTCGTCTGTGACCTGGAACGCCCAGCCGATGGTGTCGCCGAAACGGCGCAGCTTCGCGACATCTACATCGGAAGCTCCCGCACAAATCGCTCCGGCGGTCACGGAAGCGCGAATCAAAGCCGCAGTCTTCGAGCGATGAATATATTCGAGCATCTCGGGACCGACACCCTTTCCTTCGGACTCCAAGTCCGCAACCTGGCCGCCGACCATGCCATTGACCGTGCCCGCTGAAGTCGCAATCTCGGTGACCATCTTGGTTCGCAGGTCCGCATGAACCGGAGCCCCAACGATTGTCTCGAAAGCGAGAGTCAGCAGTGCATCGCCAGCCAGGATGGCAATGGCGTCGCCAAATTTCTTGTGGCAGGTCGGTTTGCCGCGCCGCAGATCGTCATTGTCCAGCGCCGGCAAATCATCGTGAATTAGGGAATAGGTATGAATGAACTCGATCGCGCATCCGGGATGCAGCGCAGGAGCCACATCCGCCGTGAAGATGCGGGCCGCCTCCAGGCAAAGAATCGGACGAATCCGCTTGCCTCCGGCAAAAACACTGTAACGCATCGCCTCATGAATAGAGGCGGGACGGGTGTCAGGTGTCGGCAGCAGCCGCTGCAGTGCCGCGTCAACCATCTCCAGGTCTTCGTTGAAAAATGCCGGGAGCTTCATCGGGCAGAGAACATTTCGTCGTGCGACTCGACTTCAGCGATCCGGATCACTCGCTTTCGCCTTCCGGCTCGAACGGCTCCGGCGAAAGCTTGCCGTCCGCCTTTTTCAGCAGAATCTCCACTTTGCCTTCGGCCTCTTCCAGTTGCTTCTGGCACTCGCGCGAAAGTTCCACGCCCTCTTCAAACAGCTTCATGGACTCGTCCAGCGAAAGTTGCGGGCTTTCCAGCTTGTGCACTACTTCCTCCAGACGTGCGAGGGACCGCTCGAAATCAGGCTTATTTTGCGGTTCCGGTTTTTTTGGCACAGGTGTGTTCACTCAGTTTTTTTTCGCTTAGCAATTTGACGGCAACTTCAGCATTCTACGGCACGCCTCACGGCAGAAACAATTGCTTTGTCGCCGGCTATCTAAATCAAGGCTGCAACGTCAGCATATGCTTTCTAACCGCGGCTTCAGCTGCATCGCTAAATGGTGCCGTCACCGGTTTTCCCCGGTACCAGTAAGAAAATTGATCCGAGTAATGACTGCTGCCGGGCTGGCCGCTTTGGCCACCCGGGATCACCATGAGCGAGTGGTCCCAGTCGCCCACATTGGCCACCATCCGCATCGCTGGCCCGTGGTGACGGGTTGCGGCTCGCGGGCTGAAGCTGGTGCCGCCTTGCGGCTTCCCGGTGATGCTGAACAGCGTCTTCAACCAGCCGTTTCGCCCCAGCGGGTGCAGCATGTCCAGCGAGTCAAACCGCTTCCACTGCCAGTCTTCGGTCCGTCCGCTCCCGGAATCCTGTTCCAGGCGCTTGACGGCGTCGTCCGCCGCTGCAACTAACAGCTCATCGTAAGTCTTGTACGTCGCCGGTAGCCAGGTCGGCGGACGCTCGGTAAGCACGCGCTGCAAAAACGCAGTGCTCCGCCACTGGTAAAGCACGGTCTTATCGCCCAACAGCGGCTGCAGAATCATCCGCAGCGCGGAACGCCGAGTCCCTTCCAAAAACGGGACGACCGTTGAATCCGCATCGGCGATTCCGTTCCAGTCTTTTGCCATCGCGATCAACTTTTGCGTCCGCGGATCCTTCGGCGCGGAAATTTGAGCCGCAGGGGCGAGTTGCTCGGCCAGGAAGACGTCCGGATAGCTGTACGTGTCGGCCTGCACATTCAGCATGTCGGCCGGCCGCAGGTCGTGCTTGTCGTGAACCAGGTCCCAGATTCGAGCGGTGCGGTAAGGCTCTTCCCACTGATCCGTCAGGAACGGCTTGTAATCCGGGCCAACTACGCGCGCATTCGCCGTGACAATCAGTCCGTCTTCTGGATTCAACGCCTGCGGCAGCTGCTCAAAAGGAATATAGCCCTTCCATTCGTATTCATCCGTGGCGCCGGGCATGGGAACTTCTCCGTGGCCCTTTTTGCGCACCGGAACCCGCGCCGCCATCAGGTATCCAATATTTCCGGCAACGTCGGCATATACTGCGTTCTGCGCCGGACCCCAAACGTTCTTCATGATTTCGCGAAACTCTTTCCAGTTCCGCGCGCGGCCCAGCCGGTTATAGGTATTCGCGAGCCCACCCGGCTCGGTCGCCGTCCAGCGCAGCGCATAGCCCGTGTCTCCCTCTCTGCGCACTACAGGCCCATGCCGGGTGAGTACCACAGGGAAACGTTCATCCGGCCCGTCTTTCACGTGGATCACCTCGTCCACGGTCTCGGCCTTCTGCCATTTTCCGTTAACCTTATATTCGTCCGGCTTTTCCGGATTGAACTTCTCGATGTAAAGGTCCTGCACATCCGCGCCGTTGTTGGTGAAGCCCCACGCAATGCGATCGTTATGACCAATAATGACCAGCGGCGCACCCGGCAGCGTAAACCCTTTCACGTTCCAGCCCGGACCAGTAAGGTGCATCTCGTACCAGATTGGAGGAAGTGTCAACTCCAGGTGAGTATCGTTCGCCAGCAGCGGTTTACCTGTCGCGGTGTGGTCGCCGCTTACCACCCAGTTGTTGCTGCCCAACCCGCGACGGATTTCCCGCTGCGATTCGCCGACCCACTGCACGATTTCCGGCGCCAAAGCCGAGGTTAGATCAGCGAACGCCGGCTCGTGCGGCGTCGCGCCCGCCTTCAGGACTGTGTCCTGATCCACTTCGTCATCGTTTTCTTCGTCCTCCGGATCATTGCCGGACCGCTGCATGCCATTGGCTGGCCGGTCCGGGTCGCCGACGACGAAATGGTCCATCGCCGCGTCCTCTGCGTACAGCTCCTTGGCTTTCACCGGACCGACTCGCGCGGTCACCAGCGCTCGATCGTACTTGTCTTCCCATCTCTCGGTCAGCGTGTCGTACATGTAGCCGGCAACGACCAGGGAATCGGCCGGAGTCCACGGCTTCGGCTTGTACTTCAACAACGTGAACTCGACTGGCAAACGATTCTGATTCTGCTCGATGAATTTGTTGACGCCGCGCGCGTAAGCTTCGATTGCAGTCCTGGACTCTTCGTCTAACAGCGTTACATCACGTTCGGCGGCGGGTCCAAAGCGCAGCAAGCGAAATCGCTTGTCAACTGGGACGACCACGCTTCCCAAAATTTCTGACAGCTGTCCGCGCGCCACCCGCCGCAGCAAATCCATCTGCCACAACCGGTCCTGCGCCAGGACGTAGCCCTGGGCTTCGCACATGTCGGCAAAAGATGTAGCCCTGATGTGCGGGATGCCCCAAACGTCCCGCGCAACGGTTACTTGGTGTTGCAATCCGGGCAGAGACATCGTGCCGTCCACCCTGGGCAGCGGCCGGATAAGCAGCCACCAGACCGCGCTGCCCGCCACCAGAATCAGCAGCGTCAGGACCCATCCCACAATTCGTAGCAAGATTCGCAACCGTTTCCCCGAAAAGAGAAGCGCCGAAATAATTTTAGAGTAGGCATACCAGTGGCGCAACGCGATACACGCGCCGCTGCGTTCGCCAATGCACCCTCCTCCTGCTGTTACAATGCATGCAGGGAGAGTGCCCGGAAATGTTCGTTGTCCGCTTGATTGGCGTACTTTTTCTCGTAGTGCTCAACGGGTTTTTTGCAGCGGCGGAATTCTCCTTGGTTGCCGTCCGTCTGTCTCGCTTGCGCCAGTTGGTGGCCGCGGGCAACCTGCGGGCCAGGATTGTGGAGGAACTGGTCAGCGACCTGCATCGTGTCGTCTCCGGCGTTCAGCTTGGCATCACCCTCTCCAGTCTGGCCATTGGCGCGCTGGGCGAGTCCGCCTTCGCTACGTTTTTCCAGTCGTTATGGCCGGGCGTTCTTGGGACTCGTTCGGCGATTCTTTCTCATGCACTGGCGCTAGCCGTCGCCTTCCTCTTGCTGACTGCATTGCACGTGGTCATCGGCGAGCTCGTTCCGAAGACGGTCAGCCTGGCCCGCGCCGAACGGATCGCGCTATTGATCGCGCGGCCGTTCCGCTGGTTTCTCAACACCTTTCGCTGGGCGATCGACCTGTTGGACAACGCGTCCGGGGCAATCATCAAGGCCATGGGTATTGTCCCGCACGCCGGCCACGGCGTTGTGCACTCGGCGGATGAACTGCAGATTCAGATCCAGCAAGCCACCGAGCGTGGCGTCCTGGGGACGGGCGAAGAGAAAGTCATTCTCAACGCAATCGAGCTCAGCAATGTCCAGGTTCGCCAGATCATGGTCCCGCGGCCGGACATGCACTTGCTGCATGTCGAAGCGACGCTGGATGAGGTTTTGCTTGTGTTCGCTACCACGCAGCGGTCGCGCATTCCGGTCTATCGCGGAACGGTGGACCATATTCTCGGCTTCGTTCACATAAAGGACATGCTGTGGGTGCTCCAGGGGCGCGAGCGGCGCGCGGCTGAGGGATTGCCTCAGCAGCCTTTTGATCTGCGCCGCATCCTTCGCGAAATTCTTATCGTTCCAGAAACCAAACCGGCGGGGGAACTGCTTGGAGAGCTTCGCGTTCGCCACACTGGGATGGCCGTGGTGGTCGATGAGTTCGGTAGTCTCCTTGGGCTCGTGACGCTCGAAGACATCCTGGAACAAGTGGTCGGAGAAATTCACGACGAGTTCGACGTGGTGGAGAAACCATTGACCCTTGCCGACGGCGCCGTGATTTTTGATGCCGCCTTGAACGTTCGCGATCTCGATACTCAATACGGTATAACGATTCCCGAGGATCCTGCCTACGCCACGGTTGGCGGTTTCGTCCTGGACCAGCTCGGATCAATTCCGGCCGGGGGAGAAAGTTTCGTATTCGGCGATCTCCGCTTTACCGTCGCCGACATGGACGGCAGACGCGTCGCCCGCGTAAAAGTCGAACGCGTCAAGCCCGCTGCAGCCGGCACGCCGGCAAAATCCGCCGCGAAGCCTGACCAGTCGCGAAGATCCGCGAAGCCCGTCGCGTCCCAGTCATAATCTGTTTCTCGCATCGCCCGGGACGGGCAGTGGATCGCGCGGGGACGGTGCGCTGCAAAGAATGATCGGCGACACCCGGTAGAGTGTCAGCATGGACAAGAATCGGTGGTATCAGCGTTGAGTATGGCGACGCTCCCGTAGAGAATGAAAGCGTGAATCCCCAACAGCACGGGATCTCCGATTACCTGCGGCCTAAAACGCTGGTGATGTTGTTGCTTGGGTTTTCTTCCGGCCTTCCGTTTTATCTGGTCGGCAATACGTTCGGCTACTGGCTGCGCGATGAGCAAACCTCCCTGAAGGCGATCGGCTTTCTTTCCTGGGTGGGCATTGCCTATTCTCTGAAATTTCTGTGGGCGCCCCTGATGGACCGCGTGGATGTGCCGCTGTTTAAACGGCTAGGACATCGGCGCGGATGGATGATGTTCTCTCAGATCGTCGTCGGGCTGGCGCTGGCCGCCATGGGAGGGGCTGGCACCAAAGCCGGGCTCGGCCGACTTGGCGCTCTCGCGCTCATCGTCGCATTTGCCTCATCGACACAAGACATTGTGGTTGATGCCTGGCGAATCGAATCGGCAGAAGACGGAGAAGAGCAAGGTCTCCTCGCATCTGCCTATCAGTTCAGCTATCGCCTGGCGCTCCTGGCTACGGATACTGTAATCCTTATCGTGGCAGCGAGTGTGGGCTGGCGCATGTCCTACGGTATCTACGGCGCATGTATCGCCATTGGAATGGTTGCGACCTGGTTCGCGAAGGAGCCGGAGCGCGCCGACGCGGTGATGGATGAAAAGCGCGAGGCGCCGTTTTGGACGCCGCGTGGTTTCCTCGACGCTGTTGTGGGACCGTTCATCGCTTTCTTCCGGGCACATGGCTGGCTCGCGCTTGTGATGTTAGCGGCAATCAGCCTCTACAGGTTGCCGGACTTCATCATGGGTCCCATGGCGAATCCCTACTACCACGACCTTGGTCTTACCAAGCAAACCGTCGGAGCAGTGCGTGGCTCCATCGGACTAATAGCTACGTTCGCAGGCATCGCGGCGGGCGGATTCTGCTCGGTCAAGCTCGGCTACATGCGCACCCTTATCATCGGTGGCATTGTGCAGGCAGCTGCGATTGCCGCGTTTGCGTCTCTGGCGTTCGCGGGCATGAGCATCCCTCTTTTCGCGGCCGTCATGGCCGGTGACAACTTCAGCATGAGCTTTGCAGGAGTTGCCCTTGTGGCGTACATGTCAAGCCTCACCAATCTGGGATACACCGCCACGCAGTATGCGCTCTTGAGTTCGACCTATGCCTGGCTGGGAAAGATCTTGAAAGGGTTTTCCGGCGCTGCCGTCGAAAACCTGAGCACTTCGCACGGCCTCATTCACGCCTACGGCATTTTCTTTATCGCTTGCGGATTGACCGGCGTACCTGCCATCCTTCTGTTCGCGGCCTTGGGTTACTGGCACAAGCGGAAGCAACCTGCCCCTGCCGGTGCCTAGAAAGGTCTTTAGGTCGCGAGGGTGACTTGCACTCCGCGCCCAACGCCCAGGCTCTTGGAAGCGTTGCCGCGATTGACGCCAATCTCCACGAATCCAGCAGAACCCACATACGCAAACGCTTCGCCCTGTGCTCCTTGCGCGAACGTATCCACAAGCCGGCTCACGCTCTGATTGCCCAGCTGGATGTTCACTGTGCCGCTGGCCAGCGCGTCCGCCGGTAGATCCTCTGCCCGGAAATTCGTGATCAGATTCCCGAAGCTGTCCACGCGCAGCACCACGCCCTTCAAAGCGCCGTCTCCCGGCTTGGGCTTGGGCATAGCGAACTTTTTGTAGTCCGTGATCTCATCGCCCATCGCAGAAGCCAGGGAACCTTTGGCCAGCCACGCCGCCACCGGAGCAAAAACATCGCGACCATGAAAGGTCTTGCTCGTGGGTTGCAAATAGTAGTGCCCTACGTTGGCGTGGCGTACCAGCACATTCTCTTCGCGCTCATAAACCAGCGAAAGCACTCCGTTGTCCGGCGCGACAAAATATTGTGATTCGCCTGTTACTAGCAACGGCCTTCGTTCCGTTCCCACGCCCGGATCGATCACCACAACATGAATCGTGCGAGTAGGGAAGTACGAATACGCCGAGCCGATCGCCAGCGCGCCGTCCAACAAATCGAATGGCGCTACATTGTGCGTGATGTCCACAATCGTGGCGTCGGGCACGATCTTCAGAATCACGCCTTTCAGCGTTCCCACTAAATGATCGTTCGTTCCGTAATCGGTCGTCAGTGTGATGATTGGCCGGGCCAATGCTGGTTCCTGCCTCTTTATAGGTTTAAGCGCAATCAGATGAGAGTCATAAACAAGCCGCAATACGACGCTAGCGAACGCCAACGCGATCGTCAATCAAGCAACGTACCAGTGCCGCGTAAAATAAACGCGGCGCTGCATTCTCTGCTCGCTCCCGCAGCCGTATGCGCTTATGATGCTCAGCACTCCAATGGGAAATCGCGTCGTGAGAACTTATCGTTGGATTTGCCTGATTCTGGCGGCGACCTGGTCAGTTGCTTCTGCATCGGCGCAACAGCCCTCGCGCGCCACGGCGAATCAGGATCCCTCGGCCGAACCGATCACCTTGCCGTTGTGGGAAGCCAAGGCTCCCGGCGCTCTGGGCGATTCCGACACCGACCGCCCAACGATCACCTGGTACCCGCCGGATTCTGACCGCAAAGCGCACACAGCCGTTATCGTCATTCCGGGCGGTGGCTACGGCTATCTTGCCACCAATCATGAGGGCCGCCAGATCGCCAACTGGCTCAACGGCATCGGCATCACCGCGTTCGTCGTGAAGTATCGCCTTGGCCCCCGCTACCATCACCCAATCGAATTGTGGGATGCGCAGCGCGCCATTCGCATGGTTCGCGCTCGAGCAAAGGACTTCGCGATAGCGCCCGACAAAATCGGCATCTTCGGATTTTCTGCCGGCGGCCACCTGGCATCCACGACGGAAACCCATTTCGACGCGGGAAATTCGCAAGCCCAGGATCCCATCGATCGCGCCAGTTCCCGCCCTGATTTCGCGATTCTCGCCTACCCCGTCATTTCCTTCGTCGCGGACTATACCCACCAGGGCTCCAAGCGCAATCTGATCGGTGACAATCCAAAGCCGGAGCTGGCGCGAGAGCTCTCGGCGGAACTCAACGTCACGCCGCAAACGCCCCCGACGTTTCTGTTCAGCACGTCCACCGATACCGTCGTTCCTCCGGAGAACAGCGTGGCTCTTTATCTGGCTTTGCGCAAAGCCAATGTTCCGGCGGAGCTTCACATCTTTGAAAACGCGCCGCACGGTGTTGGACTGGACTTTGCCGATCCGTCCGTCGGCGAATGGAGCAACTTGCTCTTGCATTGGTTGCGCGCGCGGCAACTCGTGCCTCGCTGATTAGGAGGCTCACAGCATGAAGATCACGCGGCGGCAAGCACTCGGTGTCTTGGCTGGTGGCGTTTCTGCGCTGCGAGCCGGAGCGCCCTTTCGCTGGCAATCTCCCGACAAGCTGGAAATCACCGCTGGCCCATTCCAGCCCACGATGCAATCCCTCGCCACCTATCGAGTGCCGGATTGGTTTCGCGACGGCAAATTCGGAATTTGGGCGCACTGGGGCCCGCAATCAGCCGTCGAAGCCGGCGACTGGTACGCCCGCAACATGTACATCGAGACCGAAGATCAATATAAATATCACCTTGCGCACTACGGCCATCCCTCCAAGTTTGGCTACAAGGACTTGATTCCGTTATGGAAAGGCGCCGAGTTCGATCCCGACCATCTGATGAGGCTGTACCAGAGAGCCGGCGCGAAATACTTCATGAGCATGGGAGTGCACCACGACAACTTCGACCTCTGGAACTCCAAACACAACGAGTGGAACGCGGTGAACATGGGCATCAAGAAAGACGTCGTCGGCCTATGGGGTAAGGCCGCTCGCGAGGCCGGTCTGAAATTCGGCGTCAGCGACCACCTTTGGATCAGCTACAAATGGTGGGCCGTCAGCCACCTCGCCGATACTCAGGGCGAATTCAAAGGCGTTCTCTACGATGGCGCTGACGCGAAATACTCTTCGCTCTACCACCAAATTGACGATCCCAGAATCCTCGCAGTGAAATTCGACTGGAACGAAGATCTGATTCCCGAATCCTGGAAAGAACACTGGTTCCGCCGAATCAAAGACCTCATTGATCACTATCAACCCGACATGCTTTATTCCGATGGCCAATTGCCATTCGGTGATTGGGGCTTACGTCTGCTGGCGCATCACTACAACACCATCGCCAAACTTCACGGTGGCCAAGTCGAAGCCGTTTACACCAGCAAGCACCACGAAGATTCCGACGCTGGCCTCTGCGTTCTCGACCGCGAGCGCGGCGTGCTCGAAGAAATTTGGCCGCATCCCTGGCAGACCGACACCTGTATCGGGGACTGGCATTACAAGCGAGACATCGAATACAAATCCGCCAAGACCGTCGTGGACATGCTGGTGGATATCGTCAGCAAAAATGGCAACTTGCTACTCAACCTCCCGCTGCCCAACAGCGGGATGCTCGACGACCGCGAGCGGAAAACTCTTTCCGGCATGACGGACTGGATGGCTGTTAACGGCGAAGCGATTTACGGCACCCGACCCTGGAAAATCTCCGGCCAGGTTGCGGCCCCGGCAACTCCGGCCGCCGACGCCAGCTTCAACGAAAACAAGCGCCGCGCCTTGACCGCGGAAGACGTCCGCTTCACCAAGAAAGGCCAAACGCTCTACGCGTTCGTCATGGGCTGGCCGGTTAAGCAGGCCGTCATCGCGCCGCTCGCCGCGAACAGCAAGCTCGCTCCCGGCAAGATTCATCATATTGAATTGCTCGGCTACTCCGGCAGACTCAAGTGGACCCGCGACGCCGTGGGCCTGAGAATCGACCTTCCGGATCAAAAGCCCTGTGACCACGCCATAGCCTTCCGCATCTCCGGCTCTGGTTTGGTCTAGCTTCTCGAACCACGTCTGCGATAGAGTCTGCCGGGAAATATCAGGAGGATAACTGCGATGAACCGCCGCGCCATATGCTCCGCAGCACTTCCGCTGGCAACTCTGGTTGTTTTCTGCAGCGCCATCGCCGCCCGCGCCCAACAGTCCGCCGCCAGCAGCGCCGCCAACATAGACATGACCGTCGTCAAGCCCGAATCCGTCGGCTTCTCGTCCGAACGCCTTGAACGCCTGCATGCGCTGATGCAACAAACCGTGGACCGCAAGGAGCTTCCCGGCGCCATCACCATTCTCGCCCGCCACGGCAAGGTCATTGATTACCGCGTTTACGGCCTGAAAGACATCGCGTCGAACACTCCGCTCACTAAAGACGCTATCTTCCGCGCCTTCTCCATGACCAAGCCCATCACCGCCGTAGCCATGCTGCAGCTCTACGAACTGGGCAAATGGCTGCCCTCCGATCCCGTCTCCAAGTTCATTCCGGAATTCGCGCACCTGAAAGTATTCAAGGGCATGGACAGTAGCGGCAACATGATTCTCGAGGATCCCGTGCACCCGCCGACCATGCAGGAGCTTCTGACTCACACCGCTGGCTTCACCTACGGCTTCTTCGGCGACAACGTCGTTGATAAAGAGTACGCCAAGGCCGGCGTGATGCAGTCCAAGACGCTGCAGGAGATGATCGACAAGCTCGCCAAAATCCCGCTGATGTATCAGCCCGGGACGCGCTGGTCCTACAGCGCCTCCATGGACATTCAGGGCTACATCGTCGAAAAGCTCTCCGGCCAGTCGCTGCCCGATTATTTTCAGGAGCATATCTACAAACCGCTGGGCATGAAAGACTCCGGCTTCTACGTTCCTGCCGAAAAGAAAGGCCGTTTCGTCACCATGTATGTCGGTGAAAAAGGCCAGCTCAATCCCACCGAATTCGGAGACTATTCCGCCCCGCCAACGATGGCCTCTGGGGGCGGAGGTTCGGTCGCCACCGCTGAAGACTACTACCGCTTCGCTTCCATGCTTGCGGGCGATGGCGAACTGAACGGCGTCCGCATCCTCTCACCGGCCTCTGTCCAGCTCATGAGCACCAACCATCTCGCGCCAAATTTGCTCACCGGTGAATTCGGCATCGGTCCGCACGTCATGCGCCCGGGCTTCGGTTACGGTTATAACTGCGCCGTCGAATTCGACCCGCAGACCGCCAATCTTCCCGACGGTCGCGGCACTTTTTTCTGGGATGGCGCCGCCGGCACTTGGTTTTGGGTGGATCCCACGAACGATGTGGTCTTCGTAGGCATGATCCAGCGCCTGCTAAGGCCCGACAGTCCCAACGTGGAGTACCAGAGCCGCGCCGCGGTCTACCAGGCGCTGCTCAATCCCAAGAAATAGCTTGTGGCAATGAGGTCAGCTGGCTACCAGTTTCGGCTCTCAATCTTCCAGGTGTTTTGTGGTCTTGCGCTTGCCGCCTGCGGTATCTCCAGTTTTGGGGCCGGTGCCCAGCAACAATCCCCAGTCTTCCAAGGCAGTTGGACGGCATCGGTCGGCTCGGGCGGCCATGTTTTCCGCGGAACCTGGAGCGCACAAGCCGCCCCGCAAACTCCGGACTCATTGCAGGGTTCCTGGACTCTTCTTAACGACTCCGGCGAAGTGGCTCTTCAGGGCACCTGGTCCGCGCGAAAATCACCGCGTGCCTGGCACGGCACTTGGTCGGCACTCGCTGCCGGTGGCGGTTCGTATTCCGGTACCTGGGACGCCAACCTCGACGGCTCTGCCGGCGAAACCTTGCAAGAAATGCTAAAGCGAACGCTCGAAAAGCCGGTCGCCGGCTCGTGGCGCAGTGGCCGCTATCAAGGCTTCTGGTGGCTGAATGGCTCAGCACCGAAAACCAAGACCGCAAAACCTCGCTAGTCATGTGCTGGCGGCACAGACTTTTTCCGGGCACAATACTGCGAACCAGGTGATTGGAATTTCACGCGTCGATCCGTCCTGCGGAGGGAGTCTTTCGTGAATCCGAACAAAGCACTGTGGGAGAAAGGCGATTTTACTGAGATCGCCGCATTCATGCGCGAATCCGGAGAAGCGCTCGCCAAGTCGATCAGCGTTGCTCTGCAGATGCAGGTTCTCGATCTCGGTTGTGGCGACGGCACCACCGCTCTTCCGCTCGCACAATTGGGCGCCAGCGTCACCGGCGTC
Organism: uncultured Acidobacteriaceae bacterium; assembly: GCA_964594885.1. Lineage (GTDB taxonomy): Bacteria > Acidobacteriota > Terriglobia > Acidiferrales > UBA7541 > Acidiferrum. Next base: position 46,547 of record CAZQOB010000014.1, read on the forward strand.
GACATCGCGGCCAACCTCGTTTCCGCAGGCAACCAACGCGCGGCTGCAGCCGGCCTGTCTCGCCTCAAATTTCAGGAAGGCGATGCCTCGAACCTCGAGGGAGTGCCGGATCAGTCGTTTGACGTCACACTCTCCATGTTCGGCGCAATGTTCGCCCCCAGGCCGTTCGACGTCGCCAAGGAAATGGTGCGCGTCACTAAACCTGGCGGCCGCATCGTCATGGGCAACTGGATTCCCGGCGATCCAACGTTCGTCTCGCAGCTCCTCAAGATCAGCACAGCGTTCGTGCCGCCGCCGCCCGAGGGCTTCATCAGCCCCGTCACTTGGGGCGTCGAAGCCAACGTACTCGAACGGTTCGGCCAGGCTGGCATCCCCGCCGAAAAAATCTCAATGCGCAAAGACACTTACATCTTCACCTCGCCAAATAAGACGCCGGCGGATTTCATCGATCTGTTCGAGAGGTTTTACGGCCCAACGATGAACGCCGTCGAAGCGGCGCAGAAGAGCGGACGCTTGGACGAGCTTCACGGGCAGCTGCTGCAGCTAGCCAAGGCACAGAACAAAGCTGCCAGCGGGACCCGCATTCCCGCCGCCTTCCTGCGGGTCACGGTTCAGCTTTGAGTGTCAGAGGACGGATCATGGGCACCGGGGTGGCACAACCATTCTTGGTTGCGCTCCCCGCTGACTCGACCGTTAGGGTCACGCGCCGACGAGCTTACGCCGACGGATGCTTGAGAATCTCCGCCAACGCGTGCAGCCGGTTGGCGTCACTGGAGCTCGATGCTGCCGCGCTTTTCTCCAGCGCTGGCGCCATCTGCTGCAGCTTCTTCACCTTGCCTTTGTTCATGTGCGAAGTTTCCGCTGCCGCAATCGCTTTCCGTAAATCACTGATCTTGTTCGCCGCCAGTCCCTGCGAACGCTCCAGTTGGTCCACATAGACCTTCGCCACGAGCAGTGTTGACGGCCATTCAATCCTCTGCTGGTTCTGCACATTCAGTTCGGCTACCTTCACCGACTTCGCCGCGTCAATTTCGTTCTGGGTAAGGTTTTTCGTTGCCGTCAGCTCCAGCACATCCAGCCCGCGCACAATCTCCGAGCCGTAGATGTAGCCGTTGTACCAATACGCTGACCATTCGCCGCCGAGCACCAGCATCTTCGGATCCACCGCGCCGCGATCGTAATACGCGATCTCTGTCGGATGATCCGGATCGGTAAAGTCCATCACCGAAATGCCGCCCTGATACCAGCCCTGCACTTCGATGTCGCGCCCGGGCACGGGGACGAGCGAACCGTTGTGGGCCACGCAATTTTCCGTATCGCCCTGCGCCGAGGGCATCTTGTAGTAGTTTGCGAACGTCAGCTTGTTCTCCTTCAAGCGGAAAATCGCGTCCGCGCCCCACTTGTTCGGATCGTTCTGGCGGCACCGTGCGCCCAGTCCGCCGCCCCACTCATCCGTAAACACAACTTTGCTTCCATCGTTTGAAAACGACGCCGAATGCCAATAGGCATAGTTCGGATCGTTCACCGCATCCAGCCGCTTCGGATGCACTGGATCCTTAATGTCGATCAGCAGTCCGTTTCCGGAGCAGGCGCCAGCGGCAAGTCCAATCGCCGAATACACAGTAATGTCATGGCACTGATCGGTATCTTCCGGTTTTTCGTTGCCCTTACCGTGGCTCCCGCCATTCGTCAGTCCGTTCAGAGCGCCGGTCTTCGAGTCCACAAACAACCGCGGCGTCGAAACCACTTTTGCGTTTTGCGGAGCCGCCACCGGCACTTGAATCACCTCAATCCGGAACAACGCCGTATTCGGGTCCTTGTCCGGCTTTTCGCCCGAGCATCCCGGCAACTCTTCTCCTTGCCGTACAAACGACACGCCCGAAACATAGATGTACACGTTGTCCTTGTCGTTGGGATCGACCACCAGAGTGTGGGTATGCGACCCGCGGCAGGTCTGAACAGCCGCCACTTGCTTTGGATTCTTGATGTCCGAAATATCAAAGACGCGCACGCCGCGGAAACGATCCTTCTGCGCCACCGGCAGGCGCCGCTCATTTTCGTGCCCCGCAGCCGGCGGAGGATTCGGCGGGAAACCTTGCTCTCCGCAATCCACACGTCCATTCGGCATCTCATCGGACATGAACAGCAAATTCTTGTACACCGAGACATCGCCCTGTCCGCCTGGGCAGATCATCGACGTCACCAGCTTGGTGTTCGCCGGATCACTGATGTCAAAAATATTCACGCCGTAGAAATTTCCCTGGAACAAGTGGTTCCCCTGAAATGCCAGATCCGAATTTGCAAACGCCAGCTGCGCGATCACCAGTTGCAACGGCTTCGGCATTTTCGATGCATCGCCAATTCCCAACTGCCCAATCGTTTTCTTGACCTTCGCGTCGTCCGCGTCGCTTGATCCCAGCTGAAATGCATCGGGCTTCTTGAAGAGCATCAAGTGCTTCATGCCCACGGCAACTTCGCCGGCGTCGTACAATCCCGGCGCCAGCTTCGCGCGCGCATCATTCGGATCCGATCCGGTCATACCCGGAGGCAGCGGCGGCGCCGGCTTAGGCGCAAACGGATTTCCATCTTCCTCGCCTTCTTCTTTCTTGTCCGCCGCTTTCGCTGTGTCCTGCTTGGCCGCGTCAGCCTTAGGGCCGTCCTGCTTCGCCGCATCTTGTTTCTGCTCTTGCCCTCTTGTCCGGCTCACTCCGCAAAACATTAATGCCACCAGCAAACAGCAACCAATATTCCCCACTCGTTTCATCGTTTCTCCTCTAAACACTCTGCAAAGTTCCACAAACTTGTTATTTCGTGGGCAGCATCGGGGCGCGTTGTACCCACCCTATCGGTCTTTCTCCAACATCCCCTGCATAATCCTGATTTCCGCCCGCTGTCCCGTATCCACGTCCGTCACAAAATCGAAGATTTCGCCGTCCTGGCCCGCCCCCGCGGTTTCGAACAGCTCCTTCACCATGGTCAGCGCGCCGCCGTGGTGCTGAATCATCCCAGTCAAGAACAACCGGTCAAAGTCCGCGGCCTTTGCCTTGGCCAGCGCCTTCATCTGCTCCGGAGTCAGCATTCCCGGCATCAGCATCGTGTGGTGCTCCATATCCCCGCCCGCCGACCCAAGCATGTCTCCAGGCATCGCCATTTCGACCGGCTGGCCTCGTGCAATCAGCCAACGCTTCATGAAATTGATTTCGTCGCTCTGGGAATGGCTGATTTTGCCACCCAACCGCCGCAAGTCTTGGTTCTCGGTATGTGTAGGAATCAGCGCCGTCATCTCCACCGCTTGCGCGTGGTGCATGATCATGCCTTGCATGAACGCCACGTCCGCTTGCGAGAGCGGCGGCAACTTGCCTTTCGTGTCCGCCGGAAGTGTCTTGCTCGGCTGCCCGGGTGCTCCGGGCTGCACCACCACCGGCTTCAACGCCTCACCTTGCTGCGCCCGCGCCATAGGGGCGAACATACCGGCACACACGGAGGCTGCCGCCAGCGCGCCGCCGAGCGCCCGAAGTCTCATTCCCCGCGTCATTTCCCGGTGCTGTCTAATACGCTTGTTGTAAGGAAGATGTTCCAATCAGGACGCCCACTCGGATACAGCGTGCGAGTTGCCAGAGTCTCAGCTGAGTTAGACGGTCCCACCGTCAACTAGCGAGCATAGACCAAAACCAGCACCCTCGCAACGGACGCCACTCCACCCTGCCTCGTCACCATCCAAGCGGAGCAGGCATCGAAACGGACAGCGCTCGCTAGAGGGCGCAAATCATTCCCGAGGTGACGCATGATTCCGTACGGCGGCAAAGAACTCGCGGCGGCCTTTCGCACCGTCCGCAGAAACACCATTCAGGTAGCCGAGGACATCCCCCAAGACAAATACTCTTACGAAGCGGCTCCGGGAACCCGGTCCGTGGCCCAAATGCTGGCCCACGCCGCTTTGGCCACACGCATCTGGGAAGAAATCCACCGAAAAAAAGTCACCACTCTGGTGGGTTATGATTTCCTCGGCCTGCGTGACCGCGCCGAAGCTGAAGAAAACAAGCCCCGCAGCAAACAGGAAATCCTGGATCTACTCCGCAACGAAGGCGAAAAGTTCGCCGCCTGGGTGGAAACGCTAACGCCAGAATTCCTCGCCGAACCGGTCACCGAGCCCGACGGCAAATCCTCCAAAACCCGCTTCGAACGCTTCCTCTCCGCCAAAGAGCATGAAATGCATCATCGCGCACAGCTCATGCTTATCGAACGCCAGCTCGGCATCGTCCCCCACATCACCCGCCAATTCGAGGAACGCCTGGCCCAGCTCAAAGCCGCCGCCAAAGCCTGATAGAGCAGCGCTGGCATCCCGGCCGGCTTTCATGTAATCGCGGGTCTTTAGACTCGTTATTTTTCTGCCTTGGCAGGGGACGGGCTAAAGCCCGTCCCCCTTCGGTTCGACTACATCCGGTGCGACCCACTCCATCCGCGCCCTTTTATCTCCAACCACATCAAAACTGTAAAACCGTCGGAACCGATCGCGCTCACCTCCAAACGCCTCGACAGCAGCCCGCACTGCCTCAAGCCGGGATGAGCATCCCGCCGTCCGCACGAGCTCGCAAATCTCACCAGCCCAAAATCGCGTCAACGTTTCGTGATACCCGCTGGTCTCCGTATTCGCCGTCCCAACGCTCTGGTTATGCCGGATGATCCCCGCCTTCATTCGCGCAAACGTTGCTTCCACGCCATGTTCGAACGCATAGCAGGTTGCCACTGCCACATGCGCCGCGTGTGTCCATGCCGTTTTCGGCAGCCTTCCCATCTCCCACGTCCGCAAGAAATCCGCCAGTGCTTCCTCGCCGCTCAGGAAGCCTGGTGCTTTCGTTTCCAAAGCAAATATACGATTAGACATCTCTATCCTCTGTCAACATTGACATAAAATTATGATTCAAAATAGAATGTCCGTCAATGCATTCGCAACGAACGGAAAATATGTTCGATTTGGATGCGGTAGATCAGAAAGCTCTTCAGCACCTGATGGCTGTCGGCCGAGCCACTTGGGCCGAACTCGGCCAGCTGCTTGGCCTTTCCGCTCCCGCCGCTGCCGAACGCGTCAGAAAGCTTGAAGAATCCGGCATCATCAAGCACTACGCTGCGATCGCCGATCCTGACGCTTTGGGGCTGCCGCTCCTGGCGTTCGTCACCGTCACCCTGGGCTCTCATCGCCAGCGCCAGTCTTTCCTTCGCGCTATCGCCAAGCTCCCCCAAGTCACCGAGTGCCACCACATCGCAGGCGACGGCGACTATCTCCTCAAAATCCGCTGCTCCGGAACCAAGGAGCTCGACCACCTCCTCGCCGTCCAGCTCAAAGAAAAACTCCAAGTCCCATACACTCGCACCACCATCGTCCTAAGCACGGCCAAGGAAACCGCCTCCCTCCCGCTCGCCCGCAATTTCTGACCGCGCATCACTGCCAACGAACATCGCTACACTTGGTAAGGACGTTGGTCTGGCGACGGTCGCCGGGCGTATTCCGTCCCCTATGAAACGCTGTCCGGTGAACGCCAATCTGCTCTTGGCTCGTTCTGGCTTGGATCTTCTATCAACCGGGAGCGCAAGTTAGCGGTAGATCGTAGGGTCACGACAACGAAGGCATATGCATTGCGACCCAGGCCGCGAAGCTCTGCCAGGCTGCGGTGTGGCCGAGCGGATGGCGGATTTGCTGCACGACCACCATGAAAATGGCCGACCAGATGGATACTCGCTGCACCTTGCCGGTGGACCACCAGTCGTAACCGATCATGAGCAGGAGCAGCGGTGTGAAGCAGATGAGATTCACAACGGGAAGCGAGTAGGGATCAAAGACCGGCCAGCGGTCGAAACCTGCGTCCAGAAGCGAGAGCGTAGCGAACCACATCAGCCGCTTGTGCACCGCCGGCTGAAAACGGTTCCGATAACCAAAATAGACAAACGCGGAGAACAGGAGCATGTCACCGAGAGGAACGGAGTAGAACGCAAGCAATCCTTGAACCGTTTCCTTGCCCGGTTGAGCCACATGCCGAGCCAGGCTGTCGCTCGCGGTCACCGTGCCCAGCACGACCATCACGATGGCCAGCGCGAAGCCTACCAGCCCAAGCCGACGATGCAGGTCTACGCGGCTCGCCGCCACCAGCGAGATCTGCGAGATAAAGAAGAGGATCCAAAGCGTAAACGCTGCGCCATGGATGTGCACCAGCAGGTTTGGCAGCGGAGCTCGAAACATGCCGGCCAGAAAGTACGTGCGGGCGAAGCCGATCAGCACGACGAGCAGCGCTACAGCCGCCATTCCGGAGAAGAAGAGGTTATCGTAACGGAGATTCAGGCGCGGGCTCGCAGTGGCAGTGGCCATTGGTTCTCCCGCCTCTCTAGACTAGGCAATCGCGGCAGTCGCAGCCGCAACTGCTGCCGCGTCATCCGCTCCCAGGATCATGAGGTACCAGCCAAGCGCAAGTAGCAGGGGCACCTCGGAGTCGGTTGGCGCCGCCGGATCAATCGCAATCTTCGCCGACGCCTTGAGCAGGCCCTGGCGATGACTGAAGTTCATGACCGGCTGGTGGTCGCTGCGCAGAAACACCCATTGCGTTTGCCAGAAATTCGCACAGCGCCATTGGAATTGCAGGCTGCCTCTTATTTCGACCGTGCCGCCTCCGCCCCACTGCGGACGAAATATGGCCAAGTCAGCCTCGGAATTGGCATTACGAACGGTAACCCTGGGAGCCAAAAATCCTACTCGTTTGAAGGTCCATCGTTTCGGACTGACCTCGGCAACTGCCAGCGAACCACACGATTTTTCGAAGTCGAGAGAACCGATCAGGCTCTCTCCGCAACTCAACTCATAATGGCGTGACATCGCTTGAGGTTGGGCCCAGATCAAAGAAACGCCGGAGGAGCACGCCGCAGCGAAATCCATGTCGCACCTCTGTTTCAAGACTACAACAACGGCCTACGCGGCAAGCACTAGATCGGATTCCGACTGCAAATCAGGGTTCGCTTCCCAACAAACCCTCCTCTTCCATGTACTTCCGGCAAAAAGAAAAGAGGCGCTCGGTAAATCCCAAGCGCCCCTCTACTTCATCAAGGTAAACCGTACCTCACTGGATCACCTCCTTCTCGGCGAGGCCGCCGATGTCGACCAGATGTCGCATGAGCCGAGTATAACCCCAGAAAACGGACATGATACCGATTTCATTTCGCTCTCGGTTCGAGCGCCCGGTGAACTTGCGGGCCTCACTGGCCGGCGACGGCTTTTATCAGGTTGCAAGGACCTACTCGGAGGAAACTGCGAAGGGCCGGAAATCTTCTTGGACGCTTTGTCGAATTCCGGTCCGGCCGTTCGACGTATATAGTGAAGGCCGGGCAATCTGCCTACACAAATGCCGCAAAAGGAGACTCATGCCGCAATATCTGGTTGCCAGCTACCTTCCCGACGACTTCGACCCGTCCGCCGTAACCGAAGCAGTGATCGAAGAGATCCACGCGCTCAACCGGGAAATGATTGCTGCCGGCGTGAGGAAGTTCGCCTGCGGCATTTCCCCGGCCAGCAGCGCAAAGACGGTGCGGAAGCAGCCTGATGGTACGGTGCTGGTTACCGATGGGCCATACACCGAGACCAAGGAGCACATCGGCGGTTTCTGGATACTGGAAGCCGCCGATATGGACGAGGCGCTCGCGTGGGCGCGCAAGGGTGCCATCTCCTGCGATGCCGCGGGCGAAGTGCGCGAGCTCCTTTTCTACCCGGCTCCAGAACCAGAACCCGGCCAAAGCAAGTAAACAACCTGCCCACTGCGGCACAGGAACCCGCGCCGTAGTGACCAGATGAACGAGCCGGCGCAACGCTCTGCCGCAGGTTCCGGCAATCCGCTATCAGTAGAGAGAAATATGAGAAAAATCAATGTGCTCGAATTTGTCTCGCTTGATCGAGTCATACAAGCCCCAGGCGAGCCAGAGGAAGATACTATTGGGAAACCACCCGCGCGGATAAGTGCACATTCCGACCCCGTTTCTTCAGCGGCCGTACGAAAACAGATGAACTTGCCGTTTGGCTTGCTGCTAGGGCGAAAAACCTTCGACCTTTGGGCACGATACTGGCCGCAACATAGCGACATTTGGCCGGGCGTCAACGCAGCGGATGCGGAAGTCCACTTGACAAGCAAGTGAAACATAGTAGTCTGTCTCTCAATAGAGAGACCACTTGGATGCCTAATAAAGAAAAAGAGTCCATCCAGCTGCTGCAGGGGACACTTGATCTCATTGTTTTGCGTACACTCGCGACGATGGGCCCACAACACGCATATCAGATTGCCGCGCGTCTCCAACAGATCTCTGATCGGCTTCTCAACCTCAACCAGGGCACTCTCTATCCCGCATTGGTGCGGCTGGAGCAGTACGGCTGGCTTAAGGGAAAATGGGGAAGGACCGAGAGCAACCGGGAAGCCAAATACTACGAAATCACCAACGCCGGGCAGAAAGCCCTAGGGGATGAGACAAAGACTTGGAGAAGGATGTCGGCTCTGCTGGAACGGCTGCTGCGTGAGGAGTCCTAGCCATGCATCACCTGAGGCGCATCTTTCTCAGGTTTTATCTGCTCTTCGCCGAATCCAAGGCGGAGGCGGACGTGGCAAGAGAAATAGCCGCGCATCTAGCGCTGCTAGAAGACGAGTATCTGCGCCAGGGCATGTTCCCTGAGGATGCACGGCGCGCGGCCAGACTCGCCTACGGAGGCGTGGAGCAAACAAAGCAACTGCATCGCGACGAGCGATCGTTTCAAGGTCTGAGCCAGATTCTGCAGGACGCCCGGTATACGTTCCGGCAATTGCGTAAGTCTCCGGGCTTTGCCGCGACGGCCATCGTGATGCTGGGGCTCGGCATCGGGGCCAATACCGCGATCTACAGCTTCATGGAGTCGATTCTGTTGCGCTCGCTGCCGGTGGCCGATCCCGAGTCGCTGGTGGTCTTGAATTGGCATAGCCCGCCGCCTTGGAACGCCAGCAAACAATGGGTCCACGTCATTCACGGGGTGCAGGGCATTCTTTGGCCGGGCGACAACGGCACCATGGTTAGCGGGATGTTCCCGCACGGCGCGTTCGAGACCCTGGGCCAGGAGAATCCCGTCTTTTCAACTCTCTTCGGATACTTCAACGGACATCACCGTACCCTGGCCGTGCGCGGGCAAGCCACGAGCGCCAGCGTGGAGTACGTCACCGCCGAGTATTTTCGCGGTCTGGCCGTGTTGCCGGCCGCAGGACGCCTGATCGACTCCGAAGACGACCGTCCCGGCGCAGTGCCGGTCGCCGTAATCAGTTTTGCGACAAGCCAAAATCGCTTTGGAGGACCGCCGAATGCGATTGGACAGTCGATTCTCGTCGATAACATTCCCTTTACGGTGATCGGTGTTGCGCCGCCGGAATTCTTCGGAGTCGACCCAGCGGCGGCGCCGGATCTTTACCTTCCGATGCACACGAATCTGCTCGTGGACCGAGCCGAAGCGGAGCGCATGTATCACGATGAAAATTTCTATTGGATCGAAATGATGGGCCGCTTGCGTCCAGGCGTCAGCATGGCCCAGGCCCAGGCAGCGCTCGCTCCTCGTTTCCATGAATGGGTTGCTGCCACGACGAGTACCGACGGTGAGCGCGCTAAACTGCCCGCGCTGGTGCTGAATCCCGGCGCCGCCGGCCTGGGTAGCTTGCGCCGAAAGTATTCCAAGCCTCTGTTCGTGCTGCTGACGATGGTGGGATTGATGCTGGCGATAACTTGCGCCAACCTCGCCAACCTGCTGCTGGCAAAGGCCGCTGCGCGACGCCGCGAAATGGCTGTCCGGCTCAGCCTGGGAGCGGGACGGTTCCGCGTCGTGCGGCAGTTGCTTACCGAGAGTGTGATGCTGGCGTCGCTCGGCGGAGTATTAGGGGTCTTGTTGGCGATCTGGGGCGTGCGATTGGCGACCTTTCTGCTCTCCAACGGGCAGGAGAACTTTACGCTGCACGCGGAATTGAACTGGAACGTGCTGGGCGTGACGGCGGGGCTATCGTTGGTTTGCGGAATGTTATTTGGCCTCGCTCCTGCGATTCAGTCGACACGTCCGGACGTCCTGCCCGCGCTACGGAATGGCGGCTGGGGCGGACCGCGCCGCCGCGCGCAGCACCTTCTGGTGGTCGCCCAAATCGCGATTTCTTTTGCCATTCTGGTCGCCGCGGGTCTGTTTGTCCGGACACTCAATAAGCTGCATTCCGTCCAACTGGGATACGCTCGCGAGAACATCCTTCTATTCTCGTTGAATGCGCGTCAGGCCGGGCATCGTGACCCGGAGATCGCCACTTTTTACGACGATCTGCGCAATCGCTTCGAGTCGATCCCCGGAGTGAGCAGCGCGACGCTTTCGCACTCCTCGATCATCAACGCCGACCGTGCCGGTAGGACTTACAGGGGAACCATAAAGACCGGCGCTGTTACCATCCCAGGCGCAAGCGTCCTGGTCGCCGGACCGCATTTCCTGACCACGATGCGGATTCCGATCCTGGCCGGGCGTGAGATTGACGAAAGCGACCAACCAAGTTCCACGCCGGTTGCAGTGATCAGCGAGCGGCTGGCGCGGACTTACTTCGGGGACGAGAATCCCGTGGGTCGGCGCATCACGTTGGTGGACGAGAAGCGCGATCTCGAAATCGTCGGCGTGTCGGCTAACCTGCTGTACGGTGGTCTAAAAGAGGAGCGTCCCATGACCGTGTTCGTAGCGGTCAGTCAGTTTTCTCCGGACGGAGTGACCTACGCGCTGCGCACTGCAGGTGATCCGTTGAGGTATGCCAAGACTGTGTATGACATCGTGCGGGAGGCAGATTCACGCATACCCGTCACAAATGTGGTCACACAGGCTGCGGAAATCGATCGCACGATCAGCCAGGAAGTCACGTTCGCGAAACTATGCACCGGTTTCGCGGTTCTCGCTCTCCTGATCGCGTGCCTGGGACTCTACGGGACGATGTCCTACAACGTCGCGCGGCAGGTCGGCGAGATTGGAATCCGTATGGCCATGGGCGCACAACGCGGCGTGGTGTTATGGATGGTTCTGCGCCGCGTTCTGCTACTGGTGGCCGCGGGACTCGCGATCAGTGTGCCTGTCGCGTTCAGCGTTTCCCAGCTTGTCAGATCGTTTCTGTTCGAGACCCAGCCCAACGATCCGGGAACCCTGGCGCTTGCCGCTGCAGTCCTTATAAGCGCCGCGATTCTCGGTGGCTATCCTGCTGCAAGGCGAGCGTCCCGAATAGATCCAATGGCGGCTCTGCGGCACGAGTGAGACCATTGGGGGTTCATCTGCTCAAATCCAATCTCCTCGGAAAGGCTCGTTGGGGCCTGGGCAGGCGCTACTCCAGCATGATTGGTTAAGACTTAGGCCAAGGCAATCGAGACTCAGCGTGCCTTGGGCGCAGCCGTCGTCGCTGCCAAGCGACCGACAAGGTTAAAGACGACAGGTCGCAGCAGATAGAGCAGAACCACCAGGAACATTACCTCCATCCCCTCGGAAAACGCCCACATTCCGCCCGAAGCGTTCTGCTGATCAATGATCTGCGCGACCGACATTCCCGTCGTGGCGGCCTGATACCGGATCATCAAATTACGTTTGAGAACCATGCCCTCATAGGCCAGCTCCCAAAAGATCACGAAAGTGCAAATTTCGTAGCCCGCCCGCACAAACCACTTCAGGCTCCGCACAAACCCGGAATACCGGTCCGTCGCCTCGGTTTCCTGGTTCCGGTCGTTCAGCATCGCCAGCGCGGCGAGCCCGAAAGGTCCCAGCACCGCCAGAATCAGCCAAGCCGCGGATCGTTTCTTGGCGCGAATTACCTGAAGGCACACCAGCAGCCACAACACGACCACACTCGCGGCGGTTGCCCATATCACGCTTATCTTCAGCAGATGGAGTAGGTGGAAGTTGCGCACATAGTTCGGATGGCCCGCCGCAATTTCGGGATTAATCAAGCTGAAAAGCGCTCCTCCCAGCATCAACACCAGGGGAATCAGCACTAGCAGCGCCAGAGCCAGGACATATTGTTTCTTGATCATCCCCACCGCCGAAGAACTTCGCGCAAAGCCGGACAACTTCGTCCCACTCTACACCACGCCCAACTCCTGCGAACTCGGCCGCCATTTCGAGGTTCGAACCGGTAACCTTGCCGGCAAGCGCCTATCCGACCGTCACGCGCATCTTTTGGAGTTGTTTAATCGCTGAAACGATGTCTTGGACCTGCCAGTCCAGCACGGTGTATTTCGCCTGCAGTAATTCTCGAACTGCGTAAGGCCAGGCATGGTTCCAGATACATCAAATACCAACGGAAATTCGTCGTCACTGATCAGGTGCCGGCCCAGACGGTCTTGATAGAAGTGCTTGGCGCACATCGGGGACTGCATGCTCACGAAGGCCACAAGCGTTTGCGATCCCAGGATGGATTCCTTTCGCTACGAGAAACTCGCTTTCTGCGACGCTAACGGGTTGGGCCTTGGCCGGCTACGACTTCGGTGGTTTTGCCAGTATCCCGGTCGTAAATCATGAATTTGTCTTCCGCTTGAAATTTTTGCCTTTCGATCAGTCTCCACGAGCCTTGCATGGTGTCGGCGCAGCCAATCCAGAGGTGGGTCCCATTGCTTTTGACCAAAAACACGTCATATGGGCTAACCATAAATCCTCTTTAGGAGCAGGGAAACTCCACATTACAGCGCAGTTCCGCGGAGGACCGCTAGGAAGTGAAAGCCGACATCAGAAAATCTGCTAGCTAATGATAGCTAGGGAAGAAGGCTTTTATGTTGGAAATGAAACCTGCGGCCGTCTTCATTCATTCACTCTCAACTCTGGTTTAGGAGGTCATGCGATGGCAAGCCGGTCGTAACCAATTGTTGACTCCTTCGCGTCACGCCCGTCTTAGGTCCGCGTAAGTCTAAGTAAATCTTGCACTTATTTTCTCGATTCGAGTGGCGCGCGAAATGCTCCAAGCCGGACGGACGTTATCTTGGCAAGTGAAGGCGCTTCTATGGATATTGACCAAGCGAGATGGTTCTTGCGCGTCTTTACAGGCGGTAAGAAGCTAAACAAAGTCATTATCCAGGACCTGTATCTGTCAGGCTACATCGGAATCGAGCTGAATTCAGCCAGAAGCGAACCCCGTCCGACCACCTTAACCGAAAAAGGGAAGCGCGTCTTGGAGGGCCGAAAGCTTAAGTAGTCGGAATCCACGGTCCTCGCTCAAACCTCACTGAGGATCGAATAGCAAAGGAAAGAACTGACCGCCCATCTTCTTCCCGCGTGAAATCACCGGAACGCCCGTCAGCAGTGGTTCATCTGCATTCGACATCACACCATCACGAAACACATTAATCACCGTGGCGCGTCGCGGCGCTGGCGTATTGTTTGCGAACGACCCGTGCATCGTCCGCGCGTGATGGAACGAGCTTTCGCCCTTTTTCAACTCCACCGCAACCGGCTGGAACTTGTCCTTCAGTGGGTCGGGCAGGTGGTCGCGAATGCCATCCATGTCTCCGGTTAAGACGGGCTTCGGCAGGTCGGGCCATTTGTGGCTTCCTGGAATGTAGTTCAAGCAGCCATTTTCTCGCGTGGAGTCGTCGAGCCCGATCCAGCAGGTGAGGTGCGCCAGGGGCGTGGTCCGTGTCCAGTACGAATAATCCTGGTGCCAAGCCACTACTCCGCCGTGTTTTGCGGGCTTGCAGAACAGCTGATCGTGCCAAAAGCGCACCGCGCCTTCCAGCAACTGCGAGGCCGGCACCAAAAACGCGGGGTTCCAAAGCAGATCGTGAAATCCGGGCAGCACGCGCCAGGCACCCAAAGCGTGAAACACAACACGGTTCGGATCTGTCGACTCGTTCGAATGGTATTCGTGGAACAGCTGCCGGCCGGGATGCCCCGGATTCATCAACTGCTCCAACTCTCCACGCAGAATTTCCACTTGCTCGTCCGTGAAAATCCGAACGCCCTTCAAATAGCCGTTTTGGCGAAAAAGTTCGAGTTGTTCTGCACTCAAGCGATACTGTTCCCAGTCCCCGGAAACTCCGGCGAGCAGCTTGCCGACTGGTTGGTGATAACGCGACAAATCTTCGATCATATCCTGACCTGAAATCCAGGAAACCGCGGCGATGTTGAAATCAAGTTGCCCACTATAGCGTTTTCGCTCGAGGAAAAGCGAACGAACAGCGGCGCAAAAAGCCTGGCTCTTACCAGCAATTCATATTCCTAAGCGAAACGCAGTTTCGGTGCCTGCGGCGTCCTTTCCACACCGGCAAGCTGAACTTGGGCGCGCAACTTCCTGATTCAACCCAGAGGTAAGTGCCTTCTTGTAACGACTCGCTGCCGCGTTGGCAGTCCCAGCGATCAGGCAGCAGCTTATCCTTGAGCGATGCATACTGCATACGTGGCGTCGTCAAGTCTCACGGTACAATAGAGGGCTATGCTTTCGGTCAATAACGTCACCATGCAGTATGCCGCGCGCGTCCTCTTCGACGACGTCACTTGCACCTTTATGGCCGGCCGGCGCTACGCCATTACCGGTCCCAACGGAGCCGGCAAATCCACTCTAATGAAGATCCTTACCGGCGAAATCGAGCCCACCAAGGGCAACGTCACGCGTCCCAAACGGATCGGCGTCCTTCGCCAGGATCAGTTCGCGTTTGACGAATACCGCGTCATTGACACCGTCATCATGGGCAACGCCGCGCTGTGGGCAGTCCTGCAGGAGCGCGAGCAGCTTTACGCCAAGCCCCACGACGAGCTAACTGACGCCGACGGCATGCGCCTCGGCGAACTCGAAGGCATCGTAGGCGAAGAGGGCGGCTACACTGCCGAAGCCGACGCCGGCATTCTCCTCGACGGTCTCGATGTTCCCGCCGAACTGCACGAGCGTAAGATGAAAGAGCTGCAGGGCGGCCAGAAAGTCCGCGTACTCCTCGCGCAAGCCCTTTTCGGCAATCCTGCTGCGCTCCTGCTTGACGAGCCCACCAACTACCTAGACTTGGACTCCGTACACTGGCTGCAGGACTACCTCTGCGCGTACGAAGGCGTGCTCATCGTGATCTCGCATGACCGCCACTTTCTCAACAGCGTCTGCACCCACGTCGCCGACATCGACTACGAATCTGTCCTGATGTATGTCGGCGGCTACGACGACATGGTGCTCGCGAAAACCTCTGTCCGCGCGCGCATCGAATCCGAAAACGCTCAGCGCGAAAAGAAAATTGCGCAATTACAAGACTTCATCGCGCGTTTTGGTGCCGGCACACGTTCCGCGCAAGCCACCTCGAGGAAAAAAGAAATAGAACGGCTGCAGACCACTGTTCTCGCCAAGTCCAACATCGCCCGGCCCTACATCAATTTCCAGATGAAGAAGCCCTCCGGCCGCCATCCGCTCGAATTCAAATCCGTCCGCAAATCCTACGGCGACCTGAAAGTCATCGAGAGCTTCACGGCAAACATCGAACGCGGCGAAAAAATCGCTCTTCTCGGCCGCAACGGCGCCGGCAAAACCACGTTACTCCGCTCACTCATTCGCAATGCTCCAGGATTTATGGACGAGAGTGAACGCCACTTCGGCGTGGACGGAGGTACGGTTCGCTGGGGGCACGAAGTTGCTGTCGGCTACTTCGCCCAGGAACATTCTCTGGACAAAGAAAACGACATATCGGTCATCGAATGGCTCGGCCAGTGGGACACCATGGCCGGCCAGCAGGAATTACGAGGACTGCTCGGCCAAATGCTGTTCAGCGGCGACGACGTCGGCAAGCCGATTCGCGCGCTCTCGGGAGGCGAAACCGCGCGCATTCTTTTCTGCCGTTTGATGCTGCAGAAGCCCAACGTGCTCGTTCTCGACGAGCCGACCAACCACCTGGACCTCGAGTCTATCAACGCACTCAACATCGCGCTGCAAAAATACGACGGCACTGTTCTACTCGTGACGCATGACCACGATGTGATCGACGAAGTCGCAACGCGCCTCTGGCACTTCGATCATGGCCACATCGAAGATTTCAAGGGTCCCTACGAGGATTTCCTGGTACAGCAGCAGCGCAAAGCCGCGCAACTCGCCGGCGCCCGCCGCTAGTTATTTGCGAGGGATCGCATAGAGAGTCGGAGAATCGTCAAAAAAAACTTGTCATCCTGTCCAGAAATTGTCATCCCGAACGCGGTGAGGGAGCTGCTTTTTCGGGACCGGAAGGGAACCACTTGCAACTACTTCGCGGCCTGGGATTTCTTCCCCGCCGGCGCGCTAGACTGACGAACCACCAATTCCGGCTCCACCGGGATTTCGTGCTTAAACTCGCCGCGTTCCTCGATCCGATCCAGCAGCGTCTCTGCTGCGATGCGGCCCATCTTCTTCAGCGGCTGGCGCACCGTAGTTAGCGGAGGAATACAGAATGTCGCGCTCGCCACGTCGTCAAATCCGACAACGGAAACATCTTCAGGAACCGACAGACCCACTTCCTGCAGCGCACGCATCGCTCCAATCGCCGCAATGTCGTTGTACGCAAACAATGCGGTGAAGGAAACTTTCCGTGAGAGCAGCTGATGGCCAAACGAGTGGCCGAGTTCCGGCGTAGAGTCGGCCCCAGTCATCTGCACTACCAGGTTGGGGTTAATCGCGATTCCCAGCTCCCGGGCAACTTCCTGGATTCCCGACCAGCGGTCCTCGGAGTCCGAACTCTCCGGCTGGCCTTTCAGGAAGGCGATTTCGCGATGCCCGAGTTCCTGAAGGTGCGTCAGCGCCAGCCTGGCCGCTTTGTGATGGTCAATGACGATGTTGGTGACGTTGTCCAGTGTGCGGTGGCCTGCGACGGCGACCGTCGGCAGAGCCGGTACTTCGCGGATGGAAGTGTCCACTGTGAGGATGCCTTCCACGCCCCGCGCCAGCAGCATCTGCGAATAGGTGTCGAGCAGTTGCGCGTCGTGGCGATGCACCACGGTCAGGAAGAAGTAGTTCTGCTCGCGCGTGTACTCTTCGATGCCGCTCACGATTGACGAGCCGTAGGCGTCGCCGATCTCTTCGAGGATCACGCCGATGGTGAAGGTCCGGTTGACGCGGAGAGAGCGGGCCATGAAATTCGGCCGGTACTTCATGCTGCGGATGGCGTCGAGGATGCGCTTGCGCGTGTGTTCGGGAATCGAGCGGGAAGCTGCGGAATTGTTCCACACGGCCGAAACGGTGCCCGGAGTGAGGCCCAAATGCTCGGCGACGGCTTTCAGTGTGACCCGTTTGGTTTGGGGCCTATTGTGTTTGCTGCTCTCCATGGTGGGCCGGGGCGATACGCCGCACTCCTCGACGTGCTTGGCTTCTACGTTTCGATACGTGCACCCAGTGTAGCGTATTTCAAAAACCACACGAACCTTCCGCCAAAAAAAGAGCGGAAAGGCCGGGCGGCGCACCGGAGACCGAAGCCGTTAGGGGGGAGTCTAGCGCAACGCTGGCGAGAATCCAAGAGAATATCGTTATTTTAGCTTGACAAGCAGGCCCCGTTGAGAGCTAATAGGGCTCGGTTCAAATGCAGCCTTGCCGCGCGGTTCTTCGCTGCGAATGGGCTGCATTCGCTGACCGGGCACCCCTTGGTCAGCTCGTACTGGCGGGCGTTCCCCAAGCGCTCGTACACCCCGGCGGCGGAGCTTGTAAACCCAGGTTCCGCCGTCTGTTTTTTTAACGTCTGCATCCGCGAGGCTCACGCCGAGCAGCGAGCCATTGTGTCCGTTTGCTGCCGCGGCGATCGTAGAGATCGGGTGCTGGAATTTGCGAGCTAGAAAGCTTCCGCGGCAACGAAAAATCTCCAGGCAATAACGAGCGTGAACGCGAGGACCATCGTTCAAAAGGCGAAGAGAAGGCGGCCTTTTACTAGCGCCAGGTCGAGCTTGCGCACCTGGCGGTTGAGGAGTTGGCCGTGCCAGAGAAGAGGAGGCTCAGGAAACCGGCAAGCAGGGCCCGTTTCCACGGTCTGCGATATGGTTCGGGCCGTTCAGTTCTGTGGCAGCCACAGTCATTTCAAATCGCTCCAAGGATCAATCACGGTGATGCTGCAATCGGCGAAGTCCTGAACATTGCGCGTGGCCAGTTTTGCCGAGTGCGAGCGCGCAATGGCGGCGATTTGGGCATCGGCGTGACTGATGAGAGCGCCGAGCGCCCGGCGATGAGCCGCGATTTTTGAATACTCGCGCGCCGCGTCGCTTTCAAATCCAAGAACGCGGCCTGCAAGGTCCTCTGTGAATAGGGATTCTGCCGTTGCCAGAAGCTGTTGCCGACGCTGGCCCTTGACCAGCAGTTCGATGCCATAAAGGATTTCGGCCTCATTGATGGCGGTCGTATATAGCTCGGTTGGAGGCTGGTTTGCCACCCAGGAGCGCACCCGGTCCGAGGGTTTCGGGCGCATGAGTTCCGAGATGACGTTGGTGTCGAGAATGATCAATCGTCAAGCTCCGGAACGTCGCGAATGGCATCCCGTTTCGGTAATTTCAACTCCAGCCCGCCAAAGGGCGCAAATCGCCGTTGAATCATTGTGGCCAGGTCGGCTTTGGGCGAGGGGGAAGAAGCGAGCGAGGACCGCAAAATTTCGCGGGCTTCCTCTTCCATCGAACGGCCGTGGTTAGCGGCGCGCACACGGAGGCGTGTTTTGGTCTTCTGATCCAGCTTCCGAATGGTGAGTGTCGGCATGACAGCAATGATAGCATTGCTAGCATCGCTGTCAACAGGATTCGTCGGCGTGCACCCGAATACCCTGCGGACGAGACAGCGCCAAAGACTCCTGGGGACCCTCGCGAAGTTTCAGCTGCGTGGCTTTGCGCCGTACGAGCACGGGCGTAGCGTGAAGATGGTTCGAGCCTCGTACCGGGCGGAGAAACCCATGATTGTTTGTGATTCGTGCAGTGAAACAAAAGATTGTCTGGAGAAGGAAATTGAGGGCAAACAGTACGATATCTGCACGAAATGCTGGAACCCTCTGGCGCAAAGGCTAAAGGGAATAGGCCGAACGAGACGTCAGGAGACGGTAATCCTCCCGCCGCCGAGAAAGTTAGAAGACACACCCGAGTCCCGGCCGAGGGAGCCACCGAAAACCTGGGGTGCAAATGACGGATTTGAATCGGCAACTACTGCGTAGCGATTCGGTACCGCAACGAAGCGAGCTCGCCCCTGAACGGTTGTCATCTCTGACCCGCCGCTGAGCGGGAACGGAGACGCTGCCTCCTACGAAGATTTGGCGGCGTCGGTTTTGGTTTGAGGCGGCGTGTTGGGCTTGGAGGCGTCGGGCTTGGACGTGTCCGGTTTGGATTCGGGGTGTTTGACTTCGCCGTAGCGAGCGGCGAGCCAGGCGCGGACTTCTTTTGGGTAATAGTTGAACGGGCCCAGGCCGCCGCGATAGGCGATCTTGCCGCTTTCATCGATGATGTAGAGTCGCTCGGGCCAGGCAGCGTAGGCGTCGTTGGCGGCGTTATTCATGTCGTCCACGCCGAAAGGCACCGGATATTTGAAGCGCTTGGTGAAATCGTTGGCGATGGTGAGACGATCGGCAAGATTTTTGGGCTGCGCGTAACAGACGTCTTCTTTGACGTTGGATTTCATCTGCCATTCGTCGGTGGGATGGGCTTCGCGAACGTAGATGGTCAGAAAATCAGCGTGGTTGTTGTAGTCGTTGAAGATCTGCACGATGTCGCCGACCTGGCGACGGAACGGCGGTCAAGTGAAACTGCCGAAGACGAGGACCAGCGGCTTGCCGGCGGTGCGTTCGCGGATGTGGAAGGTGTCGGTGCCGCTGAGCGCAAAGAGTTTTGCATCGGGAGCGCTGTCGCCGGGCTTCAAGTTGCCCCGACGCATGTGGGGCAGCGCGTAGCGTACCATATAGAGCGCATCCTTGGGGCTGCCGGCCATCTTGGACAGCACGATGAACGCGGCGACGAGCAGCGCCCCCATCGAGACGGCAATCCACAGCAACACTCGTTTCACCTCGCGTACCCCCATTTTGCCAAAAAGCGCTTTAGAAGCTAGCAGCGAACCCGCGGACCATAAAATAGTACTTTTGCATTAGCGAAGAACGCAATGGATGGGTCCTACTTCCTTTGTTCGCCATCGGCAACAGCGGCCCAGAAGCAATCCCAAGACGCGGCCGGACGGAAAAACAAGGCTTGACCCTGGAGTATGCTCCAGAGTGTAGATTGCAAGAGAAGGAGCGGGCCATGAACATTGGCGGGGTGGCAAAGAAGATTGGGGTGAGCGTGGACGCGATCCGGTTTTACGAACGCAGTTCACTGCTCCCCGTCGCGCCCAGGACCGAGGGAGGCTTTCGGCAGTATAGCGAGGGTGATCTCGAAACACTGGCTTTCATACGCCGGGTGAAGGCTTTGGGATTCAATCTTAGGGAGATACGTGGCCTGCTAAAGCTGCGAGGAAACCGGCTGCGACCTTGTGCTCCGGTCCGGCGCCGATTGCAAGCAAAGCTGGGCGATGTGCGCCAGAAACTCGGCGACCTGCGGAGGTTGGAGCACGAACTACGCCTGGCACTGCGACGTTGCGACCGAGAACTACGCAGACCCAATGCGCATTGCCCGATTTTGAGCGACCGGAGCGGGCAGAAAGCGGAGAAACCACGATGAGAGTCGAAGTTTTGTATGTGACGGAGTGTCCTACGCATACAGCCGCCGTGCGCCTGGTTCAAGAAGTGTTGGCTGCGGAGAGCGCCACTGCCGACGTGCGAGAGATCATTGTCAGCAATGAAAAAATGGCTTGTGCTCTCGGATTCCTAGGCTCTCCAACCATCCGCATAGACGGGAAAGACGTTATGGAGGAGGCACGGAAACCTGGGAGTTGCGGGTTGAGCTGCCGTTTGTATCCGGGATCGGCGCAGGTTGGTTTGCCTCCCGTGGAAATGGTTCGGCGTGCCGTGATCGAGGCTTTGGACAGAGATCGGGCGAAGCAAGACCGAGGAATTTCGGCATCGTTGGGAGCGATTGTGAGTTCCGTGCTGACAATTAGCTGCTGCGTGCCGGTCGGTTTCGCGGCGGCGCTGGGAGCTGGCGCCGCGAGCGCACTGCTCGCGACGTTGCGGCCATGGCTATTAGCAATCTCGGTTGGGCTACTGGGCTTGGGATTCTGGCAACAGCGCCGCGCGAAGCAATGTGCCGCGCGGGGCCGATGGGTGGGCAGCGTGTTGCTGTGGACGGCCGTGGTCGTGGTTCTGGGTATGATTCTTTTCCCACAGGAGATTGCTGCGTTCTTAGCGAACCGGCTCTAGAAGGTCAGATGGAGAAACGCTTCAGCATGATTCTGGTCGTGGCACTAGTTGCGCTGCTTGCAGGCGCGTACTTTTGGGGACCTCCGACAGTACCAAATGGCCAGCAACCTCTCCTGGCTCTCTCGAATGCGAATCTTAGCGAATTCGAAAGGACGTTCGACGCCGCCGCGGATGCTCCCCGGCTGGTGTTGCTTTTGTCTCCGACATGACCGGCATGTCTGCGGGGGGCCTCCGCAGTCGAGCAGCTGTTAGCGCAACGTCCGGACCGAAAGGTGCGGGTAATAGTGGTGTGGGAACCGATCCTGTCGACGGACTGGCGGCGGCCGAGCGGACGAGTGCTCGGGCGTATTCCGGATGAACGCGTGCGTCAGTTTTGGGATCCGGGGCATGAGCTGTCGCGGGCCCTACAGGAAATGGCGAAGCAGAAGGCGCCTAAGCCGGATCCCGCATGTTGCACGCAGAAAGGCTTTTATTGGGATCAAGCGATTCTATATCCGCGGGGAGTGCGCTGGGGGGATGTTCCTTCATCAGCATTTTGGAATGGACCGGTCTATCGGATTGTTGCAGGACTCGAAAGCGCGCTGGATTCACAGCGCTGACGAATTAGAGGATTCATCAACCGCAGGCGCACGGCGGTGCGCGAACGGCCAAAACCGGGCTGCGGGCTTGCCACGCCGCAGCCACAGCGACCGCCGCCTCAATGGTCATCCAGACCAGCTGCAGCCGGAGCGCCCGTTCAGAGATTTGCAGGGGCGTGGAGCGAGAGGAACTCAAGCTATGCCTGCTGCGAGGGCACCTTATCGGTTTTGCGGCGATTGTGAACGACCGAGCCGCCGCTGAGGAGCGCTTCTTTGTGCGCCTGATAGCGTTCGAGAGATTGCTCGATGATTTTCAGGGCGGCATAGGCCGGGCGAATCTCTTCGACCTGCACCTGCTTGCCTTCGAGCTGTTTGTAATCCTGGAAGAAGCGTTTCAGCACAAGCAGGCGATGGCCGGGCAGGTCGCGCGCCTCGAGATACTCGCTGAATTCGGGATCGTTGGTGGCGACGGCGATGATTTTGTCGTCAGAGGCACCAGAGTCGATCATGGTCATGACGCCGATGGCGCGGGCTTTGATCAGTGCCAGCGGCTGGACCGGTTCCTGGCACAACACCAGGACGTCGAGAGGGTCGTTGTCTTCGGCATAGGTTTGCGGGATGAAGCCGTAGTTGGCGGGATAGAAGACGGCGGAGTGAATGATGCGGTCCACCTTGAGCAGGCCGGTGGGCTTGTCGAGCTCGTACTTGACGTTAGAGCCGAGCGGAATTTCGATGACCGCCTGAAAATCGCGCGGAACTTCTTTTCCGGGAGAAACATCATGCCAGGGATGGAGCACGGTCGCAGGCCTCTTGTGTGAAGTCGCAAGACATTATCGCCTGAGAAAAAGAAGTAGGGAAGTAACCAGGCAGTCGAGAGTGGGGGAGTTCGCCACATGGGGAAGGCCCGGCAAACAACCCGGAGCAGGCCGGAGAAGGCGGACTAATTGGTGAGCAGGCGCCAGAGCCAGGATTCCAGGCGGACGAATAGGAGCCCTGCGGAAGCCAAGAGGAGTGCGGCGATCGTGTAGCGCCTCCAGGGCCGGGTGATAGCGTCGGACTTAGCCGTGGAGTCCCAGTTTGAAACTGCCAGATGGTCGGACATGGATCTCGTGCCTATAGAAATCGTAGCGGCAAAGAAGGACGCGGAGCCAGCGGTCCTTGTCGGAATCTGCGCGGGACGTTCCTAAGATTCACCCCATGAATAGGCACAGATGAAGGCCGGGAGAACCGCTGTCATTGGTGCGCGGATTCCTGGCTGCGTTTGGTAGAGTTGGGTCTAGGAGAGAGTCAATTATGAATTCCTGGTGGCGTTGGGCTGTGGTAGCGGGACGCTTGCTGGCGGGTCTAATCGTCCCTGGCGTAGCAACCGTTTCGGCGCAAGATGAGAGCGAAGCGCCACCCGAGAACAAAGCGGCGGCAGAGATCCGCGCGCACTACACAAAGTATGAGTTTCGGATTCCTATGCGCGACGGCGTAAGGCTGTTTACGGCGGTGTATGTGCCGAAGGACGCGTCGCAGGCGAAGACCTATCCATTTTTGATCGAGCGGACGCCGTACAGCGTGGCGCCGTATGGCACGGACAATTATCCAAAGGGATTGGGACCGGCGCCCAGTTTCGTACGAGATGGATTTATTTTTGTTTTTCAAGATGTGCGCGGACGTTATCAGAGCGAAGGCGATTGGCTGGAGATGACGCCGCACAAGGACGTGAAAAAGGGTGCGCAGGACGTGGACGAAAGCACGGACACTTACGACACGATTGACTGGTTGCTGAAGAATGTGCCGAACAACAGCGGCAAAGCCGGGACTTACGGGATTTCGTATCCGGGGTTTTACGCCGCGGCCGGGATGATCGATTCGCATCCGGCGTTGAAGGCCTGCTCACCGCAGGCACCAGTCGTCGACCTTTACATGGGCGACGACGCGTACCACAACGGCGCTTTTATGCTGGCTGCGAATTTTGGATTTTACGTGTACTTCAAGCCGCGCACGGGGCTGGAGTATCCGCGCAATGATTGGGGAAGTTTCAAATACGGAACGAACGACGGGTACCAGTTCTATCTGGACATGGGGCCGCTTTCGAATGGGCAGAAGCTGTATATGAAGGGTACGAATTGGTATTGGGATGACCAGGTAAAGCATGCGAATTACGATGAGTACTGGAAGGCGCGGAACATTTCGACACACATGAAAAATGTGCACTGCGCGGTAATGACCGTGGGCGGGCTGTTCGACGCGGAAGATCTGATCGGGCCATACAAGATTTTTGCCGCGGTGGGGAAGATGAGTCCCGAGACGACGAACCGTTTGGTCGAAGGGCCCTGGGTGCATGGCGGTTGGGCCTTTACCAAAGGCGATCGTCTGGGGCCGGTGGAGTTTGCGGCGGACCATTCGGCGTATTTCAACGACCAGGTATTGCTGCCGTTCTTTCGGCAGTACCTGAAAGATGCGGAAGATGCGAAGCTGCCGAAGGCGCTGATTTTTGAAACGGGAACGAATGTGTGGCGGCGTTACGATGCATGGCCGCCAGCGGGCACGCAGGCGAAGACTTTGTATTTGGAAGCGGGCGGAAAACTATCGTTCACCAAGGCGAAGCGCGCGGAAGGCTACGACGAATATATGAGCGATCCGAGCCATCCGGTTCCGTTTGTGGAGACGCAGACAACCGGAGTGCCAGAGACGTACATGGATGCAGACCAGCGATTCGCAGCCAAGCGGACGGATGTGGAAACTTATCAGACCGAGCTGCTAGAGGAAGACGTCACCGTGGCCGGGGCTGTTTTGCCGCGGCTGTGGGTTTCGAGTTCAGGAACGGATTCAGATTTTGTGGTGAAGCTGATTGACGTCTACCCGATGGACTATCCGGACCCGACGCCAAATCCGAAGGACCTGCACCTGGCAAGTTATCAGCAGCTGGTGCGTGGCGAGCCGTTTCGTGCGAAGTTCCGCAACAGTTTTGAGAAACCCGAGCCGTTGGAGCCGAACAGACCGACGGCGCTGAATTTCGATTTGCCGAGCATCAATCACACCTTCCGGCGCGGGCACCGGATCATGGTGCAGATTCAGAGTTCCTGGTTTCCACTGGTGGACCGGAATCCGCAGAAGTTTGTGAGCATTCCGGAGGCGAAGGCCGAGGATTTTCAAAAAGCGACAGAGCGAATTTATCGCGGAGGCGAACACGCATCGGCGATTGTGCTGCCGGTGCTGAACTAGAGCACGAGATTACGCCGAGGTCCTTCCTCCCGCTTCCCGGGACTCAGGATGACATGGTTGGTTCGTTTGCGGGAAGGTAAGAAGTTTGTCGCGAAGGAAACTCACGCGGCTTTCTTGGTCCAGGCTCCGAGGATGGCACCCATCAGTGCCAGGCCGACGAGCGGATAGAACTGGTTGATGGCGAAGAGCTGCCACGGGCGCATTTCGTACATATAAGTGGAATAGGTGATTGGGCCGACAAAACCGATCCACAGCAGAATGCCGAGTGCGGCCCCGCGCGCGGCGCTAGTGGCGTTGCGCCACAAGCACAGTTGAGACAGAACGTAGGCGATGAGCAAGTTCAGCACAAAGCTGATGATGTAGGGAGCGACGGTGGGACCCGCGGCGCGTACCTGCTCGTCCGTGATGTGCTCGTAGGCCATCCAGGGTTTGCCGAACAGGACGGCGAACCATAGTCCTCCAAGAAGCCAGTACACAACCGCACAAACAACCACTGCAACATAGTTGGTTTTCATGGGCGCTCCGAGTTAAAGAAAATTAGCAGAGCGAGCCGGGTTCGGAATCGGTGTGACCTGGCTCCGGGAATGCGGCGAGTCTGAGCGGGAAGAGCAGAGATGTCAAGAAAGAAGCTGAGAGGAGCGCGAGCGTGAACGCAGTCCATTTTGGCTTCGGAAAAGAATTTCGCGTGTGGCTGGAGAAGAATCACGCAGAGTCTGCGGAACTGTGGGTTGGGTTTTACAACAGATCGAGCGGCAAGGGCGGCATCACCTATCAGGAAGCGCTGGACGAGGCGCTGTGCTACGGGTGGATTGACGGCGTGCGCTACCGAGTGGACCCCGAGAGCTACAAAATCCGGTTCACACCGCGCAAGAGCAAGAGCATCTGGAGCCGCGTGAACGTGCGGCATGTGGCCCGCCTGAAAAAGCTGGGAAAAATGACCGTGGCGGGGCTGCGTGTTTTTGAAGAGCGGGAAGAGCGCCGCACCGGGATATACGCGTTCGAGCAGAAGCGGCCGGGACTGTCCGCGAAACATAAGAAGCTCTTTCGCGGTAATACCAAGGCGTGGAAATTTTTTAGCTCGCAAGCGCCATGGTATCAGCGGACCGCCGGTTATTGGGTAAGCAGCGCGAAGCGGGAGGAGACGCGCGCACGGCGGTTGCGGCAGCTAATCAAAGATTCGGCCAATGGCCGGCGGTTGGACCGGTTAACGCCGAAGAGCAAGCGCAAGCCGCGATAAAACGAATGCGGTTCATTCACCCGCAGCAGGCGCCGCTATTGCACCACCCGAAACGTCGCATGGTTCTCAGCTTTGGAGGAATCCCCCACCCACACGTCGAACTCTTCCCGCTCTTCTACCCAAGTTTTAGTAGCGCTGCTCCAATAAGTCAGCTCTTTTGGGCCCAGTGTGAAATGGATCGTCTTGGTTTGGCCGGGTTGCAGCGAGATGCGTTCGAAGCCCTTAAGTTCGCGAATCGGGCGGGAAGTGGAACCAGCGCGCTGATGAATGTAAAGCTGGACGACTTCATCGCCGGCAACGGATCCAATGTTGCTAACGCTGGCAGTGGCTTCGAGTGATTCGCCGGCTTTGAGCGAATTTTTGCTGAGGCGCAAGTCCCTGATGGAAAACGTGGTGTAGCTCAGGCCGAAGCCGAAAGGATAGAGCGCGCTTGACGGTCCTTCCCAGTAGCGGGAGCGGTATTCTGGATCGCTTTCCGGATACTGCGTGACGTTGTGCGAATAGTAGAGCGGCTCTTGCCCTGCGCTGCGCGGCCAGGAGATAGGTGTTTTTCCTCCAGGATTCACGTCGCCGGCCAGAACGTCGGCGATGGCGTTGCCGGCTTCGGATCCCGGCTGCCAGGCCATCAGAATTGCCGGCACGTGTTCGCTGGCCCAAAGAATGCTGAGCGGACGACCGGCGACGAGCACCAACACTACAGGCTTGCCGGTCGCCACAACTTTCTCGAGAAGTTCTTCTTGCCGGCCGGGCAAGTCCAGCGTAGAGCGTGAAGCGTATTCGCCGCTCATGTTGGCGAGTTCGCCGAGCACGAGGACCGCGACGTCCGAGGAACGCGCGAGCGCCACGGCCTCGTCGATCTCTTTGCCGTTTTGCTCATCAGTCAGCGCCGGAGCTTTCTTGGCGCCCGGGAAAAAATCTTCAAATTGGCTGGGAATCGTGCGGCGGATTTCGCCCCCACGGGCAAATGCGATTTTAGCGTTAGGAAGTTTCTTGCGAAGACCTTCCTCAACGGTGACGGCGGGCGTTTCACCCTGCACGCCCCAGCCGCCATCGAGGTCGGTTGCTTCGTTTGCGAGCGGACCAATCAGCGCGATGGACTTTACGCTCTTGCTGACCGGCAGCAGGTGGTCCGAGTTCCTGAGCAACACCATGGTGCGGCCGGCAGCTACGCGCGAATATTCTCGTGCGGCGGGATCGTTTAAAACTGCATGCATTGTGGCGGGATCGTTATAAGGATGCTCGAAAAGCCCCATGCGAACTTTGACCGCCAAGACGTAGCGCACGGCATCGTCCAACTCCGCTTCGCTGATTTTTCCAGTGCGGAGCAGTTCCGGCAACTCGTGTGAAATCATCTGGCTCGCCATGTCCACGTTCACGCCGGCGTGCACGGCCTTGTAGGCCGCGTCTTGCGCGTCGCGTGCATAACCGTGCGTGATCAGGTCTTTGGTGGTCAGTGCGTCAGTAACTACAAAGCCCTGGAACTTCCAGTCGCCGCGCAGAACATCGTGCAGCAGCCAGCGATTTCCGCCAGCGGGAACGTCGTTCAGGTCCATGTAAGCGCTCATTAGGGAGCCAACTCCGGCGTCAACCGCGGCCTTGAACGGCGGAAAATAGACGTTGCGCAGGGAAGTCTCGGGCAGGTAGACGGAGTCGTAGTCGCGCCCGCCTTCCGCGGCGCCGTAACCACCAAAATGTTTCACAGTTGCCAGAATGTGACCGGACGCGCCAAGCTGCTCGCCTTGAAAGCCACGAACTTGAGCGCGAGCCATGGCCGCGCCGAGATATGGGTCTTCGCCCGCACCTTCGACGATGCGTCCCCAGCGGGCGTCGCGTGCGATGTCCACCATGGGACCGAAGGTCCACGTTATGCCGGCAGCGCGCGCTTCGCGCGCGGCATAGGCTTGTGATTTTTCGGCAACTTGCGGATCCCAAGAGGCGGCCATCGCAATCGGCACCGGAAATACTGCGCGGAAGCCATGGATCACGTCCAGGCCGAAGAACAGAGGAATCTTCAACCGGCTTTTTTCCAGGGCTATGTGCTGAAACTTGTCCAGCTTTTCCGATTCGGCGCTCCACAGAAACGATCCGACGTCGCCTTTGGCAATCAGCTCTTCGGTGTTTGGCGGATTCAGAAAATTCGCAGCGGAGACCTGATTCAGCTGGCCGATTTTCTCCTGCACGGTCATCTGCTTCAGCAGAGCCTCAACACGCTGTGCCACGCGGTCATTTCGAGCCGGCCTGGTTTTGGATTCTTGCGCGCTGTTTGCCGCAACCAGAGTTAGCCCGAGCGTTAGGAAAAAACCAATCTTGGGCGCGCAAGCACGCGCAGAAGCGTTGGAACTCAGAGCGAACATCGGCCCACTTCCATTCGGGCGCGAATGCTACCGCAAATACCGGATGTAGTGAAGCGGATGATGCTGAGGATTTATTCCATGCGGACGGCGAAGATGTCTCTGCCGCGAATCTCGATATCAATGCCCAGCGGCGGACGAAGATCTGAACCTTGCGCAATCGCGCCACGAGCCAGGGCGTTGCCTGGGATCGAGCCATACTTCAACGGATCGAAAAGGCTGCGGCTGCAGGGGTTGCCGGCCATCGGGTGCTTCGCTTGGCTGTAGCCGTAGTCGTTGCGAAGTTTCTCGATGTCGCGCACGAATTCCATCTGGCAATTGCCGAAAGCGGATCTTGTTGCAAAGGACCAGTAGCCTGAGGTCTGGTTAGGGGAACCCGTTGGCAGCCGGACCAGAAAGCCAGACACGTTTTCTCCGGAGGTCGGATCGCGAAACGTAAATTGGATCGAGTCCCAGGGTTTCGCCAGGTCGCCAACGCGTGCAATGCCCGGAATGTGCTCGGTCGCCGGCGGCAGGGAAGGTGTGAGGTCGGGTGCCGACGCCGGAACGTCGATTTGGGCAGCTGGTGTGCCGGCGCGACGAGGTTTGGAAAACAACTTCACCCCGACGACGATTGCAATCAAAACGGCCGCAACGCCAACCAGAATCAATAAACGTCCGCTTGGCCCGGTTGTTTTTGCCCCTGCGCCGCCAACGCCCGGAATCTGGGGCATTTCGGCCTTGAATCGCCTCCCAGACTGCGCGATGGGCGGCCCATCGGACTGCCCGTTGGACTGCCCGTTGGACTGGTGGTTAGTTTGATCGGTCATGAGCTCCCGCGGGGATCGGAGTCCTCTGGCCGGGCGTGGTAGCGCAATTTTCGGACCAGTGGATTCGGGTCGGCCGTGGAACTCTAGCCCCACGACTTGAATGCATTGTATGCCCGCTGTCTCGTAGCGGCAACCACGTGCCGGAGGACGGATCCGCCTGCGTAGGATCATTCGTCTATTACTCACATGGGTACAAGAGCTGGTGCGGTGCTTGTCAGGCACACTAGCTGGGCATACTGTTGAGAAATAGCAGCCTCGAGCTGCGTGTTTTTGGGCGAAGCAGGGCGAGATGAGCACTGACCCCAGAGCAGCTGCGCGGCAGTTTGTCCGCAGCCTCAACATCTTGTTGAAATACTCGCGGCTGTACGAGTTCGGCCACGTGCGTACGGGCGAGCAGTTTGAGATTACCTGGAAGGAGCTACGCGCCGCCCTCGACCAGAGCGGCGAGTCGGGCCTCCTATTGGGAGCCTCCGGCCAGCAGATTCTGCTGGACGGCGTGCCGTTGGGGGCCGCCGCCGCTGAAAAAAGCTTTGCTCAACTGCTTTCCGCCTCCGGTATCGCCAGCATTCATTTTGCCCACAACCTTACGCAAGCGCAGTTTGCCCGATTTGTCCGAGCCTTCCCCAGCCAGAGTGCCAAAAAGTCTAATCTTGCAGAGCAGTTGAAGGTTGCGCTCGCCGGCGAAACTACAATCAAAGTGAACGAGATTCGCTACGTGGCCGAAGATGCGTCGGTCGCAGGCGTGAAAATTGCCGCGAATTTGACTGCCAAGGTGCTGGGCGCGCATGGCGACAAGTTCAAGGACTTCTTAGATGATCCCAATCGCCTGCTGCAGATGATCCTCGCCGCCGAGGGTTCGCGAGGCGGCACGGGCGGCGGCCCAGGCGGTGGCGGTCCCGGCTTCGGTGGAGGAGGCGCGGGAGTTCCCGGGGGCGGCGGCGGATCGGGGATGGGCGGTGGCCTGTCCGGCGCGAATCTGTGGGATCCTTCGGCGGGACACGGCGGAAGTGGCGGTGGCGGCGGGACGGGCGCTGGCCCATTTGCTACTGGCGCTGGGGGAGGTGGGACGGGCACCACCGTTGCACCTGGTCCGACGAGCGCGTTTCCGATATTGTCTCAAGCCGCCGCAACGCTAGGGCCAGGATTAGGTTCGACACCCGGGCGGTGGCACGCGGCCTCCGCTCTTCTGCCCGCTGATCTGCAAGGTTCGCCGGAGTTTTCGGTCGCGGAAGAAGAAATCCGCTCCATGCTGTCGCTGTTCGCGCAGCTCGGAAAGTCGCGCAAAGATGGTGCCGGCGGAATGGACGCTGCGACCTTCCAATCGCGCCTTTCGGTCATGCCTGTCCGCAGCAAGTTCACGTTGGAACAAGCGCTGGCAGGACTTGCGGCCCAGGCGCCCACGGAACGACCCGACCAGCCGATGCTGTTGAAACTGGCAGAACATGTGGCCATTCGTTTCGCCCTGGACAGCTACGAACGCGGCGAACTGAAGGTTAACGCGGTGAAGCAGCTGCTCGACCGCATGAACACGGAGATTGAAGCGCTGCGGAAAATTCTCACGTCGCAAGAAGAGCAGATGGCCAACGCCGGCCTGCAGGTGCAGTCCTACACCGAATTGCTGGACCAGGAATTCTGGGAGCAAGTGCCGGACGAAAACAAAAAAGAGGTGCTGGTTTCCGACGAGGCCTGGTGCGTTCCACCCCGAAAAGTGCGCTCTTTCCTGGAAGAGATGTTGCGCCGCGGCGAACTGATGACCGTCAACGAAATCCTGATGAAGTATGCGACGTGCATCGGCCTGGAGTCGGATGAGGCCCGGCGCACCACAGCAATTGGACTGGGTGAACTGGCCGAACTCTATGGCAGCGGTGATGGCAGCGCGCTGATCGAATCAATCCGGCGAGTCGGGAACCAGCTGGCCGTGGAGCGGGATCCGGAACTGCAGACACTGGTTAGTGCCGCATTTGTTCGGCTCAGCCAGGAAGCGGCTTCAAAGCGTTGTTATCCTGCAATGCAGCAGGCCTTGGCTTCGATTGACAGCGTGGACGCGCAACGTCCGGGATCGTCGCAGAGCCTCTTGCCGCGCATGGGCGCCGAAGAACGCATCCCGGAATTCGTGGAAGAGACCGTGCGCTCAGGCGAAATTGCCGACGGCTTGCTCGACATTCTGGTGCTGATGCGCAAGGCCACACTGCACTACATCACCAATCGTTTCGGGCATTCCGGATTCCGCGATGACTGCGAACTGCTGGCAAAAATCGTTGAAGGCCTAGGCCAGGAAGCCGTGAATCATTTGACCGAAATCCTGCAAGCCGCCGCTTCCAACGAAGCCGTGGAAGTGGTCGGGCTGCTGGGCCAACTCGATCCGGACACGGTTGCCAGAATCCTGCCTGTTCGATTGGCGCAGTGGCCGCGCTCGGTGCATGACCGCTGCGTGCGCCAGCTTTCCACCGTGCCGGCGGAATTCCGAACTCACCTTTTGCTGACGATTCTTGATGCTCTGGACCCTCTGGTCAGGCCCCTGGCCCTGGATGAAATCAGCATGGCCGGCTCGCCGCAAGGCATTCCCAAATTGATGGATTTGGCCGGCAGTGACGCTACGCCTGCTTACATTCGACTGAAGGCGGTAGAGGCTCTTGGCCGGTTGCGCGCTTCTGCTGCCCGGCAGGTTTTGCAGACGATGCTCGAGGCCAAACAGGTCTGGCGCTGGCAATATCCTTCGGAGTTGCGGGTCGCAGCAGCGCAGTCTTTGCTGCGGATTGATCCGGTGGCTGCACTTTCCAAGGTTTCTGCGGCTGGTTTTGAAAAGAAGGATCTGGTCTTGGAACCGATTGATCCGGAAGCGAACAGCACCGTGATCCGCCAGCGACGCTACGCCCGATTGAAGCTCAGCCGAAACCTGGCGCTTACTACCACCAATCTGCGCGACAATTTCCGTTTGAATGTGCCCGAACTCAATCTCGGTGGCGGCATCGGTTCCGGCGAGCGGCATCTGGCACCTGGGACCTTGGTGACGTTCAAGCTGACGCAAGGCGTTCGAACCATCAGGGCCCAGGCGATCGTCCGCGGGGCGCGGCCGCAGGCCATGGCCTTCGAATTTGTCGAAATGGACTTGGACGATCGCGCTCGTTTGCGCAAAATACTGCTGGAATTGGGTGGTTTGCCGCAGGCTTCGAATCCGGCCGGCCGCATCCGGCGCCGTGGCCGCGTTGGCTTAGGCAGGTAAGACTCACGGTAAGATTCTGCTCGAAACAGTCATCTTCGCTCCTCATTGGCGCGTCTGGCGTTAAACCGATACAATTAGAATTTGAAATTTGTGCGATTCACGCAGCGCGTGTTCCAGCGTTGGTGTAGCTCATTTAGCTTGCACGGAAATGGCATAGCCCTTCATGGACGTAGCCAGGGTATTTGACAGCGTCGTCGCCAGATTCATCGGCACCAAGCACGAACGCGACATCAAAAAGCTTCAGCCCATCCTTGCTTCCATCAACGCGTTGGAGCCGGAGATGCAGCGGCTGCCCGATGATGACTTGAAAACGCGCTTTGCGAAACTGCGCGAAGAGGTCCAAGACCGCCTGAAAGACGCCGATCCGGATGAGCCCGCCTACCGCGAGCAGATGCAAGCGGCGCTGGAGCCGGCAATTCCCCAAGCGTTCGCTCTCGCCAGAGAAGCCGGCCGCCGCTTCCTTAACATGCGCCATTTCGATGTGCAGTTGATCGGCGGACTGGTCCTGCACGCCGGCAAGATCGCCGAGATGAAGACCGGCGAAGGCAAGACGCTGGTCGCAACGCTTCCCGCGGTTCTCAATTCACTGGCCGGGCGCGGCGTGCACATTGTGACGGTGAACGATTATCTGGCCCGGCGCGACGCGGAATGGATGAGCCCGCTCTATCGCGGGCTGGGGCTGGCCGTCGGCGTGATTGTGAACGATCTCGATGACAATCAGCGCCGCGCGGCTTACGGCGCGGACCTGACTTACGGCACCAACAACGAATTCGGCTTCGACTATCTGCGCGACAATATGAAGTACGAACCGGTACATTTTCATAAGCGTTTCCCGAAACGCCGCAGGAAACACTTC
>CAZQOB010000015.1:0-79857 GCA_964594885.1 uncultured Acidobacteriaceae bacterium
AAGACTTGCAGCGCCAGGTGAACACCGTTGCGGTGGAAGCTTCGGCCGGCGGCGGAATGGTCACCGTAAAGATGAACGGGCAGAAGCAAGTGTTGGAAGTGCGCATCGAGCCCGAAGTGTTTTCGGCAAAGGATCAGGAGATGTTGCAGGATTTGGTGCGCGCCGCGGTCAACGAGGCTTCCCGCCGCGTGGACGATGAACTGGCCGACCAGATGAAGTCCATCGCCGGCGGCATTCCTGGAATGTCCGGCCTGAAAATCCCTGGACTGTTTTAATTCATTCCACAATCCTCCGTGCTAGAGTAGGCGCGCCATGCGCCAGCCGTGCTCTTTTGTCTTGTTTGCCTTCATCACGCTGGCTGGCTTGTCTTCTGCACCCGGTGCACTCGCCTGGCAGCAGAATGTGCCGACGATTGTGGCGGAAGCGCCGCCGCTGGTCTGGCCGTCCTGGCTGGTGCACATCGAAGGAACCGAACTCAAGGTTCAGCAAACGCTGGATCAAGCGAAGAACAACTGTCTACAGGCAACGTACTACACGCACTTGCCGATGACCCGAATTGGCACCTTCTATGAGGACTTGTTCAAAGCAAACGACTACCGGATCGTGACCACCGGGATGGAGACTGGTCACACCGTTTCCGGGACTTCGCAAAATGCGTGGGGGCACGTGGAAGGAGACAATTACCCGAACGGCGAGCCCGGCCCTTACACCAGCATCCGCGTGGATTTTGGGCGGAGCGTGCTGAATGGACCGATTCGCGTCACCATCAGAGAGGTTGCCCATCCGCAGATCAGCTACGGACACGAAATCGTGCATAAGCATCAGCTGCCGCCGCTGCCGAAGCGTCCGGTTTCGCAAGACGTCCAGGAACGAATGGACGAGCAGGAGCGCAAGGGCACCGAGCGCATGGAAAAGTATGACCAGCCCGTTGCGCCGCGGCCCCGCCCATCGGTCTCCTGGCCGGCCTGGCTCACGCATATCGAAGGGCAACCACTACGAGTGCAAAAGACGAGCAGCTCCTGGATGACGGCGAGCTACACGACGAATATGGACAGCGATGCGATTCGCTCGTTCTACGCGGACCTGCTGAGTTATCACGGTTATTCGGTGGATCCTATTCCGGACCGTCCGCGCTCGCGTGTGGGCAGTCCGGCCGACCATATGGGCTCGGTGAAAGGCGTCTCTTATCCCAATGGAAGCCCGGGGCCGCGCTTCGAAATTCTGGTGCAGTTCCGGCCGGTGGATATGCGCGGGTCCGATTTGCCGATGAAGGTGGATTTGCGCGTTTCCGGGTTTCCTGGAGAACAATAGCCCAGACAACCCTTTCGGCGCGACTTAGGTTGTGCTGCGCAGGCGCGATTGATCTCGCAGAAAAAACGCGAAGGGTCGCAGCCAATGCTGGCGCTACTAGTTCGCGGAGTCGTTGCGTTCGAATGCCGGCGGATTGATGCGCACGTTGTCGAGGACTCTTTCCAATCGCGGCAGCACTTTTTCCGGGTCGATTCGCTTCAGGTTGCTTGAGCCGTCAGAGCCGATGGTCGCGATGCCGTAGCCGATTTCGTAGCAGGTGTCGTTGGCAAAACCGTGTAAGAAGACTCCGCTGTACCGGTGCAAGCTGGCAGTGGCTTGTTCGGCGAAACCCTGGAAATCGATACCGTCCACCGAGCGGTTGACCTTGTTCGTGCGCGAGTCTTCGGGAATATCAAATTCTGCGCAGGCTGCTTCGCTCGAATCATAGTGCGCGCTCATCGTGAAAAACTCGTTCACGAAATTGCTGCCGATGTGCAGGCCGGCAGGCGGCTCGGCGGTCACCAGGCGCACGCCGCCCGGCTCCGCGAAATGCATTGGAATTGGGCCGAGGTAGCCGAGACCGCGGTCCATCGGCGGTAGGTCGCCCTCTTTGAGCCGATATCCTTTGGGTGCGTCGAATGAGACGCCGTACTCTTGGTTGTTGTATTGCAGCGAAGTCGCCGCGTGCTGTCCCATTTTCTCAATCGTGATGTGGCGCCCCGAAACCGTGGGTACCCATTTGACGTTTGTGTCTTCCGGCGAAAGCTGCGGCAGTTGGCGGGCGGCAGCGGAGTTCGTGGCCATGAACTTTTTGCCTCCGCCGGTATGGCTCGGCGACGGCGCACTGGAGCAGCCCATGATCCAGGAAACGGAGTAAAGCAAGGCAGCGCAGACGAGGGCTACGAGAGCTGGATCGAGACTGACGCCTCTGACGGTCGCCTTAATTTGTGTTTCGGACATAAATGTCTCCCTCCTGGGCGCGGCCCTGGCCAACGTCGGCTCGGGACGTTCTTTTTCACCGCGGACCACGGTGAACGATGCAAGGGTCAAACCAAGCCAAATCTGTTGAAAACAAGTGATTTACAAGCAGCCCTTCTCCCCACATGTGTCAGGATGCACACACGCTGGGAGCGAGTAGATTCAAAGCGGACGCAAAAAAAGTGAAAAGGGGAAAGACCTGCAGGGCGGCGGCCCGTTTGCGCGGGCGTGTGCGGGTGTGCTACACAGAGTCATGCCCGATTTCGCAGCCCCTGTTGAACGACTGATCGACGAGTTAAAGCATCTCCCCGGAATTGGCCAAAAAACCGCGCAACGCCTGGCGTTTCATCTGTTGAGGCTGCCTGCCGAAGAGGCACTAGCGCTGGCCGACGCTATTCGCGACGCCAAGCAGAGCATCCACGAATGCACGGTCTGCGGGAACATCACCGATGCCGATCCCTGTCTTTACTGCTCCGGAGCCAGCCGCAACAAGCGCACCATTTGCGTGGTGGAAGAGCCGCACAACATCATGGCCATCGAAAAAACCCGCATGTACAACGGGATGTACCACGTGCTGGGCGGTTCTCTGGCGCCCTTGCAAGGGCGGGGGCCGGAGCAGCTGAAGATCAAACAGCTGATCGAGCGGCTGAAAGGAGGCGCCGTCGAGGAGATCATTATCGCCACGAATCCGACGGCGGAGGGCGAAGCTACTGCGATGTACCTCTCCAAGCTACTGAAGCCGCTGGGCGTGCGGGTGACCCGCATCGGAGTAGGTATCCCAGTTGGCGCCGACCTGGAATACGCCGACGAAATCACCATGCTGAAGGCCATGGAAGGCCGTCGGGATCTGTAGAAATTGAAGATTGTCACTGAGGCACAGAGTCCCGAGAGCGGCATGACCAGTGAGAAACAGGAGCAGCGGCGTGGGGTCGCTGCTACCGAAGGAAGGGCCATTCGGGTACTAGGCCAAGGCGTCAGTACTCCTAGCCGAATCTAGCCATTTCAGTTTTTTCGGTATAGAGTCAGACTTCTTCACTAAGGACGTTGTTTCGGGCTCAGCCTAGCGAGTCCGCGAAGCCTTCCCGCAGCAACTTCTCCGCGACTAAGGAGGTGCGCTATGCCGGATCTGGCGCACTACATGGCGCAATACGATCACGAGCACACTTCCGGGCGGAACAAGCTTCTGCACGGAATTGGCATCCCGCTGATTTTTGCGGGGATCGTGCTGCTCCTCCTTACCAAATGGATCTGGGGCGGTGGCTGTTTCGTAGGTGGTTGGATGTTGCTGTTTCTGGGCCACAAGCTGGAGGGCAATCATCCAGCGTTTTTCCAGGGGCCAATTTATCTACTGGTTGGGCCAATCTGGGTGGCAAAAGAGGCCTGGGAACTTCTGATCGGCAAGCATGGTCAAAGAGCCTCTTCAGAACAAGATTCCGAGCATCGCTAAGTCGCACAAAGTATTTGGAACATAAGGCCAGAAAGCAAGGGTAAGACGTCGGACATGGACGAGCTTGGTAAAGATCATGCCGACGATCGCAGTGACCCGGAACTGGTCCAACGAGAAATGGTGTTGGAACACGCAATGAATGCGGGCGACGAACTGCGCAAGCGGCGCAGTTCGCGAATTGTACAGGCCGTGCCGCTGACCGTTACCGGTGTAGATGCGCTGGGCCGCCCGTTTGTCGAGCGTACTTCCAGTCTGATCATCAACTGCCACGGCTGCCGCTACCAATCGAAGCACTACGTTTTGAAAAACATGTGGGTGATGCTGGAGATTCCGCATGCGGAGACCGGCCAGGCGCCGCGCCAGGTGCGCGGGCGGGTGGCATGGATCCAGCGGCCGCGGACGGTGCGGCAATTATTCCAGGTGGCTCTGGAACTGGAGCTGCCCGGCAACGTCTGGGGTATCGGATT
Source organism: uncultured Acidobacteriaceae bacterium (assembly GCA_964594885.1). Taxonomy (GTDB): domain Bacteria; phylum Acidobacteriota; class Terriglobia; order Acidiferrales; family UBA7541; genus Acidiferrum. Next base: position 4,183 of record CAZQOB010000015.1, read on the forward strand.
TCCGCCAGAAGACTGGGCAGGATTTCCGGCGCAGACAACCGCTAAGGCGATAGGCGTAGTTAACGAACAGGAAAGTGCATCACAGCTGGTACCTGCTGCTGAAAAGGAGCACGAGCACCGCGCGCATGCTGCTGAACCGGAGATGCCGCCGCCGGCAGTCGGCGCCGAGTCACTCTCTCTGGTGCCGCCGCCGGTTAGTACTACGGACGCTTCGCTGCAACTGGCGCGGCAAGTGGCGCGGCTCATTGCGGATGCCAAGCAACAGATCAGTGCGGCGGCTCGTGAAGCCGCAGCGCTCGCCGTGGCGCAAGAACATCGCACAGTTTCGCAGCAATTGGAAAAGAAAGCCTCGGACGGCACAACGGCGCTGCGCAGCGAAGCAGACCGCGCGCTCGACCGGATTCAGCGCGAAGGCGAACAGCGTGCACGAACGCTGCAGGAAGCGGCGGCGAAGGCGCTGCAACAAGAGCTTCCGAAATGGCTGAAGCCGCACCTGGAACACCTGACGCGCGAAGTAACCGCAGAGTTTTCAAAACAAGGCGCGAAGCAGCGCGAGTTGCAGGAGCAGCAGGCCAATGCGGTCAGCGAACGAGTGAAGCAGTTGTGCCGCGAAGCAGAAGACGTAGCGCGGCGCATCGTGGCGCAGGCACAGGAGGCGGAAAGGCGGATCACCGAACAGGCTTCGGTCAATTCCGCGGTGATGGACAGCAAGGCCCGCCGCCAGGAAGAGACGTTCGCGACGCTCCATGAAAGGCTAAACGCAACGGCGGGAGCGGCACAGCAGAAATTGACGGACGCCGCGGAGAGCGTACACAGCGAACTGCAGTCACGCGTCGCGGGGCAGCTGGACTCCGCGCGGGAACAGTTGCAGCAAATGCTCGATGCTGCGGTCGCCAAGATGCATGAAAGCGCGGCCGAATCAACCCAGCAAAGCGTTGCCGCAGCGCATGCGCAGATTCAGGAACTGCTCAGCGGGGAATTCGAGCAGCGGATCGCCAAACTGCGCGAAACGGTGAACACGCTGGTGGCAGAAACCGAGCAGCGGCTTGCCGGCGGCCACACGAAACTGCGCGGCGAATTGGAGGAGCAATCCAGTCGCATCGAGCAGGTTCTGGCGCGGGTCGGCGCGGCGTCCGGAGAACTGGAGCAGTTCTCGTCGCGCCTCGGAACAACGCAACAACTCGCAGTCGAAGGATTTCAAGCGCAGCTGGACGATGTATTGACGCTGCATCGCAACGAGATGCATCGCCGCAGCGAAGTGTTGTTCGAGGAGTTGAACGCTCGCGTACGGCAAGCCTTTGACCACGCCAGCCGCGATGCGGTGAGCAATTTCGATCAACAGGTGCGCGAATTGGCCGAACCGCACATCGCGCGTGCCGACGAAGCGATCAACCGGATGGCCGGTGGCCGGTCACTGCTGGACGCCGCGCTGAGCCTGCACCAGGACCGCATTCGCGCTGCGGCGGACGAGGCGTTTGCGGAAGCGTTGGGGCGGTTCCGGGAAAATCTCGGCGGCGTGGAACAGGTGCTGAATGACGCGTCGCAGGCGGTCATCACGCGCAATCTCGCGGAACTGGAAACCCGTGTGGACGATCTGCAGCATCGTACCAGCGAAGAGATTTACAAGACTGCCGAGTGGTACGAGAAGAAGGCGCAGACCCAACTGCAGGGCCTGAGCGAAAAGCTGGTGGAAACCGGCGGACAACAGCTGCGCGAAAAGGCCGGCGAGGTTTCGGCTGAGTTTGCTGCGGAGCTGGATCATTCGAGCCGCGGTTTTGTCGGCCACACGCAAAACCAGATGAAAGAAGTGGTTCGCGAATCGTTTGATCGCGCGCGCGAACTGTTTGCCGAAGCGGCGGACACGACCACAGCGGCGTTTACCGACGAGATTCAGCGCACCGCGCGGCGGGAACTGGACGGGTTCACGGAGGTCGTGAATCAGACGGCAAACGAGTCCACAAAGCAGTTTGCGGACACCCAGGAGCGTCTCTCGCAGCACCTGACCGCGGAGCAGGAGAGTTTTCTGCAGCGATTCCAGACGCGCATGGCCGGAGCGCTGGAACAAGGCATTCACGAGGCCCAGCAGAAGATTAACGAGGGATTTGCGCCGCTGATGGATTCATTCCAGGACATCGCGCGCGAACAACACAATCAGATGCAAGAAAAGATTCGCGAATCGCTGGCCAGCCTGAGCAGCGACGCGACCGGCGAATTCAAGACCCGGTTGGAAAACGTTTCGAATGCCTGGCTGCTGGCCACTGTGGCCAAACTGGATCATCAATCGCGGGACGTGGTGTCTGGAATTTCCGCGTCGGCGCAGGAACGGCTGCGCGCGGCGTGCGCGGATGTGTTCTCTAACGTAGGCGAGTCGCTGCGCAAGCGCTTGCAGGAGATTACGGCGGAGTTCGGGAAGAGTGCGGCGGAGCCTTCGGCGTAGTAGTTTCCTTCCGGCAATAGCTCAGTTGAGATCCTTCGGCCTTGTCCTGCACTCGCCAGTCGTCATTGCGGGCACCGCCTCTCGACTGGCGCCCGTGCCATTTCCGAGCCTAACGGGCCGGCTTTCGTCCAAGAAAGGAAACCCGCGAAACGCTGGAAGTTCGCGGCTTGCAAGATCGTTGGACGGTCAGAACACTGCCGATTCAAGTGTCCGCCGAATTTGCGGAGTAGGACTTCTTGGGTTCCGCTTTGACTTCGGCGGCCATCGGTTCTCCATTCTTATAATGGGAGTAGACCGCCACGCGCTTGCCCTTGTCGATCGTGCCTTTCTTCTTGGTGTTCGAATCCAGTGCGAAAGTGGTTTGTTCCTTCCTGCAAAACGGCGAACACTCTGCCTGGCTGGTCATCGCTCAGCGTACGTCACAGACTACTTAGTCCGATCGGTGCTTCCGCGAATTGGGCCCTGAAAAATCCGGCGGCCCTGGTCGAGGAATTTGGCGAGTTGCTAGCGGATGATCTGTGGCTGGTTGGTTGCGAAGAACTGTCGTTTGCTCCCTGCGATTCGATCCGGGGCGTGAAAGAACACTTATAGTTGCCAAGCATTCCGCTGCCGCGGCTAATCCGGCCGGGGGTCGTCGCAGGAACCGTGCCAAAGGTTAACGGGTGCAAGTGGCGCGAAAGCAATGCCAGAATCGAAACGCGACTGGAAGGATTGGGTCAGCGCCGGAAGAAAGTTCCAGGATGACAGCCCCGCCAAGCAGCATGTTCTTACAAACGGGTGGATTTTGCTAAGATGCGGGGCATGAAACGACGCACACTTTTGCAATCCATCCCCGCGGCGGCATTGTTGCCGGCCGCCAAACTTGCGCTCAACTCTTCTTCCACCAACTGGGACGCCAGGCTCGTTTACGAACTGCGCGTCTATCATTGCTACGAAGGGAAGCTGCCGGACCTGCTGAAGCGCTTTCGCGAACACACCATGAAAATCTTCGAAAAGCACTCCATAAAAAACATCGCCTACTTTCTACCGGCGGACGATCCACAGAAAAGAAATATGCTGATTTACATTATTGCGCATCCGAGTAGGGAAGCGGCGGCTGCGAACTGGAAAGCGTTTGGAGCCGATCCGGAATGGCAAGAGGTCCAGAAAGCGTCGGAGGCCAACGGCAAGCTGGTTGAAAAAGTGGATTCGACGTTCATGACCCTTACGGATTTTTCCTACAGCACGCAGTGATGCGGATTCCTGCGGCAAATTTCACCTTGCTGTGAATTTCGCGGGTTGCGCCCGGTGATATATTCTCTGCGCCTCGTTGCCAGCGGAATTCATGACCTTCGTGGCGCTCCGACAAAGAAAGTCCGCAAGGAAGGCTGTTACGATGCGCTTTCGTCTGACACATTCAATCGCCTGCATTGCAGCGTTGATGGTTGCATCGGCGTTCGCTGCTCCGGTTGGTGCACAAGGAAAGAATCCGTATGCGGGTGACGCCCAGGTCGCCAAGATCGGCGGGTCGCAATTTCGCGCGAACTGCGCTTTTTGTCATGGCCTCGGCGCTCGGGGCGGCGGACGCGGTCCGGACCTGACCCGCACGCCGAAAAAGCATGGCGACTCCGACGCGGACATCTACAACACCATCAACAACGGGGGGCCGGGAACGGCGATGCCGCCCAATGGATCGACCGGCCAGGGGGTGGGCATGACCGAAGAAGGGATTTGGCAGGTCATTACCTCCATCCGCAGTGTTGAGAAAAAACCGGCCGTGCTGACCGGCCATGCCGAACATGGCAAAACACTGTTCTACGGCAGCGCGGGCTGCGCGACGTGCCACATGTTTGACGGCAAGGGCGGACGACTTGGCCCGGATCTGACCGCGGCGGGCACAGCGCGGTCGACCGACTACCTGATCGAATCGTTGCGCAAGCCGAGCAAACGTCTGGCGCAGGGACAGATCGAGGCGATGAAAGAGTTCCCGGTCGAGTACCAGACGGTGACAGTCGAAACTGACGAGGGTAAGAAATATCAAGGGACGCTGTTGAACGAAGACAATTTTTCGATCCAGTTTCTCGACACCCGTGAGGGTCTGCATTCCATTGCTAAGGCCGGCCTGAAGTCGCTGGCGATCTCGCGTGAATCCATGATGCCCGCCTATGACGAAAAGCAGCTGCCGGAGAAAGATTTGCAGGACCTGCTGGCATTTCTGGTCCACGGCAGCGCGGAAGGTGCCAAGTGAGAACCCGCAACCGACTCCTCATTCTGGTGTGCGCAGCAATTTTCCCTGTACCGGCACTTGCCCAGATCACCAGCGAGCGCCTGCTTCATGCTGACCAGCAGCCGAACGACTGGCTGATGTATTCGGGCGACTATTCCGGACGACGCTATTCTTCTTTGCAGGAGATTACCACCGCCAACGCGGACAAGATTGTGCCGAAGTGGGCGTATCAAACGATGGCCGGCGGAAAATTTGAGACCACTCCGATTGTTGAACACGGCATCTTGTACGCGACGGGCCAGGATGACCGCGCGTTTGCGCTCGATGCCCGCTGGGGGCGGCCACTCTGGCAATACCAGCGCGCGCTTCCGGGCGACATTCGCCCCTGCTGCGGACGCATCAACCGCGGACTAGCGATTCTGGGCGACAAAGTATTCATGGGGACGCTCGACGCGCATGTGATTGCGTTGGACACCAGGACAGGCAACGTGGTCTGGGACATTAGTGCCGCGGACTACACCAAAGGGTACAGCTTCACTCTGGCGCCGCTCGTCGTGAAAAACCTTGTACTCATGGGAGTTTCGGGCGGTGAATACGGGATCTTCGGATTTATCGATGCTTACGACGCGAACACCGGCGAGCGCAAATGGCGGTTCAACACGATTCCCGGTCCTGGTGAGCCCGGCCATGAAACCTGGGAAGGCGAGTCCTGGAAAATCGGCGGCGCGCCGGCGTGGATTACTGGAACCTACGATCCGGAAACCAACACGGTGTTCTGGACCACCGGGAATCCCTCCCCTTCCAACCGCGGTGAGGGGCGGGCCGGAGACAATCTGTACTCGGATTCGCTGCTGGCGCTTGATCCCGACACCGGCAAACTGAAATGGCATTTTCAGTTTACGCAGCACGACGAACACGACTACGACGCGACGCAGGTTCCGGTGATAGTGGATGAAGGCGGGAAAAAGCTGATCCTGCAGGCCAACCGCAACGGATTTTTCTACGTGGTGGATCGCAGCAACGGAAAACTGATCCGCGCCGAAGCCTACGCGAAAGCCACGTGGACGAAAGAGAAGGACGCGCAGGGAAGACCTATTCCGGCGAAAGAGGGTTCCCCGACGCTGGAAGGCAACCGGGTATGCCCGGGCGCGCTCGGTGCGACCAATTGGATGTCGCCGTCTTATGATCCGCAGACAAAACTGTTTTACGTTACCGCGCGCGAGCAGTGCGATGTGTTCTCCACGGCGCCGCAGACCTACGACGCTGGACACGCGTATTACGGTTCGGCCTACTTCCCGAATGATGATGCTGCTCCGTTCTACGGAGCGTTGCGCGCGATTGATCCGTTAACCGGAAAAATCAAGTGGGAGTGGAAGCATCCTTCGCCGACGTGGTCTGGCGTTGTCTCCACCGCGGGTGGGCTGGTGTTTACCGGAGATGCCGAAGGGAATTTCATTGCGCTGGATGCGGCTACCGGCAAGGCGCTTTGGCATTTCCAATGCGGCGCGTCGGTCTTCTCTTCACCGATGACGTATGCGGTGGGTGGCAAGCAGTATGTCGCGGTTGCTGCGGGATCAGCGCTGTTTGCCTTTGGGCTGCCCTAGCCGCGCGAATCCACAAGTGGAATGACCTTTGAGCGCACCATCGTCGGCTTTCACCAGGACGAATTCGGTGATTGGGTCGCTGAACTCGATTGCGGCCACGGCCAGCACACTCGCCACAATCCGCCGTGGACCAGTCGGCCATGGGTGATCACGGAAGAAGGCAGAAAATCACGTCTCGGAACAAAGCTAGTGTGCAAACGCTGCGAAGGCGAGCAGTCCCACCAGTCGCAGGCGAATCGCTAGAAAACCTCAGGGCGTCTGGGCTGGCGCCGCGGTGCTGGCCGAGGACTTGCCAATGGCATCGCCGTTTACAACCAATTCCACGCGGCGATTACGTTGCCGTCCTTCGGCGGTATCGTTTGAGGCGACCGGCTGAGTCTTGCCAAACCCGTGCGCGGTCATCGCCGATCCGGAAACGCCTTGTTCGGCCAGAAAATCTAGCACGCTGCCGGCGCGGCGTTCGGAAAGCTGCTGGTTGAAATCATCAGAGCCGACGCTGTCGGTGTGTCCTTCGATTTGCAGGGTAAGTCCGGGATGGGCCAGGAGAATTCCGGAGATTTTGGCCAGCTTCTCGCGGGCGCCCGGCTTGAGCGTGGCGCTACCGGTATCGAAGAGCACGTCGGACATGTTGACGATCAAACCACGAGCCGAGTCGCGGGTCTGCAAAATGGAGTTGAGCTGATCGAGCAGCTGCTTCCGCAAATCCGCTTTTTCAGCTTCGGCTCTTGCGGCCGCCTGGCGGGCTTTCTCTGCTTCCGCCTCGGCAGCCTGTTTTTGTTCAAGAGCAGCCTGTTTTTGTTCGAGCGCGGCCTGCTGCTCAGCCTGCGCCGCGGCACGAGCCTTCTCCGCTTCTTCCTTGGCTTGCGCCGCAGCCTGCGCGTTTTTCTCGGCTTCTGCCTTTAACCGCTCTGCTTCGGCCTGAGCCGCCAGCGCTTGCGCACGTGCCTGATCGGCTTCCTGACGCCGCTTGGCCTCGGCTTCGGCGTCGGCGCGGGCTTTGGCCTCACGTTCGTCGGCGGCACGCTTTTCCGCAGCGGCCTTGGCTTGAGCATCCTCTTCGGATTTCGCCTTGACCGCAATCACACGCGCTTCCTCCGCCGTCTGCACGGCATCGCGGGCCGCCGCTTCCACCGATTTGCGATCGCGCTTAGCGGCGTAAGAATCTTCGGCTGCTTTCAATTGCGTCGCGGCCTTGGTCATGGACGCTGCCGCATATTTTCCAGCGGAGGCGTTGCGGGCGATACGCACCGCGTTGCGCGCCTCAAAGAGTTCGAGTGGTGTCTTGCGGTCGATTCCGAAGATGGCATTTTCGATTTTGGTGTTGGAGGAAGAATAGACGCCGCGGGCAAGCAGTTCGTAGCGGGCCTCAATGGACTCACCGCCTTCAGCCACGTTTTCCAGCACCACAGTGTAACCGGGGTGGGTCACCGCAAAAGACGGCTCCGCAGTCATGACCATGCCGAACGGCTGCATGTCGGTAATGGCCTTCACTTCGCCCGGGCCATCTTTCAACATGAGTTCGCCCAGACTTTCTGCGCGGCCCTGAGGCGAGACCGCCCACAAGACGTAGGTGAGATACTCCAGACCAAACTTGGTCGCTTCATCGAGCCCCATGAACTTGGCAGAAATTTCCACGCGGTTGCCCTTGTTCTTCACTTCGGCTTCGCCTGAAGCCGCTTCCAGCAAAGCCGTGCCTTTGAAACTGACCTTCAGCGTGCTGCCCGCGCGGCGATAGTTGATTGCTTTGGTGCTGTGCACGACATTGCCCGCCGAGGGAGCCGCGGCCGCAGGTTGCTGAGCCGGAGCAATAGCGGCGACCGAAGTCAGGAGCGCGCCGCCGAGCGCGGCTCGCAAAAAGAAGCGACGGCGAGAGGGCATTCGGGCAGTCAATTTCGAATGGTTGGACACAGTTCTTCTCCCAAGCGCGGCAAGAAAGGCCATGGCGCGATGCAGTTGTCTTTACTATGGTTTGCCGCGTATAGAGAGGGTAGCAAAGACGAGTGCGGGGTGCGCAAGCCTCACCCGGTGTTTGTCCAACTCATTAAGGACGTCTGGCGTTACACGCAGGCGTCGGCGGAGTTCGACCATTCGAGTTGAACCAGGTAGCCGCCAAGGGTTTTCGTTTTCCAGGCGCAGATATCGCCGATTTCGCCGTTGCTGTCGTCATACCAGCCGGTTCCGGGAATTGGATCCGTGATGGCTTCGCACAACTCGTGCGAACAGATCGAAGTGAGCGCATCGGGAATGGCCAAGCCGCCTTCGCAACCGGAGCATCCCGGAAACGGCATGACGGCATAGAAAGCATCCTCGGCAGTTGCCTCGTGATATCCACAAAACACCTGGCAGGATTTGCTGCCGGCCTGTTCGACCTGGGTGCCAGGAGGAAGGAAAACAAAGTACAACGAGCTGGCCGTACTGACAGGAAACGTGCCAGCTACGATGCCATGCTGCAACATGGTCTGAATCTGCCCGTCGGCGACCGATTTTCCCGGTTCGGAACTAGTAAAGTTCAGCGTTTTGGTGCGCGCGCCATGCCCAATCGGCTGGCCCTCGACGCTGTATTCGGCGAGCTGGTCCATCAGTTTGCTGGACAAAATGAAGTCGAAGAAGTTGTCCATGTGTTCGATCAGCGCGGCGTTCTCCGATTCCTGCCACGCAGCGCCCCAGAAAATGGAACACACCTGCACGCTGGTAAGCAGCGGGCCGCCGCGGTAGGTCAGTTGCGGAGCGGTGACCGAGGGAAGTCGTGGTGCGGAGCGCAGGGGAACGATGCGGAGCGGGCGCAGATATTCCGGCTGCGAAGGGAATTCCTTGGAACGTTTGCGGGTTGCCCGTGTGGCCATGAATCCCTCCTTGTGCCTTGGCGGCCCGAAACTGCCGGGCTGAGAGGGCTCAGGCCATTCCCTTCGAAGCTAGCGCGGTGTGGAGCGAATGTAAAGAGTACGGAACTTGCGCGTTCGGCGTGTCGAGAAGGTTAGATGGGTTAGGAAAGATTCTTGATCGTCTCAGAAATCAGCCGGGTTGTGCCCGCGTAAGGATCTCCGGCGGAATCCCATTCAATAGAGAAATTACCTTGGTAACTGTGCGCTTTAGCTATCGCAAAAACGCGAGCCAGGTCCACGCGCACTTCGGTGTTTGACTCAGTGGTGGCAATGTCCTTTACGTGAGAAATCGCATAAGCGTGCGCGAACATTTGATCCAGACCCTTGTACGCCTGCTCGGCGGGAAGTGCGCCGAGGCTGTTGCCGAAATCAGGCAGAGCGTGCAGCCATGGGTTGTTGACTCGGTCGATCAGGCCAGCGATGAAAAAGGGATCTTCGCTGACTGGGTTATCGTTCTCGAGATGGACGACGACATTTTTGGATGCGGCGTAGCTGGCGACTTGCGCCAAGCCTTCGGCAGCGCGGCCAGTGTCAGGCTTAGTGTTCTTTTCGTCTACGACGTTGAGGCGGACACTGGGCGAACCCAGGCGCGCTGCAACATCAATCCAGTTAATCCCAAACCCCGCGGCTTTGCGCCGCTCTTCCGGATCATTGGAGTAAATGCAGTGGGGGCCATCCGCCGCGATGTTGGCGAAAGTAACTCCTGCTTTCTCAGCTGCGTCGCGCAAGTCGGCGAGGTATGCATCTTCGCGGGAAAGGATGTGAGCGTTCCACGGCTCGATCATCTTGACGTTGAACTTCGCTACGACGTGCGCCGGGAAATCCTTCAGCGGCATTTTCTTTGTGGTGGACGCCTTTTCTTCCCAATTTCCGACGATGAAATCGCGGAACGGATAGGTGGCGACAGAAATGCGCGCGCGGGGATCGGTCGAAAACTTCACGTGCGGTCCGGTGGCTTGCGCAAGCCAACTCGACCAGGGCGGCAGAGTGGCGCCCAGCGCCGGGAGGCCGGCGGCAATCGCGGTGCGCTGCAGGAAAACCCTGCGAGAATAGTGAGTCACGATCCGACCTCCAAGGGTTTCGGCTTCAAGGAAAATCCAAAACGCAGAATAGCAAAAGCTACCGGGCCGGAGACGAGTAGCCACGGCGCCCAGCGCCAGACGAACGGTTCGCTATAATAAATTTTCACACCACACAGAATCGCCGGAAGCAGAATCGAGAAAACCAGGCCGAAGTTGCCGCCGGGGACTCGGAACAGCCGCGCCGCATTGGGAAGTTTGCGGCGCATGACCCAGACCGCGAGCAGCGTCAGCAGGGAAGTCGCGATCCGCGCCCAAATATAAATGTTCACCAGATCGGCGACCTGGAACCGTGCAAGCACACTGGCGACAACAAAGCAGATCAAAATCGCGCGGGCCGGAGTTCCATACTTTGGGTGAATCTTGCCAAGCCATCCGGGCAGGAACCCGTCATGCGCCATCGCGGCAGGAACTCTGGTTGTATAAAGTACCGTGCTGTTGCCAAGCGACGCCGTGGCGATGATCGAAGCAACGAGCATCGCAAACCCGAGCGCGCTGCCTCCGATGCGATGGGAAGCTTCGACCATGAAACCGGTGTCCCACTCCTGCCAATTGCCAAGCGCCGCGATCGCCAGCGAAGCCGGCACGGTGTAGGTAAGAATATTCATCGGCGAATTCCAAAGCAGTAAGCGCGGCAACATTCTCTGGGGGTCTTCCATCTCTTCGGTGACGCTGGAGAGTTGTTCGTAGCCCGCGTAGTTCCACATCGCTAGCGCCAGCCCGACGCCGAAAACCGAGCCGAATGGTTTTCCGGGCGGTGTAAAGGGAAGAACCGGGTTGTAACGCCAGTGCAGAAGCGAAACGACACAAAGCCACGCTACGGGAATGAGTGTGGCGATCAGCATGGCCATGGAAACCCAGCCGGAAACTTGAATCCCGCGAAAATTGATGTAACAGAGAAAGCCGAGCACCAGGCAAGCTCCCGCCCATTTGGCGTTTCCCTTGAGCCACGGGAAGTAAAACACCAGATAATCCATGACCAACACCCCGTAAAGGCTGTTGAGCAGAAATGTTCCGACCCAATTCCACCAGCCGCATTGGAAGCCCCAGAAGTCGCCAAATGCCGCGCGGCTCCAGCGATAAAAGCCGCCCTGCACCGGCAGAAGGCTGTTCAGCTCCGCAGCCGCGTAGGACATCGGAATGCTCCAAAAGATAGGCACGAAGGCCAGAAACAACAGCGCCATGCCCGGGCCGGACTTGGAGAAGATTTCTTCGTAGCCGAAAGGTCCTCCCGCGGTGTAACCGTAAAAAATGGCGAGCAGCGGCAGAAAGCCAATCGTGCGAACGGCTGCCGCGCGTGGCGTGGGTGTGGTCGAGTTTTCGGCAGTCAAGAGATTGACCTTGGCGAAGGATGCTACCCTGCTTGCCTCGAATTGCAAAGTCTGTTGAAAAATAAGAGAGCGTATGGGACCGACATCGGCCCGCGGCGGAGGAACATGTCAAGCGCTGAGGTGAACCCCAGAAGATCGACGGTAACGCTGCATGTAGTCGCTAGCCTTGATGGCTTCATCGCCAGGAAGGACAACAGTGTTTCATGGATGGACAGTTCTGGCGACGTTTACGAAAAAGGGCTTTCTGAAGGCGATGCTGACGATGGGGCTTCCATTGACTGTTTTGTGCTCGGTTCTCACACTTACGAGCCTGCGCTCCAACTGGGCTGGCCCTATGGCGACACCCCGACCGTCGTGGTCACCAATAGAGATCTGCCTTCCACGAGGAAGAGCGTTGAGTTCTATTCAGGCGACCTCCAGCGTTTGCTGGATGAGATACTCGCGTTTCGATACGGAAACATCTGGCTGGTGGCAGGGGCCATGTTAAGCCAGAGTTTCCTCAGGGTCGGCTTGGTAGACGAAATCAGATTGATGATCGCGCCGGTGACTCTGGACGCCGGACTGCACCTATTCGGTTCTTTCGGTACCGAGCAGAAGTGGACTCGGAAAAACGTCGCCGCCTACCAGAACGGCTTCGTGGAGTTGTCGTACCGGCGCCAGTCCACTCACTACGAGTCTCGAACGATTACGCCAAGAGCTGCCCCTGATAACGCCGGCCTGAATTTCAGTTCCGCGGTTCGTTGACAGTGCGCAGTGCGTTCGATACGCTTTTTTGATTGCAAGCGCACGGCAATTCTCACAAGGAATACCAACAGAGCGCCGCATGGCTGAAGAGAAACTTCCCACACGAGCCCAGGACTTTTCCGAGTGGTACAACCAACTGGTGTTGAAGGCCCAGCTGGCGGACTACGCGCCGGTGCGCGGCTGCATGATCGTGCGGCCCTACGGTTGGGCGCTGTGGGAAAACATCCAGCAGGCGCTGGACTCGCGCTTCAAGACTACTGGCCATCAGAACGTGGCGTTTCCGCTCTTCATCCCGAAGAGCTTTATCGAAAAAGAGAAGCATCACGTCGAAGGTTTTTCGCCAGAGTTGGCGGTAGTGACCATCGGCGGAGGCGAAGAACTGGCCGAGCCGCTCATCGTGCGCCCAACGTCGGAGACCATCATCGGCCACATGTGGTCCAAGTGGATTCAGTCTTACCGCGACCTGCCGGTATTGATGAACCAGTGGAACTCGGTCGTGCGCTGGGAGCTGCGCACCAAACTGTTTTTGCGCACGCTGGAGTTTTTTTGGCAGGAGGGTCACACCGCGCACGCGACCAGGCAGGAAGCCGAAGATGAGACTCGGCAAATGCTCGACGTTTACACTGACTTTGCCGTGAACGAAGCTGCGGTCCCGGTGATTCCCGGCGTGAAGTCCGACGCCGAGAAATTCGCCGGCGCGGACACGACCTATTCCCTCGAGGCCATGATGGGTGACGGCAAGGCGTTGCAATTCTGCACGTCGCATTTTCTCGGCCAGAACTTTGCCGCAGCGTTCGAAGTCAAATACCTCGACCAAAACGGGCAGTTGCAGCACTGCTGGACCACGTCGTGGGGCCTCTCCACGCGCGTGGTTGGCGCCATCATCATGGTTCACGGCGACGATCAGGGCCTGGCCCTACCGCCGCGGCTCGCGCCGTACCAGGTGGTGATCGTGCCGATCTTCAGAAACGACGAAGAAAAAGTTGCGGTGCTGAGCGCGGCGAAAGAGCTAAAGGCAAATCTCGCAAAGGCCAAGATCCGCGTTGCGCTCGACGAACGCGAAGGGCAGAGCCCCGGCTGGAAGTTCAACGATTGGGAAATGCGCGGCGTGCCGGTGCGCGTGGAACTTGGCCCGAAAGACCTGGCCAAACAGGCCGCTGTGCTGGCGCGGCGCGATCGTCCGGGCCGTGAAGGGAAAACTTCGGCTTCGCTGGCCGACCTCCCGGCTACCATTGCGAAGCTGCTCGACGAAATCCAGCAAGCGATGCACGACAAAGCGCTGGCATTTCGCCGGGCCAACACCCACGCCGCTGCAACCTACGATGAATTCAAGAAAGCCGTCGAAACCGGATTCGCCTTCTGCGGCTGGTGCGGGAGCGCCTCGTGCGAAGAAAAGATCAAAGAAGAAACGCGCGCGACGATGCGCAATATCCCAATTGATCAGGATGCGGTGCTTGGTCCCGGAGGAGCGCCCGGCAACGGCAAATGCGTTTACTGTGGCCAGCCGTCCAAACAACGCGCCATCTTTGCCCGCGCCTATTGACGCCAACACCCTTGGCCCGCAGCAGTCTTGATGAGCACAACGCTCTGGACGTTCGAGCATGCAGCGGAGTGCAAAGCTCCGCGGGAGTTCGTGTGGGCGTATTGGACGGACGTGCGGAATTGGGATGATCCGCCGGCGCGCTTTGAACTCGACGGCGCGTTTGCGCTGGGCGCGCGGCTGACGACAATTCTGCCGGGGCAGCGTCTGGAATCTGTCGTTCGCGAGGTCAACGACGGCCGCGAAGCCCTTATCGAAATGGACTTCGCAGGCGCTAACGTAGGATTTCGCTGGAGATTTGAGGAGATTGCAGCACAAGGTACCCGCATGACGCAAACGATCCGTTTGTCGGGCGCCGCAGCGGAAGCGCTTCTCGAGCAAGTGAGAGTCCTCGAAGCAAACGCACCTGATGGAATGAAAAAGCTAATCGCCGCGATCGAGCGAAAGTGGTTTGCAGAGCAGCCCTAACGCGCAAATCAACGGCAGCGAGCTGTGCACTCAGCTTTTCTGTAGGTAAGCCGGCACAACTTTTGCGAAATCGGCGATCGCGACTTCGGGCTCCGCGATGTCCGGATGCCAAAGTTTTTCCCATTCAAAGCAAAAATAGCCTTTATAGTTCGTGGCCGCGAGCGCTTGCATCTGCCGCTTCACTGGGACGTCACCTTTCCCGGTCAGCACGTAGTGGCGATCGCCATTTTGCGGGACGGAATCCTTCAAGTGCGTGTGGCGAATCCATTTGCCAAGTTCACGCACGGTCGATTCCGGCTCTTCGTGTCCGTCCACGAAAGTATGATGCGCATCCCAGAGCAGCAGCGCATTGGGATGGTCGGCCTCGGTTAACACCTGCTTCAGCAGTGGAGTTGTCACAAAATCCCCATGCGATTCGATGATGACACTGACATTCCGAGGTGCGGCGTAAATTGCAAGTTCGCGCATCCCCGCCGCGACGCGATGGATACATTCGTCGCGCGGCTCTTCCAGCTTGTTGCCAAAGATGCGCACATACGGCGCTTCAAGCTTCTCCGCAAGGTCAATGAAGCGCTTGGCGTCGGCGATACTCTGCGCGCGCTTGTCGGGATCGGTCAGGTGCATTTCCGACGAGCTGCCCAGGTCGGAAACCTTCAAACCGTGGGCGGCCAAATCCTTCTTCACCCCGGGAATCTTGTTGGATGCCAGCTCCGGCCGGTTCGGCAAGTCGAGATCGCCGAGGATGCCGCGGAGTTCGATCCCGGAGTAGCCGTTGGCTGCGGCGAAGTCCAGGATCTGCGGCCAAGTCCACTTAGGACAGCCAAGCGTAGAGAACGCCAGCCTCGGTTTGGCCGCCTCTGGCCAAGCCACACCGGCGGCCAGGCCGGCTAGTGTGGAAGTTGTCAGGAAATCGCGACGCGAGATCTTCATGGGCTTAACCTCGGATTCCGACGGATTGTAGCATCAGGCTGGAGCCGGGGGCAGAGCCGACCCTGGCTAGAGTCGCTAGGACCGGTTGTGCACCGGGGGTGGCCATGAGGAAACACCTGTACGGTAGGGTAATCGACAGGCCTAAGCCAGGGTGCTAGCTTCGAAGATGAAATCGGTAGCACCCGTCAGACAGGTGCGGGCGGACAGGAGAAACCCGTTGTTGCGCAAGAACCATTCGGTCGTTGGGAGCCGCAGCCAGCGTGGCGAGGGCAAGCTGAAGGCGATCATCGTCACGGTCATCTTGGCGATCGGCATCCTTGCCGCTTGGAAGGTCGTGCCGCCGTACGCCGCCCAATACCAGCTGCAGGACAAGATTAACGAGGTCGCGCTCTATTCCAACGCGCAGCACCAGACGGAAGAACAGATCCGCGAAGTGGTTTTCAAGACCATCCAGGACCTCGACATTCCAGCCAAACGGGAAGACATCAAAGTGGTTGCCAGCGGCACTAAGGTGTCCATTGTGGTGGACTACACCGTTCCGGTCGACATTCTGATGTACCACCTGGACCTCCATTTCACGCCGTCGAGCGAGAACAAGTCACTTACGGCAGGCTAGCGCCGGACCGGTATCCGGCTGTTGGCAAACCGGTTTGGACAACCTTAGGGAACTGTGACTTCCCTTGCAGCCGCCAGTACGAGACACTAAAGCTTCAGCCCGCTGGAGACACCTTGCGTATCCGCATACAAAAGGGATTCTGGACATCCGCCTTCGGTCTGACCCTTCTCGGAGTCGTTTTTGCCTGCATCCTCATCGTGGCCGGCGTTTTTGGGTACTACTACGTCAAATACGGCCGCATGATCGACGCCCGCCTTTCCGGGCACATCCTGCAGAACACCACCCAGATCTTTTCGGCGCCGGGGCAAATCTCACCCGGCCAGGCCTGGAGTCCGAGCGACCTCACCAGCTACCTCGAACGCTCCGGCTATCGCGCCACCCAGGACGACTCCGCGCTCGGGCAATTTACCGCCAGCAACAACGAGGTGGACATCCGACCGTCGAAGCTTTCCTATTTTGCCGGCGGTAACGCGCTCTCCGTGCAATTTGCAGGGAAAACCATCCGCAGCATCCGGCCGCTCTCGGGCGGTGCCGAAATGGCCAGCGCCGAGATCGAACCGGAGCTGATCACCAACCTTTTCGATAGCGCACGCGAAAAGCGCCGTCCGGTGCGCTATGAAGACCTGCCGCCGAATCTGGTCAATGCGATTCTCTCTGCCGAAGACAAACGCTTCTTCGAGCACCCGGGCTTCGACTTTATTCGCATCTTCGGCGCCGCCTGGAACGACATTCGCCATGGCTCGCACCTGCAGGGCGCCAGCACCATCACCATGCAGGTGGCGCGCACCTTCTTTCTCTCCACCGACCGCAATTGGCGCCGCAAGCTGGCCGAAGCCATGCTCAGCTTCGAGCTCGAGCAGCGCTTCAACAAGCAACAAATCTTTGAGATGTACGCCAACGAAGTCTATCTCGGCAACCGCGGCAGCTTTGGCGTGCGGGGCTTTGCGCAAGCCAGCGTCGTGTATTTCGGCAAAGACCTTCGTCAGCTTTCGCTTGGCGAATGTGCCTTCCTGGCGGGAATCATCCGTGCGCCAAACTACTACTCCTCCGCCGACCGTCATCCCGAACGCGGTCTGCAGTCGCGCGACCGCGTCCTGCCGCAGATGCTGGAAAACAAGTACATCAGCGAAGGGGAGTTGCAGGATGCCAAGAAAGCTCCTCTGAATATCGTGCACACGTCGGCTACCTCCAGCGAGGCGCCGTATTTTGTGGACATGGTGAAGGATCACCTGCTCGACAAATATTCCGAAACCGATCTGCTCAGCCAGAACTTCCGCGTTTACACCACGCTCGATCCGGCGCTGCAGCGCGCCGCCACCGCCGCGGTGGAGTTCGGCGCGAAAAACGTCGACGACCTGCTGGCCAAGAAGTACGCCAAGTGGAAAAAGGACAACGCGAAAAAGGGAAGCAAGGAAGCCATCCCGCAGGTGCAGATCGCCATGGTCTCCATGGATCCGCACACCGGCGAAATTCGCGCGTTGATTGGCGGCCGCGACTACGGCCAGAGCCAGCTCAACCACGCCATCGCTCACCGTCAGCCCGGCTCGGTGTTCAAGCCTTTTGTGTATGCAGCTGCCTTTACGAACGCGGTGGACGGCGTGCAGCCGGTTGTCACTCCTTCTTCTCCGGTGGACGACGAACCAACCACTTTCGAATTCGACGGTCAGGAGTACACGCCAAACAACTACGGCGAAAGGTTCATGGGACACGTGACCGTCCGCGATGCTCTCACCAACTCGCTCAACGTCGCCACGGTCAAAGTTGCCGAGCAGATCGGCTATGGCCGCGTGGTGCAAATCGCGCGCCAAATGGGCCTCGGCAACAACATTCGCGCCACTCCCGCCGTGGCTCTCGGCGCGTACGAAATGACGCCGGTGGACGTCGCGGCCGGCTACACCGCCTTCGGCCAGGGCGGCGTCCGAGCCGAGCCGCAAATCCTTCGCGGAGTTGTCAGCGCCAACGGCACAGTCCTTGAGAAAGTCACGCCGGTGAACCACCAGGTGCTCGATCCCCGTGTGGCCTACCTCGTGACCAGCATCTTGAAAGACGTCCTCAACAAGGGCACTGGCGCCACGGTGCGGGCTCGGGGCTTCTCGTTGCCTGCCGCGGGCAAGACCGGAACCTCCCGCGACGGCTGGTTCGCCGGCTTCACTTCCAACCTGGTTACCGTCATCTGGATCGGTTTCGACGACAATCGCGACCTCGGCTTCACAGGCGGTGTAAGCGCCGGACCGGTCTGGGCCGAATTCATGAAGAAAGCCACCACATTGCCCGGTTACCGCAATGTGAAAGATTTCGACGCGCCGGATGGCATCCAGTCGGTCGTCATTGATCCCGAATCTGCCGAACTCGCCACGCCGAACTGCCCGACGACCAAGGAAGAGGTTTACGTCTCCGGTTCCGCGCCGACCCAATACTGCGAAATCCACGGCAGCCACGGCATCATCTCCTCCGCGGGATCGCTGCTTTCACACATCTTTGGCGGCGGTTCTCCCAAGGAGCCCTCCGAGCCACCCAAGACGGGCTCATTCCCGGCGGTGCCGAACGGTACCGTCTCCGGCGGAGTTCTCGGCCCGGACGGCAAACCCTTGCCGCCAGATTCCAATACCGCTGCCAGCCCGCAAAAGAAAAAGAACCCCTTGCAAAAGGTTTTTGGTATCTTTGGAGGTAAGAAGAAGGACTCCGACAAGCCGCAAAAGCCGCCGGAGAAGGGAGAGTCGCCATGACGCGTTATGGGATGGCGGTTCCAGCAGCAGTTCTACTCGTCAGCCTCAGTATTCCCTCCGCAGGACAGACCACCGACGACAGCAACGCCTCAACTTATGCCGCGCCCGTCAAGCCCGCGGGGCAGTCCTCCACCGCCACCGCGCAGTCTGGCCAGGCGCAACTCCCGCCAGAAGAGATGGCTGATATTCTCATGGCCCGCAAGGACTACCGCGAAGCGGCTTTCTCCTTTAAGCGCCTGACCGAACAAAGTCCCCGCAACGCCATCTACTGGAACAAGCTCGGCATCGCCCTCCACCAGCAGCAGGACCTCGGCGGCGCCATGAAGTCCTACCAGCAGGCCGTTAAAGTGGACCCCAAGTACGCCGACGCCGAAAACAACATCGGGACCATCTGGTACCAGCGCAAGAAATACGGCAAGGCCGTCCGCGCCTACGAGCGCGCCATCAAGATGCGCAACGACATGGCGGTGCTGTACAGCAATTTGGGCTATGCCTACTTCGGCGAACATAAGTATCAGGAGTCGATTGCCTCGTTCCGACAGGCGCTGGCCATCGATCCGCAACTCTTCGAGCACGCCTCCTCGCGCGGCGGTTCAGTCCTGCAAGACCGGAGCGTTGATGATCGTGGCCGGTTCTACTTCCTGCTCGCAAAATCCTTTGCCCAAGCCGGTAACTTCGAACGCGCGCTGATCTACCTGCGCAAAGCCAAGGAAGATGGCTACAAGGCCATGAACGAGGTGCAGACGGATCCTTCGTTCTCCGCGATGCTCAAGCTTCCGGAAACGCAGGAAATCCTGCTGCCCAAAACGGCGGACGACACTAAGCCTTAAGTTTTGGCGTCCGCGAACACCGCCACAACGCCGCGGCCCGCTCTGATACACTTCCTCTGATGATACGTCCCCTCGCCTTGCTGGTGTGCTTGGCTGCGTTCACGGTACCTTGTTCAGTTGCTGCCTCGGTTGAGCAGGCTCGCCCAGCTCGTCCTGTCATTGCGAGTCCGCAAGGAATTTTCCTGGTTTTTCCGTTTGAAAACGACGGCGCCGGTCCGCGTCTGGACTGGCTCTGTGACGGCCTTGAAGAGCTGACGATTCAACGGCTCACCGCGGCCGGCCAAAAGGTGTACACCCACGCAGGCCGGGCCGCCGAGCTCGACCGCTACGGCCTCCCGCCCAATGCCGGTTTTTCTCACGCCACTATGTTGCGTATCGGCGCCGACATGGATGCAGATTACGTGGTTTTCGGCAAATTCTATTCCGACGGAAAATCACTGATCCTTGAAATGCGCGTCCTGCGGGTTGACCCGACGGCATTGAGCGCGCCGGTTCACGAGAATGGCTCCCTGGAATCTTTGATGGAGCTGCACAACCGCCTGGTCTGGAAGTTGCTGGCCGCCAACGACAGGCGCTTCCCGTTGAATGAAGCGGAGTTCACCAAATTGCAGCGTCCGTTGCGCCTTGATGCGTTCGAGCATTATACGCGCGGCTTGCTCGCCAACGATGACGATGCCAAAATCCGGGAACTGCGCGAGTCCGCGAAGCTCGAACCCGATTGGCCCGAAGCGGCGTTTGCGCTCGGGCAGGCCTATTTCTCGCGCCGCGAGTGTGATGCCGCAATTTCCTGGCTGGCCAAAGTCCCCGCCGCGCATCTGCGCGCAGCGGAAGCAGCCTTCTCGACCGGAGTCTGCCGCCTCTTTATGAATCAGGCTGACAAGGCGGAAGAAGTTTTTCTCGCCTTGCAGAGCAGATTGAAAAGCGACCTCGTGGCAGGGGCCGAACTGCCGGAAATTCTTAACAACCTCGCGCTGGCCGAGGCTCGTCGCGGTAACACCATTGCCGCGTCGTCGAACTTGCTCCACGCGCTCGACCTCGATCCCGATGAAGACGACTATCCTTTTAATCTCGGCCTTATGTATTTGCGAGGCAACGACTTCACCAGCGCCACCAAATATTTTCGCGAAGCTTCCGACCGCGAGCCTGAAAATCCCGAAGACCGTGCCATGCTCATCTATGTGTTGGAAAAAACCGGCAACAAAACCGAAGCCGGCCAAGAGCGGAGCGCCGCGACGGAAGCTTTTGGCCCGGGCGCGTTGCCGCCCGTCAAGCCGGAGACCTTTTCCAGGCTTGATCGCGTGATGACCGAACTCGACACTACCACGCTGCAAATGCAGATCGCTGCGCGCGAACCGCTCGAGGGCACGACTTCGGCCAGCGTCTCAGCCGCCTCGCCGGCGGCACTGGTGCGCAAAGGCAGGCAGGAGCTGATCTCCGGCGGCCTGGAAGCTGCCGAAGCGGATTTCCGCACGGCGCTGGCGGCTTCGCCAAAAGATGCCGCCGCCCACCGCGGCCTGGCCGAAGTGTATCGCCGCAAGAACCGCCGCGCCGAGGCCATTCAGGAGTTGCAAGCGGCGCTCGAATCGCGCGATTCCGCCATGGACCGCACCACCCTTGCGCGAATCTATCTGGAGCAGCGCAAGCCGGATTTCGCCAAGGCCGAGCTTGCCCGCGCACTGAAGCTTGCGCCAAACTACAGCGAAGCGCGCCAATTGATGGATAACCTGCAGAACGGCAAGACCTCGGCGGCAAAGCCATGAAACACTGCCGAGTGACGACGCTTTGGAGTGCCGGAAAGAAGCTCGCGTCTTCTCTTGCATCGAAATTTTGGTTTTCGCTGGCAACGTTGCTGGGCTTCTGCCTCTTCGCCGCTCCCGCTAATTTTCCCCAGCAGCACAACACATCGCCGCTGGTGATGGATTTGAACCTCAACGGCGAAGTCGAGCCGGTACTCGCCACCTACATTGACGAAGGTCTCGCCGAAGCGGCTCGCCGCAACGCCTCGTTCGTGCTCATCACCATGGACACTCCGGGCGGGCTCAGCGATTCGATGAAGGACATCATTCAGCACATTCTGGCCTCGCCGGTTCCTGTCGCTGTTTACGTCGGCCCAACCGGCGCGCGCGGCGCTTCCGCAGGTTTCTTCATCCTCCTTAGTGCAGACGTCGCCGCCATGGCTCCGGGCACTCGCACCGGCGCCGCTTCGCCGATTCTCGCCATCGGCGGCTTCACCATAGGAGTCGACGAAACGCTCAAGAAGAAGATCACCAACGACGCCACCGCCTTTTTGCGGAGCTATTCCGAAAAACGCGGCCGCAATGCCAAGCTGGCGGAAACCGCCGTCACCGATGCGCGCGCCTTTACGGAAAAAGAATCACTCGAAGGCAAACTGATTGATTACGTCGTCTCCTCGCCGGAAGAGCTGCTGCGCGAGCTGGACGGAAAAACGGTCACCCGCTTCGACGGTACGAAAACGGCCTTGGCACTGAGTAACTATCAGCGTGTGGCGTTTCAGTTATCCATGCGGCAACGGTTTCTGGCGCGCATCGTCGAGCCCGACATCTTCTTCCTGCTGCTGATTCTTGGCGCTCTTGGCCTTTACGCGGAATTCAGTCATCCCGGCGCGGTCATTCCCGGTGTCGTCGGCGGCATCTGCTCCATCCTGGCGCTCTACGCTATGCATCTGCTCCCTGTGAACCTGGCGGGGATTTTGTTGATCATTGCTGCGGTGACACTCTTTGTCCTGGAAGCGAAATACACCAGTCACGGAATCATGCTCGCCGGCGGCATTATCGCCATGCTCTTTGGCGCGATTTTCCTCATTCGTTCGCCGCTGACCGCCGGCGGGGTCAGCATCGGCATGGCGCTGGGCGCGACGCTCCCCTTTGCGGCCATCAGCGTCTTTCTGATGCGATTGGTGCTTCGCTCGCGCCGATGGAAGCGTTCGGTCGGTCCAGAAGAACTGCTCAGACAGCAGGGAATTGCGACCGCCGGATTGAAGACCGGAGTGGAAGGGCTGATTCGTATCAACGGCGAATCCTGGCGCGCCGTCTCAGTCCGGGATGTAGCGCCCGGTTCTGCCGTAAAGGTGCTGCGCCTGGAAGGCCTCAAGCTTTTTGTCGAACCGGTTCATGAGGGCCATGAGGACAAAGATTCGAAGACTGCTTGAAGATGCGTAGGGAGGCGAAACAATGGGTGGCGAAGGGAGCCTTATGAATATCTCGTGGGTCGTGCTTTTGGTGATTGTGGTGTTTGTGCTGATCTGGGTTCGCAATTCCTTGTACGTCATCAAAGAGTGGGAGCGCGGCGTAGTGCTGCGCTTGGGCCGCTTGTTGCCGGAAGCGAAATCGGGGGGTGTCAATTTCGTCTTCTGGCCGATTGAAACGCTTTACCGCATCAGCTTGCGGTTGGAAACTTTGGACGTCCCGCCGCAAGACATCATCACCCACGACAACGTTTCGGTAAAAGTGAATGCCGTCTGCTATTTCAAAGTCGTGGATGCCAATCTGGCTCTGTCGAAAGTGGCTAATTATCAGTACGCAACCTCGCAGCTGGCACAAACCACCCTGCGCAGCGTCGTCGGCCAGTTCGACCTCGACGAAATTCTGGCCCAGCGCGAAAAAGTGAACGACAAGCTGCAGATTATTCTCGACCAGGACACCGAGGCCTGGGGCATCAAGGTCACCAAGGTCGAAGTCAAGCAGGTGGACATCCCTGAGCAGATGCAGCGCGCCATCGCCCGGCAGGCCGAAGCCGAGCGCGAACGCCGTGCCAAGATCATTCACGCCGACGGCGAATTTGAAGCCTCCGCGAAGCTGGCCGAAGCCGCCAAAGTTCTCGAAACTCAGGCCTCCGCCATCCAACTGCGCTATCTACAGACGTTGACCGAGATAGGTGTCGAAAAGAACACAACGATTGTGTTTCCGTTACCCATAGATATCATTAGTACTTGGGTGCAGAGCCTGGGGGGCTCCAAAAAATAAGCAATGGCTTTGACTAAGCGATCCAGCGCGGGGGAACGCGTTCTGGAAGGGCGGCATGTGATTGGTCTGTTTTTTCTGATGCTGCTCTTCTCCGGCGTGTTTTTTACTCTCGGCTACTTGATGGGCCACAACCAGTTGGATGGCCAGGTGCGTGCCGCGAGCACGCACGGTTCCGACTCTTTGCTTCCGACGAAATCCGAGCCTGGGCCTTCGCCTAGAGCCGGCAAAACCAACGTCAGCACACCGGGGAATAGCGATACTTCCACTGATGCGAATCCTGTGCCGAGTTCGGATTGGGAATACTATCCAACCAGCAAGAAAGACGTTGCCCGGGACTTTGCCAAGCCCACGCCTTCGAACGCGGCGGCCGGGCAACCGAAGGCAATTCCGGCCAGCGCCAAGACTTCCGCGCGCTCAGCAGGTCCCACAGCTTCGGTTCCCAAAGGATCGTACGTTTTGCAAGTCGCCGCGCTGCGCACTGACGCGGACGCGATGGCTGTCGCCAACGATCTGCGCAGAAAGAAATTTCCCGCATTTGTGCTTGCTCCGCAGGGCGACAAGTATTACCGCGTGCAAGTCGGTCCCTACACCGATGAAAAATCCGTGCAAGCCGCAAAGAAGGGCCTGGAGTCCGCGGGCTTCAAAGCGATCATCAAACACTGATGCCTGACGAAAATGTGCGGGCCCCGTTTTCGGTTCTATCTTCTCGCAACTCCTCTTCGCTCTTTCGTCTGATTGTGTCTGCCTTAACTGGCGCGGGCCTGGCGCTGTCTTTCACTTGGCTCTACTTTCCGGTTTACGCGTGGGTCAGCGTCGGTTTGTTGCTGATGATGGCGCTCGCAGCAAGGCCGCGTGTAGCGTTCTTCTGCGGGTTCCTGCATGCAATTGCGTTTGTGCTGACATCGGTGCCGTGGATCGCCGACGTCCTCTCCGTGCATGGAGGAATGTCGCGCGCCGCAGGCTGGGCCGTGCTGTGCCTGATCGCCGCGGCTTGGGGAGTTTTGACCGCTACATTCACCTGGACAGTCAACCGCATCGCGCGGCGAAGCGTCACGATTGCCTGCATGACCGCGCCTTTCGTATGGGTCACGATGGAGTTCGCCAGGGCCCATCTTCCCGAAATCAGCTTCCCGTGGAATCTGCTCGGCTACTCCGCTGCTGCGAACCCTACCTTCCTGCAATCGACGACGGTCACTGGAATCTACGGACTCTCATTCCTCATGGCGGCGTTCAACGCGCTGCTGGCCTGGGCCGATGCCGCGAGAGATGTTGCCGTCAAGAAGCGGCTCAGCTCGATTGGTGCTTCCATCGTTGCACTCCTGCTGGTCGCATGGCTCGGCTCACGATTCGTTCCGCGCGCGCAAGCAAGTCACGCGGCCCGTGCCGTTCAGCCAAATTTTCCCGAGGTTGATTCCTATCCGCCCGATTGGTTTGAGATTCACAAAGCGGACCTAGACGAACTCGAAGCTCTTAGCCTCGACCCTACTCCGAATAGACCCGATCTGATTATCTGGCCAGAGACGCCCGCTCCCTTCTCCTGGGAGGACAACCGCTTTTCCAAGCGGGCTTCCAGCCTGGCCGAGCGCGCCGGTCATCCGTTTGTTGCCGGTGTCATTCAGTGGAAGCAGGAAACGCTGCGCAGCGGCCATACCATTCAGGCGCCGTACAACAGCGCGATTCTGGTGGACCCGCAAGGCCAGCAGATTTTTTCCTACGACAAGCGCCACCTCGTACCCTTCGGCGAGTACGAGCCGTTCCCGCTGATTCATCGCGTGGTGCAAAGCGTTTCCGATGAAGTGGGCGGCTTTCACAAGGGAGCCGAGACTGCGACAGTCGGCCCGTTGCCCGGTGGATTCAAGTTCGGCATTTACATCTGCTATGAGGCCATCTATCCCGGCGAGATTCGGGAGTTCGCAGCGAAGGGCGCCAATCTGCTGATCAACATTTCTAACGACGGCTGGTTCGGCAAGTCGGCGGCGGCGAAGCAGCATCTCCTGATGGCGCGAGTCCGGGCCGTCGAGAATCGCCGCTGGGTTTTGCGCGTTACCAACAGCGGCCTGACCGCGGCGATCGATCCTTACGGCCACATCGATCAGAGCATCCCGCGCGACGTGCGCGGCGCCATTGATCTGCCCTATGATTTCCGCACTGACACAACGCTTTACACGCGGTTTGGCGACTGGTTCGCTTGGATGTGCGTGCTGGTTTCCGCTATGCTGTTAGTGCAAACTTTCTGGAAGAAAAAATGATTCTTGAAGACCTCCAGCATCGCTACGACGGCCTAAAACAGCGCATATCTCTTGTGCGGAGCTTTCTTTGACGGTGCGCACTACCGCGAGCAGCTGAAAACTCTCGAAGAACAGATTGCGCAGCCCAATTTCTGGAACGATCAGGAAAAAGCGCAGGCCGTTCTGCGTGAACGCAAGCGCGCGGAAGAGCAGATCGCCGCGGAGGCGAAAGTAAATTCCCTGGTCGGGGACATCGAGACCTACATCGGCCTTGCCCAAGAAGAGAACGACGCGGCGCAGCGCGAAGAGCTGCTGAAAGATCTGGACCGTGAGTTGACCGGCGCCGATTCCTACATTGGCGACCTCGAAACGAAAACTCTGCTGGCCGGTGAGAGCGATCACCTCAATGCGATTATGACCATCAAGCCCGGCGCCGGCGGGACCGAATCGCAGGACTGGGCCTCGATCTTGCTGCGCATGTATCTGCGCTGGGCCGAACGCTCCGGGCTGAAAGCCGAAGTGCTCGACGAAACCGACGGTGAAGAAGCCGGAATCAAAAACGCCACGGTGCAGTTCAGCGGCGAGAACGCGTTCGGCCTGCTCAACGGCGAAACCGGAGTGCATCGCTTGGTGCGCATTTCTCCTTTCGACCAGGCGGCGCGGCGGCATACCTCGTTTGCCTCGGTGTTCGTGATCCCGGAAATTGACGACCGCATCGAAATCAACATCAAGCCGGAAGATCTGAAGACCGACACGTTCCGCTCGGGCGGCAAAGGCGGGCAAAACGTCAACAAAGTCGAAACCGCGGTGCGCATCACGCATTTGCCATCGGGAATCGTGGTGGCTTGCCAAGCGCAGCGTAGCCAGGGCAAGAACCGCGAAATGGCCATGAAGATGTTGCGTTCCAAACTCTACGATTTGGAGCTAAAGAAGCGCCAGGAAGAGACCGACAAGCTCGACGAAACAAAGATGGACATTTCGTTCGGAAGCCAGATCCGTTCCTACGTGATGCAGCCGTATCGCCTGATTAAAGACCATCGCACAAAATTCGAAGTCGGCGATGTGGACCGCGTGCTAGACGGCGACATCGATCCCTTCATCCGTTCCTACCTGATGGCCAAGAAAACCAAAGGCAAGCTCACGGTCGAGCCCGACGAGGACGCTGCGTAGGGAAGTTGGACCCCCGTTCTTGATCCTGCTGCGCAGACACGATTGTCTGCGCTACTAAATCCTAGTCCTTGTAGGGGTCGAATTCGTTGGCGCCGGCCATGGCTACGCCTACAGGCGTGAGCGTGTGCAGGATGCGGATGCTGTCGCAGTGCTCGCCGAGGACTTCACTGAGACGCTTGTAGCAGTGCGGCGATTCGTCCAGACCCGCCCCGCGAAGTTCCACTCCGGCACGCGCAACCCATTCCTTCATCATTCCCGGCGAGACCTTTCCGGGGCGGAGCACTGCGCCGGTCTTGCGGTCGGTTTTGCCTTTCGCTTCCATGCGGCCCATGACCCGGCCAGCGCCGTGCACGGTGCTGTAGAGGGAATGCTTCGCGGACTCGTTTTCCACGCCTTCGAGAATCACGGAAGTTTCGCCCATGGTGCCGCCGACGAAACCTTTCTGGCCCGGAAATGCCGGAGTGGCGCCTTTGCGGACGACCCAAAGCTCTTCACCGTCGTGCACCTCGTGCCAAGCGAAATTGTGGTGGTTGTGCACTTCTTCGACAATTTCCGCGCCGAGAATTCTTGCAACCCGCCCGCAGACCCAGTCGCGTCCGGCATAGGCGTATGCGCCGGCAAGGTGCATGCACTCGATGTATTGTTCGCCGAGATCGCTGCGCGCTGGGATGACGCAGGGTTCGACGTCCATGCCGTCTTTCGCGCCGGCTTTTTCCAGAAACCAGGTAGCGGTCTTGTGGCCCAGGCCGCGCGAGCCGAAGTGCACACCGATCCAGACGCGGTCCTGCTCGTCGGTGAACAGATCCACGTAGTGATTTCCGGAGCCGACCGTGCCCAGTTGCCCTCGGGCCATTTCCTTGAGAGGCGCCACGGGACCGGCCTCCCATGAATCGCTTTCGAACAGCGGATGGTCGACGCGTTCGTTGTTGCGCCGGCCGACGCCGAAGCTGACCGTGCTCCAGATATCGTCCATGATGCGCTGGATGTTTTTGCGAAGCTCTTCGCCGGGCATGTCAACACGGACGGCTTTGTTGCCGCAGGCGATGTCATAGCCGACGCCTGAGGGGCTGATGGCGCCCTTGTAGGCGACGACGCCGCCGATGGGCACGGCGTAGCCCTTATGGTGGTCGGCCATGAGGGCGACTCTGTCGGCGGTACGGGCGCAGGTCTTGATCTGCGAAACCGCGCTTTCGTCGGGCTTGCCCCAAATTGGAATGCCGTCGATGAATTGCATATCGGTAATTTCGGCTCCACCCGCGCTTCTTTGAAAATAGGTGGCAACCAAAAGGCTGGCAACTCAATTTGCGTAAGTGTGGCAAATAATCGAGCTAAAGTCCTTTAGAATCAGCAACTGGAATACGCTTCTGTAAATACGGCAAATGCTAGGCCGGGCTGAAGGCCCCCGCGCTACGTTTACCTCCGCAAAAGCGCCCGGCACGGAGCGGTATACTGTGCGGGTCAGCTATGGATGCCGCTGCTGCAATGCCGATCGTGAGTGGACTAGAGTGGGCGCATCCGCTTGTACGGGAATGGTTTGTTGGGCGGTTTGGGACGCCTACAGAGCCGCAGGTTGAGGGCTGGCCGCACATTCTGGCGGGCGGAACGACGCTGATTTCGGCGCCGACCGGGTCGGGCAAGACGCTGGCGGCGTTTTTGATTTGCATTGACCTGCTGGTGCGCAAGGCGATTGCCGGAGATTTGCAGGACCGCACGGAAGTTCTCTACGTTTCTCCACTGAAAGCACTGAGCAACGACATTCAGAAAAATCTGGAGATTCCGCTGGGCGAGATTTTTCAACTGGCGGGCGAGCGCGGCATGTTGATGCCGGAGATACGCACGTCGGTTCGGACCGGCGACACGCTGGCGCACGAGCGGCGAGCGATGCTGGCGCGGCCACCGCACATTCTGGTGACGACGCCGGAGTCGCTGTACATCCTGCTGACGGCGGCACGAAGCCGGGAGATCTTGCGCACGGTTGAGTCGGTGATCGTGGATGAGATTCACGCGATGGCGGATGACAAGCGCGGGGCGCATCTGGCGCTGTCGCTGGAGCGGCTGGATGTTCTGACGGGCAAGCGGCTGACGCGGATTGGACTTTCGGCAACACAGAAGCCGATTGAGCTGGTGGCGCGTTTCCTGACCGGTAGCGAGCAGCCGGAGCCGATGCTGGTACAGATTGGGCACCGGCGCGAGATGGATTTAGCGGTGGAAGTGCCGGGTGATGAGCTGGGTCCGGTCGCTTCGAACGAGATGTGGGGCGAGATTTACGACCGGTTGTCGGAGTTGGCGAAGCAGCATCGATCGACGCTGATTTTTGTGAATACGCGGCGGCTATCGGAGCGGGTGGCGCATCATCTGGCGGAGCGGCTGGGAAATGATGCGGTGGCCGCGCATCACGGAAGCTTGTCGCGGAAATTGCGGCTGCACGCGGAGAACCGGCTGAAGTCGGGAGAGTTGCGCGCACTGGTGGCGACGGCTTCGCTGGAACTGGGAATCGATATTGGCTCGGTGGACCTGGTTTGTCAGATTGGGTCGCCGCGGTCGATTTCGGTGGCGTTGCAGCGGATTGGACGAGCCGGGCACTGGCGAGGTGCGACTCCGAAGGGGCGGCTTTTTGCGACGACGCGCGATGAGTTGGTGGAGTGCGCGGCGCTGGTGCGCGGGATACGGCAAGGCGACCTGGACCGGCTGGCGATACCGGAAGCTCCGCTGGATATTTTGGCGCAGCAGATGGTGGCGATGTGCGCGGCGGAAGACTGGAAGGAAGAGGAATTGTTTGCAGCTGTGCGCAGGGCGTATCCGTATCGCGAACTGGCGCGCGAGACGTTTGACGAAATTGTGGGGATGCTTTCGGAGGGGATTGCCAGCGCGCGAGGGCGGTATGGCGCTTATCTGCATCGCGATCGCGTGAATGGCGTGTTGCGCGCAAGGCGTGGGAGCCGGTTGGCGGCAATTACCAGCGGTGGCGCGATTCCGGAGAATTCCTTGTACACGGTGCTGGCGCAGCCGGACAACACCGTGGTCGGGACGATTGACGAGGATTTTGCCGTGGAGAGCCTGGCGGGGGACGTGATGCTGCTGGGGAATACGTCGTGGCGGATACGGCGCGTGACCGCCGCGGGAACGGTGCTGGTGGAGGATGCGCAAGGGGCGGCGCCGACGATTCCGTTCTGGCGCGGAGAGGCTCCGGCGCGGACGGATGAGCTTTCGCAGCATGTGAGCGAGTTGCGGGAAAAGGTGAGCGGGATGCTGGGTAAGAGCGAAGACCGCCGGCCTCAGAAGGCGGCCGCTAGGGCGAGTGATCACTCGCCGGAAAAAGTCGCGGCGGTGAACTGGCTGAAGTCCGACTGCGGCGTGGACGACGCGGGTGCGGAGCAGATCGTCCAATACATTTTGGAAGGCCGCGTGGTTCTGGGAACAGTGCCGACGCAGAACAAGGTGGTGGCCGAGCGATTTTTTGACGAGAGCGGCGGGATGCAGCTGGTAATTCACGCGCCGTTCGGAGGGCGGATCAATAAAGCTTGGGGACTGGCGTTGCGCAAGCGCTTCTGCCGGTCGTTCAACTTTGAGTTGCAGGCGGCGGCTGCGGATAACGGGCTGAACATTTCGTTGAGCGAGCAGCACAGTTTTCCGCTGGCGGACGTGTTTCGGTTCTTGCATCCGAATTCGGCGCGGGCAGTGCTGTCGCAGGCGGTGCTGGCGTCGCCTTTTTTTACGGCGCGGTGGCGGTGGGATGCGGGGCGTTCATTGGCACTGTTGAGATTTCGCGGCGGGAAGAAAGTGCCGCCGAGTATTCAACGAATGCGGGCAGATGATTTGTTAGCCGCCGTTTTTCCGGAACAGCAGGCTTGCCCGGAGAATTTGGCGGCAGGGGACATCGAGATTCCGAATCACCCGCTGATCCGCGAAGTGATGAAGGACGTACTGACGGAAGCGCTGGATGTGCAAGGGCTGGAACGGGTGCTGCGTGGCATTTTTGACGGAAGTATTCAGTGCCTCGCGGTGGACACGCCGGTACCATCGCAATTTTCGCATGAAATTCTGAACGCGAATCCGTATGCATACTTGGACGACGCCCCGTTGGAGGAACGGCGCGCGCGTGCGGTGGAAATGCGGCGCGTTCTACCGCAGGCGGTGCTGGAAGAGGTTGGAAAACTCGATCCGGCGGCGATCGCAGAGGTTTGCGAAGGCGCATGGCCGGATGTGCGCGATGCGGAAGAGTTGCATGACGCACTGCTGACGCTGGTCGCGATTCCGGCTGGTGCGAATGGCGAGGCGGCAAATAATCCACTGCGAATGCGCCTTGTGAAGTCGATTGTTGGTTGGGGGACGTATTTTGATCAGCTTGCCGGGCAGAGGCGGGCAGGGACTGCGCGTGTTGGTGATGTGGCGTACTGGGTGTCAGCGGAAAGGGTGGCTGCGTTCGAAACGATTTTTCCGGAGGCTGGGTTTGATTCGGAGATGCCGGGTGTGGAAGCTGCGGAAACCACGCGGGAGGACGGGCTGCTCAGTTGCGTAACCGGATGGATCGCGCATTCCGGACCAGTTTCGGCGGATCACCTGTCTGAGGCGCTGGGAGTAGCGACCGCAGAGATCGAGAAAGCGCTGTTGCATCTCGAATCGCGCGGAGTGATCTTGCGCGGGAATTTTACCGGAGCCGTTGTGCCGGCGAGGGATTCGCGCGCGGTGGAATGGTGCGAGCGGCGGCTCCTGGCGCGGATTCACCGGCTGACGCTCGGGAGTCTGCGCAAAGAGATTCAGCCGGTAACAGCAGCGCAGTTCATGGATTGGCTGCTTTCGTGGCAGCACATCGCGCCGGGAACCAAGCTGTTGGGCGAGCGCGGGACGCTGGAAGCCATTCAACAACTGCAGGGATTCGAAGCGCCCGCGAATGCTTGGGAGCGGCAGATTCTGCGGCAGCGAATCGCGGACAATGATCCAAAGGTACTGGACCAGCTTTGCTTGACGGGTGCCGTCGGATGGGGCCGGCTTTCGCCGCATCCAGCGACGCTGGAAATGGTGGGGGATGGGAAGCGACGAGTGATTCCGACCAGCGTCGCGCCGATTACATTTTTTGTGCGGGACGATGCGGAATGGATGATGCCGCGACGGGACGAAGGTGAGGCTGTGACCTTGGGATTGAGTCCCAGCGCGAACATGGTGTTGCAATTTGTGCGGCAGCGTGGAGCTTCGTTTTTTGCGGACATTGTGCGGGGAACGGGGAAGCTGAAGGCGGAAGTGGAAACGGCGCTGTGGGAATTAGTCGCGGCGGGGCTGCTTACGGCCGACGGATTCGATAATCTGCGGGCGCTGATTGATCCGAAGCGGCGAGCGGGACAGGGCAGCGGGAAAAGTTCACGTCCGCGGCACAGCGCTGGGCGGTGGTCGCTGCTTTATTCTGGCGAGAACCACGATCGAAATCGCGCGCTGGAAGCCACGTGCTGGATGCTGCTGAAGCGGTACGGGATTGTGTTTCGCGAGCTGCTGACGCGGGAATCGATCGTGGCGAGGTGGCGCGAGCTGCTGATGACGTTCCGGCGGCTGGAAGATCGCGGCGAGATCCGCGGCGGGCGATTTGTGAGCGGCTTTTTGGGCGAGCAGTTTGGATTGCCGGTCGCGGTGGAGTCGCTGCGGGCGCGGCGAACGCAGGCGCCTGCGGGCGAGGTAGTCGTTGTTTCGGCAGCCGATCCACTGAACTTGGTGGGAATCGTGGTACCGGGCGAGCGAGTGGCAGCGAACTCTGGCAAGATGGTGGCTTTTCGTGGCGGAGTGGCGGTGGAGCCGGAGGACGGCGCGATCGTTCGCGCCACTGTATGGCCTATGCCTGCGGCAGGTTGAGCCGCGATCGTTTCGAGTGTCTCGTCTACGGTATTAACAGCCTGGCATCACTTTTACGAATAGCAAGGCTAGCGCAGCAAGCCCAATCAGAACCAATCGAATCAAGGCGCTCCCCTGTCCAGATGTCATGGTGAAAATCGATCAGATCGGCTGATCCAAGAGAGATCCGCACCCTTGAAGAGCGAAGGGTGCGGCAACTGCCAGCGCCACACAGCCCAGGGACGCTCTGAAGCGCTCGACATAAACAAACAGGGGCTGGCTTCGAGCGGGTTTTATTGGGCGATTGTGGTTACCATTGGCTCGCGGATCGCGTGGGTCGGCTGCAACAAGAAGGTTCCTAGCATGTTGATGGCGAAGAGGGTTAAGGCGGCTAGTTCGAAAAGCGCCGATGCGGGCAGCACACGCCAGGCCCAGCTCGCATAGTCCTGATAAGCCAACACTTCGGACGTTACACGCAGAGAGCAGCCGATGGTGAGCAAGAGCAGCGCCAGGAACATCAGCCTGGTGCTCCACAAAGTCCGCATCCCGGCAAATGCCGGAAGGACTCGTTGTCCTACGCACAAGATCATGACGGAGATAAATCCCACAGTAAGAGCGTGGCGGGATGCGCCCCAAATTCCGCCGGAGGCGTCCCAGCGGCTGGCCGTAACGGACAGAGCGGCCGCGACAAGCAGCCACACATAGGCCAGGCGGATGAAAAAGGGAAAACTGGAATGAATCCCGCGGGTCTTCGGCTCGTTCACAGCAGGCTCAAACATTCGAAGCGCCGCAACTGCGAGGCTTGTTCCGGCTAAAAACAAGCAGGATGCGCCCCCAGAGTAGCCCGACAGCGCAAATATCAGTCCAAGGAGATTGACGATGACCGCGGACAGCAGCCAGTTTGTGCGCACGGACGGCAGCCCAAGAAAGATGGACATCCACTTGGCGCTGAAACCCCAAACAAACGGCACCAGGAAACCCCAGGCGACTAAAGCGAGGAAGCGCTGGTCAAACAGGTGAGGAAAGGCCGGCGTTGTGGCACGGACGGATACGTAAATGCAGCCGGCGAAATTTGTAAGCAATACGAACAACAATCCCATGCTGGCGCTGGCGACTACCCAAATCCACGGATCAAGCTTCTTGCCTGATTCTTCCGAACGATGGCCGGAGACTGCCCGGAAAAAAATCAAAAACGCGATCAGTTCCAGTGAAGCGGAAAGAGGCAGCAGGGTTCGCCAGTGCCAAAGGTAAACGTTGGCGGCCCATCGCGCGGCGACTGCGAGGGTCCACATCGCCCAGCAGACCCAGGCGGCACGAAAAGAGGCTTTAGCGCCGTCGCGCAACTTGGGGATCGAATAAAAACCGATGCCAAGGATGAAGCTGCCCACCCACCCAAACACTTGGGCATGGCCGTGCGCCTGCAGCCAAGCAGGAGAGATCCAACCGGCGCTCTCCCGCCCGCTGATTTGCAGAAGATTCCAAACGCCAAGAAACGTGCCGGGGAACAGCATGAAAAAGAGTCCGCTCGTGACGAAGGCCATCAGCAAGCGAGAGAGCGCTTGTTCCCGGGCCCGGGTCAGCGCGAAGACTTCCGCCGGAGACAACGTCCGGACTTTGCGCGGGGCTGTCGCCATTTCTGCGAGAGAGGTCACGGCGGCTCCGTCAGACTGCTGCGGTTTCCAGCTCTACGGCCCGGGGGAAAAGAATGTTGTTCTCAAGGTGCACGTGAAAGTGGAGGTCCTTTTCGAACTCAGCAAGGCCCTGAAATGCGGCATGATAGCTTGTGCAAGCATCCGCGGGAGGCTGATATCCGTTGCTCGCGGCACGGATCTGCCGCATCAGCTCGCCGGCGGAGTCGTGCTCTTTCATCATGGAGTAGATCGGATTCCGCACGGTCTGGAAGAACGGAGGCTCGACTGACCCATTGCCATTTGCGGCGCGCTCCAATAGGACGATGAACGGAAACAGAATCTGTTCCTCCTTCTGCATGTGCATCAGCATTTCGCGGGCGACATCGGCAAAGAGCTTTTCGATCTGGCCGAGCTCGCTGTGCTTGCCTCCATGCTTTTCGCGAACTTTGCCGAGCAGCTGCCGAAGGCGCGGGATGGCATCTCGAACGTACTGGTGATGACGCTCCTGAATGTGCTTCGTCAGCTGGGCCAGCGGCGCGGAGGTCCACTGTGCCTCCCCCGGCGGGACCGCTTCGCTATTTTGGCGCAGAAGAAGTAAGATCTCCTCGGCTGAGACGTTTGCCTGGAGACAGGCACTCTGCAGCGACTTCCCTCCGCCGCAGCAGTAGTCAATTCCCGCATCTTCCAGAATGTGCCTTGCTCCAGGGTTTGAGAGCGCAATTTCATTCACTTTGGTGTCGGTATTGAAAGACATGGTGCCCTTCTGGCTGAATACAGTTTGAGGAGGCCCGTTCGCCCCGGCAGTGACCAAAGTCACTACTCGTTTTCTTTTGTCGAGGAATACCCTGCGGCTATTCGGAGGTGGTCTGCTCGCGCCGGAGGCCCGGCAAGTCTTTCACGACAATCTTCCGGCCTTCGACATCGAGGAAGCCTTCGGCTTCAAGGCGGCTCAGATTTCGCGAAACCAGCTCGCGAACCGTGCCCAGTTCGGACGCCAGATCCTGGTGGCTCTTCGTCAATTCAATACGAATGCCTTCGGTCGAGCGGACTCCCTCGGCTTGGGTGAGACGCAGAATCAGTGCGATCAGCCGCTGGCGGACGGTTGTAAATGAGAGTTCTTCGATGAGGCCGACTAAGCGGCGCAATCGCGATCCGACAACGGCAATGACCTTGAGGCCAACATCGGGATGCTCGCGGCAAAAGTTCTGGAAGTCTTTGCGAGAGATGAACAGAACTTCCGTATTCTCCAGCGCCGAGGCGGCTGCGGGATAGTTTCCTCCGTCGAAGACTGGGAGCTCCGCGAACGAGCTGCCCGGGCCCTCCACTGCGAGGATTTGTTCGCGACCCGAAGGCGAAAGTTTGAAGATGCGAATTTTACCGACGGCTACGAGATACAAGCCCGTGCAGGGATCGCCCTCGGCAAAGAGTTGTTCATCCTTTTGGAATCGCTTGCGCACGCTTCGGGCCGCGAGCGCCTTCATCTCAGCTTCAGTCAGGGTAGCGAACAGCGGCGTTTTCCTGAGGATGGCTTCAGTATTGCCGTTCATACCGAAGCTCGCGAGAAAAGCGTGGATTCATGGGGGCTCCCGACCCTGAATCTTACAGGCTTTCTCGCGATCGCAAAACGGGTTTGGGCGTCAGCGCCAGACGCCCATGGCTTGGTTGCCCTGCATAGGCACCCAGACCATGTGGATGGCATCGTCGCGGCATTCAGTGATGCAGCGCTCCTCGCTTCCGCAGACATCGGGGCGAGGCAGCACTGCAATCGGTCCCGCAATTTCCAGGCATTTGACGTCGCAGAGCTCGACGCATCGGCTGCAACCGGTACATTTAGTTGCGTCCACTACGGGTATCCATTTTCCCTTCACGGCGAAGTCATCCTCTGTTGTACCTAGGCTGTTACTTCACGATGATGGAGCCCTTCATCCAGGGATGCGGGGCGCACTGGAAATGGACGACTCCCTTCTGGTCAAACTGCTTAGTGGTAAAGGTGGAGCCGGGAGTCAGCATGGGCGAAGCAAATTCACCTTTCTCACCAAATACGCTGTGGGCCATGCCGACATCGGCGTTCATGAAGGTCACTGTCTGGCCTGCCTTGATGGTTACGGTCTTGGGACCGAAGGTCTGCATTGGTCCCTTCTTCCAGATTCCCGATCCAGGAAGCATCTTGATGGTGGCGCCGACGTTTCCGGCTTTAGGTTCGGTTAGAGGCACGGCCTGAGCAAATAGAGTCCTTGAGTCGTCCGAATTGGGGCTGGGCATCGAATTGGGGCCGGGCGTGTTGGTGAGGGCCGGCATGGGCATTGCATCGTGCCCGCCGTGGCCAAGATGCGCGTCCTCGCTCATAGGCACCATGTTGCGGGGAGTCTTGGGTTCGAAGATTTCGGCGTTTTCTTGTCCCCAGACGTTCAGACTGCCGACCGCTCCGTGATGCAGACGGAAAATCGCATGGTCAACGAGAAGGAAGGTGCCCGCTACTGGAGGCTTAAATTCGACAACGGCCGAGCCGCCCGCCGGAATCAAGGTTGTTTGCAGACTTCGCGCCGGAGGCGAGAGCAGGTCGCCTTCCCGATACACCTTGTCGAAGATTTGCCCGATTACGTGGAACGATGAGATCAGATTTGGCCCGGCATTTCCGACGTAGATGCGCACCGTCTGGTTTTGCTCGGCGACTGGCGCCCGGTCTTTCAGTAGCGCACCGACCGAGCCGTTGAACACCACGTACTGCGGGTCGGCCTTGTCCGCCCGCGCCATATCAAAATTCTTGTGTCCCGGCTTGTCGTCGTTGGTGTAGATTTCGCTCTGCACCACGTAGAGCTCCTTGCCCACAGCGGGCAACCCCTCTTCGGGCTCCACCAGCACAAAACCGTACATTCCGTTTGCGATGTGCATCGGAATATCAGGCGTCGCGCAGTGGAACATATAGAAGCCAGGAGCGGTTGCCCGGGCTTCCAAGACTGCATCTTCGCCGGGTGCGACACTGAGAGCACTGGCGCCGCCGCCCGGGCCCATTACGAAATGAAAATCGATGTTATGTGTTCGCAGGCTATGCAAGCCATTTCGCAGGTGTACTTCCACGAGATCGCCGACACGCACGCGCAGCAGCGGGCCGGGCACGTGGCCCTCGAATCCCCAAGTGTCGTCGTAGATGACGCCCGGAGCGATTTCGCTCTGGGCTTCGCGAATCGTCCAGTGCACTACCTCGCGGCGCTGTTCGCGACGGCCAATGGCAACGGGAACGTCTGGCGCGAATGTCCAGCGCGCCTCTTCCGAGGGAAGATGAGCCTTGGGCACGAGCACAAGCTCGGCCTGATTTTGTTGTTTCCGATTATCCTTGTGACCCGATGAAGCGATTCCGAAAGAAAGGCCCACAGCGACTGCTAAGAAGAGGGCCGTTCCGCCGAGCAGCCAGCGATAGGTTTTATCGTTCATGACGAGCCTCCAATGCCGACTAGCTTAGAGGGGCGTCGATTTGGCGGCAGTGACTTTAGTCACTCGGAAATGTGATCGAGTGATACCACGCGCTGGATGAGCACTGCTGCGCAGCCAAGGTGGCTGTGCTACTGGGACCCGGCGCCGCGATTACTTCTCTGGCAGGGCGAAGGCGTAGAGGACGTCCATGACGGGGACGATGAGGTATTGGCGACCGTCGAGTTGGTAGGTCATGGGAGAGGCGAGCAGGCCTCCGCCGATGTTGAGATGCCAGAGCGTGTTTCCGGTGGCGGGATCGAGCGCGAGGAGGTTGCCGGAGTTATCGGCGGTGAAAAGCAAATGCCCAGCAGTGGTGAGGATTCCGGCGATACTTTCGTCTTCGCCGACTTCGTGATTCCAAACGATCTTGCCGGTGCGATAGTCGAGCGCGCGCAAAGTGGAGTCGGTGTAGAGAATGCGATCGCGGCCGCCCCAGCCTTCCGGTTTGGTGGTAACGGTGTTGTAGTAGACGCTGAAGATGCGGCGCGCGGTGACGTAGAAGAGATTGCTTTGCGGGTCGAAGCTGGGAGCCATCCAGTTGGTGGCACCGTCGGAGCCGGGTGCGACGAGCGCGCCGTCAGGGCTGGGGGTGGCGTCCGGCTTGGCGATGGGGCGGCCGCGGCGGTCAACCCCGGCTGACCAGGTGATGTCAATAAATGGCGCGGTGGCGAGATGCTCGCCGTTGACCCGATCGAGGAGAAAGTAGAAACCGTTGCGGCTGGCTTGCGCGAGGAGCGGGCGCTTTTTCCCCTTGAACTCGGCGTCGAAGAGAACGGGAGTTTGCACGGCGTCCCAGTCGTGAACGTCGTGCGGGGAAGGCTGAAAATACCAGACAAGCTTTCCAGTGTCCGGATTGAGCGCGACGATGGAGCAGGTGTAAAGGTTGTCTCCTGGGCGCTGCTCACCCGCGAGCACGGGATTGGGATTGCCGATGCCCCAGTAGAGAAGATTCAGTGCGGGATCGTAAGTGCCGGTCATCCAGGTCATGCCGCCGCCGTGGAGAATGGCGTCGGTGTCTTTAGGCCAGCTTTCGGCGCCGGGCTCGCCCGGGGCCGGTGTACTGTTCCACTTCCACTGAATTTTGCCGGTTTCGGGGTCAACGGATTCGAGAAAGCCGGGTACGTCGGTGACGTCACCGGAAACGCCAACGATGACGTGGTCGCGAATCACGAGCGGCGCCATGGTGGCGAAATAGCCCAGCTTGCCGTCGGCGAGTTCGACGTCCCAGCGAGGCTTGCCATCTTTGGCATCGAGGCAGACAAGGTGCGCGTCGGGCGTTTCAAAGTACAGCCAATTCTTGTACATGCCGACTCCGCGATTGCCGATGTGATCCCCTTCTGATGCGCGGTGATAGTGCCAGATTTCATGGCCGTACTTCGCGTCCACGGCCCAGACGTTATCGGGGGCGGTGAAATACAGGATGCCGTTGACTTCGAGCGGTGTGGATTTCAGGTTGTGGCCGTGACTGCGGAAGGCCCAAGCGAGGGTGAGGGATGCAATGTTCTTGGAGTTGATTTGATCGAGTGTGCTGTAGCGGCGGCCGGAATAGTCACCGTTGTACGTCGGCCAGGTGTCGGTTGAGGGGGCGAGAAGCTTGGAGGGGTCGAGTTCTTGCGCGAGGGCAGGGGAGGACAGGAGGGCGAAGGAAAGCAGGGCGATAGCGGCAAGGGTTGCGAGAGCGCGGACAAAGAGCCCTAAGTTACACGGCGAGGTCATTCGCATCGGTTCTCCATTGTATTCGGGATGGTGAAGCAGATCCCTCGGCTGCGCGGTTTCCCTTCGCTTCGCGAAGGGAAGCCGCTTCGCTGGGGATGACAAAAGATAGTGCCGGGGCCCGGTTAGAGGCTGTGGACATAGGCGTAGAGATCGTGCATTTCGGATTGCGTTAGCCTGTCGAGGAGTTTCCGATGCCCCTCGAGGGGATCCTGGATTTCGACTTTGACTTTGCTACGGTCGAACGAGCGATACCAGCCGGCTTCGCTCATGAGGCCGATCATGAAGTCGTCCTGGTGTTTTAGCTGGCCGCGAACCTGTCCGCCGTCCGGCAGAGTAACGACTACGGTCTTCTTCGGCTCCTTACCTTCTGGATAGTCTGGATAGAGCATGTGAGCTTCAAGTTCGATGGAGGAGTATTTTTTCGCCACGCCAGCCAAGTCGCCGGTTGCGGAATGGCATTTGGTGCAGCCACCCGGGCCGTCGAAGTAGGCTTTGCCAGCCTCGGCGTTGCCTGTAAGCAACCGCTCGACGGGATAGTCTCTGGGCACGCCAGAAGATTCGAGGGCTTCCTTAGCGCGAGCGTGCAGAAACGCCGAGATGTCGGAAATTTGCTCGGCAGCGAGCGGAAGGGCCGGCATACCCTTGTCCACACGGCCGTTGCGAATGACCTCGCCGATGAGTTCGCCCTTTTGATCGTGCGCGACCAGGGTTGAGCGGACAAGGTCCGGCCCACGGGCGCCGGTGGCGTCTGGACCGTGACAAAAGCCGCAGGATTGGACGAATTGCTTCTTCCCGCGCTGCGCCGGCGTCTCTTTGGCGTCGGACTGAGAGCGGGCTGCGGAGGCCCAGGTCTCTAGAAACAGGATCGCTGTTGCGACACAGGCGAACACGCGCAGGAGTTTGAGCGCAAAAGGGCTAATGGACATCCGCAGGGCTGCGCCTTGCGCCACAGGATTGTTGCCTAGCTGATCGGGAAGACGTGGGAGCATGAATGCACCTCGGACGATTGGCATTTTAACCGCACTCGCCCATACCGACAACTTTGACGGACGCGAATGCCGTTCGGTCGCGCCACCATTCAATGCGGAAAATTGCCGTTCAATGCGGGATAAGACGGCTAGATTCAATCGGTTGCCTGCAAGCGCCCAGGAATGGTATTTTGAATACTCGGGCATTTGGCCCATTGGCGTCCTGCATTGCTGCGGGAATCCGAAAAATCTGCAGGTAAATCGAACTGTGTACGGGCATAGCGGCACTTCTTGTTGGAGCTTTCCAGGAGCATCCTGAATGGAACCGACCCGGAGGGGATCGCTAACCCCAGAGGAGCGTTCGTTTTGAGTCATGGACTGAAGAACTATCTGTTTACGTCTGAGTCGGTCACGGAAGGTCACCCGGACAAGATTGCCGACCAGATTTCCGATGCAGTGCTGGATGAGGTAATGAAGCAAGACCCGAAAGGCCGGGTGGCGTGCGAAACGCTGGTCACTACGGGCCTTGCGGTCATCGCGGGCGAAATTACTACTTCCGCGCACATTGACTACGACCAGTTGGTCCGCGACACGATTCGGGGTGTTGGCTACGACCGGGCGAAGTACGGCTACGACGGCGACACCTGCGCGGTGCTGTGCACGGTGAAGCGGCAGTCGCCGGACATCGCGATGGGCGTGGACACAGGCGGCGCGGGCGACCAGGGCTTGATGTTCGGCTTTGCGTGCGACGAAACGCCCGAATTGATGCCTATGCCGATCCAACTGGCCCATCAGCTCACCTACAAGCTCTCCGAGATTCGCAAATCAAGAAAAGTCGATTTCCTCAGGCCGGACGGCAAGTCCCAGGTCACCGTCGAATACCGCAACGGCCGACCGGCACGCGTGGATGCGGTGGTGATTTCTACCCAGCACAGCGATTCGGTTTCGAATGACGAGTTGCGCAGCGCGATCACGGAGCTGGTGATCAAGCCCGTGGTTCCGCCGAATATGCTGGACAAGAACACCAAGTTTTACATCAATCCGACGGGACGATTTGTGATTGGCGGCCCGATGGGCGACGCTGGATTGACCGGGCGCAAGATTATTGTGGATACGTATGGCGGCTACAGCCGGCACGGCGGCGGCGCTTTTTCCGGCAAGGACCCTTCGAAGGTGGACCGCTCGGCATGCTACATGGCGCGGTATATCGCCAAGAACGTTGTCGCCGCGGGGCTGGCGACGAAGGCCGAAGTGCAGCTTGCGTACGCAATTGGCGTAGCCGATCCGGTCAGCGTGATGGTGGACAGCTTCGGGACCGCGACGGTTCCAGAACAGAGAATCACCGAGTTGGTGCGGGAGCAGTTCAAGCTGACGCCGAAGGGCATCATTGAGACCCTTGATTTGCGCAGACCGGTGTATAAGCCGACCGCCGCTTACGGACATTTTGGCCGCACGGGCGCGGGGTTCACTTGGGAAAAGACGGATCGAGCGGACGCGTTGCGCAAAGCGGCGGGAGCTGCGGCGGAAGTCGCCGCTCGTTAGCGAGAGCTTGGCGTCGGCGAAGTCTGGGAGTGAACCTAACGGTGATCGCTCGCCGCCGGTGAATATCCCTGCCGGCGCGGGGGTGCTTCACACGGCCAACGCTCTACATTTTCCATTTTTAGAAACTTGAGTAAGGAGCACGTTTGTGGCGACTGCAGAGATGAAGAAGGGCGACGTAAAAGACATCACGCTGGCCGATGCCGGCAAGCGCAAGATCGAGTGGGCGCAGCAGCAGATGCCGGTACTGCAAAGCATCCGCAAGCGGTTCA
Source organism: uncultured Acidobacteriaceae bacterium (assembly GCA_964594885.1). GTDB lineage: Bacteria > Acidobacteriota > Terriglobia > Acidiferrales > UBA7541 > Acidiferrum. The sequence goes on from CAZQOB010000015.1 coordinate 46,371, forward strand.
TCAAAGAGGAGCCGCTGCAAGGCCTGCGGGTGTCCGCGTGCCTGCACGTGACTAGCGAGACGGCGAACCTGATGATCACGTTGCGTGATGGTGGAGCGGACGTTGTGTTGTGCGCGTCGAATCCATTGTCCACCCAGGACGAAGTTGCAGCCTCGCTAAATCGCGATTTCAATATTCCGACCTACGCCATCAAGGGCGAGGACAATGAAACCTACTATTCCCATTTGAGCGCGGCGCTTGATCACAAGCCGCAGATGACCATGGACGACGGCGCGGACCTGGTGACCTTGCTGCTCACCAAGCGAACGGATCTGGTGAGTAACGTGATTGCTGGAACCGAAGAGACGACGACCGGGGTGATTCGCCTGCGCGCGATGGCCAAGGACGGCACGCTGAAGTACCCGGTGATAGCGGTGAACGACGCGCAGACCAAACACTTTTTTGACAACCGCTACGGTACCGGGCAGAGCACGCTGGACGGCGTGATCCGCGCGACCAATTTGCTGCTGGCAGGGCTGAAAGTTGTTATTGCCGGGTATGGTTGGTGCGGCCGCGGCGTGGCCATGCGAGCCAAGGGACACGGTGCGGACGTAATCATTACCGAAATCGATCCGGTGAAGGGAATTGAAGCGGTGATGGACGGCTTCCGGGTGCTGCCGATGGCCGATGCAGCTAGGGAAGGCGACGTGTTCATCACCGTCACCGGCAACAAGAACGTGGTTCGAGCAGAGCACTTCGAGGCGATGAAGTCCGGCGCGGTGGTTTGCAACAGCGGCCACTTCAACGTGGAAATTGATATTCCGGCGCTGCAGCGGCTTTCCAACGGCAAACGGGAAGTGCGGCCGCTGGTGGATGAGTATCAGTTGAAGGACGGCCGGCGCATCTGTTTGCTCGGCGAAGGACGGCTGGTGAATCTGGCGACTGCCGAAGGGCACCCGGCTTCGGTGATGGACATGAGCTTTGCGAACCAGGCGCTTTCGGCGGAGTATCTGCTGAAGAACGCCAAGGAACTGAAGCCACAGGTGTATGTGGTGCCTGAGCATCTGGACAAAGAGATTGCGCGGCTGAAGTTGGAATCCATGGGACACAAGCTGGACAAGCTGACGGCGGAGCAGGAGCACTACCTCGCTTCCTGGCAAGAAGGCACGTAGACTTTTTCAGGCGAGTGTTATCTTTGCTGGGGCGTCTCGAAAAAACGGGACGCCCTTTTCGTTGATCTGGCATTAGGCTGTCTTGCACGACGATTGGTGACGCTATGTGGGACCTGACAACGAATGCGCTGGATACCGCGAGGCTGCGCGGAGCGAGGTATGCGGATGCGCGTCTGATGCATGTCCGGCAGCGTGATCTGACTACGAAAAATGGCGAGGTGGGCACGCTGGCGCAATCCGAGTCGATCGGCATTGGCCTTCGGGTACTCGCAAATGGAGCTTGGGGGTTTGCTGCGACGGACAAGATGACCCGCGAAGGCGTCGCGGCATGTGCGGCACAAGCGGTTGCACTTGCGAAGGCATCGGCGTTGGCCAAGCGCTGCGACGTGGAAATGGTGCCGGAGGATGCATACGTTGATAGCTGGCAGGCGCCGCTGCTGAAAGATCCGTTCGAGATTCCGCTGGAGATGCAGGTGGAACTTTTACTGAAAGCGGATGCAGCGATGCGCGAGGTGAAGGGAATCACACTGACCGAGACCGACATGCAGTTTCGCAAGATTGATTGCTGGTACGCGTCAAGCATCGGCTCGCGCATCCATCAACGCAAAGTGACATCCGGCGGAGGTATTGCAGCGACCTCGTTTCAGAAAAGCGAAATTCAGAAGCGGTCTTATCCCAATAGCTTTGGCGGGCAGTATGCGCTGGCGGGTTATGAGTTGATCGAGGCGATTGATTTGCTCAAACATGCGCCGCGTGTTGCGGAAGAAGCCGTTGCCTTGCACTCGGCAGCGCAGTGTCCGGCTAAGACCGGCACGTTGTTGCTGGACGGCAGCCAGCTTGGATTGCAGATTCACGAGTCGGTTGGGCATCCGATCGAGCTGGATCGCGTGCTTGGGCAGGAAGCGAATTTTGCGGGAACCAGTTTCCTGACGCTCGACAAATTGAACAAGCTGAAATACGGATCCGAAATTGTAAATGTGGTTGCCGATGCGCGGATGGCACACGGCCCCGGCCTCGGCACCTTCGCTTACGACGAGGAAGGTGTACCGGCGCAGTGCACGGAAATTATCAAGGACGGCCAGTTCCGAGGATATCTTTCGAATCGCGAAACCGCCAAACTGATCGGGCTTTCCCGTTCTTCCGGCACCATGCGGGCAGAAAGCTGGAACCGCCTGCCGATCATTCGTATGACCAACATCAGTTTGAAGCCGGGATTGGGAACGCCGGAGGAACTGATCGCCGGTACGGATGACGGAATCTGGATGGAGACGAATCGTTCGTGGTCCATCGATGATCGGCGATACCAGTTTCAGTTTTCCACGGAAATCGGGTGGGAAATCAAAGGCGGAAGGAAAGTCCGCATGCTTAAGAATCCCAGCTACAGCGGCATCACGACAGAGTTCTGGAATGGCTGCGACGCGATCTGCGGCGATAAGTCTTGGAAGTTGTGGGGCACACCGAACTGCGGCAAAGGCCAGCCGATGCAGACGATGGGCACCGGACACGGCGCGGCGCCCGCGCGTTTTCACAACGTGAAGATGGGGACGGCCTTTCCCGGGCGATGAGCTCCATGACCACAAAATCAGCAGCCGCAAAGCCGGCCTCACCCGCCGAATTGAAGAAGCGCATTGAGGCGATTGTGCGTGTTGCCAAAACCGCAGGGGCGGATGAAGCGGAAGTGCAGATTGATGAAACGATCGATGCGCTCACGCGCTTTGCGAACAACGCCATTCATCAGAATGTCGCCGAGCATGGCGTCTCAATATCCATTCGTACTGTCGTGGACGGCCGCACGGCACGCGCGACGACGAATCGGCTGGACGAAGATTCGTTGCGGTCGGCTGTGCAATCGTCGCTGCAGTTCGCACATAGCCAGCCGAAAATGCCGGGACTTTTGCCGATGCTCGGCAGGCAGCGCTATCGCAAGGTGAATCACTTCGCGCGCGAGTCTGCGGCCCTTACTCCGGGGGCCAGAGCGCGCGCGGTCAAAAACGCGAGCGACCTTGCGATTCGCAATGGGCAGGTGGCTGCGGGGATATTTGCGTGTCAACAATCGCAACTTGTTCTCGGCAACTCGCGGGGACTGTTTGCCGCGCATCGCCAGACAGACGCTGAATTCTCGATCACGATACAAGTTGATCCCGCCGCGAGCTGGGCCAAAGCGAACGCGTGCAGCGTGAATGCATTCGATCCGCAGAAGCTTGCGGTGCGCGCCAGCGAGAAGGCGCGGATGGCTAGAGACGCACAGGAGCTCGCGCCGGGGAAGTACACGGTGATTCTGGAACCGGCGGCCGTGCTTGATCTGGTGGGTTTTCTTTTTTACGATTTCGCCGCAACGGCGCTTGCGGATCAGCGGTCTTGCCTGACCAAGCGCTTCGGCAAGCAGTTATTCGGCGAAAATATTTCAATCGTGGATGACGTGTACCACCCGCGTCAGCTCGGTGCGCCTTTTGATGGAGAGGGTGTCCCGCGGCAACGGGTGTCGTTGGTAGAGGCTGGCGTGCCGAAGAATCTGGTTTATTCGCGAGCGAGCGCGAAAAAAGCCGGAAGGAAGCCGACTGGACACGGGTTTGCGCTTCCTAATGAGTACGGGGAAGCGCCGATGAATCTGGTATTTGGCGGCGGTGATTCTTCGGTCGGCAGGATGATCGCTTCAACCGACCGCGGATTGCTGGTGACTCGCGTGTGGTACATTCGCGAAGTCGATCCTTACGAAAAGATCATGACCGGCATGACCCGCGACGGCCTGTATCTTGTTGAAAACGGCAAGGTGACCGGTGCGGTGCGGAATTTCCGGTTTAACCAGTCCCTGATCGAGCTGCTTCGCAACGTGGAGGAGCTCGGGCCGTCCCTCCGTACCACTGCGGAGGAAGCGTTTGAGATGCTGGTCCCGGCGATGAAGGTTCGCAACTTCCATTTCACGGAACCGACCGAGTTTTAGGGTACCGCTCGGAACGCTCCTGACCTGCATTAACCTCCGGTTAACATTAACCTCTGCAATCAGAATTTCAATTTTCAATATCGAATTTCTGCGTTGTACAGAGTCCTCCCACCGACCCTATAAAAGCATATGGACGTGCCAAACCACAGGCGCCAGTGGCGGCTCGCTGACCGTGTGCGCCCCAACTGGGGCCATCCGGACCATGATGCCTGCGGTACTGGTTTTATTGCCCAGCTCGGGGGCCATCCCAGTCACCAAATCATTGAATATGCCCTGACTGCGCTAGAGCGCCTGACTCATCGCGGAGGTGTGGACGCCGACGGCGCCAGCGGCGACGGTGCGGGTTTGCTCGCTGGGCTGCCAAGAGACTTTTTCCGCGCTAAGGCGGCGGAGCAAGGAATTGCGCTTCCCGAACAGTTTGGTGTGGGGCTCTCCTTTTTTCCGCAGGATACTACGGCTTGCGCTAAGACCGCGATCGAGGCCGCGGCCGACCAAGAGCGCCTGCGGGTTCTCGGCTGGCGCCGAGTGCCTGTCAATGCCAACTGCCTCGGCCGCCGCGCTCTGGAAACGATGCCCGAAGTGTGGCAGTTCTTTGTCACGCCGTTTCATGCAGCGCGTCATGCTGAACGCTTCGAGGGGCGTCTAGCCCTGCTTCGCAAAAAGGCGGAATCGCTGCTGCCGGAACGATGTTACGTCTGCTCGCTCTCTTCACTCACCGTGGTTTACAAGGGGCTTCTCACACCCTGGCAGTTCCCACAGTTCTACGAAGACCTGAGCGACCCCGCCTTTGTTACGAATTTTGTAATTTTCCACCAGCGCTATTCGACAAACACGCAGCCGTCATGGAATCTGGCGCAGCCGTTCCGATACTCCGCGCACAACGGCGAAATCAACACCATTGTTTCCAATCGCCGCTGGGTTCGTGCCAAAGAGCATCAGACCCGCGAAAAGCTGACCGTTGGCTCGTGGTTCAAGGTTTTGGAAGAAAACGTCAGCGATTCGGCCAGCTTCGACAACGGGCTGGAAGCCAAACTTCTTGAGGGTTTTTCGGCGGAAGAGTCCATGCTGGCGCTGGTTCCGCCCGCGTTTGAGAACGACCCGCTGCTCTCGCGCGACGTCCGCGGCGCCTTGGCCGCCCTTGCTCAGCAAAATGAACCGTGGGATGGCCCCGCGGCCCTCATCTTTTCGGATGGCCAGACCGTTGGCGCCAAGCTCGACCGCAATGGCCTGCGGCCGATGCGTTACACCGTGACTCACGATGGATTGCTCGTTGTTGGCTCGGAAACCGGTCTGGTTGATCTTGATGAATCGCGAATCGCCGAACGCTCCCGCCTCGGTCCGGGCGAAATGGTGGTGGCCAAGCCGGACGCGGGAATTTTTCTGCGCTGGCGAGACATCCTGAAAAAGCTTGGAACCCATCAGTCCAAACTCACGCCGCCGCGCGTGCGTAAGCTCGAGACGTCGGTCGCGTCCGCCATCTCTCCCGTAGAAGCCGCGAAGCGTACTGCCGCTGCCTGCGGATGGACGGAAGACCAGTTCAAAATTCTCTTTTCCCCGCTGGTGCAAGGAAAGGAAGCCGACTGGAGCATGGGCGACGACGCGCCGCCGGCATTTCTATCGGCGCTTCCACGCACGCTTTGGGACTACTGCAAACAGCGCTTTGCGCAGGTCACCAATCCGCCGATCGATCCGCTGCGCGAGACACATGTGATGTCGCTGGAAGTCAAATTCCCGGCGACGCCCTCTGCGCCGGGCGGAATCGTGCTGCCCGGGCCGATTTTGACTCAGGGCGAGTTCGCCGACCTCTCGGCACAATTCGGACCAGTTCACAGAATCGATTTTAGCTTTCCTTCCAACCTGGGAGTCTCGGGAGCGCGCGGCGCAATCGCTCAGTGCTCATCTACCCCTCTGGGTGGCAGCGTGCGCCCGGGACTCTTCCTCCTGTCGGATCGTGGAGTGGACAAGGACCATGCGGCTTTGCCGGCCTTGTTGGCCACGGCTGCGGCATGGAAGTCCATGGTGCGCGAAGGCGCGTGGGACATCCCACTGGTGGTCGAGACAGCTCAGGCATTTGATACCCATCACATGGCGCTCTTGGTGGCTGCAGGGGCGAGCGCCGTTGTCCCCTATCTGACGGAACAGTTTGCTGAGGCCGAAAAACCGGGCGGTATGGGTAAGGTCCGTTCCGCGATTTACGCGGGGATGCGCAAAGTTCTTGCTCGAATGGGTGTTTCCACCCTGGCTTCCTACCGCAACAGCTACTTGTTCGAAATTGTCGGCCTCTCCGAAGACCTCTGTGCCGAGTTCTTCGAAGACGCCGCCGATTTTGCCGGCCAGAAAACGCTGGACGATTTGCTGTCGGACTATCTGCACTTGCATCACGAAGCGTTCTTGAAGACCGGCGAGGAGATGCCTGATGCGGGTCTGTACCGTTTCCGCAAGGGCGCCGAACTCCACGCGAACTCCCCGGAAGTGGTCCGCCGGTTGCACGCTCATGTGAAAATGCCGGAGGCGGGGAAGTACGCTGCATTCGAAGAGCTGGCCGAGAGCGGCGGAAGCGTGGTGTTTCTGCGTGACCTGTTGGAGACCGTCGCATCGGCGCCAGTCCCGCTGGAAGACGTCGAGCCGGTTGAGAGCATTGTGAGGCGATTCAGCACGCAGGCCATGTCGCTTGGTTCGCTGAGTCCGGAAGCGCATCGTACTTTGGCACTCGCGATGAACCAGTTGGGCGGGAGAAGTAACACTGGCGAAGGCGGCGAAGACCCTGACCTTTGGATCAAAGAACCCGAAGCTGCTAACAAGATCAAGCAAGTCGCATCCGGCCGGTTCGGCGTAACTGCGGACTACCTGGTGCATGCGCAGGAACTCGAAATCAAGATGGCGCAGGGCTCGAAGCCCGGCGAAGGCGGCCAGCTGCCAGCGCGCAAGGTCACTCCGTACATCGCGCGCATTCGCCACGCCACGCCCGGCACGCCCCTGATTTCGCCTCCGCCGCATCATGACATTTACAGCATCGAAGATCTGGCGCAGTTGATCCACGATCTGCGCGCAGTCAACCCAAGAGCGCGCATCGGAGTAAAACTCGTTTCCGGCGCGGGTGTGGGCATTATCGCAGCGGGTGTAGCCAAGGCGGGCGCCGACGTCATCACTATTAGCGGCCACAATGGCGGCACCGGCTCATCACCACTGACTTCGATCAAAAACACCGGCCTGCCCTGGGAAATCGGTTTGCGCGAGACGCATGAAACGCTGGTTCGCGCGGGCCTCCGTTCGCGAGTCTCTCTCCGCGTGGACGGAGGCCTTAAATTCTCGCGCGACATTCTGATTGGCGCGATTCTCGGCGCGGACGAGTTTGGCTTCGGAACCGCTTCGCTGCTAGCCATAGGCTGCGTCATGGCGCGCCAGTGCCACCTGAATACCTGTCCGGTCGGCATCGCCACCCAAGATGAAGCCTTGCGGACCCGCTTCAGCGGCAAGCCGGAGATGGTGCTCTCGTATTTCCGGGCGCTGGCCGAAGAGATTCGCAAGAAACTGGCCGAGCTGGGCGCCAATTCGCTCAGCGAGCTGAAGGGCGCGTACGATTGCCTGCGCCCGCGCGATCCGAATTACGCCGAGACGCCGGCGCTGGCTCTAGAGTCCAACATGTCCTTTCGCATCGCACCGCAGCAGGTTCCGGGGTTGCACGCTTCGCTCAGTGATGCCAACGCTCTTCAGCAGGATTACGAGCCGGAGCTGGCCATCTCCGCGATTCGCAACTCGGACCGCAGCGTGGGCGCGAGTCTTTCGGGCGAACAGGCGCGCGAACGTGCCCGGGGTCGCTCGGCACAGTCGTCGCTGCGCAAAGAGTTCCGCGGCAGCGCTGGCCAAAGTTTCGGAGCTTTTCTCGGCCCCGGTATCGAATTTAAGCTCGACGGCGAAGCCAACGACTATGTCGGCAAAGGTCTGTCGGGCGGCACGATTGCGATTTCGGCCGGAACCGGTCCTTCGCGAAGAGGTGACGTCCTGGCTGGGAACACCGTGCTCTATGGTGCCACGTCAGGGCAGCTGTTCGTCGCCGGCCGCGCGGGTGAACGCTTCGCCATCCGCAACAGCGGCGCTTTGGCGGTGGTCGAAGGCGTTGGCCAACACGGCTGTGAGTACATGACCGGCGGCGTTACTGTCATCCTGGGCCCGGTTGGCTTGAACTTTGGCTCGGGCATGACTGGCGGTCTAGCGTATATGCTTCGTGCAGAAGCCGAGGACGTGCTGCACCGCGACTTTGTGACGACCGAGGACATCACCACCGACGAAGACAGCTGGCTGCGGCGGGTGCTGCGGGAGCACGTCGAAAGAACGGGCAGTCCGCGGGCTGCGCGCCTCCTGTCACGGCGCGGCTTGCTGCCGATGCTGCGAGTGCAGCCGCTCCACCTGCAAGGAACAGTGGAAAGCACATGGCAGCCGGTTTTGGCGCAGCTCAAGCTTGACTTTGTCAGCGTGCCCAGCGCGGATTCCGTTTCGGTGGCGGCGCATGCAGCTTCGCTCTGAAATTCCTGGCAAGGAGGGTTCTGTCTTTTTCGCCTGAGCTTTCGTTATAATTCCGGCGAGTTTCCGCCTATGGATTTTGACCAACTGACAACTTTCGTTTACGTAGCAAAACTCAAGAGTTTTTCGCGAGCGGGGCAGAAGGTATTCCGCTCGCAATCCGCAGTGAGCGCCCAGATCCGGCAGTTGGAGCAGGCTTACCACGCAAAGCTGCTGGATCGTTCGGCAAAATCCGTCGAGCTCACTCCCGCCGGCGAAGTACTTTTTGAATACGCCGAAAAGCTGCTGCGGCTGCGCGACGAGTCAGTGCAGGTCGTGGCCGATCGCGGCAACGTCGTGCAGGGCCCGGTCGTGTTTGGTGCCAATGAGGCGACTTGCCTTTATCTGCTGCCCGAAATCTTCGCTGAATTTCAACGAAAGTATCCGCAAGTCCACATCAGCATTTACCGGAATTTCAGCCACAAGATTCTGCAGCGGGTAGAAGACGGCTCAGTTGACGTCGGAATCGTAAGTTTGCCACTTAAGTCGCCGAACTTGCGTGTGCACCACATTTACCGGGACCGGTTGCGGCTCATGGTCAGCGCCAAGAATCCGCTGGCGAGCCGCTCCAAGGTGACGCTTGAAGAAGTCGCCGGCCAGCCGATCATTGTGCCGCGGACCGGATTTACGCGTCAGGTGCTGGACAAGCTCTTTCGTCCGTTTCGCGCGCGCGTCCATGTGGCGATGGAGTTGCCCAGCATCGGCATGATCAAGAAGTTTGTCGGCGCCGATGCCGGCGTATCGTTTATCAGCGAGAGTTTTGCCAAAGACCAGGTAAAAGCCGGGGAAGTGAAACTGCTCAACGTCGACGGTGTTGACCTTTGGCGCGAACTCGGCTTGGTTTATCGCCGGGATCGGAGTCTGCCGCGCGCCGCGCAGGCGTTAATCACGCTCATTCGCGAGCACAAGAATCTTTCGGGAAGTCTGGACGGCAACTGAGGCGATGCCTTCCCCCGCATTCGCCGTAAAATCAGTGAACGTTGAAGTCGGTGCTGGCGATTGCCCTCGCGATTACATTTTCCTGAATCTGAATCAAGTCGCTGTCGGCGTAAGTCATCCCCAGAATTGTCAGCACATCCTTATCGCGTGAGACGACCACTAATGTGCCCGACCACTCGTGGTCTTCAGCGTGGCCGGTGTACTTGAACTCGATCGCCGGCGAGCCGCCGACTACGGTCTTGTGGCGAGACAGCATGTGGTAGTTCTCGTAGATCTCGCGCAGGCGCTTTTCCACGCCGTTCGCGCAAACGTCGAGAGAGTCCTTCAACGCTTCCTGGCCCACCACCATTAGTGTGGACTCGTTCGACGTGCCCATTGCGACGATGGCATTGGGCAGGGCCTGGCGCGCATCCTCAATCAAAGCCCAGCTGGGCGCCTTGTACATGCGGAAGCCATGGGAAAAATTTGTGTACAGCGTGCCCTGCACCGACTCTTTGTTCGCAGGCGGTTCGGGCTCCTTTGGAGCTGCTGTCGCTGATGCGGCGATGGTCGAATTCGAGGCCGGCGCATTTGCTTTCAGATTGGGAGGCGAGACTGGAACGGCGGCACTGGTCGCCGGCACGGAAGGCTTTACTGGATCGTTAGGAATTCTTGGCTTTGATGCAGCGCCCTCCGCCGCACCGGCGCCAGGGGCGGAACTCGCTGCGGACTCGGCCGCCTTGGTATCTGCAGGCTTTGATGGCTTGACGGCTGTGGTAGAAGACGAAGCCGGTGTGCTTGGCACGATCGAGGCGATCTTGTCCTTTTCGACCAGGACAAAGCCAAAGTCCGTCTTGACCTTAAACATGTTGTCTTCATATCCGACGATAACGCCGTAGAGTTTCTTGCCATCTTTCAGGCGGATTTCATCGGCGTAAAGGGCGGACCCAGCAAGGCCGAACGCCGCGCACAACAAGGCGAGTTTTACGGGGACACGCATGAAAAAAGTATGGCCTTGGTTTCAAAGCCAGGCAAGTGCTACCGGCAAGCCGTTGCGGGAAAGGTACCGGGCCTCGGTCTTAGGCTACGTGAAAGTGATCTGAATCGAGAACTTCCCGAATCTTCGCGGAAAGAGCGACGTGAGAGAAGGGCTTCTGCAGGAAGGCTGAACTGGGGTCGAAACCGTGATGGTGGATCAGGACATCGTCGGTATAGCCGGACATGTACAGCACTTTGATCTCCGGGCGCAGTGCGCCAACTGTCTGAGCGACTTGGCGGCCGCTCGTTCCGGGCAGAATCAAGTCGGTTAGAAGCAGATGAATCGCGCCGGAATGAGAACGGCAAACGGTTTCGAGGTCCTGGGTGTTATCGCAAAGTAAAACGGTGTAACCCTGGACGGTGAGCATGGTTTTAACCAAATCCTGGACGATGGGATCGTCCTCGACGACCAGGACTGTTTCCGATCCCTTTTGGGCGGCCGACAGAATCGTTTTTGCAGACGCTTGCTCCGCTGGTGCCGTCACAGAGGGCAAATAGATCTTGAACGTCGTGCCGTTCCCGACTTCGCTGGAGACCCAAATGGTCCCGCCGCTTTGGTTGACCACGCCATAGACCATGGCCAGTCCCAGGCCGGTGCCACGTCCCGCGCCTTTGGTTGTGAAAAACGGCTCGAAAATTCTGGCCAGTGTCTCTCGGGCCATGCCCGACCCGGTGTCCGACACGGTGAGCAGAACGTGCGGACCTGTTGCTGCGCCAACATGCTGACGCACGAATTCTTCGTCGAGGACCACATTTTGCGTTTTGAGAGTGAGCGACCCGCCAGTCGGCATAGCATCACGCGCGTTCACGCAAAGATTCATCAGAACCTGTTCCAGCTGGCCGGGGTCGGCTTTGATATTGCCCAAATCATCGGCAAGAGATGTCTCGATCTCGATGTGCTCGCCGATAATGCGTTGCAACATTTTCAGAAGATTGCGGATGATCTCGTTCAGATTGATGACGCGAAGCTCAAGGACCTGCTGGCGGCTGAAGGCCAGCAGTTGGCGGGTGAGGCCGGCGCCGCGCTCCGCAGCGTGCAAAATTTCTCCGGCGGAGCGCCTCTGCGGGCTGCCCAGTGCAGGGTCATCGGCCAGAGAACTGCTGTAGCTCAGGATCACCGTCAACAGGTTGTTGAAATCATGAGCGATCCCGCCGGCCAGAGTTCCAACGGACTCCATTCGTTGCGCGTGGCGGAATTGGGTTTCCAGTTTCCGGCGTTCCGTAAGATCACGAACCGTCACCGATACCCACAGTCCGGCGTCGGTCTGCAGGGGACGGAGGCTGATCTCAACAGGAAACTCGCTGCCATCCCTGCGGAGACCGCTGAGCTCAACGCCGGCTCCCATCGGTCGCGCTTTGGGCTGCTGAAAGAAACCGCGGCGGTGGCCTGCATGATCTTTCCGGAATTGCTCCGGGACTAGCAGTTCGACCGGCTGGCCGAGGAGTTCTTCGCGTGTATAAGCAAAAGAGAGTTCCGCCTGCGCATTTACCAGCTGAATTTTGCCTTCAGAGTCGACCACCAAGATAGGATCCGGGGCGGATTCCAGCAGCCCGCGAAATTTGGCTTCCGCGGCCACCAAAGACTCTGTGGCCTTCTTCTGACGGGCCAGCAGTTCGTTCTGAGAGCGCTGCCCAAGAAGGAGGCGCACGCTGGAACACGCGAAGGAGGCCAGCACCGCGGCCACTGCGATTTTCAACTGGTGCCCGACGGCCCGGCTGGCCATGCTGAGCACCAGAAGCGGGAAGGCAACATGCGCAAACTGGCCCAGAAGTAAGGGCTCTGACGAGCCCCTCTCCGGTGCCGGAACCGGTTCGACTGGCGGCTGCCAGGTGGCAGCAAGCCAGATCATCAACACTCGCGGAACGCTCCACAGCAGTTCGTACCAGGTGCCGAAGGGGACGCCATGCCAGATTTCGAGGTAGTTGTAGATTCCTTCGCCCGCTGAAAACAGAAGGAGAAAGAGAGCTAACCGGCCAAACAGGGATCGCACCAGCTTGGATTGAGCGAGCGTGGCTCGCAGCAAAAAGGCAACGGCGACAAGCGCCGCGCGAACCGTGCTGACCTCGACGTACAGCTGGTTGACCGACGTCTTGGAGTGCGGGAAGAGATAGGGCAGATACAGGAAAAAAATATAGGTTGATGCGATGACGATGCCGACCTGAAGAAAGTCCAGACGGCGCTGCCAGGTGTAGAGGTCCGCATCACTCGGGTCGTCCGTCAAGAACAGGGCGAGCACCATCGGAGCGAGGTGGAACAGGAAAAAAGCGTCACTCGGCCAGTAAATGTCATAAGACGCGTGGAGGACGCTGTCGTAGTAGGTCGCAATCGCCTGCCCAATGGCATACAAAACGAATGCAGTGGCAATGAGACGCCAGAACTTGCTCGCGTAATCGGAGGTACGACCAGCGGCCTGAAAGCAGGCCAGCGCTGCAAGTACCACCAGCAGGAATTCAATGATGCTGCTCGCGGCGGTCGAGGCCTTAGGATAGCTGTAATAGAACGCGAGCGCGACGAAATGGCAGCCCAGCGCTGCGAGTGATAGGAAGAATACCTTGCGAGAGGTCGGCATTCCTGCGACTCAAACTCAGTCTTAGTGGATTAATGACCCGCACGGAAACAAAAAGAAACAATAACTGATGTTAACAAAGAAACCCGCGCCCGTGATGGCCACTTCGGCGGTCCAGTTCCTATCAGTGAGTATAACAACAGTAATGTGCTGCACCGGATAGCAGATGGGTAAGCCGGGCCAACGAGTCGTTCTCGATTCTGCTATTCAGCTGCTGCGGGCAGTCGCTTTCCGCGCAACCCCCAAAGCATCAGCAGGCAAGACAAGATGATGGTGACGCCGACGCTCAAAAAGCCCGCAGTTACCAGTTTTTCTTGGAGAGGAGAGCCGCTATGGCCGGCGGCAGTCACGGGCGAAAGCGCCGCGGTGCCAAGGATTGCTGCAACCGACGTCATGGCCCAATTCACATACGTTCCGTACAGTGCCAGCCAGTAGGCCATCGCCTTCGGCAGCGGTGCCAGTACAAGTTGATTCCAGATGGCGCCAACAGCGATTAGAAACGTTCCGTTCATGACCCCTTCCAGGTGCGCTGCCAGGCCCATACGGACATTGGTTACGTGAGTCTCCGCAAAGCCCGTAAACAATCCAAAAATGAAAAGCAGCATCCCGTGCCACATCAAGCGGCGGTTGGCGCCGTCCATGGACTCCTCCTCAAGAGAATTGGTCCGAATCGCGCGATCGTGTTTCGATAGGCTATCTATCATCAAAGGCTGTTTGCTGCAACGACGGCACCGGAGTAAGACACTCTTGGGACCGGCGCTAGACTCTCACGGGCTTTGCTGGACGCCTGCCCATTCGGGCAAGAACGGCCAATGAAAGGACAGTTGCCTTCCTGAATGCACCTGTTCGCCGTTGGCCGATGATCGCAATCACCATGCGTTAAGCTGAAAAGAGTCACCCGGCCAGTTGCGAATTGGCTTGCCAAGCCAAGGCCCCGGTTGAGTTTTTCATCTACATCTCGAAGAGAAGGATTTTATGAGCGCGAAAGCATTGGCTCTTTTCATTTGCTTGTTCTGCTTCGTTGCGGTCGCCGCCCACGCAGAAGATGCTCCGGTTCAAATCGGTCTCTTGCTGGATAATCTTAAGTTCGAACGCTGGCAGCGCGATTCGAAATTGATTCAAAACTGGGCCAAAGAAAAAGGCGCCAAAATCACGGTCAAGGACGCGGAGGGAAGCGACGAGCTGCAGCTCGAGCAAGCCAATCAGTTGCTCGACGCAGGGGTGAACGTCCTGATCGTGGTGCCGCACGATGCGGACAAAGCCGGCGCGATCGTCCAAGCGGCCCAGCATAAGGGGGTGCCCGTCGTCAGTTACGACCGGTTGATCAAGAACAGCGCCGTCTCCCTTTACGTTTCGTTCGACAACGTGCAGGTCGGAAAACTGCAAGGTGCGGCAATTCTCGCTGCGGCACCGAGCGGGAGTTTCTTTCTGCTTGAGGGCGCACCGTCGGATAACAACGCGCATCAGTTTGAGAAGGGACAAAAGCTAGCGTTGAAGCAGGCTGAGGACCGCAACCAGATTAGCGAAGCCGGCGAAGCATGGTGCCGGCAATGGACAGCGAAGGAGGCCTATGACGCCACGGTCGCCGCGCTGAAAAGATCAGGCGGCAAACTGGCGGCCATCGTCGCAGCCAACGACGAAACGGCTGGCGGAGCCGTGCAAGCGCTCGCAGAACACAAGCTAGCCGGCAAAGTTCCTGTCTCCGGTCAAGATGCCGACCTGGCCGCGCTGATACGAATCGTTCGCGGTACACAGACGATGACCGTTTATAAGCCCCTCGGCCCCTTGGCGAAACGGGCCGTCGATGCCGCTTTGACTTTGGCGCGTGGCGGCAAGCCGGAAACCAACGAGACCATCGCCAACGGCACCCATACGGTGCCAGCAATTCTGCTTCAGCCGATTGCCGTGGACCAGAGGAACCTGGGCGCAGTCATCAGCGACGGGTTTCACTCTGCAGACGAAATTAAGAAAGCGCTGGGCCCGGGGGAATGGGAGAGGTTCGTTTCGCGCGGACACTAGGGCATGCCAAGACTGGACTACGTATCTTGTGTGTTGACAGTTCTTTCTACAGTGCTGGTCGGCCGGCGGCTTTGGTACGGGTGGATCGTTGCCATCGTCAACAGCTTCGTGATCTGCATGATCGGCCTGCGTACGGCACAGTTCGGATTTGTGCCGGCCAATCTCCTATGCATCGGACTCTACGCCAATAACGTCCGGAGCTGGCGCTTGAACTTACCCCGGATCAAACCGTCAGCAGAATAGGCCTCCCGCTACGCCGTTTTCTTTGCTAAGAACCCAAGCTCCTGAACCGACGGAAAGCGGTTGGAGCTGTATAATGTCTCTTGAAAGACCTAATTCCTGGGTGACGAGTACCATGGCTGAAGAAAGCGCAAAGCGAGCAGCGGAAGAATACCTGGCAGCGAAGTTGTCGGCCGAAACGCAGACCGAAGAAGACAAGCTCAATCGTGAGGCCGCTGAGCGGCTCGGACCGTCGGTGTGGAAGACTGTGGCCGACACGGTCACGGCGAAGTGCAAGGAGTGGAATGAGGTCGTGAGCGAACAGGTTTTCACTTGTCGCGAAACGATGCTAGGCGACCTTCGCATCTTATGCGCCGGACGCTCGCAGCAGCTAATTGTCCACTTCGATTCTCGTAAGTTGCTGATTATCTTGAAGAACTCGGCCCGGCTCTCCCATGAAACCGACGTGATTATGGAGATTGAGGGTTATCCGACGCGCGAAGGACGATTGGCACGGCTTGTGCGGAACTACGAGCCCGTCAATCTGGATATGCTGCTGGTCGGGGAACTCCGCGTACTGGCCGGACTCAGCCGCCGCGCCTAGGAACTGATCCTGTTGATTTGCCAAGCGGCCCCGCATTCCTCACAAAACGGCAACTACCGCTGCCGCCGCAGCGCGGAGCCAGCTGCGAGGCGCTGCAGATAAAGGTCCTTGACTCTCCGGCTGCGCATCCAGGGCTCGGGAAATTCGCCAGGTCCGACGACCTAGAACTTCTCCGTACGCCGAAACCAGCACCGGGCAGGGTACGCGCCGAAGCTCAGCGACGGTGGTGATACCGCAGCGGCGAAGTTCGGACGAATCGACGCCTCCCATTGCGTGCAGTGCTTCAACTGGAAGCGCCGCAAGGAATCGAGCCTCCGATCCCGGCTCGACAACCAGCAACTCGCCAGGCCTGGCCATGCGGGACGCCACTGCAGCCGCAACTTTGGACGTTGCTGCCCCTAAGCTGACCATGATGCCTGTGCTTTTTTCCACTTCCAGCTGGAGACGGCGAAGGGTGCCCGAAAAATTGCCTTGAAGCAGCGGTGATCCGAAGAGGTTGAGGAAAAAGCCGCAGTTCGAGTCAGCGTCAACCGCTGGCGCAAATGCTCGCAATACGGCAGTCAGCCCACGCACCTGGACAGGACCGCGCCGAATACGGAATTTCGGCCGCTGCTGCCGCTCGGCTCCTAGAAGAAAGTAGTCAAAGCGAAGATGCACCCAGTGGGGCACAGAGCAAGGTACTATTGGCAGGGCAGTGCCCTGGGACTTGGATAGGGCACATGAAGCAGCGGCTGCAGCCATCAGAAACTCCTTCTGGTGGTACGTTGAGGGGTGAATTCAACAGGCGGCTGCCGGCTCGTGAGAGCCCAGAAGGCAATGGAGCCGGAGCCACCTGTTTCCCGTTTCCTCTACCGCAAGCCAGTATAGCGAATAAAAAGCGAAAGTCAAGAGAGCTTTTGGAAATTTCTGGAGGACGAACTGGTTCTGTCAGAAGATCCTTCAGAAGGTCCAAAACAAGGGCCGCTATCAGCTGAACGTCGCGTGCTTAGACGTTTACAGAGCCACCGTTCGGCCGGAAAGGGCGCTTATTTTTGGCCGCCAGGCCAGCGGGACCGTGAGACCTGCCGGGCACTTCTCGAAAGATCTTGCATGGGACGTTCGCGAAACGGTTCGCTTTGGGAATAGACTGGAATTGAGATTAACGCCATGGTTTCCACGCACTACGACGCCCTTGTGATTGGTGCCGGACAGGCCGGGGTGCCGCTGTCCCGGGCACTGGCAGCCGCCGGCATGCGCACCGCGCTAATCGAACGGGAGCACGTTGGCGGCACTTGCGTGAATGAAGGATGTACACCAACCAAGACAATGGTGGCCAGCGCTCGGGTGGCATATCTGGCAAGGCGCGGCGCTGATTATGGAGTGCGTACTGGCGAACTGGGAATCGATCTGGTTAAGGTACGCGAGCGAAAGCGCGCGATCGTGGATAGCTTTCGCAACGGAAGCCAGGCCCGCCTGGAAAAGGCCGAGAATTTGGAGTTGATCTTTGGTACCGCCGAATTTGCCGGACCAAAGAATGTGCTCGTCAAGAAGAACACCGGCGATGAGCAGCTGCTGCAAGGCGACAAGATCTTTATTAACGCAGGCTGCCGGCCTGCGGTACCGAAGATCGCCGGACTCGACGCCGTTCCCTACTTCAACAGCACCAGCGTCATGGAGCTCGACGCTCTGCCGGAACACCTGCTGGTCCTGGGTGGCGGATACATCGGACTGGAATTTGGCCAGATGTTCCGCAGGTTGGGGAGCCGTGTGACGATCGTTCAATCCGGGTCACAACTGCTGAACCGGGAAGATCGCGATGTAGCCGAAGCGGTTCTGAACATCCTGCAACAGGACGGTATTCACGTCCTCTTGGAGAGCACGGCGACCCAGATTGGGAAAACCAGCGACGGAATCGAGCTTACGATCAAAAGCCAAGGCCAGGCACAAACGATTGCGGGTACACACCTGCTTACCGCCGCGGGGCGAATCCCTAACACCGACTTGATGAAAGCATCAGCCGCCGGATTGGAGACTGACAACAACGGATTTTTGCGAGTTAACGATCGGCTGGAAACCAATGTGCCGGGTCTGTACGCGCTGGGTGACATCAAAGGCGGTCCGGCGTTCACCCATATTTCGTACGACGATTTCCGCATTATTCGCTGCAACGTCATCGAAAACAAGAGCGCCTCGATCGCCGGAAGATTGGTGCCTTATACCGTCTTCATCGATCCACAGTTGGGCCGCGTCGGCATGACAGGAACCGAAGCACGTGCAGCCGGAAGAAAAATTCGTGTGGCAAAAATGCCGATGAACTACGTAGCGCGCGCGCTGGAAGTCGACGAATCTCGCGGCTTCATGAAGGCGGTCGTGGATGCCGAGACTTCCCAGATTTTAGGCGCTGCCGTGCTCGGCATCGAAGGCGGAGAAGTGGTCTCGCAAATTCAGCTGGCCATGATGGGCAAGTTGCCTTACACCGCGTTGCGAGACGGCATCTTCGCTCATCCCACGCTTGCCGAGTCCCTGAACAATCTGTTTGCGAATTTCGAAGCCGAATAGGATCTCTGCTAGAACACGCGCCCCAGCTGAAAGTACCACTTGCGGTGCCCGGAGTCTCCCCAACTGGCTCCGATGACCAACGGACCGAGTGCTGTTTCCGCGAGAATGCCGCCGTTGACATCATTCGGGAATTTCGTCTCAGTTGGGAAGCCGTACATTTTGGCGAACTCATAGCTCCCGATGGCGTAGATTTTCTTGCCGAGGAACGGCGGCAGCGTGACCAGATCGTGCAGATAGCCGAAACGCACCAGATAATACTGGTCACCATAAAGCTCATTGGTGCCATACGCGGCGAGGCGCAGCGGACCGCCGAGAAAAAACTGTGGCACGGGTCCGGTCTCATGCGTGCTGAAGGTCGTGCCGCCCTGCAATGTCACGAAGAGGGAAGCCGGCCGCGTGATCGGCTGGAAATACTGCAGTTGCCCCTGCAACGTGGGAAAACCTTCCGGCGCGCCCGGACTGGTATCGAACCAGCGAAAATTCATCTCTGCGGTGTAGCCCTTGCGCGGGATAATTGGGTCGTCTCCGTGGTCAACGAAAATACGCATTCTGGCGTCACCGGTTCGGCCCGATGCGGACGGGAATTGTGCCTGGCCGAGCCGCAACCGTGCGTCCAGGTTACCCACCTCGTAGCCGAAGCGGATTTCGCTAAAGCGGTTAAATCCGTAGCCGGCGTCAACGCCTACTTCTTCCTCAGTCCGGCCATAGAGCACTAGCGGATCGAATCGCCGGTAAATCTTGAACTGCGAATAGGTCGCGCCGGCATGGGGCGCAACGAACCACTTGCTCTCGGCTGCAAGTGGTTTGTACAGCTCGCTGAAAATCCCGTACGCTCCGCCAAACTGAACATCGGAACGCCATTCCGACCGGTAACCGGCGACATCCATCATCGTCAAACGGGTGGCCAGCGTGGACGAAACGTCCGCGGGCTCTGAGCCATCCACTTCCGATGAAAACTGCAGCAACGGCGGCGCGTAACTCTTTTCGTGGAGGGTAATCACCAGCCCGTCGCGGCCGCCTTCGCGCACTTGCCGGTAGCCCACGGCGTCAAACTTGCCGATACCGGTCAACCGCGTAAGCAGTCCATCGAGTTGCTTGGTGTCAACCGGTTTGCCAACCAGCGGTTTCACGAAGTCCTCGAAGTGCCGCGCCGCATTGGGATTGGTTCCTTCGACCCGTACGAACTGTGGCGTGAGCGCAGCCTGTGGACGTCGAGCGTTGCGTTTTTGCAGATAATCGCTCCACTCGCTCTGGCTCAACGCGAACGGCTCCAGTACGCGCGATTTGCCTTCCGTCGCCTTGCGGCCCTCGCTAATGATTAGCTCCGACTTCTTGTAGTCGAGCGAGGTGTATTCGTGCAGATCGACATTCACCACCAGGTCGGCGCCGGACAGTCCCTTGATTTCGTTCTGCCGGACCACCAGCTCGACCGACTGGCCCAGCACGCTGAACAGCGACTGAAGCTCCTCTGGCTTTGGCGGCGCAATCTCCAGATGTACCGCGATCACCACCTCAGCGCCCATTTTGCGCACAACGTCGGTAGGCAAATTGCCGAGCAAGCCGCCGTCAACCAGCACCTGATCGCCGCGCCGCACCGGATTGAACAGGCCTGGAATGGACATCGTTGAACGCATCGCTTCCGGCAAGCTCCCATCTGCGAAGACAACTGCATTTCCACTAACCAGATCGGTCGCCACGCAGCGATAGGGAATCGGCAAATCGTCGAATGATCTCAGATTGCTGTACGGCAGCGTCTCGCGGTCAATCAACAAGCCGATTTGGTGGCCAGCATTCAAGCCCGCGGGCAACGAGAAACCCTTTTTCAGCCCGACTTGCAGAAACGTCGGATAATCACGTACGTCTTCCTTGCGCCGAAACGACAAATCCTCGTAAGGCGTTTTCCCGCCGAGAATCAAATCCCAATCTTGCGCCTCGACGATGGCCTGCAATTCCTGCGGTGTTTTGCCTGCCGCATAAAGGCCGCCGACGAGGCCGCCCATGCTCGTTCCGGCTATGTAGTCCACCGGGATCCGATGCTCCTCGAACCATTGCAATACCCCGATGTGGGCGAGTCCGAGTGCCCCGCCGCCTTCCAGCGCTACGCCAATCTTCGGCCGCGATTCTTGCTGTGGCACCTCGGCAGCCGGTGGCGCCGATGGTTCCGTCTGCTGCGCGCGGACGAATGGCGGAGGAATCAGAATCAACAGGGACAATAGAGCGACCCGCATCGTCGGTCTCATTAATCCTCCTGACAAAAACACCACAACGCACAGAAATGAGCTGAGACTCGATTTTACTCTGATGAGGAAGGGCTTTGCGGAATCAGACTGCGGCTTTGTTTTCTTGCAACAGGTTACCGCCATCCACGACGATCGATTGCCCGGTGACGTACGAGGCGTCAGGCGAAGCGAGAAAGCAGACGACGGCGGACACTTCGTCTGGCGAGCCCGCCCGACCAATCGGCGTCGCCTGTGCCGCAATCCGCTCGGATTCCGTCGTGGATGCTGTCCCGATCCATCCCGGAGCTACGCTATTGAACGTGATGTCGTGCCGCGCACATTCCAGCGCCCCGGCACGCATCATGCCGTCCATACCCGCTTTGGCGGCTCCGTAGGCGGCCGCTTCCGGCGAACTCACCAGCGGGCCGGTGACCGATGAAACATTCACAATGCGGCCATAGTTCTGCTTCTTCATTGTCGCGATCACGGAACGTGTCATCAGAAACGCTGTGTTTAGCGAAATTGCCAGCTGGCGTTGCCACGATGGGTAAGAAAGATTCTCGAGATAGCCTGCATGCATAGCCTGGCCCACCTGAATCATGCCCGCGTTGTTCACCAGAATGTCCACACGCCCTTGCCAAGCCAGCACCGCGTCCACAAATGCCCGCGCTTGCGCTTCAAACGTGAGGTCCGCAACGAAAGAAAAAACCGCAGCGCCGCTCGAATCCAGTTCCCGCGCGCGCTCAACAATTCGCTCGGTTGTGGAGGTAATGGCCACCTTCGCGCCGTGAGCCAATAGCCGCCGCGCGGTTGCGAATCCGATTCCCTCCGGGCTGCCCGCGCCCGTTACAATGGCCACTTGGTTCTCAAAGGTTCGCGACACTGAACAATCTCCGCGCCTGGGCCTCTTTCAACTGCCCGCGAAATCTTCTCAAATTCGCGCTAATTCCGGAAATGCATCAGCACGGCGGCCGAAGGAGTAAAATGCAAAGAGCCAAATCAACAGCAGAGGGTTGGCCATAATGAGCAGCGAAAAACAACTCGATCTTCTGCATCACGCGGCGCTTCGCGTCAAGGACGTAAAACAAGCCGTGGACTGGTACACGCAACGCTTCGGGTGCAAGGTCGAATACCAGGACCATACTTGGGCCATGCTGGAATTTGCCAACGCGCGTCTGGCATTTGTCGTCGCCGAGCAGCACCCGCCGCACATCGCCATTTTGGGCGACCCCTCGGCATACGGAACGGCGGAAGTGCACCGCGACGGCACTTCGTCGGTCTATCTGAGGGATCCTGACGGCAACAATGTCGAGATTCTCGCCATGGCCCCGGAGCCTGCTACCAGATCCTGATTCGCCTTACGGGTTCGTTTCCGACCTAACAGCCTCTGAAGCCTCGCCAAACACCGCGTTTGCCTCCTCTTCCGGTTTGCCCAACCGGTTCGCAAGCCAGATGCCCAAGAGCACCAGCGCGCCACCGGCCAGCAGCGGCGCGGTTAACGGTTCTCCCAGCAACACGGCGGCCAGCATCGCCGTCAGGGGTCCCTGCGACAACAGGCTTAGCGAAGTCACCGTCGCCGGCAAATGTCCCAGCGCGTAGGTCAGCGCCAGATATCCGCCCAACTGTGACACCAATCCGAGTCCCAGCAACGCCAGCGTCGAGCGGCGATCCGGCACTCCCAGCGGCACCCGCAGCGCCAAGGTAATGAGATACATGCTCACCGTGCTGGACAGCGTCGCCAAACGCAGAAATTCCAGCGTCTTCATGTGCGAGCGAAGTTCTTCGGTTGCCAGCAGATAAACCGCAAAGCACGCGGCCGCCGCCAGCGCCATCACATCGCCCAGACCGAACCTGGCGTGTTCCGTCAAATCCGCGCCCAAGATTACCCCCGAACCGCAAACCGCCAGCGCTAGCCCGATCCAGAAGGATGCTCGCGGCCGTTTCCGAAACACTAGCCAAGAAATTAATCCTACAAACAGCGGGGTATTGTTCCCCAGCAAGGTCGAATTTGCTGCGCTCGTTTTTTGTATCGAGGTGTTATAAAACGCCAAATCCAGCGCAAAGAACAGCCCACCAATGGCCAGGATGGCGTAACTCCGCAAGCTGAGCTTCCGCTTTCGGGCATCGAACAGCCACGTCGGCAGCAGAACGACACACGGGATCAACAGCCGATAGAACGCCGACGCCGGACCCGGAATCGATGTCCAGCGCACAAAAATCGCCGACCACGCGATACACAGAATCCCGAGAATTAGGGCCACGTATGGCCCTTGGTTTGTCCCGTTCAATCGAGTCATGAAATTATTTGGATGTGACAGCTTCTAGGCGCTCAAGACTTCACGCAGAAAAAGTATCGCACACCCGCAGCAGAGCTTTCCGTAGCGCCGAGTTCACCGCGCAACAAGCAGGTCGCTGTACTCAGGATTCTTCCGGAGAAACGCCGCCGTGTACGGGCATCGCGGCTCGACTTGCAGCTTCTCCTTGCGGGCAAATTCCAGCGCCGCACGCGTCACCCGTGCCGCCAGCCCGTGGCCTTCAAACGGTAACGGAACTTCCGTATGGTAGATGACCATCTTCCCGGGCCTTCGGCGATAGTTCACGATGCAAACGTAGGTCCCTGCGCGCAATTCAAAACGCTCCTCCGCCGGCAGATGCGCCACTTCTTGGGACTCAAAATCAGCAAGTGTCGTCATGGTTGATCTTTGCGCGGGCCGAATTCCTTCGCGCGCCGGGCTACTTTATTCTTTCGGCAGCGTCTGCGAAAACAGCCGCGCCAGTTCGGCGTGTTCCATCACCACCGCCGGATCGCGCTGGATCGCCGCAAAGTATTGCTTCTGAAACGCGTCGCCGGCTTCCGTTGGCGTGAAGATCTTGCGCGCCAGGTCCAGCGCCGTGTCCGCATCGGCTGGTGCGACCGGAGAGTTGCCGGTCAGCGATTCGTCAATTCGCACCACAAACTCCGAGATGTTGTGCAGCCAGTTGAATTGCAGGTCTTCCACAACCAGCCGAAAAAGCTCGCCAGTATTTACCACGCCATGCTCGCGTTCGTAATCCCGCCGCTCCATTTCGAGCAGGGCCTTGTGCAGCCGCAGTAGCGCCCCGCGCAGGGCGACAAGCCTCTCCCGGGCTCCCGGGTCGTCTCCTGGACGATGCAGCGCGTTGGGTGAGTTTGCTGTCATGTCAGTTGTGATACCGCTTCTCCCCCACCGGCAGCGCAATCGGCAAGCGATTTCCCGCCGGCGGCAGTGGGCACGTCGCAAACGTTGTGTACGCACACGGCGGATTCTCCATGTGATTGAAGTCCAGCACCAGTTCGCCCGGCTGTTCCAGTCCGTGATCGGGAAAGCTAGTGTACAAAAACCGGCAGGCCGGATAAGTTGAGTCGGTGCTGGTCGTATCGCGCAAAATAAAAAACAGCTTCGCCACGTTAGGATCTTCTTGTACCGGTTCAACCCGGTAGGTCTTCCCGTCGAAGACAAACTCCGCTACCCCCGGCACTGGCAGGGAGTAACTCTTGCCGACCATTCTCGCCAGGGTGATCGTTTTCGCTGGAACGTAAGGAATCCACTTGGCGGCTACGCGAAACTTGGCGTTCGGCTCGAACCACGCGAGTGAGTGAAACTCCTTGAGCGTCAGCGACTGTGAATCCTTCACCCGCACACCGACGTCTTCGGCCCGCCGAATCACATAAAAATGAATCGTGCCCCACTGCACCCGGGAGTTGAACTTGTCCTTGTCTGGATCGGCACGCAACAATTGCTCTTTCGCTGGCGCGCCGTCTACCTGCAGCCCGGCCGGAAAGCCCCCTTTCGGTGCCATCAGCGTTACCGAATTGTTCTGGAACCGCAACACTGCCAGATGGGTCGGCGCTGTCGCAGGCAAATGAATCTTGTTGTCAGGAGCCGAACCAATTGTGGTCTCGCCGGGTTGCAGCCACTCCAGTCCAATCAGTGACAGCCACCCATCCGGTTTCTGCAGGTCCTTCACATGCTGCGTGCGCCACGCGAGCTCATCCTTCGCAAAATCGGCCTGCTGAGCTAAGGCTCTAAAAGAACCGCTCAGGAGCAACAACGCTGCTGTCCCAATTCGCCAGAAAAAGAGCCGCACGCGCATGAAAAAAGTATAGCGTGATTCTTCACGTTTCACGAAAAACCGGGACTCCGGCATAATTTGACTTGGAGCGTCTATGAAAATTGTTTTGATTGGAGCCAGTGGAACACTCGGCAAGGCAGTTGCACACGAACTTTCGGTGCGCCACCAGATCATATCCGTCGGCAGAAAAAGCGGCGATTTTCACGCCGATCTGCGCGATATCGGGAGCCTACAATCGCTGTTCGAGAAAATCGGAACCGTTGATGCCTTCGTCTCCGCCGCCGGCAGCGTCCACTTCGGTCCCTGGAACGAACTCACGCCCGAAAAAGTTGACATTGGGCTGCGTGACAAGCTCATGGGTCAGGTCAACATGGTTCTGGCAGGACAGAAGTATCTCTGCGACGGCGGCTCCTTTACGCTCACCAGCGGCATCCTCAGCGAAGATCCGATCCGCTTCGGTGCTGCAGCGTCTCTGGTGAATGGAGCGTTGGAGAGTTTTGTCCGTGCTGCGGCCATCGAACTCTCGCGCGGCCAACGCATCAACATCGTCAGCCCGACGGTCCTCCAGGAGTCAATGCCTTCTTTCGGCCCCTATTTCCGCGGCTACAAGCCTGTTTCTGCCGCCGACGTCGCACTCAACTACAGCAAAAGCGTCGAAGGCCGCCAAACCGGACACATCTACAAAGTCTGGTGAGGAAACCGGAGTCGAAGGAATCTCAGATGTAACGCGGAAGGACACGGCTCAAGCCGCGCCGGTCAGGCGCGGGAAAATGGAGCCCATAGCCGCTAAGATGCGAATGGCGCGAGTGCGGGTTTGACTCGGCAAATCGACTCCTCCAATTGGAAGAGTCAGTTCTTCTTTTCGCTCTTCTCGTTCTTTTCGCTAGCGGCGACCTTCAAGTTGTTCTGCACAGCAAACACGTTCGGCACCTGATTGGCGCGCAGATTCGCCAGATTGCTGTCGCTTTCCGAATCCACAACGCCTTCCAGCGTCACGCTCCCATTTTTCACGATAACGTGAATTGACGGCAGCGCAGACCAGCCATACTTTGACAGAGCCGCATCCCCATAAAGCGCCCGGTACACCGCGCGCCGCAACTGGTCATCCATCGGCGAAACCGGCAGTACTTCAATCTGGTTGTCCACCGCGGCCACGCCTTCCAGGCCCTTGATCGCAGCCTCCGCATCCGACTTCAACGTCGGCCGCACGACCTGCCCCAGCAGCGTGACCTTATCTCCTTCTACCTTAAACATCAAATTGTCGAAGACTGAGTAGTAGGGAAGCAGCAGCAAGTGGTGGCGCACTTCGCGGATCAGGTTCTCGTGCATCTTCTTTTCGTTTCGCTGGTGTGGGGTATTTTGCTGCGCGAACCCCCGCGCGCCCGCCAGCAGGAGCGCCAGAAAAGCGCAAGCCACACGCATTGAACCCGTTAGGTTTCTCATTTCTAATCTCCCATCGGCCGGGCGCAAACACCCTGATTATGGGTTCGCAAATACGGTCCAGCCATACTACTTAAACCCGACGCCAGACGGATAGTTCTTGTTCCTTCCGCCTACAGCGGAGATCAGGTCAAGGTGCGACAGACGCCAGCGGTGTCGCGCGCTTCAGTGAAATCTGTATTTCCCTAGCCGATGCGGCCCGTTGGTAAAAGTCCTTCAGAGCCGCGAACATCTTCACTGGGAAGTAGTCTCCCATGACCACAAAGTCCTGCGTGATGTACACGGTTTGCGCTTTTCGCTCGACGCTGACGTCAAATTTCACGGCCCCGCGATCGATCAATTCGGTCGAAGGAACGGACTCAATGGCTATCTCCTTGGGAACGGTGATATCGACCGTGTCGTGGTATTCCGCCGCATGTCGAAAGTACACCGGGTTCACTCGCCGCGGAGTCGTGTAAAACGAGCTTCCTTTCGACGAGCCAAAGAAACTGACCGGCATCAGCATTCGTTGCCCTGCAATCGAAGCGTACTCTAGCGTCCGTGCGTGAAACGTGGCGGTCAGCGGTCCCTCGGTTTTGTCGAATCCCTCGCAGGAATTCAGCGTGAGCTCCGAATTCCTCGGCACCGACTCTTTCAACCAGTCTTCGAGTTCTTTTCGGCGCTGGGTTTCGTCTTGATGCCGGGCATCGATTCGGCGCGCCAAAGCCTCCTGGCCTTCGAAAGTAATATGAATCTCGCCTTCCAAACCCCCTTCCGCATCCAGCTTCAGATCGGCCGATCGCCGGGTCACCGCCGCGGTGCTCGGCAAGGCGTCCACCTGAACCAGCATCGCATTCGTCGTATCCGCAACAACTCCCTGGGTATCCGTTTCGAACCAGGGCACTAGGTCGAACGGGCAGTACATTGTCGCGGGGTCGAAAAACCGGTGCTTTCCGTTGAGTGACACCGAAACCACCATCGCGTTCAGTTGCTCCGGATCGTATCGTTGTTTATCAAAGAGCTTTGATTCCCGGGACGTGACATAAACCGGATAGGCCCGAAAGCCTGCCGCTCTGGCCATCGCGACAAACACCAGGTCTACCTCGTTCGCATACGCATAATTTCGGCTGAGCACGTCGTCCACGTTTTTGTTTTCTTTCAATTCCTCCCGTTTAATCTCCTTTTCCGTCTTCGATTCTTCAAAGCTGATCATCCGGATCTGCTGCACGCGAGCGTACAGCTTTCGTAGTTTCTGTTCGTCGCTATCTCCGGGCGCCAGCAGCCTCTGCACCTCCTCATGGGCCCGGCCCGACTTCTTGAAGAACTCGTCGTTGGTCTTCGCTTTTTGCTTGGCCAGTCCTATCCAGAAGGAGTCCGGATCCCAAAAGCCGTAAGTGTAAAAAATCTCGATCCGTCCGCGTAGACTCTCCTCCGGTGGTGCAGCTTCCTCCTCCTCATATGCGGGTACGTCCTGCAATTCGAGGCGGATCGATCCGTCTTTGTCCTGATTGATGGGAGGCTTGTTTGGCAATCCAAGGAAAAAGTACTTCAGTGTGCTTCCTCCGTAAGCGCGCAGGCTGAGGTGTGCCCGCCGCACGAAGGTGTCGCGTTGAACTTCCCAATCTGCCGCGGGATAGGCGATCGGTTCGTCAATGATGAACTGACCGGGGTGCTTGATCAGGTCCGGAAATCCCTTCTTCCAGTGCAGCCGGTACGAATAGTCAATGATCGTTCCAACTTGCACGTTGGGTAACGCCAGTACCTTGGCATTCAATTTGTAGCGCCGGGCTCTTAGGATCTCCTTGTCCATCGGAGCTCCGGAAAACGGTGTGACTGTCCCGTCCGGCGCCACGGTTCGCGCCTGGATGCTCTCCACCTGCATGTATTTTTCAAGGTACGCGATCTCCACTTGCCCCAGCTTTTTTCCTTCATCCCGAAGCACTTTGCTGCGAATTCGAATCGTTTCATTCGATTGGGTATTGTTCGTTTCGTCCCAATAGTCGAGGATCACCGCCGGCGCCCCCGGTGCGCCCGCGTAGTCGGTCAGTTTGAGGTCGGCGGGGTCGATGGGCGGCCAGGAACCATCGGTCTGGGCGGCAATTGGGCCAGCGAACCCGAGCGTCATTAGCATTGCCGATGCCAGCAGCCCGCCAATGCATGGAGCGCGCGACATTTTTTGCTCCTTCCTACGATGGATGAGGACCCGTGATGGTCCGACTCTAGGCCTGCCACCGCTCACACTGCAAGCGACAAGGAACGTCAAGCTCAGCTTTCACGGGCCTGTCGCAGCATGTCGCCAGAGCTTGAGAGCCGGACCAGGAACAGCCAAGGCGCGCTCAAAGCAGGGATGGTAGGATAGCCAGGCCTACCCTGTACGTCCCGGGAGCTTCTAGAGCCGGGGCAGCGAGGCTCATCCCGTGCTGGCAATCGCACATCGTGGAGCTTCCGGCTACGCTCCGGAGAACACTTTCGCGGCCTTTCGCAAGGCCGTGGCGATGGGCGCCAGTTTCATTGAAACCGACCTGCAGCTTTCCCGCGATGCCCGCTTCGTTGCTCTCCACGATCCCACCGTCAACCGCACCACTAATGGCCAAGGCTCCATCAACGAAATGACGCTGGGTGATCTTCGCAAGCTCGATGCGGGGTCGTGGTTTGGCAGCGAATTCGCCGGAGAACGCATTCCCACTCTCGAAGAGGTCCTGGAGTTTGCCAAGAAGCACGACGTCGTTTTCTATCTGGAGCTTAAGCCCTCCGGCTCGTGGGGAAGCGAGCACGCTCTCATCGGCGCGCTCAGGGAGTCCGGCGAAATCGCCCGCATCGTCGTCATCTCGTTCGACCCGGTGATTCTAGCCGGGGTTCGCAAAATCGAGCCGACGATGATGACCGGCCTGCTTTTCGATGGCCAGATCGAGAAGCCAGTGGACAAGGCGCTTGAAATTGGCGCGCGCCAGCTGGCTGTCCGTGGTGACCTCGTTACCCCTCGCCTGCTACAAGAAGCTCGTAAGCGCGACCTTCAGCTGATCTGCTGGACCGTCAATCAACCTGCCCACATACGCTTGCTCGCCGATGCCGGCGTGCACGGCATCATGTCCGACTATCCCGATCTTCTGATCGACCTCATCCGTCGCAAAAACGGCTCCTCCACCCAAGACTAGCTGAGCTTTGTCGTATGGGTGCCGCGGCATGCCGATACTCCACTCATCCCACGCGCTCGAAGAGTTCCATCAACTTCAGCACCGTTAACTCCTCCGCCCGCGCCGTAAGTGCCAATCCCATCTCTTCCAGCGCGGCCTTGACTTGCGCAGCGTTCGCGACTCCTCGCAAGTTGTTCACCAGCGTCTTCCGCTTTTGCGCAAAGCATCGTTTTGCGAACTCCAAAAACTTTTCTTCCTGTGCCATCGCCAAACGCGGCAGCGCTCCTGGCAACCGCAAGCTCACCAGCGCCGAATCCACCTCCGGCGGCGGCTTAAAAGCTCCCGGAGGGATCTTTAACGCAAGCTCCGGACGGGAAAAGTATTGCGTCAGCACCGACAGATAACCGTAGTCCCGCGTCCCCGGCTTCGCCACCAGCCGCTGCGCCACTTCCAGCTGTATCACGATATGGATCTCGACAATCTGCTCGGCAATTTCAAAAAAATGCTGCAGGATTGGCGACGTGATGTAGTAGGGAAGATTGCCGTAAAGCTTGATCCGCCGTCCCGGTGCCAGCTTCGCCAGGTCGGTTTTCAGCACGTCTCCAGGCACGACGCTCAAGTTCGCAAAGCGCTTCGCCAGTTGCTCGAGCCGCGCAATCAAAGGCGGATCCACTTCGACCGCATGCACTGGTGCGCCGGTCGCCGCCAGATACTCGGTCATCTCCCCATGGCCCGCGCCGATTTCGATCCAGCAGTATGGTTTCTCCTCGCCGCCTGGCCGTTCTTGCGAATGCCGCGACACCCGAATCGCCCGCGCGATCTTCTCGCGCCAGCCGGCGTCGTGCAAAAAGTGTTGCCCCAAGCGTTGTCGAGTCATCGCTCGCAGCAGTCTAGCAGAGGCGCTATCTCGCGACCCCCGGCAGGTCCGCGTTGGCCCATGCACGATCGCTCCGAATCGGTCACCGGAATCGATGTGGCCTGCTGCGCCCCTGCAAAATCTGGTCTAACCTAAAGGTTTCATAGGAAGATTTCGGTCGAATTTCCGGCAGGGCCAAGACTCCCGTTGCAGGGGGAATGAAGATGAACGTTCGAAGGTGGATGTTAGCTTGCGGTGGTGTCACGCTGTTCGCGTTGACCGAAATAGGACCGCCGGCACTCACAACAGCGCAAGCTCAAGCTGACGCAAACGGACGTGTGCCAACTATCGAGGAGTATCAGCCGAAGTCAAGTCTCGTCACTCCGGAACACAAACCTCAGCGTGCCAAGTATCCGTTTGTGGATATTCATAGCCATCACTGGAATCCGACGGCAGAGCGAGTGGACGAGTTGGTGAAGGAAATGGACACCATCAATCTGCGAGTGCTGGTAAACCTGAGTGGTGGAACGGGTGAGTCCCTGAAGAAAACGCTGGCAGTGATGAAGGGGCGATACCCGAACCGCTTCGTGGTGTTCGCGAATTTGAGCTACGACGACCTGGATACGCCGGGATACGGAAAGCGAGCCGCCGCGCGGCTGGAGCAGGACGTAAAAAATGGCGCGCAGGGACTGAAGATCTTCAAGAACTATGGAATGGACCTGAAGTATGGCAACGGCCAGAGAGTGCATGTGGACGATCCGGAGTTTGACCCGGTTTGGGAAAAATGCGCTGAGTTGAAAATTCCCGTGCTGATCCATATTGCGGAACCTTCGTCATTTTTTGATCCCTGGGACTATCACAACGAGCGTTGGGAGGAGTTGCGCGAATTCCCCCAGCGCGCGCGGCCGCCCTCGAAATTTCCGTCGTTTGAAATGTTAGTCGCCGAGCGAAATCGCCTGTTCGCTAAACATCCCCGAACCAATTTCATTGCAGCCCATCTGGCGTTTCATGGCAATGACCTGGCGCGTCTGGGCAAGTTGTTTGATTCGTGTCCGAATGTGTATGTGGACATAGCGGCGGTGCTGGCCGAACTGGGCCGGCAACCGTATTCAGCCCACGACTTTCTGATCAAATATCAGGATCGCGTGCTGATGGGTAAGGACATCTACGACGTGAATGAATATAAGTGGTATTTCCGGGCGCTGGAAACCCGTGACGAATATTTCGACTACTACCGCAAACGTCACGCCTTCTGGAGGATTTATGGATTTCAGGTACCGGACGAAGTGTTGCAGAAGATCTATTACGAGAACGCGCTAAAGCTGGTCCCGGGATTGCAACAACAGTGGCCAGCCGGTGGCTCCTGACGTAAAAGGCCCGCCGCCTGGCACCAGTTCTACTTAGCGTCATGTGGCTCCCTAAGGTTCTAGCCTTGGGAAGGGCGAAGGTGCCATTCTATGATCGCCCGCGTACCAGAGGGTTGGGCCCAGACTACGACAGTCTAGAATCGGTTTAGACATCGGCCCGTACTGTCTTCGCCTTTTTCCTCAGCCAGGCGCTTGCGCTAGACTTGCACTATCCCTGCCGCTTCGCTAGCGTATCGGTCTGCGCGAAAAACGGATGCGAATCCTCTTTGTAGCCTCGGAAGGTTTGCCTTTCTCAAAGACCGGCGGCCTTGCTGACGTCGTCGAAGCCCTTCCCAAAGCTCTGGTCGCCCAAGGCCACGAAGTCGCCGTGGTTTTGCCGCTCTATCGCGGCACCAAAACAGTTTCGAACGTAATTCCCAGCCTTACGATTCCCCTCGGCAATCGTCTGCGCTTTCCCGCCATCGGCGACGGCACCCTCGTCAGCGGAGTCCGCTACTTTTTTGTCGACGACCCGGCTTACTTCGATCGCGAGGGTGTATACGGCGGACCGGCCGGCGATTACGCTGATAACGCCGAACGCTACAGCGAGCTCTGTCGCGCCGCCATCGAAATTTCCAAGCATGTCTGGCCCGCCGACGTCTTCCATTGCCACGACTGGCAAACCGGCCTGGTTCCGGTGCTGCTTCGCACCTCCTATAGCGACGACCCAATGGTCAAGGATCTTCCCGTTGTTTTCACCATCCACAACATGGGCTATCACGGACTTTTCCGCCGCTTCGCCATGGCCCGCGCGGGAATTCCGGAAGCCGTTTTCAATCCCGGCGGCCTCGAATTCTACGGCGACGTCAACTACCTGAAGGGCGGCCTGGTTTTTTCCGACTACCTCACTACAGTCAGCCCGCGTTACGCGCAGGAAATTCAAACGCCCGAATATGGCTACGGCCTGGAAGGCGTCGTCCGCTCCCGCGGGGACCGCGTCGTCGGCATCCTCAACGGAGTGGATTACGCCGTTTGGAATCCGGCAAAGGACACGTTCCTCGCCACCAGGTACTCCGCCAAGGATCTCGCAGGAAAGCAAGCCTGCAAGCAGGACCTGCTGCAAGTCTTCGGACTCAGCACGGACAATCTGCATCGCGCGCTCCTCGGCATTGTTTCCCGCTTCGCCGACCAGAAAGGTTTCGACTTGATCGCCGACCGCGCCCACGAAGTCTTGCGGGAAGACGTGATGCTGGTCGTACTTGGCACCGGCGACCGCCGTTACGAGGATTTATTCCGCGCGCTGGCCAGCGCCTACCCCGGCCGAGTCGGTTACAAGTTCGCGTATGACAACGCGCTCGCCCACAAAGTCGAGGCGGGCTCCGATATTTTCCTCATGCCCTCGCGTTACGAGCCCTGCGGCCTCAATCAGATTTACAGCCTGAAATATGGTACCGTTCCGGTAGTGCGCGCCACCGGCGGCCTCGATGACACCGTCGAAAATTTCGACGTCGAACACGGCACGGGCACCGGCTTCAAGTTTCACGAGTACACCGGCGCCGCCTTCCTTTACGCGGTGAAGCAGGCGCTGCAGCACTACAATGACGAGCGCATCTGGAAGCGCATCCAGCTAAACGGCATGGCCAAGGATTTTTCGTGGAAAAATTCGGCCGCGCAGTATGCGAAAATATATGAGGCGGCCCGCGCGGCCAGGGGGCTGGAAGTCCCAGCACGAAACCAAATACCTGTTACAACATCTAATTAGGAGACAAGGAGTCAGCTGGGACCGCCGATAGCAACTTTGAAGACGGCGCAACCCGCTGAAAGCAAACCACATGGCAGACAATATCCTCACCGTCAATGACGGCA
>CAZQOB010000016.1:0-79109 GCA_964594885.1 uncultured Acidobacteriaceae bacterium
ACCCCGGCCCACACCTTATCAGACTTCTTTCTTGATTCTCATGTCGTGCGCCCGCCTGACTCTGCAAGCTAGACGCAACGGGCCTCGCCAGTTAAACTCTAGCTTAACTTTTTCATTTTATTTTTCAGGATTCCAAGCGGATGCTTCGTTTCTACACTGCGGGTGAATCGCACGGCCAGGCCTTGCTCGCTTTTCTGTCCGGCCTGCCCGCCGGCCTGCCCATCGACCTTGAATTCATCAATCGCGAACTGCAGCGCCGTCAACTCGGTTACGGCCGCGGCGGCCGCCAGAAAATCGAAAAGGACCGCGCCGACATTTTCGCCGGTGTCCGTCACGGACAGACCATCGGCGCTCCGGTAGCCCTGCGGATCGAAAATCGCGACTGGGCAAACTGGGAGAAAATCCTCGCGGTCGAAGCTTATCCGGAAGACGACTCGACGGCCAAGAAGCTCGTCGCGCCACGACCGGGTCACGCCGATCTTGCCGGCGCGCAAAAATTCAATTTTCATGATGCGCGCTACGTCCTGGAACGCGCCTCGGCACGCGAAACCGCGGCCCGCGTCGCCGCTGGCGCACTCGCCAAGCAACTTCTTCGCGCATTCGGCACCGAAATCGCCAGTCACACCATTCAGGTCGGCCACACGCGAATTGACTGCTCGCCAAGCTGGGAAGACATTCAATCCATCTCCAACGATCTCGACTCGCCGCTCCGTTGTGTTGACTCCGGTGCTCAAGAAAACATGAAGGCCGAGGTGGACGCGGTTCTGAAAGCGGGCGACACCGTCGGCGGCATCTTCGAAATTGTCGCCCACAACGTTCCCGTCGGCCTCGGCTCCCACGCCCAGTGGGATGACAAGCTCGACGGCCGCCTGGCGCAAGCGGTCATGAGCGTCCAGGCCGTAAAAGGTGTCGAAATCGGCGCCGGAATTCTTGCCGCCGGTTCGCTCGGCAGCGAAGTGCAGGACGAAATTTTCTACGATCAGGCCGCCCACAAGTTTACGCGCTCGTCAAATCGCGCCGGCGGCCTCGAGGGTGGCATCAGCAACGGCCAGGACATCGTCGTCCGCGGCTACCTGAAGCCCATCTCCACCCTTCGCCGCGCACTGCGCACCGCCGACATGGTCAGCAAAGATCCGGTGCAGGCTGCCTACGAGCGCTCCGATTGGTGCGTGGTCCCGGCGGGGGCCGTAGCCGCCGAGGCCATGGTGGCACTTGTCCTCAGCGATGCTTTTCTGCAAAAATTTGGGGGAGACTCTCTTACCGAGTTGCGCCGCAATTTCGAGGGTTATGCCAAACAAATCCACGACTTCTGACGAGCCCCTGGTCCAGTCCGGGCCAGCGGAAACCGGCTCCGCGCTGGAAGCGAGCGTCCCTCCGCGCAAGCTCTACACGATCGTCAAATACGGCGATCCGATTCTCGAAAAGCCCGCCGCGCCCATCACCAAGTTTGAAGCCCAACTGGAAGAACTCGCCGAAGACATGTTCGCCACCATGTACGCCGCGCAAGGAATTGGCCTCGCCGGGCCGCAGATCGGTAAAAGCATCCGCATCGCGGTTGTGGACGTCACCGGCGGCAAAAATCCCGAAGGGAAAATCGTGCTGGTCAATCCCCAGGTCGTCGCCGCCGAAGGCGAAAAGCGCGAAGAAGAAGGCTGCCTCTCGATTCCCGGCTTCCGCGGCTACGTCATTCGCCCGCAATTCGTCACCGTGAAAGCGCAGGACCTGCAGGGCCTATCGTTCGAAATCCGCGGTGAAGATTTGCTGGCCCGTGCCTTCTGCCACGAAATTGACCACCTCAACGGCATCCTCTTTCTTCAGCACTTGAGCCTGCTCAAGCGCGACCTCATTAAGCGCAAAATCAAGAAAATGCGTAAACAAGGCGAGTGGTAATCTTCCTTACCTCGGTGAACTCTGCGCTGCGCTCTCGGGGTGCTTTGTGCCACTCCGGTGCATTTTCTTTGAACCACCTGGGCCGTCTGGGGTGAAGCATGCGCCTTGTTTTCTGCGGCACTCCCCAATTCGCTGTTCCCACGCTGCGGCACCTGCTGTCTCAATCCGACTTCGAAATCGTCGCCGTCATCACCCAACCCGATCGCCCTCGCGGCCGTGGTCAAGAAGTCTCATTCTCTGCGGTGAAGCAAAACGCCTTGGCTGCGAACGTTTTGGTTGCCCAACCGGAAAAAATCGGCGCGCCTGGGTCCGAGAAATTCCTGCGCGACGCCAAGCCCGACGCCGTCGTCATCATCGCCTACGGCCAAATCATTCCCGCGCGTCTGCTGGATATTCCCCGCCTCGGCTGGATCAATTCTCATGCTTCTCTGCTCCCCAAATATCGCGGCGCCGCACCAATCCAATGGGCCATCGCCAACGGCGAAACCGTCACCGGCGTCACCACCATGCGCATTGATGCGGGCCTGGATACCGGCGAAATCCTGTTGAGACGGGAAACCCCAATTGGTCTCGACGAGAGCGCTCCGGAACTCGCTGCGCGCCTCGCCGAACTCAGCGGACCGCTTATGGCCGAAACCCTCCGCGGCCTGCGTGACCGTACCCTGCAGCCCACTCCCCAGAATCATTCCCGGGCCACCTCGGCCCCGCTCCTAAAGAAAGAAGACGGCCGCATCAACTGGTCCCTTCCGGCACAAGCCATCTACAATCGCATGCGCGCTTTCACCCTCTGGCCCGGGGCCTACACCTCCTTTCGCGGCACCAGCTGCCGACTCTTAGGCCGTCCAGCCGGCGCTAGCACCGCCACCGCCGGCTGTGCAGCGATCGAGGAGGTATCCGGCGCTGCTCATCCCGGTACGATCTTCCTGAGTTGCGGTGAACTCCTGGTCTCCTGCGGCCAGAAAACTCTTCTCCGCCTCTCCCGCGTCAAAGCAGAAGGACGCAAGGAAGTCTCCGCGCAGGATTTTGCCAACGGCGCTCGTTTGCAGCCCGGCGACGCCTTTGTGTAGGGCGTTGTAGGAGGCAAGCGTCGGCGGGTCCCAAGCGCGCCAAGCCGCCGTGCGAACCCTGATCGCTCGCGCCCAGCTAGTACCGCAGTCACATTGCGGGCGTTTGCACGCTCAGGCATACTGAAATTTCGTCTCTGCTGCGACAAGCCACTCTGGGAGATGCGAGTTGAAAACCCCTAGCTTTTCTGTGAAGCACGCCCGTGCGCGCAAAGTTCGCCCCTTCTCGGCGTCCCGCGCCGCGACCGTGACCTGCGCCGCGCTGCTGCTGCAACCTCTGGGCCTTGCCGCCGACCCGTCCGTTGACAAATCTGTCCTCGATCCGGTCATGAAAGTCATGTCGGCCGAACTCCGGCGCGCCACGGCCGACCTGGCCAAGTCCGACCCTGCGCCCTACTACCTGAGCTACACCGTTTACGAGCAGAATTCGATCGTTATCACCGGCGCCTACGGATCGCTCATTACCAACACCAGCGGCCATCGCCGTCAAGCCGATGTCACCATGCGCGTCGGTTCGCCCACGCTCGATAACACCCACGGCCAAAGCCGCCCGAGCGGCATGGTCTCCGGGCCTCTTCCGTTTGGCACCGATTCTGACGCCATCGCGCGCGTCCTGTGGGAACTGACCGACCGCGCCTATAAACGCGCTTCGCCCGCTTTCCTTAATGTCAAAACCAACACCGCCGTGCGCGCCGAAGAAGAAGACAGATCCCCAGACTTCTCCAAAGAACCGGCCGTGACGCACACTGGAGAAGAGATCAAACTGCCCGATTTTGATAAGACGGCCTGGGAAGGCGAAATCCGCCGAGTCTCCGCCATCTTCCGTAAATATCCGGAAGTCTATTTCGCCTCCGTATTTCTGCTGGTGCAAAACGCTAAAGAACGCATGGTCACCAGCGAAGGCACCGCGCTGATCACGCCGAGCGCTTCCACTCGCCTGGTCATGGAAGCTCAGACCCGCGCCGACGACGGCATGGAACTGATTCGCGTGGAGACATTCCAAGCACCTTCAGCAAAGGGCTTGCCCGACGAAAAGGAACTCACCGCGAAAGCCGAAAAGATGGCTGACGACCTCGAAGCGCTGCGCAAAGCTCCCGTCGCGGAACCTTACGACGGGCCCGCGCTGCTCAGCGGCCGCGCCGCCGCCGTCTTCTTTCACGAAGTGCTCGGCCATCGCCTGGAAGGCCATCGCCAGCGCGATGAAGACGAAGGGCAAACCTTTACCAAGAAAGTAGGCCAGGAAGTTCTTCCGAAATTCCTGAGCATCGTGGACGATCCGACCAAAGCCCAACTCGGCGGGGTAAAACTCGCCGGAACCTATGAATATGACAGTGAAGGCATCCCGGCCAAGCCGGTCGAGGTCATTACCAACGGCGTGCTGAAAAACTTCCTGATGTCGCGCATGCCCATCCAGGGCTTTGAGCATTCCAACGGCCACGGGCGCGACCAACCCGGACTCATGCCCACCGGCCGGCAAGGAAATCTCATAGTGACTTCGTCCCAGACCGTTCCTGAAAAAGACCTGCGCCTGAGGTTGATCGAAGAAGTGAAAAAGCAGGGCAAACCCTATGGCCTGTACTTCGATGACATTCAGGGCGGCTTTACCCTGACCACGCGCCAGTTGCCACAAGCCTTTCAGGTGCTTCCGGTGATTGTTTACAAAATTTATGCTGACGGCCGCCCCGACGAACTCGTCCGCGGTGTGGACATCGTTGGCACGCCGCTCGCTGCGCTGACTAGAATTATGACCACTGGCGACGAGCAGCATGTCTTCAACGGCGTGTGTGGTGCGGAGAGCGGCAGCGTTCCCGTCTCTGCTGTTGCCCCGGCAATGCTCTTCTCCGAAATGGAAGTGCAGAAGCGCGCCCACGAGCATGACCGTCCGCCGATCCTGCCGCCGCCCGGCTTCGAAGATCTCCCGGCGAACAACAACGTGCCCGCCTCCGTCGAGGTAAAACCATGAGCACCGCCCGACGCCCTTCTGGTAGCAGCGGGTTTACGCAGCAGCTGATTCGCTGCTTCATCTTTCCGCTCGCTATTCGCTGCTCGCTGCTCGCACTGGCCGTTATCGTAGTGTTGTTCGCCGCGCGGGCCGCAGTCGCTTGTCCCGACGACGCCAAATCCGGTGCCGATCCCCTGGTTGCCGCGAAAGCCGCCGCCAAGGGCGATCCGATTCTCGACGCCCTCCTGGTCGAGCTCGAGCGCTCCAAAGCCCAACTCAAGATGGATCAGCTCGACTCTCCCTACTACATCGAATACCGCGTAAGCGACATCGAGGATTTCGCCACCGAGGCCGCATTCGGCGCCACGCGCGAAGAGCAACGTGCTCACGTCCGCATTCTTCGTGCCGTCGTCCGCCTTGGTGACTACAAACAGGACAGCTACTTCCAGCAAGGCATGGGCGGTAATGCCCTGCTGCCTCTGGACAACGATCCCATCGCCCTGCGGCACCAGATCTGGCTCGCCACCGATGAAGCCTACAAGAACGCGGGCGAAGCGCTGACCCAGAAAAAATCCATCCTTAAACAGTTCAGCGCGGACGAGTATCCGGTGGACGATTTCGCCAAAGCCAGTCCCGTGCAGGTGATCGACCCGGTGCAATCGCTCAAAGTGGACGGCGATGACTGGAAGAAGACTCTGGAGACGGCGACCAGCCTCTATCGTCAGTATCCCGAGATTCAATCCGTTTCCGCGTCCGGCCGCTTCACCGTTTTCAACGAATATCTGCTCAACAGTGAAGGCACGGTTACCCGCACTTCGCACGGCGTCTATTCTGTCCAGATCAACGCTTCGACGCAGGCAGCCGACGGCATGAGGCTTGGGCGCACGCCCGCGTGGACCGTGGCGAAATCTTCCGAGCTGCCCACGCGCGAAAAACTCTTGAGCGACACCAAGGCCGCGCTCGAAACGCTCAAGGCCTTACGCGACGCGCCAATCGTCGAAGAAGAATATCGCGGTCCAGTGCTGTTCTCACCGGACGCCGCGGACGACGTCGTCTTTTCTCTTATCGGCAACAACGTGATTGGCCGCAAACCGCAACTCGGCGCGCCCAACCGCACCACTGGGTCGTTCGCTACCAGCTACAAATCGCGAGTGTTGCCGCCGTTTCTGGATGTCATTGATGATCCGACGATGAAGGAGTTTGGCGGCAAGAGTTTGGTCGGCTCATACGATGTGGACAGCGAGGGCGTAAAAGCCCGCGAAGTGAACATCGTGCAGAAAGGCGTGCTTTCGAACTATCTCGTCGGCCGCCAGCCGATCCGTGATTTCGCGGAGTCGAATGGGCACGGACGCGCGGCTCCCGCTTCGCCGCCGCTGCCCAATCTCGGCGTGCTGCTGGTCAAGGGTTCCGAGCCACAGGCGCCTGATGATTTGAAGAAGCGCGTCGAGCAGCTTGTCGGGGATCAGGGAAAACCGTACGGCTACCGCGTGGAAACGATGGCTGGCACGGCGCCGCGTTTGCTCTATCGCTTGTACGCGAAAGACGGTCACGAAGAACTGGTGCGGGGCGCCGTCTTCAGCGAACTCGACGTCCGTGCGCTGCGTGCGGACCTGAGCGCCGTTGGTAATGATCCCTTGGTCAGCAATCGCACCGGTGGCGTCGCGACGACTGTTATCTCGCCGTCCCTGCTCTTCGACGAAATGCTCGTCAAGCGCGGCGATGCCAGCAAGGACAAACTGCCGGAGTATCCCGCGCCGCCGCTCGCCAAGTGACCGAGCATCAGTCACTATTCGGCGATGGTGAGTTCGACGGTGGTGCTGGGCGCCAAGCGTGAACCAGGAGTCGGGACCTGGTCGATCACGGAGCCGTGGGGCCACTGCGGTGCGCTGATGGTGTTCAATTTGCGCGCGATTTGCGCGGACTCGAGGCGGCGCACCGCATCTTCCGCAGTCATGCCCATTAGGCGAGGCGTGACGTAGGAATCCTGATGTGGGCCCTGCGAAACCAGAACATCTACGCGAGGTGAAGCAGCGCCTGCGCCCGGTTTGGGGCTCTGCATCAGCACGGTATCGGCGGCGATGTTGGGCAAGGCGAGGTTGGAGACTTCGCCGACTTGCAGTCCAGCCCGCAACAGCTCGATGCGTGAAACGCGCAGTGAGTTCCCTTCGAGAGACGGAATCTGCAGGGCGCGCTGGCCGAGACTCAACACAACGTGCGCTTGCTGGGAAACCTTCATCAGCAATCCTGGCGGAGGCGTTTGCCGGATGACGGTGTTGATCGGCTGTTCGCTGTAGATGCGATCGGCAACGCTGAGCAGCAGGCCGCGCGAGCGCAGTTCGTTGCTGGCTTCAGTGACGCTCTTGCCGACGAGATTGGGCATGCTGACTTCGCGCCCGTGGATGGCGATGCGCATCGCGGTGATGGCGCTCAGGAACGCCGCGGAGCCGAGAATGAACACCAGCAGCATCATGCGCAGCAGCCCTTCGAAGCGTTCGCGCAGGTTCATGGGATCAGTTTAGCCTGGCGCAGAGCCGCTGCGGCGAGTCCGTTTGGCGATGATGCCTGGTTGGCAACGCGGCGGGAAGAACGCAGATTCCCACGTGTGCGCAGTCCGCCATTCGCTCGGCGAATGAAAGCGCTTCGCTAGGGAATTACAGATTTGGAGAGTCCTTTCCTTTTGCGGTCGGCGTGCTGGCGACACCGGCGGCGTTCTTTTTGTCCGGGAAAAGATTTTCGACGGGCATTTTGGCGTCGAAGACCAGATTGAAGAAGCCGACCATCATTTCGTCCCAGCTCTGTTCGCCCCAGGTGACTTCCTTGGCGGGATCGGCGTTTTCGGGGTTGTTGGGCGAATTGTCAAAGTGCGCGGTGCAATCGATTCTCGTGCCCTTGGGAAGGGCGATGGGTTCTGCGAGGTTGTACCAGTTCTGCCAGTGCCAGTCGTAATGCGGGACGCTGAGCACGGTTGTGGTTTCGCCGTTGGGAAAAACGAGGCGGTATTCGAAATCCTTGCCGCGGCCGTGCATGTGCGGATGCAAGCCGGAGAGTTTTACATCAGTGCCAACGACGAAGTCAGCGTCTACCTGGTAGTTTGGATGGCCCGGCGGAATTTTGAACGTGCCGTTGGTTGCCGAGAGAGTGAGCACGCGCTCCTTCGGTGGCTCTTTGGCGAAGATGATGCCGAGGCGGGACTGGTCCTTGGTGGCGTGGCCGTGCGGTGTGTAGTGGACCTGGAAGATGATGTCTGAGCCAGCTCTAATGAGCTTGGCCTGGCCGGGGCGCAGAATTTCCGCTGGCTGGCCTGGGGCGTAACCGACGAGGAAGTCGCTCGGGAGAGCACTGGTGTCCGGCTGTTCTTTGGTTTTGACCTGCGGCGCGGTGAAAAAGACCGCGGGCTTCTGGCCGCGGAACCAGTTGGAGTTGGGTTCGCGGACAAAAGCGATGATGTGGTGAACGACGCGACGGTCGGTGGGCCGGACTTCGGCGGCCTGCACCCACATGTCCTGGTTAAAGCCGGTGGGCACGATGACGTGTTGGTAGTCGACGACACCGGAAGCGGGAACGTCGAACGGAACTGGGAGCTCGTAGATTTTATCGGGCTGGCCGATGCCCCAGCCTTCGACCCAACTAGCGGCGGGAGGAAGGTCGGCGGGATCGCCTTTGGGAGCTCCCCCTTCGGCCCACTTTGAAATGGTGTCAATTTCGGCAGCCGTGAGGCTCATGGCGTTGGAGAATTTTCCGTAACGGTGGTCAGCAAACCAAGGCGGCATCTTGCCGGACTGGACGGCGACCTTGATCGCCACCGCCCAAGGGCGCGTCTGTTCGTAGGTCAGCATGGGAAAGGGTCCGGCTTCGCCCGGGCGGTGGCAGACCTGGCAGTTCTTCTGGAAGATGGGCGCAACGTCTTTGCTGTACGTGGGGATGTTGGGACCGGGAGCGGTGATAGCGCGCACCGTAACGGAGGCAGACGCTTGCTGAGCGTGGACGGTCGCCGGGCGATGATGCCAGGCAAGTGCGGCAGTTGCAGCAAGAGCGGCTGCGACGACGATACGTGCGGTCATTCCGTTTGCGCCTCCAGGATAGGTCTCTGGAGCCTGTTGGCCCCCGGGCAGGGAGAGTATAAACGGAATGGCAGAGTTAGTGGAGTGAAGGACAAGCCCCATGCTTTTAGTACACGTTGATTCTGAGCTCCTCGAAGCATCCACTTGGTTAAGCAGCCTGGGACACCAGGCGACCATACAGGCAGACTACTGCCGCGGCGGGTTCGCCGGACCGGGTTGACGACCGGAGTCGGTGGCGGAGCCGCTAGCCAATCAAAAACAGGGAACCTCCTGCGGGCCTTTGCGTATCATTGGGCAAAGGGGGCCCTATGCGTATTGCATTGCGAATTTCGGCGGCAGTTCTGTTCTTGGCGTCGGCTGCGGTGGTCCAGCCTGCGCAAGAGACCACGAAGCTTTCACCGCGTGGTTTTGAGACCAACCTGGGCAGTGGAACCACAGTCCGTTTGCACCTGCACGATGGAGATTTCCGTATCGTCGGAAGCGATCGAGAGAGAATTTCCATCCACGCTTCGGGCAAGAATGCGGAACAAGCAAAGGACATCAAGATTCGATTTACACGGTCTGCGAGCGCGGTGGACCTGAAGCTTTCGCACGTGCCAAAGAACGAGTTGCAGGTCACCATCGAAGTTCCCAGAAGCACAAACCTCTATGCTCGGATGCGCGGTGGGGACTTGGCAGTGTCGGGAGTTGCGGGAGATAAGGATCTGGAGCTTAAGGGCGGCGACCTGACGATCGAGGTTGGGAATGCGGAAGAATATTCGCACGTGGATTTGTCGGTCAGGTTTGGAGACGTAAATGGCGATCAGTTTGGCGAACCCAAAGGGTGGCTGGGGGGATGGGCGCGGAAGGATGGCAACGGGAAATACCGGTTGCACGCCCATGTGCTAGCTGGGGATTTGAGGTTGAAGTCTTGAGGCCGCGGCGATCGGGGGCGCGCTCCAAACGCGCCCCGACATCATGCGGCGGCGAACTCGAGGATGGAGTAGGGGCTCAGAGTTTCGACCACGCGGGTCAACTTAAGGGCGCAGTTTGAGGCCAGGAGGGCGTACTCCTGCTCGGTACGTTCCATGCCACCGGGAATAGCCATCATCACGATGTCGAGCTCCTTCGACAAGTGCGGGCCCGGAGTGGGCGGTACCACGGTTTCGATGATTAGCACCTGCGAGCGCGACGGCATGGCGCGACGGATGGCGGACAAAATTTTGCTGGCTTCGCCGTCAGGCCAGTCGTGGACGATGTTCATTAAAAGGTAAGCATCGGCGATCGGCATGGCGTCGGCGAAGAAATCTCCGCCGATGACCGCAAGCTTTTCGCCCGGTTCCGGTTTAATGCCGCCGACCACATGCGGTTGATCAAAAAGAATTCCCCGGGTCTTAGGTGAAGTCTTCAGAATGGCGCGGAGCAGATGGCCGCGTCCTCCGGCGATGTCGGCGATGGTAGCGAACTGGGAAAAGTCGTAGGCGGGCAGGATGGCGGCGATGTCCCGATGCGATTTCGAGGTCATGGCCGAATCGAATGTGCGACTCTCCTCCGGGTGGTGAGCCAGGTAGCCGAAGACGCCCTCCGGGTGGCTTTTGCTGAAGGCAGGTTCGCCTGTGCGCAACGAATGTTCGAGGTCGCCCAGCGCACTCCAGAATGCAGGCAGACCGAGCATGCGGACATAGTCGCGCAGAGATTCAGGGTGGTCCGAGCGAAGGAAGCGAGAGGCTTCGCTGTGATGCCAGGTTCCGTCCTTCCATTCGAAAATGCCAACCGAGGCGAGCAGGCGCAAGACGCGATAGATGGCTTGCGGCTGGGTACTCGTGGCTGCTGCAAGGGCCTCGGTCGATTGCGGTTGGTCGCCGATGGCGTCGGCGATTCCCAGTTCGGCGACAACGTGCAGGCACCGCGACGTCCAGTTTGCGGTGGTGAGTTGCAGGAGCTGAATGTTCGCGGGACTCGGCGGCCTACCGGCCTTGGGCGCGATGCTGGCGTTCATGACTTGTCTCTCCTCATCGAAAAGCGAGGCCTACGCTAGCACAGAACGGTAAGAGAATAACGATCCGAGTCTTGAGAGCTATTCCGGCGGAAGGCCTTTGCTACCCAAAATTGCGGGATTATAACCTTGACGCAAGGTAGGAAAATTCGCTATCTTTACCCTTCTCGT
Source organism: uncultured Acidobacteriaceae bacterium (assembly GCA_964594885.1). GTDB lineage: Bacteria > Acidobacteriota > Terriglobia > Acidiferrales > UBA7541 > Acidiferrum. The sequence continues at coordinate 11,104 of CAZQOB010000016.1, forward strand.
TTGAACTCGGGTAAGGACGTATGGACATCCACTCTGTGTGGACCGCAGTCACAAAGAATTTGGCGTCTTATTGGCGCTTTGTGTGGAGAGGCAAGCCAGAAGAAGCCGATAAACCAGTTGCCCATTGGTACCATTTTCTCGTCTTGGGCGTGGCTGGTTACTACGTGGCGCGATGGTATTGGTTTAAGGCGCCATTGCCTAATAAGGCAGTTTTGGCGTTAGCGACCGTCGCGGCACTCATGCTTTTGGCAGAAATGCGGCCTATCCACAAGGCCCTCTATATCGTAGTGATTATCCTTTTAGTATTTATGGAAAATCGGGCAATTGACAGTGACCGCAATAAGTTTGAGCACGACCAAACAGACGCGAGAAAAGAGCAAAACGAAAAGTTTGGGAAAATTGTAGATGGTTTAAGAGACTCACTGAGGATTAGTCAAGAGCAATTTGCAGAAACGATGAGCAGATCGAACCAAATAATCGCCGGAGTGCAAGACACCATCAAAACTCAAACGGGAGGAAATAGTTTTGCATTTATAACTTTTACTGCCCAGCAAGCGCAGGCGTTTGATACACATTGGAATAGTCTATTGGTCCCTAGAGGGACTGCTTATTTTCTAGTTTCGGTGAATAGCCACGGCAAATATCCGCTTGGAGGGATACACGCGATCATGATGGATGACGAGCGAAGATTGATGGCTATGCAAGAGTACAACAAGCATCCTAATGGAGACTGGATAACCGCTATAAATTCCTCCGATACCGAATATCGGATACCCTATTTGCGAGCGCAGTCCAATGAAGCGCCACAGGGCGATGTCCAGATGATCGGAATATATTCAATGCCCGAAGGCGATTCCAAAAGACTAACTATTCAATTCGCAGCTCCGAATGGTTATTGGAACGAGGTCTTACATTTGGGTCGCACCAACGGTGTATGGCGTCAGTGTCTGAGCGTTATGGGACCAACCGCAAAGCAGGCGATTAAACCATTCATTTACTGTGACTCGGAATGGCCAGAAGGCAAGGCATTGGCAGAAAAGGACTGGACTGTTTCTAAGCGGCATCCTTAACTTTTGCTGTGAGATGTTTGTATTCAAGGTTTGGAGAATCAATGAGTTTAAGCATCGTATCGCGGAAGAGGAAAGGGTTCTTGCGGTTGTTAAATCGGAAGCACATTTCGTCTAGGTAGGCAGGGAGATGCTTCGCAGAGACTTTATGCCACGTACCCACAATCCCGCGCTTGAGAAGCGAGAAAGCCGATTCCACAGTGTTTGTGTGGACATCGCCATGAGCATATTCGCGGGAATGATTGATGGTCCTATGCAGGTTCTTTTGCATCTTGTCGAGCGCGTAGGGGTAGATTTGGGATTCATCAGTCATAATCACTTCGACATGACCGCCGACGTTCGCCGCAATAATCTCTCGTACCGTTGCGGACTTAGCATCTTGAGCGTGGATCAACCGCAAATCTCCATTGCGCTGCCTGATTCCCACTACCACAGACTTGTCACTCTTGGGCCGCCAACGGCGAGCTTTGCCGCCTACGTAAGTCTCATCAATCTCAACGGTCCCGCCCAATTTCTCCGGCGCTATTTCGAGCATAGCCGCGCGGATTCTGTGGCACAGGTACCAAGCTGTTTTGTAGCTCACGTCAAGCTGACGCTTCATCTGATTTGCAGACATACCCTTGCGCGATTCGCAGAGCAGGTACGTTGCGAGAAACCACTTCCACAGAGGCAAGTGAGTATCGTGGAAGATAGTTTTGGCGGTCACGCTGAACTGATGCGAGCAATCGTCGCAGACAAACTGATTGCGCTTGAGAATGCGATAGACTTTCTTCGAGCCGCACTCAAGGCACTGTGGGCCATCGGGCCAGCGGAGGCGTTCTAGATATGCGCGGCACCTCTCTTCATCTGCAAAGTCTTTTATTAGTTCTACGAGGTTCATTGCTTCTTTCACAGGACACCACCTATGCCTAAGAAACCAAAGAAACACCCAAAGGACATGACAACGGATGAGGCCATGAAGCACCTGTTCACGCACAGAGGCCACCAGATTCTCAAGAAGCACGTTGCCAAGTTGGAGCGTTCAAGCACAAAGAAAGGGTAACTGAAGCCGTGCCTTGTGTCAAGTCTATAATCCCGCAAAATTGTCTCGAAGCGTCTGCAGTCATGACTGCCGGCAACGGCCGTCGTTTGGGTTACTGCAAATTGGAGGTGCGATCCATGATGGCCATACGAATTCTTTCGTTCTTGCCGGCGTTTAGCTTGGCTGCAGCCACATTCGGGCAGAGCGCGACAAATACTGCGGCTGCGAGCGTGCAGGTACAGCCGGCGCCTTCCCTCGCTTCCGTGGTGGACCGCGAGATCAGCGCGATTGAAAGGCAAGTCCTCGATGTTGGGGAGGCCATGCCGGAGGACAAGTTCAACTTCACGCCGGAAAGCTTGAACATTCCCGGTGCCAATTACAAGGGAGTGCGCACGTTTGCGGTGGAGCTAAAGCATGTCGCTGCTTCCAACTATTTCATCTGGTCGGCGTTGACCGGCGAAAAGGTACCGGAGGCAATCAAAGACGGAAATGGCCCGGAAAACCTGAAAAGCAAAGCCGAGATCATCCAGTTCCTGAAGGAGTCTTTTGCGCTGGGCCACCGGGGCGCAGCGACGCTAACGACAGAGAATATGTTGCAGAACCCCGGACCAAGCAAATCTACGCGGTTGCGTCTGGCTACGTTTGGCGTCGCTCATGCGTTTGATCACTACGGGCAGATGGTGGAGTATTTGCGGATGAATGGAATTGTGCCGCCCGCCAGCCGGCAGCAATCAAAATTGACGGCTTCTGACTCATCCGGCCTCGGTATACTGCCGCAACAAACGCGAGCGCTGCCGCCAACAAGGAGCATCGAGCAGGATCTGTTTGTGGTTCGACAACGAATGGCTTCGGATGCCCTAGCCGCCAGGTTCGCTAGCAGACCAGTAGCGGGTAAAAAGCCAAGTAGCTGCCGGCAAGAATCAAAACGCTGCGGGCGGCGGCGCCGCAGATTCCCTTTGTCGTAGCGTATTTTATCGTCCTCTGCAGGGTCGACCTTGGCTCTTGCCTTGCAAAGACCAAAAATTCAGCTCAATTGTGACATCATAGCGATATAAAACGTGATGGCGCACTCGAGAGCCAGAAGGCCTAAGGTTGCAATCGTTAGGCCGACACGCCGGAGCAGGGATTGTTTGCTGCTCAGGATGGGGGCGGCTGGCACTATCGCGGCTAAGAAGATTGATCCGAACAGCATGAATGGCACGGACGCGGTATACGTCGGATTGCGCCTCGGAGAAGAATGATCGAGACGCAATCCGATGGCGACCGCTAGCACTGGTAAAGCGAACGCGATTATCCCAGCGACCCAGCGGAACCACGGTCTTTGCATCACGGCACCCCTGAAAGCGGGCGGTTCATCTTTTGTCGCTATTTCTTCATGGGCGAAGCGTGGCTGGCGACGCATTGCCAGTGGTCCTTCCCGGTTTTGACCCACGTGTCCGTCCAGCGTTCCAGGACTTCCGCGCCGCCGGTGGCCTGGCCGTGGAAGACGCCGGAGGCGATGGCGGTGTCGCCGTAAACGGTGACCTTGACATCGAGATATTCCGCGACAGCGAATGTTGCGCCTTTGACCAGGCGCAGGGTTTCCGTTTTGTTGCTAACGGCGCTGTCGGTTGAAACGTTGAAGAAGGTGGGTGCCAAAAGGGGCTCGAGCAACGCGGGGTTGGCGGTTTTTTGCGCCTCGAGCCACTGGGCTTCGAGAGCTGCGACTTTTTTCTCGGCGTCGGAGGTAGTTTGGGCCCAGATTCCAGAGCTAAAGGCGAGCGCCAGGATGAGGATCGACGAGGTTGCGTGCCGCAGTGAGGCTTTGTTCATAACTGATCCTTTCAAGAGCACTCCTTGCGTGCTCCTGCTGCACGAAAGATGGCCCGACGGATTGTAGTCTATTTTTGCAAGCGGCCCGAGTGGAGAAGCTCTGCGGAAGGGCATGTTGCAACTCGTGAGGTGTGGCGCGCGTAGTTGGGTGTAGGAAGGGGTCTCGAAGTTGTATTCACCGCTGCTGCCAGTACACATTGCCGGGGGAATCTCTGGGATCGTCTCCGGGACGGCGGCGCTTGCCCTGCGCAAAGGAGGGCCGCGGCACGCGCTGGCGGGTAAGGTGTTTGTAGCGGCAATGCTGACGATGGCGGCAGCAGCGGTGTACCTGGCCTCCATCAAGCACCAGCCAAACAACGTAGGTGGCGGATTACTTACCTTTTATCTGATTGGAACGGCGTGGCTTACGGCCAAGCGGGCGAACGGCGAGACGCGTGGGTATGACTGGGCACTCACGCTTCTGCCGCTGTCGATCGCGATTCTGACCTGGATGACTGGCTGGGAAAAGCTGCGCGCCGGCGTTCCTCCTAAGGATGGCGTACCGGCAGGAATGCACTTTTTCATGGGAACGGTCATGTTCCTGGCGGCCGTGGGGGATGTGCGGATGCTGCTGGGCGGAGGAGTGTGCGGCACCAGACGTATTGTGCGGCACCTGTGGCGGATGTGCTTCGGCTTGTTCATTGCGACAGGTTCGTTCTTTTTGGGACAGCAACAGGTATTTCCGAAGGCCATGCAGGGGTCGGCGCTGCTGGCGATCCTGGGGGTGCTGCCCTTGCCAATTCTGATCTTCTGGTTTTTCCGCTTCCGGTTTGCGGCGGCCTATAAGGGCTGGCGGAGTGTGTCGTCCCCAGCGGATTAGGGATTTAGTCCGGGGATCAGGCGCTTGGCGAGCCGGCCGTGTAGATCATCTTTGCCGGATAACAGACGAGCCCGGAGCTAAAGCCCGGCGCGACATCAATATACGAGACAAAGCGGGCACAAAAAAAATCGAGGGCGCAAGTGCCTTGCGGCCTTTGCGCCCTCTAATTGATCCGTAAAGTTTTTCCCTGCTCGATTCCCTACTTCCGTCCGGCTGGCCTTGCGGCCGGCCTTTCATCCGTCTGGTTCCGTTCAGGCTTCACTTTTTCAGTTCAATCTCGCATCGCTGCTGCTTTGAAGCCTTACCTTGCGGCTTGACCTCCCTGCTGCTGCGCGCTCCACTGAGCCGTCAAGTTTCTGACCTTTGCGTTCCATGCTCCTGCCGTTTTTCCCACAGGTCCCGCTCTGAAGTTTCCGCCTTACGGCTTCCGCTCTTTGAGCTTTACTCCGCGTCTTTCCGCCTTTCGGCTTGGGACGCTGAGCTGGAGCCATTTGACTTTCGACCTTGCGGCTTCCAGTCTTCCGGCTTACCCCGTTCCGCTTCTGCCTTGCGGCGTCTGCGGCCCGGTTTGTTCCCGCTGGAACTTCGCGCTCGTGCTCTCCGCCTTGCGGCTTCGAGCCCTCCTGCGACCGTCTGCGCGATGTTTGTCCGGCTTGCGCCGTTCAACCAGAGCGTGCAAACGAACTGCACTGCACACGTTTCCACAGAGGCTTGGAGCTTTGCGTTTCAATCTCGCGGCGTCGCGTACGGTTAAGTTCGCAGCGCCTTCTCAACTGATCCGTAAAGTTCTTTCGCTTCCCGGTTCAATCTGGAGGCACGATAAGCTGAGCGGAAAATTACGTCAATGAGAATCGTCAAAGAAAGCTGTGCAAAAATGTGGACGCTTGTGGATAAGAAGAGCGGCCCGGGGGTAGAAAAACACGCAATGAAGCGTTCGACGCAAACAGTACAACCCGGGAATCCAACCCCGGGCGAGTGGGCGGAGCATCCCTTCGCCCTGGCCTAAGGACCCGGCTGCGAGCAAAGGCTTATTTAGCAGATTCTTTCTTGCGGAGATCTGTGCACACTGAAAGCGCGTTGTTGGGATTGACTGCGGAGTCGCCTTCTTCGATGTGCTGGACGATGCCGTTTTTGTCTATGACGATGTTCGCGCGCTGGGCCCACTGGTAGGTTTCGGACTGGACGTCGTAGCCCTTCAAAATACCGTAGGCCTTGAGCATCTTCTTGTTCATATCGCTGAGCAGCGGAAACTTGACATTGATCTGCTTGGCGAAGGCGGCGTTGGCTGCGGGAGAGTCCATGCTGACACCAAAGACTTCAGTGTCGGAAGGGTCAATCTTGCCGCCGTCGATTCCAGACTGGACCGCCTGGAGTTGCTTGGTTCAACCGCCGGTGAAGGCAAGAACGTAAACGGCGAGCAGAACGTTCTTTTTACCCTTGAAGTCGCTGAGCTTGACGGTCTTCCACTGGTCACTGAGCAGCGTGAAGTCGGGAGCAGTGTCACCGACTTTGACAGAGGTTTTGGCGACTTGCTCTTTGTCTTGAATTCCGGCGGTCATCCTGGGAAAAAGCGGGAGACTGGCGAGGACCAGAGCGGCGGCCAGAGTGCGTTTCATGGAGCGGGCTCCTTTTGGACATTGCGTGCTGCGAACAATTGCGAACTGAATGTAAGACGAAACGGGCTCGAGGGAAAGTAAAAAATTTGTCTGGCCATCGGCGCCGAGCTTGGTAGAAACGGGGCGCCCGGCCTCAGAGCCGCGCCGAGAAAGCAGATCCAATGGTCGGTTACCCAGTTGGTTTTAGAATCTTCGCCATTGACATATAGCCATTCGGCTATGTATGATCCGCCCATGCGGCAAGATCCTCAGACCCGAATATTCCGAGCAGTCGCCGACCCGACGCGCCGAAGCATCCTGGAACGGCTGCACGAGCGCGAGCACACGGTAGCCGAACTTTGCAAGCCCTTTCGAATCACGCAGCCATCGTTATCGAAGCATCTGGCCGTGCTCCGGCGCAGCGGACTGATTGCTGGCCGCCGTGCTGGCCGGCACCGGTATTACCGGCTGGCCCCCGAGCCGCTGGAGCAGATCGCCGCATGGGCTGCGAAGTTCGACGTCAGAGATCCTTCGGGACACATCTGGCGCTTGACGCAAATTACTCATCGAAAGGACGCATAACATGGCTATCCAAGGAGGAAGACCAAACAATCGCCAGGTAGTTCCGTATTTGATGGTGCGCGACGCGCGCGCCGCACTTTCTTTTTACCAGAAAGCGTTCGGCGCGAAGATCATCTACCAAGCCCCTATGCCGGGAATAACCGGAATCTTCGCGCAATTCAAGATCGGCGAATCGTTTCTGCAGCTGACCGACTTGCCCGGTTACGACCCCAAGGGACCTCGCTCGCCGGAGACACTTGGAGGAACTAGTGTCGTGCTGGAGATGTACGTCGATGACGTGGATAAGAGTTTTGCCAACGCGGTGCAGCTGGGGGCAACCCCGTTACTCCCGCCGACGGACATGTTCTTTGGGGATCGCTATTCCTGGGTGGGCGATCCGTGGGGCCATGTCTGGGCGCTGGCCACAGTGAAGGAGCGACTGAGCGAGGATGAGATTCAGCGCCGCGCCGAGGAATTCATGACCGTAATGTCGCAAAGGAAAACTAAGTAACCGCAAACAGCGCGGTCGCGGGCAGCAGAACCAAGCCGGCGCCCCGATCACCAGCTTTAACGCAGGTAGCCCCAGTTGTGGAGCTTGTCGGAGTCTTCGACCCAGCGGTCGCCGATGTCGGTGCGGTAGTACATGTTGGGAATGAGAATGTTGCGAATACGTGAGTAAACCTGGGTCTGTGCTTGCCTCATGGTGGTGCCGGTCCCGACGACGATCAGCACGACACCGGAAGTGCCGGCAACAAGCCACTGCCCATTGACTTCCTTGACGTCTTCGATGTGCACGCCTTCGATGCTGGGCTTTTTGAAGACGATGGCGGCATTCTTGGAGAACGATTCAAAGGTGGCGTCGTCATCGAACGGAAACGGCGGCACGACGATGCGCACGCCGATCTGAAAGCCCGAGCGAGTGCGCCACTTCGGCTCCAGGCCGTTAGCCAGCTCCCAGAACAGGTCGCTGATCGGCGTCAGCAGGCCTTCCTGCTGGATGCTGATGGTCGGATAGCCGAAGCGCGAGGTGAACTCCAGCGGATAGATACCGTTGTTGTTAACGATGCAGTTCAGGTCGATGTAGCCGACATAGCCTTCCTGAGCAAGTCTCGGCTCCATTTTCAACAGGGTCTGCGTGAACAAGCGGTTGGGCTCGCTCCAGAACATGGCGGTTCCCATTTCGCCGGTTGGTGGGCCGATATTGCCGGGAAAGAGTTTCTTGTGTTCGAAGTTGATATTGACCGGTGTGATGAAATTCTTTCCATTGAAGAAAGCGCCTACGGCAACTTCCACTCCGGTGACCCGGCGCTGAAGTTGGAAGACTTTGATCTCTTCGGCAAAGGCCTTCTTGTACGCCTCTAGCATGCGCACGACGTCCTCGCCGTCTTCCTCTTCGCCAACAAACAGACGGCGCTTGACGTTTTGCGCCTCACCGCTGGGCTTGATGACGTAACGGTCGGGATTCTTTTTTACGAATTCGATGGCGGGGTCAAAGGAGTCGAAGTCTTCATAAGGGATGATGTTAACGCCCGCGTTTTTCAGCTCTTCCTGGCCGAAGGAGCGGTCATCTTCCAAGCGGTCGGTGTACGGTGTGCCGCCGATGACCGGCTTGCCAGTGGCGCGAAGGGCCTGGGCTTTGCCGCCCTGGCCGAGCGTGTCATCAAAGATGACGATGTCGGCCCACTTGGCATCGCGTTCCCAGTCCCTGGATTTGGGGACGAAGCCGTCGGCGATGTCGCGTTCGCCTTGGGCCTCGATGAAGTACCGAACGTCGTGACCTTCCTTGAGCACCTCCCAAGCAATGTCGCCGATGAGGCCGGAGATTGAGACGAAAAGAAATTTGCGCTTGTCCATGCTGGGTGTGAAGGCTCCAAAACGGCGCATCTATGGTACGCAGAATGGAAGCGGGAATTGTTACAAAATTGCAACCAGACCGCGTGCGAGGCGGTCAGCCACGATGCCGAGATGCGACGCGGTTTCAGATTCGGCGGCAGTGCGCGCGACGGATTGATAGATCGGCCTGGGCAACCCCTGCGCGGTGTTGACGAGTCATAAGGCTAGAGCCGGGTCTGGATAATGAACTTAGGGCGTAGCCTGTTCTTTGGTTCAGGTTATACTGGGACGTTCCAGCGAAACCGAAATATGGGATGAGATCCCCGTTTGTGAGGTGCCGTTTGCGTCGAATTGTGCTTGTGATCCTTGGGCTGGCGGTCGTTTTTACAAGCGTCACCAGCGAATCGCAGATCCTTCATCGCAAATCGAAGAAAAAGAAGGAACCGGCAACCGACAATTCGGCGGCGCCGGACAAGGTTCTCTATGACCGCGCTTTGCTGGACATTAAGAAGGGACGCCACGAAATAGGCCGCCTGAATCTGCAGACCCTGATCAACACCTACCCGGACAGCGAGTATCTGGCGAAGGCCAAGCTGTCGATCGCAGACTCGTACTACAAAGAGGGCGGGAGCGCCAACCTCACCCAAGCCATCGCCGGGTACAAGGACTTTATCGTGTTCTTTCCGTTCTTGCAGGAGGCGCCGTATGCGCAGGTGCAAGTGGCGATGACTCACTTCAAGCAGATGGAAAAGCCGGACCGCGACCGGACCGAGGCCAAGGCGGCGGAAGAAGAGTTCCAAACTTTCCTGGCGAAATATCCGAAGGATCCGCTGGTGTCGAAGGCCGAACAGCACTTGCGTCAAGTACAAGAAGTTCTGGCGGAAGGCGATTTCCGAATTGGCTACTACTACTACGTAAAAGGCGACCGGCGGGCCTCGGCCGGACGGCTGCTGTCGGTGACCAAGCGCTATCCGCTGTACAGCAAGTCCGATCAGGCACTGTGGATGCTCGGTGATATTTTTGAGAAGAGCGAGAAGAAAGAAATTGCCTCGGTGTATTACTCCCGCATTGTGCGCGATTATCCGCTTTCGTCTTTGGTGGGTCCCGCGAAGAACAAGCTAGTAGCCAATGGCGTGCCCGTTCCGCAAGCTGACCCGAAACAGCTGGCCTGGATGCAGGCCGAAATGAGCGCGCCGCGCAAGAAGCCGGGCATGTTGAGTAAGCCGATGTCCTTGGTCCGGACCGGCCCGGGCCGGGAACTGAACGTGGCCTCCACGACCGGCACGCCTCAGATGGAACCGGAGAGCGAGTCGGTCAGCGGTGGGGATATTTTGACGGGCGGCGCCAAAGCAACGCTGGGTGCCGGAGGTTCCGGAACTCCAGGAAATACTGCAGTAATTGAGGTAGCTACGCCCGGAAGCGGTGCGGCTGGTGGCTCGACCGTCGAGGCGGGTGATACGGGTGCGTCGGCGCCAACGTCGGACACAACCAGCGGCGGATCAGAGACCAAGCCGGCGGCCACCGACAATCCGAGCGCCACTCCGCCCTCACCCGCGAGTGCGGATGCAAACCGAGCAGCCCCTGCGGCTGCCACCGGCAGCGACAATTCAACCACGCAAGCGAATGGGACCTCTGCGGATTCAAATTCTAAGCAGGCTGATAACGGTACGACTGATCCGAAGAAAGAGTCCACCAGCAAGAAGAAAAAGGGATTAAAGAAGATCATTCCCTGGTAGTTTCCCGACGTCTCGCAACGATGAGCCGCCGACTGGCCTGGAGGCCGTGCCTGCATGGCCATGGGGCCAGTGCAAGCTGCATGTTCCCTTCCGACACACGTTCGCTCGGTTTGCGTTGACGGCTCCGTTTCCCGATGCTCCAATGGTTTTGTGTGGTCCCTCGGCGTGCGAGGGCCCTTTTACGTGTGTGCGGGTGTATCACCGGAGGAAGTGCGGTGGCCAAGATCTTAGTGGCGGACGATAACAGCAACATCCAGAAGATGGTGGTGCTGGCCCTGAAGGATCAGGGTATCGATGTCGTTGCAGTGGGCAACGGCGAAGCGGCCGTCCGCAAAATCAGCGACGTGCGGCCGGACCTGGTATTGGCGGACGTCTTCATGCCGGTGCGAAACGGCTACGAGGTCTGCAAGTTTGTGAAGGAAAGCTCCGCTCTTTCGCACGTGCCGGTGATTCTGCTGGTAGGTGCGTTTGATCCGCTGGATGAGCAGGAAGCGCAGCGGGTAGGCGCCGATGGAGTTTTGAAAAAGCCGTTTGTCCCGCCGGATCCACTGATTTCGATGGTGAAGTCGGCCTTAGCGCGCTCGGGTGTTTCGCTGGAAGGTTCCACAGCGGCCGCGCCGCCGCCTCCGCCCCCTGCGACCGCTGCAAAACTGGAGCCGGTTCCGGTTCCCCTGCCCAAGGCTGCGCCGCCACTTCCGCCCGTGTCCACGCCCGTTTTGGCGCCGGTGCCGGAAGAAGATTTTGTTGTTGCCAACAGCTCGCCGGCTCGTGCGCCGCTCAATATTGAGCCGGGCACCCAACCGGTGGCGTTCGGCAGTCTGCTGGATTCGCCCGTGATCGAAGAGGACGCGGTGTTTTCGATTTCGCCGTCCACCGGCACCGTTCCTGACCGCGACTGGAGCAGCGCCAACGTCGCGGATGAGCCGGAAGAGGAAGAAGAAGAAAAGGCGGGCAGCTGGCGATTGAACACGGACGAAGTTGATGGTCCGGCCGGGCAAAAAGACTGGCGCGAAGCGGCGTTTGCCGGAATTGGCGAAGGAAAGGGTGAGAGCTCGCAAGCCTGGGCCCCTTCGGTTGCAAACAACAGCTTGGCCATCACCGAGGAAGAGGCCGCCGCACTTGAGCGCGAGCAGCAGGCATTCTCGTCTTCGATCGGAGCGAGCACCAAGCCGGATTGGGCGAAGGAGATTTCCGCGGTATTTCCGCCGACGAATGCGCCGATGCCGGAGCAACCTGCTCCCGTAGTGGAGAAGTCAGCTCTGGCGAAGGCTGAACCGAACAGTGCCGAGGTTCCGCCGGCGGTTCCCGTTTTTGCGGAACCCATAATGCCGACGCAGGTGGAAACCGTGCCGGCCCCAGCGAATGGGTTGCCCGCGGCCCAGTCTGCGGCCACACCTGATGCGAGCCCGTTTGCAAGCCCCTGGGCGCAACCGGCCAATCATCCGTGGGAAGATGCGCTGAACCGCGCGAATGACCTTGCCGCCTCGTGGGACTCCGTGAAGCTAGCGCCGGAACCGGCGAATGCGGAACCAGCGGAAATCGTTGCAGCGCCCCGGTCAGAGCCGGAAGACGTTTCTCCCTCGGCGGTTCCGGAGATGCCGGAAGTCATCGATGAGGCCGCCTCTGAAGTCGAAGAGCCCGCCGTCTCGTCCTATGCTGGCGAATCTCTGCTTTCGCCAGCGGAGACCCAGGAATTGAAAGAAGAAGTCGCGGCAGTCACCGAGACGCAGGAGATTCCGGGGTTGCAGGAAGTGGCGCAGCCCGCGACTGAGCCCATGGCTTCGCCGGTCACGCCAGGACCTACGACGGACGAACTGGTGGCCCAAGTATTGGCCAAAATGAATCCGGAAGTACTGCAGGCTGTGACGCGCGCGATCCTGAAGCCGATCATAGAAGCGATGGTTAAAGAACAGCTCGAAAAGAAGTAGTTCTCTTTCCGGTTCCAACCCACAGAATTCGAGGACCTGCCAGAGTGCGTTGACGCATCTCTCTCGCTGCCCGTATAGTCAAAGATTACCCGTCACGCGGCGAAGTCCGCAGAATAACTCAGGAGAAACTTCAGGCATGCCCCGGGAGATCGCCAAGGCCTACGACCCGCAACAGATTGAGCCGCGCTGGGCGGACTTGTGGGTCCAAGACAATCTGTTCAAGGCTGATGCCAATGCTTCCGGTCCGGTGTTTTCGATTGTTATTCCACCACCGAATGTGACCGGTTCACTGCACATCGGCCACATGCTGAACCATACCGAAATTGACATTTTGACGCGATGGCACCGCATGCGCGGCTTCAACACACTGTATTTGCCGGGCATGGATCATGCAGGAATTTCGACGCAGCGCGTGGTGGTCAAGAAACTGGCGGATCAGGGAATCGATTACCGCAGCTTGGGGCGCGAGGAGTTTGAAAAACGGGTGTGGGAGTGGAAGGCCGAGAGCGGCGGCACGATCATCACCCAGATGAAGCAGATCGGCGAAACGTGCGACTGGACGCGGGAAAGATTCACGTTGTCGCCGGAATACTCACGCGTGGTCCGCGAAGTGTTTGTCCGGCTGTACGAAGAAAAGCTGATCTACCGGGATACCCGGCTGGTGAACTGGTGCCCGGAATGTTTGACGGTGCTCAGCGACCTGGAAGTGCTGCACGAGGAGCGGCAGGGGCACCTTTGGTTCATCAAATATCCGGTGGCAGGCAGCGCGGAGTTTGTGACGGTGGCGACCACGCGACCCGAGACGATGCTCGGCGACACTGCGGTTGCCGTGAATCCGGATGATGAGCGGTACCGGCATCTGATGAACAAGAAAGTGATTTTGCCGCTGCTGAAACGCGAGATCCCCGTAATTGCCGACACCATGGTGGACCGCGAGTTCGGTACGGGCGCGGTGAAGATTACGCCAGCGCACGATCCAAACGATTTCGAAACCGGGCGACGGCATGGTCTGGCCGAGATTGACGTGATGACCGACGACGGCAGGATGAACGGGAATGCCGGGCCATACGCGGGACTGAACCGCTTGGTGGCACGGAAACACATTGTTGCAGATCTGCAGAAACAAGGGCTACTGGAGAAGACGACCGAGCACAAGCTGTCCGTCGGGTTGTGCGAACGCAGCCGGACAGCTGTTGAACCGCGGATTTCGACCCAATGGTTCTGCAAGATGAAGCCTCTGGCGGAGCCGGCGATTGCGGCGGTGGAGCGAGGCGAAGTCCAGATTATTCCCGACAACCGGCGCGAAGAATACTTCCACTGGATGCGGAACATTCGCGACTGGACGCTGTCGCGACAGCTGTGGTGGGGGCACCGGATCCCGGCGTGGTATTGCAGCTGCGGCGAAGTGATTGTTGCTCGTGAATCGCCGGCGAAGTGCAGGAAGTGCGGCGCCGGCAAACTGCAGCAGGATCCGGACGTGCTCGATACCTGGTTCAGTTCCCAGTTGTGGCCGTTCGCCACTCTTGGCTGGCCGGAACAAACCGCGGACTTCAAGAAATACTACCCGACCTCGTTGATGATCACGGGCTACGACATCCTGTTTTTTTGGGTCGTGCGCATGATCATGATGGGCATTCACTTTACGGGTGAAGTGCCATTTCGAACTGTGTATTTGCACTCGCTGGTGCGCACCGATGGCGGCGAAAAGATGTCCAAGTCGAAAGGAACCGGACTGGATCCGCTGGCGCTGAATCAAAAATACGGAACCGATGCGATGCGGTTTTGTCTAGCGTCGATGGCGGCGCCTGGCACCGACATTGTAATGTCCGACGACCGGCTGCTAGGGGCGCGAGCGTTTGCGAATAAGATCTGGAACGCTGCGCGATTCCTGTTCGTCAATCTCGACAAGTTCGAAGAAGGCGGTGCCAAGCTGGAAGATTTGGCTGCTCCGGGCGTGCGTTTGAAGGCGCCATATGCATTCGCTGGCAGCGTACCGCTGATTGATGCCTGGCTCTTCGCCCGGCTGGCGCAAACGCTAGATGTGGTGAAGGAGGCCTTCGAGGCCCAACGGTTTCACGAAGCAGTGCAGAGCATTTACCACTTTTTCTGGAACGATTTTTGCGACTGGTACATTGAGTGGATCAAGCCGGAACTGACCGGCGCCGATCGGGAACGGGCAACCGTTGCGTGGCGAAACCTGTTTGCGGCCTTCGAAGCGGCACTGCGGTTACTACATCCAGTGATGCCGTTCTTGACGGAAGAGCTTTGGCATCAATTGCCGCAGCGGCCGGATGCCAAGACCGTTGCACTCGAGGCGTACCCCGAGGCGCAAAATACGTGGCGCGATGCGGCGGCTCTCGAAGAGTTCGAACTGGTGCAGGAAGTCATAACAACGGTGCGAGCCAGTCGCGCGGATATGAAGTTGGATCCGAAGAAGAAGGTCGCGGCTGGTTTTTCGAGCCATAGCCAGGCGGTGCGTGCCAGCATTGCGCGCAATTTGGACGGGATCCTTCGCCTCGGGCTCCTGACAGAGCTCAGCGTCCTGGCTGAATCGTTCGGTGAAAGCGGCGGAACGGTTCGATCGACCGCGAGATTCGACGTACGCCTGACTTACACTGAGACCGTGGACCTTGCGGTGGAATGCGCACGCCTGAAGAAAGATCTGGACCGGCTGACCAAGAATATCGCGTCGAAAGAGCGGCAGCTTGGTGATGAAACATTCCGCGGGCGGGCGCCAGAAAAGATCGTTCGGGGACTGCAAGCCACGCTGGCCGAACAGCGCGTGGAGCTCAGCAAGGTCGAGGAGCGGCTTGCACAGTTGAAGTGCGGGTAGAAATCGGATACTTCTAATGGCGCTGTTGCGGTCCGTTTAGCTGCGATTGACCATGAATTGGGATTCGGAATACGTTCAGAAGCTGGTCGAAATGGCGCTGGAAGAGGACATCGGCGCAGGCGACGCAACGGTGCTCGCTACAATTCCTGCTCGCGCAACCGGAAAAGCCCACATTCTCGCACGTGAAGACCTGGTGTGTGCCGGACTGCCAATGGCCGAACGAGTCTTTCGCGCGCTCGACCCGAAAATGAAACTGCAATTGAAGGTGCGAGATGGAGAGGCGGCGGCGAAGGGAACGGTCTTGCTGCATTTGGAGGGCAAGGCGCGTGCGATCCTTACCGGAGAGCGAACAGCGCTGAATTTTCTGGGGCGGCTAAGTGGAATCGCGACACTGGTGCATCAGTTTGTCGAAAAGATGGAGGGAACGCGAGCCAAGATTCGCGATACCCGGAAAACCACGCCAGGGTTACGGCTCCTTGAGAAATATGCAGTGAAGGCCGGTGGCGGAACGAATCATCGCATAGGCCTGTATGACGCAATTCTCCTGAAAGAAAATCACATCGCTTTGGCGGGCGGAGTGAAGGCCGCACTGGACCAGGCCAACGCCTATGCCGCGATGCATGCCAAGCCCTGCGCCCTCTCCGCTTATGAAGAAGCTGTGCCCACGCGAGCCTCGGACACCGTCTTGCCGATCCAAATCGAAGTCCGCGACGAAAACGAGTTGCGGGAGGCTCTGGGCGCAGGTGCGGAATCGATCCTGCTCGACAACATGACGGCCGATGAGGCCAAGCGTTGCGTGGAGATCGTCCGGTCGACGCAGGCAGAATGCGTGGTGGAGATCTCCGGCGGCATCACACTGGAGAATGTGCGCGGGTACGCCGAGACCGGCGCCGATTTCCTCTCCTCCGGAACGCTCACGCACTCCGCGCCCGCGGCCAACTTGAGCCTGCTTGTGGACAGCATCGAGGACAAGTAAGCTACCGGCAACTTTCATGGCCTCCACTTCCCTGCCCGGCGCGACCGACCGAAGACTGGCATCCCTGGTAACGCTATTCGCAAACAACGCGACCATTGCCATCAGCGGCGCGCAGATGGCGAAAGAGATCGGCGTCTCACGTTCGACCGTGTGGCGATGGGTGCAACGTTTGCGCGAAGTTGGCGTCCGGGTGAAGGGCCGGCCGAACACCGGCTATTTTCTGGAGCGCGTGCCGGATGTGCTGACTCCGGACTTGCTTCGTGAGCAGCTCAAGGGCGGAATGTTTGTGAAGAAAATTCATCACTTCTTCCGGACCGATTCGACGAATCGGGTGGCAATGGAGCTTGGCTATGCGGGCGAGCCGGAGGGCACGGTCGTCCTGGCCGAGGAGCAGACTGCGGGAAGAGGGCGCGCGGGCCGTAAGTGGCATTCCGAGCGGGCTGCGGGGATTTACCTGACGCTGCTGTTGCGGCCGCGAATTTCGCCGGTTCAGGCGCCGCTGCTGACGATGATGGCAGGGCTCTCGGCCCATGCTGCAATCCGAGCGCAGACCGGGTTGGCGCCGGACATCAAGTGGCCGAACGACTTGATGCTGGGCGGAAGCAAGGTTGGCGGGATACTAACGGAGATGCACGCGGAACCGAACCTGGTGCGGTTCGTGATTGTCGGGCTGGGAATTAACGTCAATCAGGAGAAGTTCCCAGGCGAATTGGCCGGAATCGCCACCTCCCTGCGCGCGCAGACCGGCAAGCAGCAATCGCGCTTGGATTTTCTGGCGCGTTTCCTGCGTGAATTCGAAAATGACTACCAAACGTTCCTGCGCGGAGGTGCTGGCGCGATCGCTGAGCGCTTCAGCCAGGTTTCCTCATACGCTAGCGGGAAGAAGGTCCGGGTGAGCAACGGCAGTGAAAGCTATACGGGGGTTACCGCCGGGTTGCGGCCCGAAGGATTGCTTCAAGTGCAGCGCGAAGATGGAATTCTGGTGACGGTCTTTGCCGGCGACGTGAGCGAAGTAAAATAGATTAAACTGAAGATATGCTGCTGACGATTGACGTAGGCAACACTAATACGGTGCTGGGTGTGTTTCGCGGCGAAGAGTTGATCGCCCACTGGCGGCTGACTACTGCACGGCTGCAGACGGTTGACGAGTATGGAGTCTTGACGCGCAACCTTTTCACCCTGAAGGGGCTCGATCCCGGCGAGGTCAGCGGGATAATCATCAGTTCGGTGGTGCCTCCGGTGAACTGGACACTGGGCGAAATGTCGAAGGTTTACTTCGGCCAGAAGGCAATGTTCGTAGAACCGGGCGTGAGAACAGGGATGGCCGTGCTGGTCGACAATCCGCTGGAAGTTGGCGCAGACCGGATCGTGAACGGCGTGGCGGCGTTTCAGAAGTACGGCGGGCCGTGCATTGTGGTTGATTTTGGAACGGCGATTACCTTCGATGCAATTTCCGCGAAGGGTGAATACCTGGGTGGCGTGATTGCGCCGGGCCTGGGAATTTCGTCGGAAGCGCTGTTTGCCCGCGCGGCGAAGCTGCCGCGCGTGGAGATCAAGGATCCCGGCAAAGTAATTGGCACGACGACTATAACCCACATGCAAGCTGGTCTGTACTACGGTGCCGTGGATATGGTTGACGGGATGCTCACACGGATGAAGGCGGAGCTCGGCGGAAAAGTGAACGTGGTCGCGACGGGCGGACAAGCGAAACTGGTGGCCAAGGGCTCGCGCCACATTGAACACACCGACGAATTCCTGACGCTGGAAGGCTTGCGTCTCATCTGGGAGAAGAATCAAGCGCAGGACTTCGCGAAAAAGCACGAACACAAAGCTGCCCGGTAGGCGCGGGCGATGACTGAGTTGAACTACTTCAACTATTTCACTGAGATTGAAGAATATTTCTGGAAGAAGCGCGGGGCCCATTTGCTGGTCTCGCCGCTTGATTGGGCGATCATGGAGACCTGGCAAAAGGCCGGCGTCCCGCTGGAAGCGGTATTGAAAGGGATTGATCGGGCGTTCGAGAGCTACAGCCGTTCGTGGCGCGGAGCGGGAAAGCCGCTTAAGAGTCTGGCGTACTGCACTGCTGCCGTACTGGAAGCTGCGGAGGAGGCCCAGGAAGCCGCCGCTGGCAAGCCACCGGCGAACACCAAGTCATCGGCCGGTTTCAGGACGGACGAGGTGCGTGACTACCTTCGCGGCAACGTCGAACTCCTGAAGGCTGCTGCACGGGCGCCCGGTATTGCGCCGCCACTGGCTTCGTTGTGCGAAGAGGCCTGCCGCAGTCTCGAGTTGACGGTTGCGACCTTGGAGTCTGGAGCTGCGGCGGAGCTGGAGGACCTGGAACGGCGCTTGACACTGCTGGACGAGAAGATTCACGCCGGCCTTTTGCTTCAAGGCCCTGAAGATTTGCTGCTGCGCTTGCGCTGCGAGATGGATGGAGCACTTTCCGCTTACCGGCGGAAGATGAAAGCCGAACAGCTTGCTCTGGTGGAGAAGCAATACTTGCAGAAGCGGCTGCTGGAAGAGTTTCGCATTCCGCGGCTAAGCCTTTTTTACCTAATGTAGTCCTCTGCGCTCCGCGGAACCCGGCCGCGTGTTTTCTTGTTTCCGAGTCTGCAGCTTTCACGGAGAACGATAAATGGCGGATGAATTACAGTTATTGATTGAGAAGCTGGTTTACGGCGGCGACGGACTGGGTCACGCGGACGGAAATACGGTGTTCGTGCCATACGTTTTGCCAGCCGAAGAGATTCGCGCAGAAGTGAAGTCGCGCAAGAAGAAGATGGTTTGGGCGAAGCCGACCGAAATATTGCAGCCAGCCGCCGAACGTGTCCAAGCGGCGTGTCCACATTTCGGTGCCTGCGGAGGCTGCCACTATCAACACGCCTCGTACCAAGCGCAGGTGAAGCTTAAGACCGAGATTTTGCGCGAGACGCTTTCCCGCATGGGCGGCGTGCAGTGGAAGGGTGAAATCACGACTCATACTGCCGAGCCCTGGCACTACCGCAATCGTGCACAGTGGGCCGTGCGTGGTGCAAATCCGCGAGCCCTTGGCTACTACCTGCCGGAAAGCAAAGCGATCGTTCCCGTTGACCGCTGCGACGTGTTGTCGCCGACGCTGGGCGACACCTTCGCGCGATTGCAGGAGGCCGCCCGCAACGGCACGTTGCCCAATGACACGGTGGAGATCGAAGCATTTGTCGATTCCGCCGACGCAAAGGTTGCGCTCAACGTGGCCTGCAAAGACTTCTCTCGGCCGGTCGGCGAGTTGACTCAATTCTTTCACGTTAGCGTGCCGGCACTCCATTCTTTGCTGTTGCTGAACCAGAAGAACGATCGATTTGACCTTTCTGGTCCCGGTTATTTGATCCAGGAAGCGGGTGGATACCAGTTCCGCGTTGGCCATCTGTCGTTTTTTCAAGTCAACCGGTTCTTGATCGAAGAACTGTTGAAGAGCGTTTTGGCCGGGGCGCATGGAGGCCTTGCGCTGGACCTGTACGCCGGAGTCGGCTTTTTTACGCTGCCGCTGACCAAAGCCTTTGAGCGGGTCGTAAGCGTGGACTCAAACCTGTCGGCCACACGCAATTTGCGGGAGAACGCGGAGACGGCTGACCGTTCGATTGTTTCCCAGCACGTTCAGACCGAACAATTCTTGAAAACTACCAGCGAGCGTCCCGATTTTGTGGTGCTCGATCCGCCGCGTGCTGGGCTCGGCCAGTCCGCTGCGCAAAAGCTTGCGGATCTTGGCCCTTCGGAAATCGTGTATCTATCCTGCGATCCCTCCACCCTGGCCCGTGACTTGGCGGTGTTGCTGGAAACTGCTCGCAAGCCAGCCAATGCCCCCAGCGCAGGGCATCGTTATGAGATCGAGTCGCTAGATTTCTTTGATCTGTTCCCCCAGACCTACCACATTGAAACCCTGGTCCGAATGAAGCGCGTGTGATGCGAATTCCAGCCCTTGGGGTCGCGACTCCCTCTGGCCTCCGGCAGCGCAATGAGCTGGTGGCCAGGAATGGCGCCCGGCCTTTTTCAGTCCATGTCTTCTGGTTGCTTGCTTGCCAGCACGATCGTGCTGATCGGTATTTCGCGCATTCGGTTCGCCGCAGCCAGGTCTTGGTCGCTGCGATCTTCTCGCGGGTGTCGTGGCTGGTCCTCGGAATGCTGTCCCCGGGCATCGCGCTGGAGCTCCGGCCCAGGAGATTCTCCTTACGGGCGTCACCAGCGCACAACCGCTCGAGCGGCTGGACCGAAGCAGTGGGCCTTGCTTGCGCACGAACACCAGCGGCGCCATTCACATTCCGATGGATGGCAAGCGGCTGGAAGTGAATTGTTTCGTGCCCGGTACGGGAATGACGGAGCGCCTACATTCGCGGCGACGTGCAGCATCAGCGCGAGCGGAGGTACCAGATCAGCAGAAAAAGTCCCAGCAGCAGCAGGTAACCCAGCGCGGCTTCATATTCATGGTTCTTTGTGTACTGGGCAACCGAGAATTGACCGGCGGCCGCGCCATCGAGTTTCGCAGGGGTAAGCCGGGGAAAAAACAAAGGCACTTCGGCGGCGTACTGCCGGAACGCGTTTCCGTGCTGTGTCAGGAGCTCGTTCTCTTCCCGGCGCATCACGACGGTGTACACGACGGCGAAATAGATGATCAGCAGCACCGCGGAAATCCAGGAACGGCTCGCAACCCCGGCGCCGCACGAGAGAATTGCGCTTCCAAGATAAAGCGGATTGCGGGTACGCGCGTACGGGCCGGTGACCGTGAGGACTTGCTGTTTGTGGAGATAGCCGGCGGCGTATCCGCGCAGCCACAACCCACCAAGCCCAATGGCGGCACCAATCAATACGAACTTTGGCGTGGGTCTGGACAAGCACAACACCAGGACCGCCATCAGATATCCGAGTCGGACTCGCCAGCGCGCGAAAATGGCTGCCGCGTCGCTCATGCCGCCTGCAGCAAGCCGCGCAGAGCGTTCAGGACTTCGTCCACGCTGATGTGGACCAGTGACTCATCCGGCTCGTCGCTGCGCTTGTAGGTTGTCTTGGCATTTTCCCAACGCAAAACGATGCCATGCTTGCGGTACGGCCCATTGCGCACTGGATCCGTCGGTCCAAAAATCGCAACCACCGGCGTGCCGAGAGCGTCGGCAAGGTGCAGCGGACCCGTATCGCCGGCAATTACGGCTCGCGCTCCACGCAGCAAAGCCATCAACTGCCCGAGGCTGCCGACGAACGGAAGCGGCTTTGCATTCTTGGCAGCGGCTATCACCTCCGATGCCAGCTCGGACTCTCCGGGGCCTGCGTTCAAAACGCAGCGCAAAGAAAACTCCTCCCCGATTCGTTTTGCTAACATTCCAAAGCGTTCTGCCGGCCAGCATTTCGAACGCCAGCCGCCCCCGGGACTCAGCACGATATAGTCGTCCACCCCTTCCGCTTCCAGACGGGCCGAGACAACCAGTTGGTCCTGATCGGGAACGGTCAGATTCACGTCCCCGGTGGGAATATGTGCGCCAGCCCTGGCCGACAACTCACCGTTTTGATCCGCAACGTGTCGCGCGGAGTCGGTTGCCACGCGGTCGGTGTACAAGATCGGTACTCCCCATTCGCGCACGGTCTGCGACGAAAAGCCAATGCGCCGTGGCACCCCTGCCAGAAAAGCAATCCCAGCAGACTTCCACAACCCTTGATAGTCAACCGCGGTATCGAATCGGCGCTCGCGGATACGAGCTAAAATCCCGCGCACATTGCGCCAATCGCGGGTGTCAATGGTCCAGACATCCTTGGCAAGAGCGGCTGACTGTACCAGAAACTCCCACTTCGGATGCGTCAGCCACACGACTTCTGAGTTTGGAAACGATTTGCGCAATCCGCTCACGGCCGGGAACGAGTGCACGATGTCTCCCAGAGAGCCAAGGCGGACGGCCAGGAAGCTCGGATCAGTCATGGGGCGCCTCGCGCACGGACTGCAAAAGCTCGCGCGTCGAATGGTTCTTGGGATCGCCCACAATTGCTACGCGGATTCCCAATCGATTGGCAGCTGCTCTTTCTGGAACGGTTGCCTGGGTGTAATCCGTTCCCTTCGCATGAACATCGGGCCGCAACTCTTCCAGCAGGGTTTCCACGTTCGGCTCGGGGAAAATAACGACGTAGTCCACATCCGCCAGCGCTGCCACCAGCGCCGCGCGAGCCTGTTGATCCAAAATCGGCCGGCCGCGGCCCTTCAAACCTTGCACGCCGGAGTCGGCGTTGACGCCCACTACCAGGGTATCGGCTTCTCCACGAGCGCCACGCAGGTAACGAACGTGGCCGACGTGCAGAATATCAAAGCAACCGTTTGCGAACGCGATGCGCTTCCCTGCCTGCTTCAGTGTTCGCCCCAGAGCCGCGAGGTCCTTTCGATCAACGATTTTGGTCCGGGCCTTGGGCATTATTGAGTGCGCGGCTTTGCGGGACCCGAAATTTCGGACCGAATGGCCTCGAGGAGTTCCTGCCGCGTGACTACCGCAGTGCCGCGCTTCATTACCACCAGACCACCGGCGATATTAGCGATCTGCGCGGCTTCCAGCGCGGATCCGCCCGACGCCAACGCCAGGGTGAAGGCCGCGAGCACCGTGTCACCGGCACCGGTCACGTCCACGGCCTGATCGCTTCCGTGCACCGGAATTTGCGTCAGTTTTTTTCCTGCGTTTTCGAAGAGCGCCATGCCGTCTTTGCCGCGAGTCACCAGAAGCGAATCTAGCTTCATCTTCTTTAACGTCGCGCGGCCGCAGCGCGCTAATTCTCCGGTGTCCCGGCCAATTTTCGTATGGTGCAGCGCTTCGAGCTCGGCCTCGTTTGGCGTGGCAGCAGTGATGCCGCATTTGGCATAACGGTCCAGGCGATGGCGGGCATCAAGCGTTACCGCGATTTTCCGTTTGTGGAAACTGGTTGCTGCGCGAATCAACTGCGGCGATGCGACACCAAAGCCGTAGTCGGATATTGCGAGCGCGTCCGCTGAGCGCAATTTCCGCCGAAGCGTGTCGGAAACCTTGCGAAGCACTTTTTCTGACGGCGGCTGAGATGGCTCATGGTCAACGCGTAGAACTTGCTGCGCAACGGTGTGGGTCCAGCCGGCCAAGAAACGAGTTTTAGTCGGAGTCGCCCAGTCGCGGGCGCGGATGATTGTGTTTCTAGAACCCGCGACTTTATTGAAGTGGTCTGCCAAAGATGCGCCGGTTTGATCGTCTCCCACGACGGCTACCGGAATCACCGTAGCACCCAAAGCAGCCAGGTTGTTTGCGGCGTTTGCTCCGCCGCCGGGGACCACCCGTGTCTCGCGATGTCGTAGGATCAGCACCGGTGCTTCGCGCGAAACCCTCGAAATCTCTCCGGACTGGAACTCATCGGCGACAAAATCACCTACGAGCACGATGATTTTGCCCGCAAATCGTTCGACGATTTCGCCGAGCGCCGCCAGGTCGGTTGACGCTTCCACTTTATTGTCCTCGCCAACGCTCATTGGTCCGCTTCCTCAAAATTCCGTCGCCGCATCTGCCAAACAGCGCGGTCAATCATACACGCGATGGGAAGTCTCTAGTCCCGGCTAGACGCCTGATCCAACGCCTGCATCACCGCTGCACTCACGCTTTCCGGACCGATCGCGGTCATACAGCGGTGGTCCGTCGGACAGCGACGCAAAAAACACGGACTGCAATACGGCTTATCTTGTACAATCGTTCGCCACGGAGTCACCGGCGCTGTGCCAAACGGATCGGTCGGTCCGAAGACTGCAACCACTGGCAAGCCTACGGCTGCCGCAACATGCATCGCCCCCGAATCATTACCCAGAAATGTCGTGCAACGCGCTAGTAAAGCCGGTAGCTCAGCAATCCCAGTCTGGCCTACAAGATCAATCGCCGGAGCGCGCAGCTTTGACTGAATTGCGCTGGAGACGGCCGACTCTGCCGAAGTCCCAAATTGAATGACGTCCGCGTCGCGTTCCTGCAGCAATGCGTTCAGCGCGGCGGCAAATCGCTCCGGCGGCCAACATTTCGCGGAACCATACGAAGCTCCTGCGCCGACAGCAATGCGTGGTACTCCGGGTCGCGCCCCAGCACTCTGCAGCTTCAGTTCGGCGGCCTGAAAGCTTTCCGGTCGAACACGCAGCGAGATCTGAGGTACTTCTGGCAGCCTGTCCAGCCAGCCCACCCGCCTGATCAGTTCCAGATAGTAGTATTTTTCGTGCTCGGGAATCTCGCCGGTCGCAGGGACGCGAATCGGATTGGTCAACAGCAGCCTTCGTCCATCGCGGTTGTATCCGATTCGCTGCGGAATTCCAGCCCGCCAGGCGATCCATGCCGCATCAAAAGCATTCTGCAGCAGCAGCGCCGATTCGAACTTCTTCGCTTTTAGTTCCGAAGCTAGGCGCTCGCGCCCGCTCACGCCGCGATGGGCACCCTGCCGGTCGTAGACGACCAACTCGTCGGCAATACCTTGCCCGTCATAGATTTGCGCCACGTACGGCAAAGCAAGAATGGCGATGTGAGCGTCTGGGAAGCGTGCCCGGACGGCATGCAACGCCGGCAACGCCATGATGGCGTCGCCCACCCAATTCGTCGCGCGAATCAACAGCCTCACGACGTCCGGCTCCGGCGTTCCTTCAGAATTCGCTCCAGCGCGGGCACAAATTCACTTTCCGAACTGAACACGAGGTCGATTACTGCAACAAAAACCGGCAGCGCAAAGTTCACGCCGCGTAGATTTTCTTCGTCCTTCTCGGTCGTCACCAGTGCCTGGGCTCCGGCTTTCCCTGCGTTCCGCTCCAGTCGAGCAGCATCCGCCGGCGTATAGCGGTGATGGTCCCGGAAGAACTGCGTTCCCGCCAGCGGTACATGCCAGCGCTCCAAATCATTTCGAAATCCATCCGGATTCCCAATTCCGCAAAATGCGAAAAATGACCCGGGTACGATCTCGCTCAGGTAGATTGGCGGGGCCGAATCGGCAAGTTTTCGAAAGCCGAGGAGACGGGTTTGCGCATAAAACAGCTGATGCTCATGGGAGTCGTTGGCCTCGAGAGGCGGCCGTTCGAATTTTCGCGTGACTACCAGCAAATCGGATCGTCGGCAACCGCTGATCGGTTCGCGCAGAGTGCCGGCTGGCACCAGCCATTCGTCTTGCAGCCGCTTGGAGCCATCCAACATGACAATATCCACGTTGCGCGCGAGTTTCAGGTGCTGAAAGCCGTCATCCAGCAGGAATACATCCACAGGCTCGCACACCTCGAGCCTGCGGCCTTCAGAGTACCGATCTGCGCCCACTCCGAACCGTACCCGGCCATCCAAACGCCGCTTCAGGAGATTCACTTCGTCGCTGCTTTTTCCTGAGCCTCGGTAGCCCCTGCTTAAAATCGCGACCCGCTTGCCTTCCGCGAGGAATTTTTCCGCAAGCCACATCACCATGGGCGTCTTGCCAGTTCCGCCGAGCGTCAAGTTTCCCACGCTGATCACTGTGCCGTTCAGGCGCTTCCGCGAAAGAATTCCGCTGGTGTACAAGATTGTCTTAGAACGGACCAAGAAGCCATAAATCCACGACAAAGGAAGGAGAAGGATGCGGATCGGCAACGGCCACCTCATTCAACTCCGCGTTCCTTCCTGTTCCAGGATCCCCAGGATCGTTTCTACTGCGCGGTCCGTCGCGCCACGGCTCTCTTCCACCAGCCGCCGGGCGGCTTCGCCCATTTTCTGGTTGCGGTCCGGATTGCGAAGCAACTCAATCCACGCGACTCCGGCATCCTCCGGGCTCCCTACTTGCAGCGCTGCGTTCTCTCCGAGAAACCGTCGCGCGATTTCAGAAAAGTTTTCCATGGACTCGCCAAAGACCGGCACTTTTCCAAACGCCGCCGGCTCCAGAATGTTGTGCCCCCCTGACGGCACTAAGGATCCGCCGACGAAGACGCCATCCGCCAAGCGGTAGAGAGAAGCCAGTTCTCCAATGCTGTCCAGCAGAAGCACGCCGACGCCGTCGCCGATGCCAGTCAGACTGCCGTTTGGCGTCTGACCTGAGGGCGTAGGAACTCGCAGATCCGACCGCTTCACCCATTTCTGGTGCGAATCCTCGATAAATTGCGCTGCGGCTTCAAAGCGCTCGGGCTTGCGTGGCGCCAGTACCAGCAGCGCCTTGCGGAATTCGCCTTGCGCCACACCGAACGCGATCAGGGCCAGCGGCTCTTCGGTTGCCACTACGCTTCCAGCCACGATGAGCGGCCGTCGGCCAGCCCGGCCGACCTCCTGCTCCAGCCACTTGGCCAGAGGAGATGTTTCCGGCAACTCCGAATCGTATTTCAGATTTCCTCCGACGTGCACTTTTTCCGCCGGGGCGCCTAACTGCCTGACGCGCTCAGCGTCGCGCTCGCTTTGCATCCAGAAGCCAAAGGCTCGCCCCAGCGCATCCTTCCAAAAAGGCCGCAGAAAGAAGCCCGCTACACGGAGCCAGGATTGCGATCGCGCAAAAGACCGGTCCGAAATCCGCCCGCTAACAAAAATCACTGGCACACCGCGCCGTGAAGCTTCGCGCAGGAAGTTCGGCCAGAGCTCGGTTTCCAGTACGATCACCAGGGCCGGACGTACCGCAGTTAATGCCCGTTTGACGCACAAGGTCCAGTCCAATGGAAAGTAGATCACCGCGTCCGCGAACGGCATGCGTTCTTTCGCCAGGGCCTGCCCGGTGATGGTGGTCGTTGAAACCACCAGCCGCCGTTCCGGAAACTGCTCTCTGAGCCGTTTGGCAAGCGTCAGCCCCGACAGAACTTCTCCGACCGAGACGGCATGGAGCCAGATCGCTCCCCGCCCTTCAGCTGGCAACTTTTCCAGCGCTGGAAAAGAGAATCCCAGCCGCTTACCAAGATTGGAAAGGTATTTTTTGTGGCGAATGCCCTGGATCAGCCAATACGGCGTCAACAAGATTGCAGCGAGCCCCATCAGCAGGCTGTAAACGAGATACACTCCGCAAGGCTCCGGTCTGATCCACTGGGCGCAGGGCAACCCTGCACATTCCCAAGGAATCGAAGGCGTCGAGATGCAAAAAGCTTATTATAACCGCATGAAGAATGCCCGCATCGTGCCGCTGACTCTTGTCGTGCCGCTGGCCTTCTCCGTGGCCGCGTTGTTGTATGGTACGCCGCCCCCAACGCTGCGCGCGGCGCAATCCAGATCCACCGAGCCGCTGACTGCGGCCGCGCTCGACTCGCACGAAGGGCTAACCATCGCCGCCGATCCGTGGCTCTCGGCAGACCGCTACAAACCGGCATTCCCAAAGAAGACGCCTTTCGGCTCCGGCGTTGTGGCGATCACGATGACTTTTCGCAACGATTCCGACGGGAGCATCCGCATCGCCATCGAACGCATTCGGCTGAACATCAATTTTGGTGACGACAATCGGCAGGAGCTTCCGCCCCTCAGTTCCGATGAGCTCACGGACACCGTCCTGCACCCAAAAATCAAAGCCAATAAGCCGCGCCTGCCTCTGCCCTTGCCTTCTTCGACCGGCGGCCGCGACAAGAACTGGCAGGAGTACAAGAAACTCGCGGAGGATGCGGGATTGCACGACGCGGTCGTCGCTCCGCATGGCACCGTGGCAGGACTTCTCTATTTCGACCTCCAAGGCCAGTTCGACTTGCTTCAGAACGCCCGCCTTTACATCCCCGATCTCACATCTTTGGAAAGAAATCGCAATTTGATGTACTTCGACATTGACCTAAGCCGGCCCGCGTCGAAATAATGATGGATCGCAAGATCCGGTCATTGCCTTACGTAATTTGCGCCGCTTGTCTCCCTCCGTTAACATTGCTTCATCACAATTTTCTTTCTCGCAAACAATGCAAAACCTTCTTGACGGTCTCAATCCCGAACAACGCCTTGCCGCCGAAACGACCGAGGGGCCGGTGCTCATCCTGGCCGGCGCGGGAACCGGCAAGACACGTGCTGTCACCTACCGGATGGCGAATCTGATCGCGCGCGGCACGCCAGCAGAATCCATTCTCGCAGTGACATTCACCAACAAAGCCGCCGAAGAAATGCAAAACAGGGTGACCAATCTCTTGTTGAAAGCGGGAGTGCCGCCCGAGAGGCCGTGGCTCTCGACGTTTCATTCATTGTGTGCGCGTCTGTTGCGCCGAGAGCCCGCCGCGGCCGGCCTGCCTTCGAACTTTTCCATCTTTGACGACACGGACCAGCTTTCCGCAATCAAGCTGGCAATGGCAGCGCTGAAAATTGAGGGCGACGATCTGCAACCTCGCAACGTGCTAAGCCGCATCAGCTACGCGAAGAATCACGCGCAAACCCCGGAACAGATGCGGCGAGAAGCGTTTTCACCGGACGGCCGGCAGACCGCCGACATTTTCGCCCAGTACCAGAAGATCCTGGCCCAGAGCCGGGCCCTGGATTTTGACGATCTGCTGTTGCGTTCGGCAAATCTCCTACGCGCATCCCCAGCGGTACGCGAAAAGTGGCAGGGCCGCTTTCGCTACATTCACGTGGACGAATACCAGGACACAAACCGTGTTCAGTACGACCTGCTGCGCCTGCTGGTCGGTGCACATCACAACATTTGCGTGGTCGGCGACGAAGATCAGTCCATCTACCGCTGGCGCGGGGCGGATGTGAGCATTCTGCTCAGCTTTGCCCGCGATTTTCCGGAAGCCAGAGTCATCCGCTTGGAGCGCAACTACCGCTCAACCCAAAGTATTCTGGACGCGGCGGGAGCGGTGGTCAAAAACAACACCGACCGTCTCGGCAAAACGTTGCGTGCCGAGCAGCCGGCCGGGACGAATCTTCGCTACTTTGAGGCCCGTGACGCACAGGCGGAGGCGGAATTTGTCGCTGGCGAATTGCAAAACCTTCTGGACGACGACCCTGACCAGACCTTCGCGGTTGAATACCGAACGAACTTCCAATCGCGGGCCTTCGAGGAAGTCTTCCGGCGCCGTGGCATCCGCTACAAGCTCGTTGGCGGTTTCAGCTTTTACAAACGAGCCGAAGTGCAAGATGCGCTGGCTTATGTGCGGCTGGCCATGCACCCGGAAGACGATATCGCGATTCTGCGGGTACTGAATGTGCCGCCGCGCGGCATTGGTAAGACGACTCTGGAAGCGCTGCGGGACTTCGCGCAAAGAAATGACACGTCACTCTGGGCGGCGATCGAGGATACGGTGACCTCCTCCGATACCGGCCGCGCCGTCGCTCCGGTGCGGGCCTTCCTGGACCTGATTTCGCGGATCCAGTCCGCCCTAAACGAAAAAGAGCCCGCCGACTTTATCCATTTCGTTCTCGAAGAGACGGGCTACATGGACCTGTTGAAGGACCGGAACGCGCCGGAGGACGTAGCGCGCATTGAGAACTTGCAGGAATTGGTGCGAGCGGTGGCCGAAAGCACCGACTCCGGCGAGTCGTTCACAGATTTTCTGGACGCCGCCGCCCTGGTCAGCGATGCCGATGCCTACGAAGGCAAACCTGGCGTCACGCTGATTACGCTGCATAGCACCAAGGGTCTCGAGTTCGATCACGTTTTTCTAACTGGCCTGGAAGAGGGCATCTGCCCGCACAACCGGTCGGTCAACGAAGAAAAAGGCGTGGAGGAAGAGCGGCGGCTCGTGTATGTAGGGATGACCAGAGCACGAAAAAGTCTTACTCTGACGCGGGCTGTCTATCGGCGGATCTTTGGCAACGAACAACAGCTTCGGGCCTCGGAGCCCTCGCGCTTCCTGGCCGAAGTTCCGAGCGAGCTGGTGGATACGGTGCGCGGCTCCATGGCCGAAATCGGCGAAAGTCGCCGTTACGAGCCGGATCCCGAATACTCCTATTCCGCAGACGAAGTCCGGCGCCGCGTTCGTCGTGGAGCGACTCCGGCGGTTCGCCAGCCGTTCCGGGGGACGAATGCTTCAAGCTTTAACCGATCGGCAGCCCGGCGCGGCGGTGATACCAACCCTTTGCTGGGCCGTAGGGTTCGCCATCCGGAGTTCGGCGTCGGCACCATCGTCGCCGTCGAAGGCGACGAAGACGACCGGCGCCTTTCCGTCACCTTTCCCGGGCGCGGAACCAAAAAGTTCGTCGAACGCTACGCGCAACTGCAACCGGCGTAGTCTATCCGCATGGACTGACTCCCCCTAAGTTGCGCGCCGTCGCCGCACGCGATAGAGTGTGTCACGAACTTCTTTGGCTCACTAACGCTCCCGGAGACGCTGAGTGGCATCACTCCTCTTCCGCCGCAAGAATATTGACCAACTGATTTCTGATTGCGAAGGTGCTGAACTCCGGCTGAAAAAGTCCCTGGGTTGGATTAGCCTGACGTCTCTCGGTATCGGCGCGGTGATCGGGTCCGGCATATTCACCATCGTCGGCACTGCGATCGCCGGCCAGGAGTTCCAGACCTCCTCCATCTTAAATGCACCGCTCCTGGAATACTTGTTGCATCATTCCGCTTCGTTTGGCCGGCCGGGTGCCGGACCCGCGATCGCGCTTTCATTCCTGCTGGTCGCCATCGTGTGCGGCTTTGCATCTGTTTGTTACGCCGAGCTCGCCGCGATGATCCCCATTGCCGGCAGTGCCTACACCTACACCTACGCCACAATGGGCGAGCTCATCGCCTGGATTATCGGGTGGGACCTGATTCTGGAATACGCCGTGAGCAATATGGCCGTGAGCGTCGGATTTTCGCAACATATCGTGAATTTGCTGGATTGGTTCGGCTTGCATCCCAATCCGCGCTGGATCTCACCCGCGTACTTGCCGAGTGGCCTGAGCGACCTGCAAGGCAACATGATTTACGGCCCGGGCTGGCACTTCGGCTTCAACTGGCCGGCATTCATCATCGTCATGATTCTCACGGTTATTCTGGTGCGCGGCATTCGCGAGTCGGCGGAAACCAACAACGTGATGGTGTTCCTGAAAATCGTTGCGATTCTGGCGTTCGTCACTTTCGCCTCGCGCTTCATTCATCCAGCGAACTGGCATCCCTTTTCGCCCAACGGCTGGCCCGGTGTTTTGACTGGCGGCTCGATTGTCTTTTTCACTTATATCGGCTTTGATTCGGTTTCGACGGCTGCGGAAGAATGCAAGAGCCCGCAGCGCGACTTGCCGCGCGGCATCATCGCCACGCTGATAGTTTGCACATTGCTGTACATCGCCGTGGTCGTGGTTCTAACTGGGCTGGTCCCCTGGCATACTTTGCGCGACGACGCGGCGCCCGTAGTCAACACGCTGAAACATTTCGACGCGTCCACGCTGCGGCTGGTTGTTCTGATTGGCGCGCTGATGGGCATGATCTCTTCTCTGCTGGTTTTTCAGATCGGCCAGGCCCGCGTGTGGTTCGCGATGTCGCGCGACGGCCTCTTTCCTAAGATTTTCAGTCGTATCCATCGCAGCTATCTGACTCCCGATTTTTCTACCTGGGTGGCCGGCTTCGTCGTGGGGATCCCAGCCGGCTTGCTCGACATCGGCACCTTCGCCGATCTCTCCAATATCGGAACGCTCTTCGCTTTCGCCCTGGTCGCAGGTGGCGTTTTGATCCTGCGCTACCGCGAGCCTGAACGTCACCGCGCGTTTCGTGCGCCCGGCGGCCCCATCGCTCCAATCATCACCATTCTCACTTGCATCCTTTTGATGGCGGGATTGCCCATCATGAACTGGATCCGCTTCTTTGTGTGGCTGGCCATCGGACTTGTGATTTACTTTTCTTACAGCCGCAAGCGCAGCACCCTGGGGTTGCAAGCTTCTAAGTGATTTCGAGGCCGCGCCTTTATGTTCCGTCGAGTCCAACTTTGCGCCGTTTTCGGACTTGCCCTGGGCCTTGCTCTGGCACCTCAGCCAGCGCGCGCCTGGGGCCGAAACGCCAACCGGTTGATTCTGAACCGCGCGATTGACACCCTGCCGCCGGAGCTACGCCAATTCTTCGATGCCAATCGCGCCATCCTGCTCAAGCATGTTAATGATCCCTTTGAAAACGTTGGGAAGCCAAACGGCGACCATAAGAATCAGTTTCTTTATCTGGAAAAATATGGCCGGTTTCCGTTCGACGCGCTCCCGCGCAGTTACCGGGCCGCGGTGGCCAAATTCGGAAAATCCAAGTTGGAATCGAACGGTCTCTTACCGTGGCAAATCGGCGTTTACAGTCAAAAACTGACCGAGGCCATGCAGGAAGGAAAGTGGGAAGAAGCGAAACTGAACGCGGCGATCCTGGCTAACTATGTGGCCGCCGCACATGATCCGTTCAATACCACCGACAATTTTGACGGTCACTTGAGCGGGCAAAGCGGAGCAAACGATCGCTTTGGAACGATTCTGATCGACCGCTACTCTTCTTTCTTCTTCATGCGGCCCAACGATGCTGTCTTCATTGCTGACCCCACCGACCACGCCTTCGACGCGTGCCTCAGCGCGCATAGCTGGCTGGAGTCGATCTTGCTAGCTGACCGCGATTCCCGCCGCGGCCTGAATTCCTACACCGACGAGTATTACGATCACTTCTACAATCAGTCCGGTGCGGTTCTGATTCGCCAGATTTCCGACGCTGCCACCGACGTAGGTTCATTCTGGTTCACGGCGTGGAAAAACGCCGGCCAGCCGCAGTTGCCCCGTTAGTCGTGCTCTCTAAGCACGCCTTCTGCCCTGCTAAACTGATTGGGTGACGACCGTATCTCGCGAAACTCTTACCGCGCTGCGCGCGCTCCCCAAGGCTGAACTTCATCTCCATCTCGAGGGCATGCTGCAGCCGCAGCGGGTAATGGCCTTGGCGCAAAAATATTCAGTTCCGACGGATTGGGACGAAGTCCGTTCCCGCTATGCCTTGCGTGGCTTCTCGCAGTTCCTCGAACTCTACAAATGGGCAACCTCCTTTCTGCGTGAAGCGGCAGACTACGCCGCGCTTGCCGAAGACGCGGCCGTCACCCTGCATGAGCAGGGGGTCGTATACGCAGAAATCACGCTGTCGGTCGGCGTCATGCTCCTGCGCAAACAAAACGTATCTGGCAACTTTTTTGCGCTTCGCAACGTGTTCCGCCGGCACGCAGAAGCTGGGACCGGACCGCAAGTTCAATTCATTTTCGATGCGGTTCGCCAGTTCGGGGCGGAGCCGGCTTTGGAGGTCGCGCGTTTAGCGGCCAGCCTTCACAACGAGGGAGTAATTGCATTTGGACTTGGTGGGGACGAACTTTCTCTACCGTTGCAGGAATTTCGCAAAGCCTACCGCTTGGCCGCCGAGCACGGCCTGCACCTGGTAGCTCATGCAGGCGAAACAGGCGGCCCTGAACAAGTTCAAGACGCCATCGACATTCTTTGCGCAGAACGCATCGGGCACGGCATCGCCGCGATTCGCAGCTCTGCCGTAATGAATACGCTGGCGAACCGGCGAATTCCGCTGGAAGTCTGTCCCACGAGCAATCTGCTCACCAACGCTCTCGATATCCAGCTCAATACGACACACGCTAAACTGGAGAGGCATCCTCTACGCAAACTTTTCCGCCACGGCATACCGGTCACGATTTCCACCGACGATCCCGCCATGTTTCATACGTCTTTGCTGGAAGAAAACGCCGCCGTACTGCGAATGGGACTGGGCATCGCCGACCTCGTAGCCATCAATCGCAACGCTTTCGAATATGCCTTTCTGCCGGATGCCGAGCGAAAGACTTTTCTCGACCAATTTCCAGCCGCATAGCTCGGCGCTTGATACCCTCGGATCTTCGTGCCTAAGGCCTTGGCCACCAACATAGCCGTTGACAATCCTCGGTGGACGTAGCGTAGACTCACGCCAATTGATGGGTGCGGATCAACCGACGGCCCTTCCCCGTGCCGCTGTATCTAGTCGCCTTGCGTTCGCCCTGGTCCAGCGCCCG
The DNA here is from genome assembly GCA_964594885.1 of uncultured Acidobacteriaceae bacterium. Taxonomy (GTDB): domain Bacteria; phylum Acidobacteriota; class Terriglobia; order Acidiferrales; family UBA7541; genus Acidiferrum. Next base: position 45,185 of record CAZQOB010000016.1, read on the forward strand.
CCGAATGAGTCCCCAAACCTCCACAGGGCGAACCTGGCGCTCGGAAGGAAGAAGGTCGCCAGCATCAAAGACTGGAGCTCCCTATGGACACAGCGATTGGTATTTTTGCTTCGAGCGAACGTGCTGAAGAAGCGCTGTTGCGCCTCCTGAAGAATCAAATTCCCGAACACCGCGTCGTCTATCTCACGGGATCCCAGAAAGACGCAGAGCAGGTCAGCAAGCGGATGAGCGCCAGTGAATCTCTGGCGGCGGGCTCTCCCATGCACGCCGTGCAATCCGGATCGCTCATGCCGGGCCTGGGCCTGGTCTATGCCCTGGGAATTGGCGGCGGCAACACTGCGACTTCGGGGAATCCGAACGCGAATCCCTGGTCTTCCGAGGCCAGCCTTTTCTCGTCCCTGATGGGGACCGCTTCAGCGCAAGACAAGCAGTTTTTTCAGCAACTGCTGAACGAAGGACAGTCGGTCGTCATCGTGCGCACCAATTCGCCCAGAGACGCGGTGACTGCCTGTCAGATTTTCGACGAGCTCGCCGCCCATATGAAACGGAGCGGATCGACGCGAACCAGCGTAATCTTCCGCCGGATCCCGGGAGGCGCTATGGCCGAATTCAGCGGCAAACTCACGCTGACCGACGGAAACGCCCTGCTGCGCGAATCGATCCAGAACTTTCTCAATTTTGGCTACAAACAGATTCTGCTCGATCTCGAGCGCCTCGAGTATGTTGACAGCGCGGGCCTCGGCGAACTGGTGCGATCTTATGCAACGGTGCAAGGCCACGGCGGGCGCCTCACAATCGTGAGACCGAGCCCAGGTGTTCTGCGCCTGATGCAGATCACCAAGCTCGACAAGGTGTTTAACATCGCCTCAGACCAGGCAAGTGCTTTACGGGCGGAGCGGCACTCTGCTTAGAGTTGCGGCCGGGATCAATTTTTCGGGGCCAGAGTCCTAAAGGATGCGCACGGTTCGTTCGGGCCTGGCTTACCGCTCAGCAGTTCCGCGGCGATGCAAGCATAACCAGTTGCCAGCATGGAGCTCGCCGAGTTGGTCTCGTGGTAGTGATTTGGGACACCTTGGGCCGAGCATTCATCCGGCGCTTCTTGCATGCCTTGTTCGCTAAATGACGGCGAGTGAAAATCGTAGCCGGGCACCAGGTAGCCCAGCTCTTCAGGCGACAAGCCAAAAACGAATTTGTACTTTGCGGTCATCAGCGGGCGCAGTGCCGGCTCCGCCGGTCTGCCGGTCGCAGCCGCAGGACAATCGGTCCGGCCATGCGCCGCTACTCCGTAAAACACTTCGGGAAAGAGTTCGCCGGGCGTTGTGAGAATTTGCGCGTCGCCAAAACGGACCGAGTAGATTCGCGTCACTACTTGCAAACCCTGTGCACTATCCCACCCCGCCGGTTTTGCGAGCACACCTTTTTCGATCAGCGACGCGTATCCGGCATTGTCCATGGGCACGTGGAATTCGGCCTGCTTCAACTCAATCCCAGTCACAGCCGACCATTGACCATGTCCTAGCGCTTCAATCGCTGCCTTAGCCACGTCGCGTCCGATGGCTTCGGTCCGCGTAAACGTAAAACTGTCGGCTTTGCTCTGGGGATCCATCGGGAAGGATTTGCCGTCAAAGGTGATGCGGAGCTTGGCGGCACGCTGGTTGTCCCCTACGATTTCGACCGCTCCCAAGTCCCCAGAAACATAGACCGCGACACCACCGTATTCCTTCTCCAGAGCGTCGCGCAGGGCGCCTGGAAAATCCGACGTTAATATCGTGTTTTTGTCTTCCATTGATTCCGGGTGCGTATTCCAGTTCACCAGGGTCGCCACCACTTTTTTTGAATGTGATCCATCGCTAGCCAGGAATTGCATCACTCGCAGCTCTTGGTCAAAGAACTGCGGGGGTCGGCCACCCGTGCGCGTCTGCAGGTCGGCCAGTGAAGGCGATTGTTTCGGCGTGGTCGCGCCCAGTTTCATTCGCACCGGAACGAGGTTGCTCGCTGCCAACCCGACGGCCTTGGCAATCTGGCGGTCTACGAATTCAAGATAGTCCCGATACTTGCCGTCGCTCTGTTGGCTCGCCCCCCAAAGTCCGATGGTGTCCGGCCCTTCGTGATTGTGCGTGCAGGTGAGCAGTACCTCCTGAATTCCAAGCGCAGGATCAAGCAGCGCTTTCGCATGCTGCAAGCCGAAATCGCCGCTGTCCTGCGAGTAACCGATCAAATCCAGAGAAACGATCGCAATTCTCTTGTCCCCGTACTCCAGAACCAGCGTTCTAGCCCACAGGTCATCGTGCATCCCAGTCGCCGGGCGGTCGTTTCCGAAGCCGGCTAGATAAATTGTGTGCTCCTTGTCGCCCCAGACACCGCTCGGCAGGATCGGTCCCTTCCAATCTGGATTTGGGCCAAACGGAGTAGTCTTCACTGCCGCAGCCCCTGCTTTGAGGGTAGCTACGGCAGTCAGCTTTGCGTTTTGCGTCGCCGCGGCGGCCGGCAACAGACTGAGGACCATCGAAATCGCGCTGCACGTTTTTCTCATCGGGCGCCCAATCTAATAATGATTGAGTTCTGCGTCCAGCTCCAGAATGGTGCGATACAACACTTCGGCGCCATTGGCGATGTCCGGCGGCGCCGAATACTCCTTTGGCGAATGACTGATGCCATCGCGGCTGGGAATAAAGATCATTCCCATCGGCGCCACGCGTGCGACTTCCTGAGCGTCCTGAACCGCTCCGCTGGGCAAGTCCAGTGTCGCCAAGCCAAGCGCCTGCGCCGACTGGCGTATGACCTTCTGAATCCCTAGATCGCTGCGAGCAGGCTCGACGTTTTCAATCTGCTTGCACTGCGTGCCAACACGCTCTTCGGCGGCGATTTTTTCGATGGCCGACTGGATTTTCGTCCACATGCGATCGACCGTGGCCATTTCCAGGTCGCGCAGTTCCACAGGAAATTCCGTCCGCCCGGGTATCACGTTGATTGCGCCCGGCTCCACTTTCATGTAGCCAACCGTTCCGACCTGCTGGCCAGTTTCGCTTCGCACGATTTCCCTCACGGCCAACACCATGCGAGAAGAGGCGGCCAGGGCGTCGCGCCGCCGATCCATCGGCGTCGTTCCGGCGTGATTCGCCATACCGGATGAAACGCACTGCCACCGCTTTAACCCGACAATTCCCTGCACCACTCCGATCGGGATCTTTTCTGCGTCTAGCTTCGGCCCTTGCTCGATGTGCAATTCCACGTATGCGGCCAGCGAGCCTTTTGCAATTCGGGCGTCCGTCAGATGCGCAGGATCCTGGCCGTATTTTCGGAGCCAGTCGGCGAGCGTCAGCGTTTGGTCATCCTTGCGTTCCAGGACTTCAGGGCCGATATCTCCCGCAGCGATTCCCGAGCCCAGCGTGCCCACCCCAAAGTGATTGCCTTCTTCGTTGGTCCAGATCACCGCTTCCAGCGGGTGGCGTGTTTGGACGTCACGGTCTTTCAGCGACCTCATCACCTCGATCGCGCCCAGGCTGCCGACGTCTCCGTCGTAGTTTCCGCCGTGCAGCACTGAATCGATGTGCGACCCGAAAAGAATCGCCGGAAGTTTGTCCGAGCCTTCGCGGCGTCCGAAGATGTTCCCAGCGGGGTCGACGCGCACCTTGAGGCCGGCATCCTCCATCAGACCAATCACGTACCTTCGTGCGGCCATGTCCTCTTCAGAAAATCCCCAACGGGTGACGCCCCCGTCGGGATTGCGGCCAAATTCGCTGAGTTTTGCCAATGTCTCTTGGAGCCGCTCGGCTTTAATGTGCCTCCCGGTGGTGTTCTGCGCCACGCTGCCGGTCGCCAAAGCGCCAAGGAGTACGAGCGAGCCGCTACCTATGCCGATTTTACTTTTCGCTGACCTCATTGGATGGCTCCTGAGCGGTGTTCCTTGGTCGAACCCAGGATCTTGAGCTACCCCACGGCCGAGAACTTGCGCGAATTCTATGGGAGTCGGCGGTAGTGGTCAACGAAATGAATCACCGGCAGCGCGAGGCAGCGCGGGAAAGACTGCTATAATTCTGGGCATGAAGGCACACGTTTGGGTTATGCCGAAGCGTACGGTTCTTGATCCACAGGGCCAGACCATTCAGCACGCGCTTTCCGGGCTTGGTTATGGAGCCATCACGGACGTTCGCCAAGGCAAATTCTTTGTGTTGAACCTGGACGGCTGGACCCACGACGAAGCGCAAAAACAGTTGGAAAAAATCTCGAAAGACGTGCTGACCAACCCGGTGATCGAAGAATATCGCTTCGAGATCGTGGATTGACGCGCCCAACACCACTCTATTCCAATCGAATCATTCCTTTTTTGATGAGTGCCGCCTTTCCCTCACATGCTACGCTTTTCATAGACCTCGCAGGAGACTTCCCAGATGTGCGGAATTGTGGGCTATATCGGCCCGAAAAAAGTCGTTCCCATAATCATTGAAGGGCTGCGCAAGCTGGAGTATCGCGGCTATGACTCCGCAGGCATCGCCGTGGTGGACTCAAACGGCAAGCTGGAGATTCGCCGCGCCTCGGGCAAGCTGCGCAACCTGGAAGAGGCGATGCAAAAATCTCCGATCGACGGTGCCTACGGAATTGGTCACACGCGCTGGGCTACGCATGGCCGACCAACCGAAGAGAACGCGCATCCGCACCGGGACTGCAGCGGTGAAATCGTAGTGGTGCACAACGGCATCATCGAAAACTATCTGGAATTGAAAGAGATGCTCCAGCGCGAAGGCCACAAGTTCGTTACTGAGACCGATACCGAAATCGTTGCGCATTTGGTCGAGAAGAATCTGCATGGTGCCGACGGCAAGCTTCCTCTGGAAGAAACAGTACGCAAAGCGCTAACTCAGATTCGCGGAATCTACGCGCTGGTTCTGCTCTCCACAAGCGATCCGGACAAGATCGTGGCTGCACGGCTCGGGCCTCCGGCCGTCATCGGACTCGGTGAGGGCGAGTACTTCGTGGCCAGCGACATTCCTGCCCTACTCGAGCACACGCGAAACATTTTCTTCCTCGCTGACGGCGACATCGCCGTGGTCACCAAGTCTGGGGTGCGCGTAATGGATCACGATGGCAAGCCCGTCGGGCGCAAGCCGCATTACGTCGCCTGGGATCCGATCATGGTGGAAAAGGGCGGCTACAAACATTTCATGCAAAAAGAAATTTTCGAGCAGCCCCGTGCCGTGCGGGACACGCTATTGGGCCGCATTTCTCAGGACACCGGAAAAATTTATCTCGGCGACATGCACATCACCGAGGAGCAGTTCCGCGAATTCAAGAATGTCCGCATTGTGGCGTGTGGCACGAGCTGGCACGCCGGGCTTGCCGGCAAGTTCATGATTGAGCGCTTGGCGCGCCTGCCGGTAGAAGTGGACTACGGCAGCGAGTTTCGCTATCGCGATCCCATCCTCGACGACAAGACGCTAACGGTTTGCGTCAGCCAGTCGGGCGAAACAGCCGACACGATCGCAGCACAGCGCGAGGCAAAGCAAAAAGGTTCGCCAACACTGGCGATCTGCAACGTCCTGGGATCGATGATCACGCGCGAAGCGGCTGGCTCGATTTTGACGCACGCCGGGCCCGAAATCGGCGTGGCTTCGACAAAAGCGTTCACGTCTCAGCTCACTGCGCTGTTTCTGCTCGCTGTGCATCTTGGGGAAGCACGCGGCGCGCTTTCGGCCGGCGCTGCAAAGAAGCTCCTGCAGGAACTCACCACCATCCCGCACAAGATCGAAACCATTCTGCAAGCAGATCACTCCGGATTTTACGAGTCGCTGGCGCGCCAGTTTTTCCGCTGTTCTGATTTTCTGTATCTCGGGCGGGGGATCCACTATCCGATCGCTTTGGAGGGCGCGCTAAAGCTGAAAGAGATTTCTTACATCCATGCCGAAGGTTACCCCGCAGGCGAGATGAAGCATGGGCCCAATGCCCTGATTGACGGAAATCTGCCGGTAGTGGTGCTGGCGACCCGAGACGACAACGACCCGGCCTCGGTGACGCTGTACGAGAAAAGCGTCTCCAATATCAAAGAGGTGAAAGCTCGCGACGGCATCGTGATATCTATCGTCACGCAGAACGACCATCTGGCCCGCGAAACATCTGATCAACTGATCGAGCTCCCTCCGGCACCGGAACTGCTCGTGCCCCTTTTGGAGATCATTCCGCTGCAGCTCCTGGCTTATCACATCGCTGTGCGCCGCGGCTGCGACGTGGACCAACCGCGCAATCTGGCCAAATCGGTCACAGTCGAGTAAGAATATTTGTATGAAGCTCTCTCGTTCGGAATGGTGCGTGGCACTAGGGCTGGCGTTGTCGTTTTCATACGTTGCCCTCCCGCAGGCGCCTGGCGCAGGCACCGCGGCGCTGCGGGAGATTCATAGTGACGGCCAAAAGAATTTGAGCGAGGCACAGATTGCGGCGCTGACCGGACTGCAAACCGGCGCGCAGGTCGGACGTGACGAGTTGCAAAAGGCAGCCGACGCCCTGGTGGCCAGCGGCCTCTTCGCAACCGTGAAGTACGACTTCAAGACTCGCAACGACGGCGTTACGCTGAATTTTCATGTGACAGAGTCGCCGCGCCTGCCCGTGTACTACGACAACTTCCCTTGGTTTGGCGATTCAGAGCTGAACGATGCGATTCGCGCGAAGCTTCCTTTTTTTGACGGCACGCTGCCTGAGGGCGGCAACGTGGTGCAAGGCGCGGCAGATGGCATCCACGATTTGCTTGCTTCGCACAAACTGGACCTGCCAGTCCAGCACCAGGTCATTGGCAATCCAGTAGCGGACGGGAATGTTCAGCAGTTCACGGTAGAAGGCGCCGAGCTCAAGATCGCCAGCCTAGAATTCTCTGATGCCAGCCTAGCTGCCAACCCAGCTGTCCAGCAACATCTTTCGGAGATCGTTGGCAAGCCGTATTCCCGCACCACGATTGATCTTTTTCTCTCCGAACAGATCCGGCCGATTTATCTGAAGCAGGGCTATCTGAAGACCAAACTCGGCCCGCCGGAAGTTCGCTTGAGCGGCCCGCCGACACCGCAACTTCCGGAGGCGATTCCGGTTCACGTTTCCGTTGTGACCGGAGATGTCTATCACTTCGCGGGCGCCGAGTGGACCGGCAACAATGTGCTCTCCTCTTTCACGCTCGCGAACTACTTTGCTTTGAAGCCGGGCGCGATTGCCGACGGCATGGAGCTAGAGGCGGCGCTGGACCGCCTGCGCGAAGAGTATGGCCGTCGCGGTTACCTCGACGCGACGGTTCAGCCAGAAGCGAGGTTCAACGACGCAGCGCACACCGTGGCGTACAAAATCGCGATTGCCGAGGGACAGCAGTACCACATGGGCGGCTGGGTCATCACCGGACTGTCGCTAAACGGCGAGAGCCGGGTTCGCGCGCGCTTTCCGATTGCAGCAGGCGACATCTTCGACAAGATCAAATACGAGGATTTCTTGACGGCTTTGCAAAACCACCCGCCCGATGTTTTTGGCGAATTGCCGGTGCACTACGAAAACGTCGGGCACTATCTGCGCCCAAACGCAGAGAAACAAACTGTGGACGTACTGCTGGATTTCAAGTGAAGTTGCGCCGTGACGGTCCGCATGGGCTCATGCGCTATACTCTTGCAAGATGAGCGCGCTGGTCCAAATTCGCAACCAAGATCCTGACGTCGAGGCCGTACGCAACGAGGAGTCGCTACTGGCCCGCCTGGCTTCGCTCCCTTCCCTGCTCATTGCCGTGTCCGGCGGCGCGGATTCCGCCTACCTGGCCTGGGCGGCTCATCAAGTATTGGGTGACAACGCGCTTTCGGTAACGGCGATTTCGCCGAGCTACTCCGCCTACGACCGGTCCGAACTGGAAGCCTTGCTCAAAAAGACCGGCGTCCGGCACGAATTCGTCGAGACCCATGAGCTTGATAACCCTGCCTACCGCGCCAACGCAGGCGATCGCTGCTATTACTGCAAAGATGAGCTGTTCACGGTGCTGGGCAAGCTGGCGCGCGAGCGCGGCTTCACGGCCGTGGCCTATGGCGTGAACGCCGATGACACCAGCGACTTCCGGCCAGGCCATCGCGCCGCTTCCGAACACAAGGTTCTGGCCCCGTTGCTCGACGCAGGCATGACCAAAGCCCACATCCGCGCGCTCTCGAAACGGGCAGGTCTCCCGACCTGGGACCGGCCGGCTTCAGCCTGCCTGTCGTCACGCTTGCCTTATGGAACCGAAGTGACGCCGGAGCGTCTGCAACTCGTGGAACATGGCGAGGCAATTCTCCGCGAACTGGGCTTCCGGCAGTTTCGCGTGCGCTTGCATGACAAATTGGCAAGAATCGAAATCGCCGCGGACGAAATGGCGCTAGCGATGAAGAGCGAGATTGCGGCGCAGATCGCGCAACGGTTCAAGTCGGCCGGATTCCTGTACGTCGCGTTGGATCTGGAGGGTTACCGCCAGGGCTCACTCAATGAGGCGCTCAAGGGCGGCTAAGGCTGCGTGCCGGCTTTGTGGGATGTATCGCGGGCCGGTCGAGTGGCATCACGGAACATCGGGCGTGATTTCTGCGTACTTCTAATTGAAAGCGCGGTTCTGTCTCAGCCGTTATTCGGACGCGGGAGTGACACCGCCACGGGCCTAGCGCGAAGTATTTCAAGAGCAATGGAGGCAAGATGCTCCGGGCAAAAAGGGCACAGAAGCTATTCGTTGCGTTCGCCGTTGTCGCCGCCGCAGCGTGGTGTGCCGGATGCGCATTCGGCGCGACGTCAAACGGCTCTTTCGATAAGACTTACACCGTCTCGGGACCCATCCGCCTGGACATCTCCAATGCCAGCGGCTCGGTAACCATCACGGGCTCGTCCGGCAATACCGTTCACGTACGTGGAGAAGTTCGCGCGCACAGCTTCTTGTTCAACGACCCCGATAAACAGGCCCGGGAAATTTCGGCGAATCCTCCAATCGAGCAAAAGCCGGACGTCATTCGGATCGGCAAGGACTTCCACAACTTCAACGGCGTCTCGATCGACTACGCGATCGAAATGCCCCATAACGTCGAAGTTGTCAGTTACATGGCTTCCGGTGCGCAGACCATCAGCGGCGTGCAAGGCCCGGTTAGGATCGATTCGGCCTCCGGCTCCATTGCCGTCAGCAGAATCGACAAGGGCGTGCAGGTTAACTCAGCAAGCGGATCGATTACCGCGCAGGATTTGGGCGACGATCTGCGAGCCAACTCCGTTTCCGGGAGCATCACCGCCAAGAACATCAAGGGCGATGTGCGGGTGCATGTGATCGCTGGCACCGCTAACATCTCCGGGCCGGGCGCCCGAGTGGAAGCGGGTACGACCAGTGGCTCCGTGACCATCGTCGGCGCGGGCAATGACGTGACGGCGAACTCAGTCTCTGGCCGGGTCAGCGTCCGGGGCAACCCTTCGGCCAACAGCTTCTGGAATTTGAAGACTACTTCCGGGAGTGTCGAAGTTGCTGTTCCACTCTCGGCCAATTTTCACCTCTCCGCGCAAGCCACTTCCGGCCACATCCAGGCCGGAATCCCCATCGTAATCGAAGACCAGGACAAGCACAGCTTGCGCGCGCGAGTGGGCAACGCCGGCGGACGGGTCGAGATTCACACCGTTTCCGGCGGCATTAGAGTCGAGCCGGCTTCCTAAACCACTGGTTCGAGTTACAATTCAATGCATGATCATCAAGGCGCTGGCGGCGATGGTCGGGTGCGCCTGTTCCGCATTCCTGTTTCCGCCCGCGCGCGGTTTCCCCGCCAATACCCAGCAGCCTGTCTCGGAAAAGAAGAGCTCGCAAAAATCCAGCAACGCCAAGGAACCGTCTCCCGCGGAAGAGTTACAAAAAGCGATCAGCGATGCCGGGAACGACCGCGCAGCCCTGGTGAAAAACCTGCAGGGCTATCTGGAGAAATATCCATCGGCACCGGAGCGACCGCAAATCTACCGCGCGCTGGTCGAAGCCTGCCTGCAATTTCATGATGACCCGTGCGCGACCAACTACGCCGAGCGGATCGTCGCTTTGACTCCCGAAGACACCTCTATGACTTTGCTGACGATCGAGCTGCTCGAACGCAACGGCGATCGCGACGCGCTGCGCCGCGCCATTTCCTATGCCACCCGTGTATATGACGCCGTTCACGCCACGCCGATTTCCGAAAAGTCGAAGCGGGTATCAGTCGAAGAGTGGGCGGATCAGAAAGCTCGCGACGAATCTTCCGTGCTGAGCCTACGCGGCAAGCTGGAAGCCAGGCTGGACGACAATACGGCCGCGCGGAAGGACTACGAAGCGAGTTACGCTTTGCGGCCAAACGCCAGCGCTGCGCTGAAACTCGGCGAACTCGACGAACTCGCGAAGAACTACGATTCCGCCGCCGCAGACTATGCGCAGGCGCTTGCGCTCTCTGATACCGCGACCAAATCTTCCAGCCGCCGCGAGATCCGCCAAAAGCTCGGCAACGCATGGCGCTTGGCCCACGGCAGCGACGCCGGGCTCGGGGATTTTCTTCTGAGAACTGTTGACGAGGTCACCGCCAACACAGCCCCTCCGCGCGAGCACCGTAACGCAAACGTACAGGACCCCTTTGCCCTGATGTTACGCAAAGCGCCTGACGGCGCGGCGTTTCCGCTTGCAACGCAAAAGGGCAAAGTGCTGGTGATCAACTTCTGGGCGACTTGGTGCGGGCCGTGCCACGCTCTTGAGCCAATCTACGAAAGGCTGGCAGGTCAATACGCCGGCGACAGCGGCCTTAGTTTTCTGTCGGCGAATTGTGATGAAGACGAAGCGCTCGTTGCTCCCTACCTTGCGGGTCGAAAACCACACTCCACGGAAGTTTTTTCCGACGGGCTCGACGAGTTTTTCGGAGTCGCCGCTTTCCCGACGCTGGTGATACTAGACCGCTCGGGGAGGGTCGTGTTTCGCCAGAACGGATTCGATCCGAGCACCGTTGAGCACGACTTGCATGCCGCCATTCAAAAGGCAGCGAAGTCGCCCGAACCTTAGAACAAGGGCGCGGCGCCCGTTTTGCCGGGCAAATCTCAGGCGCTGGCGGCAGACTCCCGCGCAACTTCCTGGCCCGCCACGATCGTATTGGCGTGGATGCGAATGGTATCTTCCACCCGACGTGCGTAGCCGCCCGCCAGCGTCGTTACAACAGGAATCCTGCGGGACCGAGCGATCTTGAACACACCTTTATCGCGGGCCTTCAACCCAGCCTTGGAGAGCCGCAGCCCGCCCAGCTGATCTTCACAAAATGGATCAGCTCCGCCGACATAAAACAGCATTTCGGGACCAAACTCTTGCACCGCCTTTTCCACCGCCGGCAAAAGGATTTCCAAGTACTCCTGGTCTTCGACACCGTCCTCCAGATCTAGATCCACATTCGACGGCGGCTTATGTGCCGGGTAGTTATTCAGCTGATGAATCGAAAGCGTAAAAACCGTTCCATCATCGCGGAAGATGTGCGCGGTCCCGTTGCCGTGATGCACATCGGTATCAACTACGATTGCTTTCTTGATGGCGCCATCCGCTTGCAGCCGACGAATGCCCACTGCAACATCATGAATCGCGCAAAAACCTTCTCCGTGGTTGGCGTAGGCGTGATGAAAACCGCCACTCAGATTACTGGCAAACCCGTCGCGCAGCGCAAGCTGCCCGGCAAGAATCGTTCCTCCTGCGGCCAACCAGACTGCCTCGGCTAGTTCCGGCGAATAGGGAACTTCGAGCTTCATTATGTCGCTCGCTGTCAGCGAGCCATTCCTTAGCTTGCCGATCCATTCGGCCGTGTGCACCCGCAGCAGGTCGTCGTCGCTCGCGCGCTGAGGCCGCACGATATCATCAGTGTCCGCAATCCCTTCGCGTAACAACAGCTCATACAGCAGCCGGAACTTCTGCGACGGAAAGACGTGCGCGCCAAGATTCAAGTCGTAGCCTGGGTGATAAATCAGCTTGAAAGGCAACATGGGAGCGGCGAAGCTTTACTTGCGGGCCTGCGCAACTTCTGCGGCGAGACCCAATCTTTTGCTAGTTTTCGCGTTCCAGAATAAAGTCCGGCAGCGTCAAGAGCGCCCGCGCATATTCTGAATCCGCCGTCCCGCGAATGCACGCCTTCGCCTTACCTGCGTACTTGTGCGCCAAACTGCGCGCGCGATCCAGCGCACCCGAATCGTGCACCAGCGAAACGATCGTCTCCGGCTTCACGCTAACGAAGTCCTTTTCTTGCAACACTCGCGCCACCAACTCGCGCGCCTCACGGTGCCCGTTCTCCATCGCATAAATAAGCGGAAGTGTGACCTTGCCTTCCTTCAAGTCACTCAGCACTGGCTTCCCCAGCTGTTCTGCGGAGGCCGTAAAATCCAGCAAATCATCCACCATCTGAAAGGCCAAGCCGGAATAGCGCCCATAATCCGCCAGTGCCTCCTCCTCCGCGCCGCTCAGCCCGCCCAGCACAGCGCCAAGCCGCGCGCAGCCGCTGAACAAACAGGCCGTCTTGTAAGTTGCCAGTTTCAGGGCATCGTCCTCATTGACATCAATTCGGCCAATCTTCGCCAGTTGAATGAGCTCGCCTTCCACCATCTTCTGCGTCAGGTCGATCAAGACATCGAGAATCCTAAAATTCCTTTCCTGCAACGCCATTTGGAACGACTGCATGTAGAGCCAGTCGCCGGCCAGGACGCTACGGTGATTCCCCCAGCGGGTATTAGCGGAGGGACGTCCGCGGCGGGTTTCCGCGTTATCAATAACGTCGTCGTGAATCAGCGTTGCGCTATGCAGCAGCTCCACGACCGCTGCCAGGCGAACGGCGCTCGGCCGGTTTTTCCCAGCATAGGCATTGGTCAGCAGCAGTAGCGCCGGCCGCAGACGTTTGCCGCCGCCGCCCAGCAGGTAGCTGGTAATTTCTCCCACTGGCTGGTACGCGGCAGCACTTTGCCGCGAAAGTTCTTGCTCGACCAGAACCAGATCGTCGCGTACCAGATCAAATATCTCTTTAACCGTCAGAAGCGCGATGGCACTTCTCCCTGCGCCGGTGACCCGTTCCGGCAAATGCCTGCCCGTGGGACTTCCCGCCCTAGGACACCTCAGGCCGAGCGATGCGGAAGCATCGCCGAAAATTTTCCGCGGTCGCGGCGGCGGCTTCTTCAGGTGCTAAGTTTCTCACAGCTGCGAGGGTTTTTGCCACTTCCGCCACATAAGCGGGCTCGTTGCGCTTGCCTCGATAAGCCTGTGGTGCAAGATAGGGAGCGTCCGTTTCAATCAAAATGCTCTCGAGCGGCAGAGCTTTCGCTATGTCGCGAAGATTCTGGGCCTTCGGATAGGTCGAATTTCCCGCAAAGGAAACCAGGAAGCCCATTTCGATTCCGCGTTTCGCCTGATCCAGGGCGCCGGTAAAGCAGTGTAGAATTCCAGCGAGTCCCGAGGACGCCCATTCACGTTCCAGTTGTGAAAGGCAATCGTCCCACGCATCGCGGCAGTGAATAATGATCGGCAGCCTGGCCTTGCGCGCCAGGTCCATCTGCTGACTGAACACTTTGGCCTGCACGTCGCGCGGCGAGTGGTCGTAGAAGTAGTCGAGCCCGATTTCTCCCCACGCTATCACCTTGGGATGGGCTGCCAGCCGCGCCAACCGATCGAGGTGCGACTGCGTCACTTCCTTAGCTTCGTGCGGATGAATGCCAACGCTGGTGTAGATCCAGTCGTACTGTTCGGCAAACGGAATAGCAGCGTCGAGCTTTTCCGGCCCCGGGCCGGTTCCGATGGCCAGCAGAGTCTGCACTCCGGCGTCACGCGCGCGCTGCAGCATGGCGTCGCGATCCTGGTCAAATTGCGGAAAATCGATGTGTGCGTGCGAGTCGATCAGTTTCATGGATTGCGGCGGCCACTGGATCAGGGAAACTACTTCAGCCGGGAGCCGATTTCGACGTCTTCGTGGAATCCTGCCAACACCGGACGACCTTCCGGCCCGACCGAGGCCGCGATGATCATTCCGTTCGACTCCACACCCCGCAATTTACGAGGAGCCAGATTCGTGACCACCGCCACTTTCCGCCCAATCAGCGTCTCCGGCGCGTAGTACTGCGCAATTCCCGCGCAGACCTGGCGAATCTCTGTGCCGATATCCACCGTGAGCTTCAGCAGTTTGTCCGCACCGACAATCCGCTCGGCAGTTTTGATCTGCCCAACGCGCATCTCGACTTTCGCAAAATCCTCGATGGCGATTTTCTCCGTCGCCGCTGGAGCTGAGGCGACCGCCGCCCCGCCCGAAGTTGCCGTAGCACTCGCCGCCGGGGCCGGACCCGGCGCCGGATTCAGTTCTTCGTTGGTCATGGATTCCATCCTTTCAATCGCTTCATTCTTTTCAACCCGCGGGAAGAGCGTTTGCGCCACCCCCAGTTGCACGCCGGTCTTCAATTGCCCCCAGCGCAGCCCGTCGAGCTCGATATCGCTCACTTTGCCGGGCTGCCCGAGCAACGTCCAGATTTTTGCGGTACTATCCGGCAACACTGGATGCGCCAGCACGGTGACGATTCGCAATAGCTCAGCAGTCGTCGCCAATACATTGGTCTTGCGCTGTACATCGTCTTCCGAATCGCCCAGCGACCACGGCTTTTCCGTCGTCAGATATTTGTCCGCCGCTGCGATGATCGCCCAGATGCCCTCCAGCGCCCTTGCAAAACTGAGCGCTTCGAAGTGCTCCAGCACGTCCCCGATGGCCGACTGCGTTTCCTTTGCCAGGGCTTCGTCCTGCGGCTGCAACTTCCCGGCCTTTGGAATTCTGCCGACAAAATTCTTTTCGATCATGGCCGCCGTGCGGCTCGCCAGATTGCCCAACCCGTTCGCCAAATCGCTGTTGTACCGCGTAACGAGTGCTTCGTAACTGAAATTGCCATCCTGGCCGAACACCACTTCGCGCAGCAGGAAATAGCGCAGCGCGTCCGCGCCGAGCATGTTGGCAATCGGCCGCGGCAGGACGACCTGGCCCTTGGACTTGCTCATCTTTTTGTCGTCCATCAGGAACCAGCCGTGTGCCCACACCTGCTTCGGCAGCGGCACCATCGCCGCCATTAGAAACGCGGGCCAGTACACGGTGTGGAACCGGATGATGTCCTTGCCGACCAAATGCAGATCGCATGGCCAGAAGCCGCGCTTTTCGTGCTCCGGGCCGCCCACCGCCGTCAGATACGCCGTTAGGGCGTCAAACCATACATAAAACACGTGCGGTTCTTCGCTGGGCACCGGAATGCCCCAGCGAACCGTGGTGCGTGTAATGCTTAAGTCCTTCAAACCGCCTTCCACAAACGAAAGGATCTCGTTGCGGCGTGTCTCCGGCTGAATAAAATCCGGATTCTTGCGATAAAAATCCATCAGCGGCTTCTGAAAGGCGGACAGTTTGAAGAAATAGTTTTCTTCCGTGAGCATCTCCAGCGGCCGGTCACAATCGGGGCAAAGATTCCCGGGCTTTGGCTCATTCACGAATAAGTTGTCGTAGATGCAGTACAGGCCGGTGTAGTGGCCCTTATAGACGTAGCCATTCTCTTTGCACTGTTTGAACAGCCACTGCACCGTGCGCACGTGACGTAGGTCTGTCGTACGGACGAACTCTTCCGCGGACAAGCCGAGCTCGTCCCATAGCGCGCGCCAGGCATCGGCCATTCTCGCAACGAACTCGGACTCCGCAATGCCGGCATTCCTCGCCGCGCGCTCCACGTTCACGCCATGCTCGTCGGTACCGGTGGTCATCAGCACTTCGTAGCCGCGCATGCGCTTGAATCTTCGAATCACGTCCGCCACTACCGTGGTGTAGGTGTGGCCGATATGCGGCAGGCCGTTGGTGTAATAGATCGGCGTGGTCAGATAAAATTTGGGTTTTCCAGACATCGAAAAGTTCTCGGTTATAAGTTATCAGCTTTCAGCGAAAACACAGAATCGAGCGCAGACTCTAGGGCCTCGATTGATCTGCTCAAGGGCGCAGCGGCGAGCTCGTGGCGCCCGGAACTTCCGGCAGTTGGGGCCGCTACATCCGCTCGAAGTTACGTTTCGCCTCTTCCATTACCTGGTGCAATGGCACGCGCTTCTCTTCCGCCAGCTTCTTGCAATCTTCAAACTCCGGCGCGGCGTGGCGGATTTTGCCATTCAGCCGCGCCACCTTCATTCGCACATCGCCGTACTGTGTTCGCACGGTCATGAATTCCCGTGGAAGCGCCCGCCGTTGCGCCCTATACGAGCGCGCTCCGAACGTCGTGGTCTCTGCAAAAATCAACGCCATCAACGCTCGCTCATCCTGCGGTTTGCACAGCAGCGTCAACAAAGTCCCCGGTCGGTTCTTCTTCATCTGCACCGGTGTCGTGTAAACGTCCAGCGCGCCGGCCGCCAGCGCCTTCTCTGAGAAATAGCCGTAGATTTGCGGGTTCATGTCGTCCAGATTAGCTTCAATTACCGAAATCTCTTCGGCAAATCCAGCGATCGTCTTTTCCGCGGTCTCGCCAATCATGATCCTCACCACATTCGGCTGCTCTTCCAGGTCCGCCGTTCCGGCGCCGTAGCCGATTGCGCTGACGCTCATCGCCGGCTGCGGGCCAAACTGCTCGCACAACGTGGCCACAATCGCCGCTCCTGTCGGTGTCACCAATTCCTTCGGCACACCATTCGAATAAGTGGGTCGCCCTTGCAGCAACCTCGCCGTCGCGGGTGCGGGTACCGGCAACACACCGTGCGCCATCTTCACCGTTCCGCCACCCACATTCAGCGCTGAGCAGGCAAACTTCTCGATCCCAAGCGCCTCAAACCCTACACACGCTCCGACAATATCCACTATCGCGTCCAAGGCTCCCACTTCGTGAAAGTGAATTTTCTCGATAGGAACATCGTGTACGGTCGCCTCGGCCTCACCCAGTTTGCGGAAAATCGCGCTGCTATTTTCCTTGGCAGCCCTTGACAGGTTCGATTTCTCCAGAATCGCCAGAATTGCTGACAGGGTCCGGTGCTTGGTTTGCTCCTCGGTCGTGATTCTGGCGTAGGTCGCCGCCATCCCGTTCTTCCACACTTTGTCGGCCGAAATCGTCCAGCCCGGCACCTGCAATCCTTGCAAGCCGGTACGCAGTGCCTCGAGCGGACACCCTGCGTCCAGCACTGCCCCAAGTGCCATGTCGCCGCTGATCCCGCTGAAACAATCAAAATAGGCCAGTTTCATCGCGCAAAGGCTTTCTCATTCCGATACTATCGGCGACGGAAAAGGCTGTCAAACTTGCGACAATCTCATCCCGCGTTCGCTGTCACTCGCTCGTTGTATGATTCTGGCCCCGGAGGATGCAATGGTTACGCACCCAAGTCTCCGCTTCAGCTCGATCCGTGCCCGCTTGCTTTGGATCGTTGTCGTTGCAGTTTGCAGTGGACTGATCGCACGCTCGCCCGCACTCGCGCAAACCGAAGTGCTGCGCATCATTGCTTTCGGCGCGCACCCAGACGACTGCGACCTTGGAGCCGGAGGACTGGCGGCTAAGTACGCCGCGCACGGCGACAAGGTCAAGTTCGTGTCCATCACCAACGGCGACGCTGGACACCAGACTCTGCATGGAGAAGAGCTCGCCAAACGCCGCCGGGCCGAAGCGCTGGAAGCCGCGCGGCGAATCGGCATCGAATATGAAGTGCTGGACAACCACGATGGCAGACTGTTGCCGTCTCTGGAAGTCCGTGATCAGGTCATCCGCGAAATTCGCCGATGGAAAGCGGACATCGTAATCGCACCTCGGCCGAACGACTATCATCCGGATCACCGATATACAGGCGTTCTGGTGCAGGATGCGTCGTACATGGTAATCGTTCCGAGCCTGGTGTCGGATGCTCCGCCTCTAGGGCGGAACCCAGTGTTCCTGTATTACAGTGACCGGTTCACGCGGCCGCAGCGGTTTCGGCCCGACATTGTGATTGCCATTGACGATGTGTTCGATAAGAAGATCAACATGCTGGACGCGCACGTCTCGCAATTCTACGAATGGTTGCCTTGGACCGCCGGACAATTGGAGCAAGTGCCCAAAGATCTCGTCGAGCGCAAAAAATGGCTTACGACGCAAGCCCTGGCGGCCAGAGAGTTGCAACCGGAGTGGCGCGAAGCGCTAGGCAAACGCTATGGCGTGCAAGCCGCTAAGGTTCAACACGCTGAGGCCTTCGAAATCACCGAATACGGCCGCCAGCCCAGCGAAGAAGAGATCCGCAAGCTCTTCCCATTCATTCCGGAAGGCGCTTCCAAGCCCTGATTTGCGGGCTTCCTGACGTATACTGAAGAATTCTTCGGCAGTGAATTGAGGCGACGTGTATCTGAAACTGCAGCAGGAACTGAAGCGGGCGCTTTCCGCGCACATTCGCGAAAAATATGGTGTAGAGATCTCCGTCGCCCTGGAAAGGCCGCCCAAGCTTGACCTGGGCGAAGCCGCGTCTCCCGTTTGTTTTGAGCTCGCCAAGAGGCTAAAGCGCGCTCCGCGGCAGATCGCGCAAGAGATCACTGCAAGCATTTCCCTTCCCGCAGGTATCGCTCGCATCGAAGTCGCTGGCGCAGGTTATCTCAACGCCTTTTTTGATCGCGGCGCCTTCTGGCACTTGCTTACGAGCAAGAGCGGCAGCACTGCGGTGCCAAAACACGAAAAAGTCATTGTCGAGCACACCAGCATCAACCCCAACAAATCGGCGCACATCGGCCACCTCCGCAATGCGGTACTGGGCGACACCATCGCCCGTATCCTCCGCGACGCCGGCGAAAAGGTGCAGGTGCAGAACTACATTGACAACACCGGTGTGCAAGTCGCCGACGTCGTCATCGGCTTCCAGCACCTGGAGAAGAAATCGGTAGCTGAGGTCCGCGCGCTCGCCGCGCAACCTGGCTTCGACTACCACTGCTGGGATTTGTACGCGCGTGTAACCCAGTTCTATGAACAGGACAACGCGCAAGCGGCCGTTCTGCGTGGTGCCACCCTCAAAGCCATCGAACAGGGCCAGGACCAAGCCGCGGAAATGGGAGTCGTCGTGGCCGACGCCATCGTCGGCTTGCATCTTCGAACCATGCACCGCCTCGGGATCTCTTACGAACTGCTGGCCCGCGAAAGCGAGATTCTCCACTTGCATTTTTGGGATGCGGCTTTCGTCAAGCTGAAGGAGACCAAGACAATCGAGTTCGTCACCGAAGGCAAAATGGCCGGTTGCTGGGTGATGCGTGCGGAGAGAGGGGAAAGAACTAACACCGAACCCGCAAAGCAAAGCGCAGGAGAGAGCACGGAGAAAAACGACGAGGAGAATATTCAGGACAAGATCATCGTCCGCTCCAATGGCACCGTCACCTACGTCGGAAAGGATATCGCCTACCAGCTCTGGAAATTCGGTCTCCTGGGCAAAGACTTTCACTACAAGCGCTGGCTGAACGCACCGGCAGGCGAAACCGTCTGGACCACGACCTCCGATGCAGATGACCTCGCGGCGCCACACTTTGGCGAGCCCGCCGCGCGCGTTTACAACGTCATCGACACTCGCCAGGCCTATTTGCAAGACGTAGTCGCGCAAGGCCTGCGCGGCCTTGGTCACGAACAAGCGGCCGGGAACTCCGTCCACTTTTCTTACGCTTTTGTCGTCCTGACTCCCCGTTGCGCCGCCGGGCTGGGCTACACGCTTTCCGCCGAAGACGCCAAGCGTCCGTTTATTGACATGAGCGGGCGAAAAGGCTTCGGCGTCAAGGCGGACGACCTGATTAGCAAACTCGAGGAAGCCGCCTTCGCCGAAGTCGCAAGGCGCCACGCCGACATGTCCCCAGCAGAACAAAGCCAGACCGCCCACACCATCGCGGCTGGTGCGCTGCGCTTTTTCCTCCTGAAGTTCACGCGCAACACGATCATCGCGTTCGACTTTGAAGACGCGTTGAGTTTTGAGGGCGAAACCGGGCCGTACTGCCAGTACGCGGTGGTGCGTATCCGCGGGATCCGCCGCAAAGGTGCGGAGGCGGGCCCGAGCAAAGTGAGTCCGGATGCGGCTGGGAAATTTCTGAGCGCCGCGGATGGCGCAGGTTTATGGGAACTATTGCTGCAAGCCGGAATACTGGACCACGCGAGCGACGCTGCAATCGCCGCGCAAGAACCGGCCTTCGTAGCCAAGTACGCCTTCCAGCTCGCACAAGCCTTCAACAACTTCTACCACAAGCACCACATCCTCTCGGAACCGGAGGCCGAAAAGCGTGCCTTTCTCCTCGCTTTGACGGAAATCGTCGAAAAGCAGCTGGTTCGCGCGCTGGCCCTGCTCGGCATCGACGCGCCAGAAAAAATGTAGCTGCACAGATTCGGTCTTTCAGCAGCTGACTTCCGCTGCCTACTGGGGCTTGACGTGAGCCATCAAGCCGGCGCGATATTCCTTGAGGTTACTCTTGTCCACGACCACCGTGCCGGTATCCACGAAAACAGGCATCGGCGACGTCAGGGCCGATCGCCAATCTTTGGATTGCTGCACGGCATTATGATGCAAGTCATCGAGCAGCTTTAACGCGTAGTAGCTCATGACGTAGGGCTTTTGCGCGATGGTCGCGGCGATCACGCCCTGCTCAATCCAGTCCAGAGTCTCCGGATCATCGTCAAACGCCACGATGGGCATCTTGCTTTCCATTCCCAGGCGATGGAGCGTTTCCGCAGCTCCCGAGCCACCGGTCGCCTCCAAGCAAATGATGCCGTCTATTTTTTCTTTCTTCTGCACCAAATCGGCGACCTGGTCCGCCGCGCCTTTCGCTTCTCCTTTGTCATCCAGGATCTTTGTCAACTTGAGTGCCGGATAATTTTTCAAAGCGTCCACGACGCCCGCGACTCGCTCGTCCAGATTGCTCTGCCCCTCAATGGTGATGACCGCGATGTTTCCTTTGTCGGAGAGTAGCGTGGCCATGCGCTTGAGGCTCTCGCGTCCGGCTTTCAGGTTATCGGTTCCGATGTACAACACGCGCTTCGAACGTGGCACATCTGCATCCACGCAAATAACCGGGATTCCCCTGGCGATAGCCTGGTCAATCGCTGCCTGGAAAATTTCGGGGCGTCCAGCGGAAAGGCAAATTCCGGCGGGATTTTGATCCAGCACCTGTTGGAAGGCTCCGAGTTCGGCGTGCGGCTGATAGCCCTCCGGCCCAACCAGTTCGGCTTTTACGCCCGCCGCGTTGGCCGCGTCCAGCAATCCCGCTTCAGCGTTCTGCCAGTACGGCAACTTAACGTTGGTCGCCACGAACACATAGCGTTCATTCGAGTCGTGGTACGGCTTTGTGCACGAACCAATCAGCATTGCTCCACAAAGAAAAAAAACGGACACCAGCGTCGCTCTGAATGGCCTCATGGGCATACTCCTTTTCGCATCCTGTGCGGCCTGTTCGGGTATTCCCCCCCCGGCTGGATGAATTTGCTTTGGATGGGTCCCTTGCTGCCCAGCTGAGCCTAGGGTCGCAGCTCACCCAGGGGAGACCTTAGGCCGCTGCTTGTCTCCTGTCAATCTTCCAGGGGACAAATGGGGCGGTTGAGAATCAGTTGTCGCCGGGATTGGCGGCTTTGAAGACCATGGCAGCCGCCGCGGCAGCAAGGAACTCAGCAACCCAATAAATCCAGATGCTGGACCAGGAGACCAAGCCCATCGCGGAGATGCCGGCCGCCACGGCCGGATTGAACGCGCCGCCGGAAATGTTGCCTACCGCGAAGGCGCCGGTCATGACGGTAAACCCGATCGCGAGGCCGTAGAACGAGTTTCCCGAGGTGTCTTTGGCGGTGGCGACGTTCAGCACTACATAGACCAGAGCGAAGGTGAACAAGAATTCGGAGAGCAGCGCGGGAACCGTGTCGAGGCTCATCGGCGTTACGGCGGAGCCAGCCTTCAGATATTTCACCGCCAGCGCAGCGACCACAGCTGCGACGATTTGCGAAATCATGTAGGGTGCGACGTGCTTGGTTTCGCACTTGCCGCGCATCCAGACGCCGAGCGTGACCGCCGGGTTGTAATGGCCGCCTGAGATGTGGCCTCCGGCAAAGATCATCACCATTAGCGACGAGCCGATGGCGATTGGTGCGAGAGGGCCCGCTCCGCTTCCGATGACCGTGCAGCCGATAGTGAACACCAGAAAGAATGTGCCGATGAATTCAGTGACATATTTCATCATCAGGCCTCCTCGGTACATACAGAAGTGGGCGCCCCCGCAGGAAAGCGAACATTTCGCCGTTGGGCAGCGAGTCTATCTCAAACGCCGTGGACGGTAAACAGGAAGCGGCCAGACTTTAGTTTCCGATGCTGGCTGGGCAATTGAAGGCCGGGCTTTTCACCGTTGTGCTCGCTGCGCCGGTCCTCATTGAACTCCTCGTCGCTCCAAGTATCAACGACAACGCGCAAACGGTTCCCTTGATTGACCGCAAAATATAACCGACTGAACGGAAAGGTGAGTGTAGCGCTGCTTCTAGGACAAGTTTGTACTCCAGACGCCGTTTTGAGTGGTGGCGCACCGAGAACTCCGTGCGAGGTTCGCAGTTTTGCGCGGTGCCAGGCTTGGCCAGAATAGATTTCCGGCATACTAGTCCTCGGCGTACGGGATAAGTCGCAAAACCGGAATCTGTGGCAACAAACCTCCGCGAAGTCCGGCGGCTACAAGTTCTGGACGAGGTGGACGAGGGTGCGCAGGCCAACTCCGGTGGGACCTTTGGCCAGCCAGGGCTTGGCGTCGTCGTTCCAGGCGGTACCGGCGATGTCGAGGTGGATCCACGGTGTGTCGCCGGCAAATTCGCGGATAAACCACGCTCCCGTGATGGAGCCACCGCCCTTGCCGCTGCCGATGTTCTGAAGGTCGGCGAAGCTGCCCTTGATGAGTTCGCGATACTCGTCATCCATGGGGAGCTGCCACATTTTCTCACCAGTGGCCTTGGCGCTGGCGAGAAGCTTATCGGTCCAGGGCTGATCATTAGAGAAGACGCCAACGTTGATGTTGGCCAGAGCAACGACGATCGCGCCGGTCAGGGTAGCAGCATCCACGATGCGCGTGACGCCGAGCTGCTTGGCGTAAGTGATGGCATCGGCAAGGATCAGGCGGCCCTCGGCATCGGTGTTGAGCACTTCGATGGTTTTGCCGGACATGGCGGTTTGAATGTCGCCGGGCTTTTGCGCTCTGCCCCCGGGCATATTTTCGGTAGCGGGCACTACGCAGATCACCTTGACATTTGGCCTGAGCGCGGCGATCGCGCGAATTGCGCCAAGCATGGTCGCGCCGCCGGCCATGTCGTACTTCATTTTTTCCATACCGTCGGCGGGCTTGATGGAAATGCCGCCGGTGTCGAAGGTGACGGCTTTGCCCACTAGGCCAATGACGGGAGCGTCGGCCTTGGCGTTGCCCGGCGTGTAGGTCACAACGATAACGCGCGGCGGCTCGCTGCTGCCTTGTGCCACGCTGAGTAGGGCTCCCATCTTCAAGTCGGCGATGCGCTTTTCGTCGAGGACATCAATGGCGAGCCCGGATTCTTTTGCCATGGCCCCTGCTTTTTCGGCAAGAATGCGAGGCGTGAGCTTGTTGGAAGGCTCGTTCACCAGGTCGCGAGTGAAATTCTGCGCGTCCGCGAGAACCTTACCCCGGGCAATTCCCTTCTGAATGTCGGCCAGTGCGTTCTCAGGGAAACCGATCAGCGCAACGGTTTCGATCCTTTTGTCTTTCTTCTCCGTCTTGTATTTGTCGGTTTCAAAATCAGCGTTGAGGAGCCCTTCGACGATGGCTTGCGAGCCGTGTTCGGGTGGGAGTGTGCCTCCGGCGACGAACGCGAACGTCTTCAAACCCTTAGCCTTAAGGGAACGGAGCGCCGCGCCAGCAACTTTACGGAGCGTGGCGACGTTGAACTGGTCGCGCTTGCCCGCCCCGACCAGGAGCAGCCGCGCGGCCTTAAGGCCAGCGGGAGCATGAATCAGTGTGAACTCGAGCGTCTTGCCAGTCAGTTCGCCAGTCGTGGCGAGCTTCTTGAGCAGGCCGCAGGTAAGCTGATCCAGTTCCGCGGCGCGGCCCTGAATCGGGTCGTCGCCTTCGAAGACCGGCGTAACCAGGGCTTCGGTCTCAAATGAGGCGTAGGGTTTGGTTTCGAGCAGGATTTGCATTAAGAGAGTTCTCCTTGATGGTCGAGCTAAATACTATTGCAAATTTTCCACGCGGGCCTACCGGCGGCGATTGCGGTACATCGCGGTTTCCGCTTCCCGCCGGGCTTCCTTGTTGCGCTCGTCCTGGCGGCGGTCCCACGACTTTTTGCCTTGGGCCAGGGCGATTTCGCATTTGGCGATACCGTCGCGGAAGTAGATCCGCAAGGGAATGACCGTTAAGCCCTTGTTCTGAGTACGGGTGGCCCATTTTAGGATTTCGTTCTTGTGAAGGAGGAGCTTGCGGTTGCCGAGCGGCTCGTGGTTCCACGGCCCCCCTGCCATATATTGGGCAATGTGGGCGTTGATCAGCCATGGGCCGGAGGGCTTAAAGTCCACAAAGGCGTCGCGAATGTTGGCTTTGCCTTCCCGGAGGGCTTTCACTTCAGTGCCGTGCAGCACCAGGCCAGCTTCGAGGCGTTCGAGAAGATGGTAGTTGTAGCTCGCCGCGCGATTTTGTGCGACGATCTGTTCACCCTTCTTGTTGGTCCCCCGAGCGGGCGACGCAGGCTTTTTGGCGGCTTTGGTCACAGCCCTTTACTATAACATTGCTGGCAAAGGCAGTTACCGATAGCCGGGCGGCCAACCCAAGAGTTCTTGTCGGCCCTCTAAGCCAATGCTACAGTGAGGAAGAATTTTGTCGAGATTAGTTCAGGTAACGGAGAACCCATGCGGCGCTGGCAGACAGTGATTCTGTGTGTGGGTGCGGTGCTGCTGGCGTCTGGCTGCCCGAAGGGTGGGCAACAGTACAAGGCTGGGCAAAAAGCAGAAAACCTTAAAGATCTAGACTCGGCGCTGCAGTTCTACCAAAAAGCATTAGACTCCGATCCGCGCAATGCGGCCTACCGGATCAAGCTGGATCAGGTCCGCTTCGAGGCCAGCGAATTTCACATCAAGAAGGGCGTGGCGCTGCGGGAAAGCGGCGACCTGCAGGGGGCCGCGGCGGAATTCCAACGGGCTTCAACGATAGACCCTTCCAGCCCGATTGCGCTGCAAGAGCTGAAGGCCACACTGGACCAGATTAACGAAGCTGCTCGGAAACAGGACGAAGCGGCGGCTTCGATTGAGGAACCGGAAGCTAGCGGTCTTGCCCAGGGAGCGCCCGAGCTAAAGCCGCTTTCGAATGCTCCGATCACGCTGAGCATGACGACTGATGTGAAGATGATTTTTGACACGATCGGTAAATTAGCGGGTGTCACGATCGTTTATGAGCCGGACTTCCCCGCCCGGCGGTTCCACTACGAAGTGAACAACGCCACGCTCCAACAGGCACTGGAAATCGCTTGCGTGCAGAGCAAATCGTTCTGGAAGCCGGTAACGGAAAACATCATTTTCGTTGCGCAGGATACAACGCAGAAACACAAGGACTACGACGAACAGCTGGTGGAGACGTTCTACCTGTCGAACACTGTGCAATCGCAGGACTTGACTGAAATTGCCAACGGCTTGCGGCAGGTGCTCAACCTCACCAAAGTGCAGCAGTTGAATTCGCAGATGGCGATTGTCGTTCGTGATACTGCCGACAAGCTGGCGATTGCGCGCAAGCTGCTGAAGGACATTGACAAGGCCAAGCCCGAGGTGGTCGTTCAGGTCGAAGTGCTTTCGGCAAGCACGGACCGGCTCCGGGATTTAGGCGTACTCCCGGGACAGAATGCGTCGATCGCATTCCAGGCGCCGGGAACGAGCACCACTTCCGGCAGCGGTGGCTCAACCACCGGTGGGAGCACCTCTGCTACTAACTCCATCCCCCTCAAGGGCTTTCATTTCGGCGTATCGGATTACAACGTCACGCTGCCGGGTGCCACGGCGAATTTTGTCCTGACCGATACCAACACCAAGATCATCCAGAATCCTGAGATTCGCTCGGTGGATGGTCAGCCCGCAAAGCTGCGCATCGGTAGCCGTGTGCCCATTGCCACCGGCAGCTTCCAGGCGGGTGTAGGCGTGGGTACTACGGCAGTGAACCCGCTGGTGAACACCCAGTTTACTTATCTGGATGTCGGCGTGAATGTGGATATCACGCCGCGCGTGCACCCGAACCATGAAGTGAGCTTGAAAGTGTCGATCGAAGTTTCCCAGGTTACCGGTACGGCTGCGATTGGGGGCATCAACCAGCCAATCATCGGTCAAACGAAGATTGATCACGACATCCGGCTTCGCGAAGGCGAAGTAAACATTCTGGGCGGGTTGTTCAACCGGGTGGATTCAAAAATTGTGAACGGCTGGCCGGGACTGGCGCAGGTCCCGTTCATCAAATACCTGACCGCGGACAACAAGGTGGACCATCAGGAGAGCGATGTTCTGATCGTACTGATTCCGCACATCGTGCGCCTGCCGGATTGGACCAAGGCCAATCTGCGGCCTGTGGCTTCGGGGCCGGAACAGAACATCGTCACGCGGCGCGAGAGCGCAATGCGTACGCCCTCGCAGTCGCAACCTGCAACAGCCGCGCCGCAGCAACAGCCAGCGGCTCAACAAGCGCCTGCTCAGCAGGTTCCAGCACCGCAGACACCGGATCAGCAAGCTCCAGCCCAACAGCAACCTCTTGCTGCAGTCCCGCCGCCGAATGGTGCAGGCGCGGCACCGAACGGGCCGGGCGCAGCAGCTGCCACGTCTGCAGCACGGCTGCGGTTTGATCCGAACAGCGCAAGTTTGGCGCCGGGACAAACGGCAACGCTCGGTATTTCGGTGGACAACGTCACCGATCTCTACTCGATCCCAATGATTCTGCAGTACGACCCTGCGGTAGTCAGCGTCGAAGAGCTACAACAGGGCGGGTTTCTCTCGAGCGGGAACCAAGAGATTGCGCTCGTACAGCGCGTGGACAAGGAAAAGGGCCAGGCGATGGTCGCGGCGACGCGGCAGCCGAATACACCGGGCGTGACCGGGAGCGGAACGCTGCTCGGAGTAGTCATCAAAGCGCTGGCGCCCGGAAAAACCAGACTCTCAATTGTGCAGGTCAATGCCCGCGACTCCCAGCAAAAGCCATTGACGCTGTTGACCGGCGAAGCGTCAATCGAAGTAAAGCCGCAGTAGGGCGAAGCAGCAAAGTTCGTTCGTCAAGTCCACTATGAGGCGCATTCGAAACAGGGCGGCGCGGAGGAAATCCGAAGCGGGAATGACGCTTCTGGAGCTGATCATTGCCTGCGCGATTCTGGTTATTCTGGCATCGGCGGCGCTGCCGGTCGCGCGCTATTCTATCGTGCGGAACAAGGAATACGAACTGCGGCGCGACCTGCGCGAGATCAAGGACGCGATTGACCGGTACAAAGACGACGCCGACAAGCTCAAGATTCGCGTTGAAGTGGGGAGCGAAGGGTACCCACCCGACCTGGAAACCCTGGTGAAGGGTGTGAATGTCGGAGCGAGCGGGGACAAGAAGGTTCGTTACTTGCGCAAGATTCCGGTGGACCCGATCACGGGAAAGGCGGAATGGGGAATGCGCTGTGTTTCTGACGATCCGGATTCGAACAACTGGTGCGGCAGGAACGTTTTCGATGTGTACTCGAAGTCGCAGGCAACTGCGCTGGACGGAACGAAATATTCGGATTGGTGAGTTATGAGAATTAGACAAAATTCGAACAAAGCACAGGGCTTTACGCTGATCGAGTTGATGGTTGTGATGATGATCATCGTCATTTTGATCGGAATTGCAGCCGGAATTTATAACAAGAACATCCTGCATGCGAGAGAGGCGGTACTGAAGTCCGATTTGGTGGAGATGAGGAAAGCGATCGACAATTTCACGATGGACAAACAGGCGGCGCCGCAGTCGCTGGACGATCTGCTGCCAGGGTATTTGCGTGCGGTGCCGATCGACCCGATCACCAACGCCAAGGATTGGGTGCCGGCGGTCGAATCGGTGGTCTTATCGCCAGATCAGGCTGGGTCCGGAATTACGGATGTACATTCGGCGTCCGATAAAATCTCGTCTGAGGGCACTGCGTACAACACGTGGTAAGAGAGCCTTAAACAGTTGAGATCACAAAGAAGCGGCTCCAAGCAACCAGGCTTGAAGCCGCTTCTCTTTTGGCGGAGCACGCCTCACTTCGACTTGCGAAGAATCCCCATGGTAAAGGGGCCGCTCAACGAGCCGTCGTCGTGGATGCCGAAGCTCAAAGAATCGCCGCCGCAGGTGACAACAACGTTCTTGGCATCAAATTTCCAGGTGCAGTCGCGCGACTCGTTGTAGAGCGTGACCTGCGCTTTTCCGCCGGAGCGCAGGTCCAGGGTCAGGACACCAGACGGATTGGTGTAAGTTCCTTCGATCTTGCTCCCGCAGGCTGCCTGCAGATGACAGGCAACCATAAGAACAGCAGCAATCAGCATTTTTTCGATCGATATTGCTTTCACCTTCGTCTCCGTTCGTAGGTTGCGGCTCACTGATTGGTCGTCGGCTTATTCGGATCAGGAACCGGCTTCTTGGCCGGAGCCGGAGCAGCCTTTGCTGGAGCAGCCGGCTTCGCCGCAGCGGTATTCGCGGTGCTAGGTTTGCCTGCAGCCGCACCGGCATTAGCAGGTGTTGCCGCGGGTGCCTTTGCTGCAGCTGCGTTTGGTGCAGTCGGAGCCTTAACCACGGTGGTCACAGGAGCCGCAGCTCTGGCGCTGGCATTCGCGCTGGTCTTCGCTACGGCCGGAGTGGCGGTAGCTGCGGTGGCCGGCGCTGTCGCAGCGGTCTTCACGAGGGCGGCGTTCGGCTGGCCCGGAGCTGCTGCTGGATTCGCCGGAGCTGCAGCGGCGGCACCAGCAGGCGCGCAGGGCTGACCGGCCACCGCGTTGGTGGTGGTATTAGCAGCCTGCTTTCTCTTGAACAAAGCGCCCAGGCTTGACAGCGTGCTGGCTGCGCTGGTGGCCTGCGAGGCGGCATTGGTAGCGGCAGCGTTGCCAGTTCCGTTTGCCGCGCCGGCCACAGCCGACAGCGTGCCCGTTGGGCCGCACGGGGGAAGTGCCTGTCCGCTTGCGACCATCGGAGCGCCAGCGGCAGTGGTTCCGCCAGCGACATAGCCTGCTCCGCCCGCCGGTGCTCCACCGGCATAGGCAGGCGAAACGCCGGCAACACCATTGGTTAGCCCCGAAAAGCGAATCGGGAATTCGCCGCCGAGCGAGTGCTGCCCACCGGCGAGTGTGTTGACTTCGCGTAGACTCAACATGTACTCGAACGTGCTACCGATGGGGTCTTGCGCACCCGGGCGCCACGCCAGCTCAAAGCGAGCATCGCCCCAGCTTCCGGGCCGCATGACAAACTTTGGATCGGCGTTATTGCCGGCGACGAGTCCAATACCACGATAGGCGTTACCCCACGGCGCCGGTCCGTAGCGATTGCCTTGATCGTCCATTGCCATTTCGGAACCGTCGGCGTAGCCCAGAATCAAGGTGTCGTTGGTCTTGTTCTGGAACCGAATTGTGACATCCATCAGCTTGAAGCCGTTGGACATGGTCATGCGGAAGTCCGTGATCGTGGCGGTGAAATCCGGCGTGTCTGTGCACAACGCCTGATTTCCGCAGGGAGACTGCGGCTGCATCGGCGCAGCAGCCGCCGGCGCCACTTGCGCCGGAACTTGAGCTGGGGCAGCCCCGGCCTGCGCAAAGCAGGAAACTGCCGAGGTCGCGAGAATTGCAGCGAGAAATTCAGAACGGCAAATTGCTTTCATGGTGCGTGCTCCTTCATTCGCCCGAGGGCTGACATGCTCGAATGATTTGGAAGCTGTGACGACCACCAGGTACTTCTCTCTCACAATGCCCACTTTGCCGACGAAACTGCTCGATCGAATTGCTTCGTCCGGTCCAGGCAGGCCCGCTTCGAAAGTCGCACCTTGCCCGCGTCCTCACACAAGCAATGGTGATGGCCACTGCTTCCTTACTTTGCTATGCGTAAAAGAAGGGCCATAGGTGTCATCGAGCAGAAAATTGTTCGGTACGGAGAAACCAAGCATTCGCAAGGCTCGGGTTTCCCACTCGACAGGTAACAGTACTTTTGCGGCTGAAAACTGTTGTCCCCCGATTGGCCTGATGATAGAGTCGCGTCGCTCGGTCGGCCGGAGTACTCCCCGTATCCGGCGGCTGCTTCATCCAAACTGTTTTTCAGCAGTAAGGGAAGATCGCGGCTAAAAACTGTCATGGGGTCCAGAAATCTTCAGAGTGAGCCCGCATTCCGGCTTGGCGGCGAGAGGGAAACGCCGGAGCAGAGGCACGCGCTCGACCATCTGTTCAGCCTAACCTACGAAGAATTAAGGCGCTTAGCGTCCACCGTGAAACGCGGCGATCCGGGGATCACGCTGAGTCCCACGGCTCTGGTGAACGAAGCCTGGATCAAGCTTTCACGAACGCCCGGCTTGGCGGACCTCCCGCGGGTGCACTTCAAGCGGATCGCCGCCCGCGCGATGCGCCAGCTGCTGGTGGAATCGGCGCGCCGTAGGCATGCCCGGAAGCGCGGCGGTAACGGCGAGGCCGTTTTTGTCACCTTTGACGATTCGCTGGACGGAGCGACGACGTCAGAACGTGACCTGTTGGCTCTGAATTCAGCGCTCGACGAGCTTGGCAGGATTGCGCCACGCCAGGCGGTGATCGTCGAGAGCCGCTTCTTTGGCGGCATTGAATTTAACGAAATTGCCGACCAACTTGGCGTGTCCGAGGCGACCGTGTTCCGCGAGTGGCGCGTGGCCAAAGCTTGGTTAGGCAACGAGCTCCGCCGTGGCCAATAGGTCCCGGCACCTTCCTTCGAAGGAATGAGCAGCCCATGAACGAAGCACGATGGCAGCGCATGCAGGAACTGTTTCATGCGGCCGCGGACCTGCCACCGTGCGAGCGCCTTGCCTACCTGAGAACTGCCTGTGGCGGCGACGAACAGTTGCTAGGAGATGTGTCGGCGCTGCTCGAGCAGGACGCTCGCGGCGGTTCCCTGCTGGACCGCGATTTGGCGGAAATTGCCCACGACGCCGTGGCTGGCACAGCAGAAGGAGCGTCCAACAAAGAATTCGGGCGATACCAGATCGTGCGGGTTCTTGGCCAGGGCGGCATGGGGACCGTCTATTTGGCGGAGCGCGAAGATCTGGCCAGTCAAGTGGCCATCAAAGTCCTGCGCGATGCTTGGCTTTCGCCGGCGCGTCGCGAACGCTTCGTGCTTGAACAGCGTACTCTGGCCCAGCTGAATCATCCTTCCATCGCGCGATTGTATGACGCGGACACGACTCCCGATGGCACACCCTTTTTTGTGATGGAGTACGTCGAGGGCGAACCACTGATGGAGTATTGCCAGTCGAAGCGGCTTTCTGTCGTCGAGCGCCTGAGGCTGTTCCATGCGATTGGTGAAGCAGTGGTCTACGCGCATCAACAGGCGGTGATTCATCGCGACTTGAAACCTACAAACATTTTGGTGAAAGACGACGGCTCGGTGCGGTTACTCGACTTCGGTATCGCGAAACACTTGGAAACGCTAGGCCAAGCCGTCGAGCAGACCATGACTGGCTTGCGTCTGATGACGCCCGCCTATGCTTCACCCGAGCAGATTCGCGGTGAACAGGTTGGTGTACAGACCGACGTCTATTCGCTTGGAGTCATTTTGTATCAAATACTGACCGAGAAGCTGCCGTTTGAACTGGCGAACCGCACACCGGCGGAAGTGGAAAAGATTGTGACGGAACAAGAACCGCCAAAGCCTTCGACTGCCACACAACAGCTTTCCCCTTCAGCGGCTGTCGTTCACGGATTCGAATCGCTCAGCAAATCAGCACGCGCAGATCTGGACGTTCTCTGCCTGACAGCCCTGCACAAGGATATGCGTCGGCGCTACGCATCGGTGGAAGCACTATTGCGCGACGTGGATCATTTTCTGAAACAGGAACCGTTGGAAGCGCATGCGGATACTTCTCGATACCGGATTGGAAAATTCGTGGCACGGAACTGCACCGCAGTCGCAGCGACAACCGCCGGTGTGGCGCTGGTCGCGGGACTCGTGATCTTTTTCACTGTGCGGCTGACGTATGCGCGAAACGCAGCTGTGGCGGAAGCTGCGCGAACCCAGCGGGTCCAGAGCTTCATGGTGAACCTGTTCCGCGGAGGCGATGAAGCAGCAGGGCCGTCTGACGACCTGCGCGTGGTGACCTTGCTCGACCGCGGCGTGCAGGAGGCGCAATCATTGGGCAACGATCCCGAAGTACAGGCGGAACTGTACGGTTCCCTGGGCGTCATCTATCAAAAGCTCGGAAACTTCGACCGCGCCGACGATCTGCTTGCGAATTCGTTGGACGAAAGGCGCAGGATTTATGGCCCAGACAACCGGTTTGTCGCGGAGAGTATGACCGCGACGGCGCTCTTGCGCAGCAATCAGGCGAAGTTGGAGGAAGCCGAGAAATTCGCCCGAGAAGGTTTGGCGATGAGCCAGCGACATTTGCCTGTGAATCATCCGCAAGTGGCTCGGGCAACATTCGCATTAGGCAAGGTACTCGAAGATCGCGGCCAGTACGCCGCGTCTTTCTCAGTGCTGGAAGAAGCAGTCCGGCTTCAGTCTGGATCGGGAGGTGTTGCCGCGGATTTAGCTGCAAGCCTTTCGGAGCTGGCGAATTCGCACTTCTACGCAGGACATTACGACATTTCACAATCCTTGAACGAACGAGCGCTCGCCATCAATCGCAAGTTGCACGGCGAGCGGCACCCGCTCATTGCCGATACTCTGATTAATCTTGGAGCGATCCAATTTCAAAAAGGCAACTACGTCGAGTGTGAGAAATTCAACCGCGAGGCGCTGGATGTCACCCGCGCGTGGTATGGCAACTCGCATCCGGAAACAGCAGATGCGATGACCATCCTAGGACAATCGCTGACGTATCAGAAGCGATTTGACGAAGCGTCGGAATTGTTGAAGCAGTCGCTGGCGATTTTGGAAAAAGTCTACGGGCCGATGCACCCGCGCGTGGCGTTTGCTCTGAACGAGTTGGGAAACGTTGCGGTGCGCCAGCTGAAATTGGATGAAGCGGAGGGCGATTTTGCGCGGGCGGAGAGCATCTACCGCAAGGTTTATCCCAACGGGCACTATTTGATAGGGCTGATGGAAGTGAACGTTGCGGGCGTGTACGTCGAACGCAAACAGTTCGAGCGCGCTGAAGCTCTCTATCGAGACGCGTTTAAGGTGTATGCAAACTTCTTGCCTGCGGACCATCTGAATTTCGGCATTGGGCGAGTGAAACTCGGGCGAGCGCTGCTGGGAGAAAAGCGGTACGCCGATGCTTTGACTGAAACGCAGGCGGGCTACGCCATCCTGGTCAAGAAGGCCAGCCCAGCCAATCCGTGGCTGATCAATGCCAAGCAGGATCTGGGTGCAGAGTATTCGGCCCTGCATCAGCCAGAGTTGGCGGCAAAATATCAGACCCCGGTGCCGGCAGCGTCCGCCAAATCAAACTAATGAAAAGCCGAAGGGCTGGAAATTTGACGCGTAGCTGCCGCTCCGCTACACTCTATTCGCGGGGTGGAGCAGCCTGGTAGCTCGTCGGGCTCATAACCCGAAGGTCGTCAGTTCAAATCTGACCCCCGCAACCATTTTCTCCTGTCGCAAGTTAACTGCTTGCACTTAGAACGGCGGCTGCTCCAGCCGCCGTTTTCGTTTCTTCGGTACAATTCGGTACACTCGGTACAACTGAGGGAAGCTCGAAGCCATGCCGATGCGCTCCGCGACTTCCGCCCGCCACGCCGCGGTCCAAGGCTGACGCGTGATCAGTATTGCGGCGGCAGCCCTGATGGTGTAGCGGACTTGCATATTCGCCGCAGGAAATCCGA
>CAZQOB010000017.1:0-78880 GCA_964594885.1 uncultured Acidobacteriaceae bacterium
GAGATAGCGCACAGAACATGATCGCGTCGGCTACGGACGAAGGCAATAAGAACCTCGAAGAAAGGGCTGCTAAGATTACCGGCCATTTCACGGATCAGCTGGAAGGCCATGTTCGCAATTATCTCGAATTCATTGGAGAATCGATTAAAGAATTCCCGAAGAAATCCCCGGCCGGTTAAGTCCGTTCATACGGCTGGGGCTTCACCCTTGCCTCTGGCTTCTTGCGCGGATGTAAGGACCGCAGAGGAAGCGAACGCTTCGTCTGGGATGTCTTTTCCTCAGTCCCTCGAGTCGCTCTTGTGCCGACTTCGCATCTAAAAGAAAGCTAATCCAAAGGACGGTCAGTCGCCTTCACGGACGAACTTCCCGAACACGTGGGCAATGGAATTGAGCGGTTTCACTCCACCGCCATTATTATTGTTGGGATCGCCTTTCCCCGCGCTCGGGGTCAGCTTTTTGATTACAAATTCCTGCAACACATTGGCCGCGGCGTTGGCGCCGATTCCGATTGCCCAGTTCTCAAACGTCACATTCGAATCCCGGTCGCTCGCGGGATAATACAAATTTGAAATCGCGCCTGCCGCTAACCCTCCCGCCAACCCGGAGTAATTGGGCTGCCATTTTCCGTTGTCGCCTTTGCAGATCACCGAGTTGGCCAGCGCGTACATCAGCCGCGACTTCTTGCTGCCGGTCCCTTTATAGAAGTAACGCGGGTCCTGCTTCAGAAGCGAAGGCAGAATCGCTCCGCCAATGAAGGTCCCAATCGCGGAATCGGCATAAGCCGCTGCATAGCGTTTGGCGTATCCCTGCGCGCCTTGTCCGTATCCCGGAAAGTAGTTTTGCGCCTGCTGAATTCCGGCAATCGCGCCGGTGATGCCGAACGTCATGGGGTCCACCATGGACTTCCACGCCAGCTCATATTTCTGGCGCGGCGTGAGCGGCATCGCATCGGGAACGTACGAAACGTAGAAATTCGGGATGAATCCGAGAGCCTTCTGCTTCTCTTCCTCTTTCAGCTGCTGTTCCGCGATTACTTCCGGCGGCACCACGCGGATTTCCGTGTTGACCGAAGCGAGCGCCAGGGTGATCGTAGGCAAATCGATGTTCTCGTTCCCCGCGGCCGTTCCTGTAACTTGCTGCGCCGTGAATCCCGCTGCGGTGATGTTCAGCCGGAACGGTCCGGCGGGCGTATTCGCGAATAAGAATTGCCCGTTGTCGCCCGTACGAGCCTCCTGCGTCTGAAGTTGGGCGCCGCTGCGCAATTCCACTTTGGCTCCGGCCACGGGAACGCCCGTCGGATCCACCACCCTGCCGGTGAGGTGAATCGTGGGTTCACCTTTAGCTGGCGCGCTGAGTACGGTAGTGGATTCCGGCACGGCCGCCTCGGTCGTCGGAGCCGGCTCCGTCTGCTCGGCCTCTTGTGCCGAAGTCAGGATTGCGCACGAAAGAATCGCTGCCAAAACGAGGAGCGTCTTCAGCAAACGCTTCACACCGTCAAAACTGCGAGAACCAGCCGCTGGACTCCCAAATTGTCCCGACATTCCCCCGCCTTTCACTGGGCCCGACCGAATCCACTCTCGAATCAGAGTATCAGTCCATTGGTCTTTTGTTGGATGCAGAAATCGGATGGCGCGGAGCCGTAAACCTCATATTTGTTTCTGCGAAGTGAACCCTCTTCAGGAGGACGACCGCACTCGTGGGTCTAAGATTCCTTCTTTCGGAGTGATTCCAGGTCGCGGCACAGGTCTTTCGACCTGGCTTTTCGTCCTGCGCCCTTACCGTTGCCAAAAGACCCAGGACTCGAACCAGCAGCACAGTTCGACAAGCCGTCACGTCCACTTCTGCTTGGCACAGGCGCAGGTGGCGCGTTCAGGCACCGCCCGCTTTCGCTGCCCGGCCCAGCACCACGTCCACCTGCAAACCCGCGTCCGCCGCTGGAATATACGAAGTCGGCAACCCCAGCTCCCGGCGTACGATATTCGCGCCCTGCGCGATCGCGCTCGCTTTATAAAACGCAATCTCCCGGTTGCAGCCTTGCCGCCCGAAACCGCAATCGTTTGACACCACCAGTTTTTCCGCCGGAATGTATTTCAGCGCCTTGCGAATCTCCGCAGCCACATCTTCCGGACGGTCCGCCTGTAACTGCCGGTGACTCACGACGCCAATTGCGACCTTCTTTTTCAGATTGTTTTTGTACGGCGCAAAAAGTTCCAGGTCCTTCTGGTTGCGGTCCTTCATCTCCAGCGTCCACACGTCGCCGCGGCAGCGCTCCAGATAAATCTCGATGGAATTGGCGTAACTCGTGTCGTCCATCACCCGCTGCATGTTCGGATTCCCCCAGCAGGTGTGAATCCACAGCTCGACGTCGTCCAGCCCTTGCACTTCGCGGTTGAATGCGTCAATCATGAACTTCACTTCCTCGTGGTCTTTGCCATAGGTGTTGGCCATGAAGTGGAACGTCGGCTCTTCGATCTGAATGCACCGGCAGCCCGCTTCTCGCAGCGCCAGCAATTCCTTGTTCATCGCTTCGGCCATGTCCCAGATAATCTGCCGCTTGTCTTTGTATTTCGGCGTGTGAATGTCCAGGAACAACGCCATCACCTGCGAGCAGCACGTGCCGAACTTCACCGGCTTGCGCGTCCGCGCCTGTGCCAACCGCCAGATCTTCGCGTAGTCCAGCGGCCGGTGTTCGATTTTGTCCACCACGTGCGGCCATCGCCAGCCGGTATAAATCTCGTTCAGCAGAGTTCCCGGTGGATAGTGCAGCCACGGCGCCGTCGTCTCCTCCGGCTGCAGATGATCACCTTCGAATCCCGCCCACCGCTGCAGCGGATAGTGATGCCACGCGCGCCCCGCCAAATCTTCATCCACGTGAAAATCGCCGTGGCTCAGCACATCCAGCCCGGCCCGCTCTTGATCGCTGATCACCACCGCCAGCGCATCCTGAAATTTTTCCCGGAAGCGCACATCGAGCATGCAGGTATCCAGCGGCTTGCCCCACATGCAGACGTCAAACCACCGCGGCCGCGGAAACGACCCCGTCGTCGTGCTCGCCAAAACCAAATCCTTCGTCGCAGTCAACATGACACGCCTCCGCCGGGGCATTGTACCGCCATTGCCATCGCCAGAACATGCTTCGCTATCGCTGCACCGGCGGCACAGCCATTCGTTGACTTGACTTACTTCCGTATCTAGAATTCGCAGCAAATGCCCGAAACGCCGTCGCTGCTCGGCCAAACCGTCTCTCATTACCGCATCCTTGAAAAACTGGGCGGCGGCGGCATGGGGGTTGTGTACAAGGCCGAAGACACTCGTCTGCACCGTTTTGTCGCCCTCAAATTTCTGCCCGATGATGTGGCCGGCGATCCGCAAGCTTTAGCGCGCTTTCAGCGCGAAGCGCAAGCCACCTCCGCGCTGAATCACCCCAACATCTGCACCATCTACGACATCGGCGAGGATTCTCACAAAGCCTTCATCGCTATGGAGTTTCTGGAAGGCAGGACCCTCAAGCACGCAATCTGCGGCAAGCCTATGGAGCTCGAAGCCGTACAGGACTTGGCCATCGAAATCGCCGACGCCCTCGACGCCGCGCACTCCAAGGGCATCATTCATCGCGACATCAAGCCCGCCAACATTTTCGTCACCGACCGCGGCCACGCCAAAATTCTCGATTTTGGCCTGGCCAAAGTCGCTTCCGGCAAAAGCAATCCCGAAACGCTGGCTACGCAGGAAGTTGATTCCGAGCATCTCACCAGCCCGGGCAGCACCCTCGGCACCGTCGCGTATATGTCGCCTGAACAGGTCCGCGCCAAGGAGCTCGACGCCCGCACCGATCTTTTCTCTTTTGGTGTCGTCCTTTACGAAATGGCGACCGGCCAGTTGCCCTTCCGCGGCGAAAGTTCTGGCGTCATCTTCCGCGAAATCCTGGACAGCGCGCCGGTCGCCGCCGTCCGACTCAACCCCGACCTGCCCGTCGACCTCGAGCTCATCATTAATAAGGCCCTGGAAAAAAATCGCGAGCTCCGCTACCAGCACGCCGCGGACATGCGCGCCGACCTGAAACGCCTTAAGCGCGAAACCGGCTCCGGCCGTTCCCAGGCTGTTTCGGCAGCTTCCGCACCCGACATATCGACACGTTCAGCTTCTGTCGCTGTGCCCAGCCAAATTATTCAATCCGACTCAGCACAGATTTCCGATTCGAAAATTGCCGTCGGACTTCTCGCTCGCCACAAGAAATCTGTTGTCACCATCGCGGCGGCTTCGCTTCTGGTCCTGGTTGGCCTCATTTTCGCTGCTTATCGTGGAATGGCTCCCGGGTTCAGCCCTTCCATCGATTCGCTCGCCGTCCTTCCTTTCACCAACGTCACCGCCGATCCCAACAGCGAGTATCTTAGCGACGGATTGACCGAAAGCTTGATCGGCGACCTTTCGCGCCTCCCCAATCTCACCGTGCGACCGCGCAGCTCGGTCTTCCGGTACAAGGGCAAAGACCTGGATGTACAAAAAGCCGCGGGCGAGCTGCAGGTCGCGGCGATCGTAACGGGGCGGGTCACCCAGCGTGGCGATTCCTTGCTCATCAGCGCCGAACTCACCGACATTCGCAGGAACCGCAGCCTCTGGAGCGAGCAGTTCGACCGCAAATTATCTGACGCGCTCACCGTACAGCGCGAAATCTCGGGCGAAATCGCTTCCCGTCTGCGGGAAAAATTGAGCGGAGAGCAAAAAACGCAGCTCGCCAAAGGCGGCACCAACGACCCCGAAGCTTATCAGCTCTATCTAAGAGGCCGTTTCTACTGGGACAAGCGCACTCCGGACAGCCTGGCCAAGTCCCGTGACTATTTTCAGCAGGCGATCGACAAGGATCCCGGTTACGCCTTGGCCTATGTCGGCATGTCCGAATACTACAGCGTCTTGCCCGAGTACACTCCGACGCCTGCCAAAGACGCCTTGCCTAAGGCGGCGGCTGCTGCGCAACGCGCGCTGGCAATTGATGAATCACTCGCCGAGGCGCACGCCCTCCTGGCCGCGTCCAAAGAGCGTGAATGGGACTGGTCCGGTGCGGAGCGCGAATACCAACGCGCACTGGAACTCGACCCTAACAACGCTCGCGCTCACGTGCTCTACGCCATTCACCTCGAATTCCTGGACAAGATGCCGGAAGTCTTCGATCAACTCCACCGTGCACTCGAGCTCGACCCTCTGAACATGAATGCGCTCGACAACCAGGCCGAGGCTTATCTCTACACCCGGCAATACGATCAAACCATCGCCGAAGGAAAGAAAATTGTCGAAATCGACCCGACATTCGCCAACGTCCATATCCATATTGCTGCGGCCTACTTGTACAGCGGCAAGTACGACCTGTGGTTAGACGAATGGGAGAACGCGATTCATCTCGCTGGCGATCAGCCGCTGGATGTGGCGCTCCACAACGCGGCCAAAGAGGAATTCCATCGGTCCGGCGGTGTCGCTGCTGTGAGGCGAATGGCCAAAGCGCAAGAGGAGCAGTCCCGCAGCACTTACGTGGACCCGGTATTCATCGCCGAAAACTACGCCCTCGTTGGAGACAAGGACAAGGCGTTTGCCTGGCTGGAAAAAGCCGCCTCGGAAAGGAGCGTCCTCCTTTGCTATATCAAGGTTGACCCCAGCTATGATCCCATCCGCGGGGATCCCCGCTTCTCTGCCCTCATCAAGAGTATGGGCTGGCCGCAGTAGCTCGCTTGAACCCGTGGTCTCCTTGCCCTGATCCCTAATCCCTAATCCCCGATCGCTCTCGTCTCACACCACTTCCGGCTCTTCAATCAGTGACTCCTGCCGCACCACCACCACAATTTCCGACGGCGTCACGTGGTACCTCTTCTTGTCTTCTTCCAGGTCGTAGCCAATCTCCGTGTGCTCCGGCAGATTCACGTGCCGGTCAATGATCGCCCGCCGGATCTTCGAGTGCCTGCCGACATTTACGTGGTTGTACAAAATGCTGTCGCTCACCTCGCAATAGCTGTTCACCCTCACGTTGTTCCCTACCACGCAGCGGTTCACCTTCCCGCCAGAAATCACCGAGCCGCCGGCCACAATCGAATCCAGCGCCGCGCCCATGCGGTCCGGATCTGCAAACACGAATTTCGCCGGCGGGTACTGGTGCTGCCAGGTCCGCAGCGGCCATTCCTTGTCGTATAAATTGAACACCGGCGACACGCTCACCAGGTCCATGTTCGCCTCGTAGTAAGCGTCCAGCGTTCCCACGTCGCGCCAGTATTGCGAAGTCTGGCTGTTTTCATCCACAAAGTTGTAGGCATACACCCGATGCTTGCTGATCAAGCGTGGAATTATGTCTTTGCCGAAATCGTGATGCGATTTCGGATCCTCCGAGTCCGACAGCAGCGCCGGAATCAACAGCTGGGTGTTGAAGATGTAGATTCCCATGGACGCATTGCACTGCCCCGGATTGTGCGGAGACTCTTTCGGATGCGCCGGCTTCTCCTCGAAGCCCACAATGCGCCACTGTTTGTCCACTTCGATCACACCGAACTGCTTCGCCGCTTCTTTGGTGGCAATCTGAATCGTGCCCACGGTCACTTCCGCGCCGGAATCCAGATGCTGCTGCAGCATCTTGGCGTAGTTCATTTTGTAGATGTGATCTCCGGATAGAATGAAGACGTGTTTCGACCGTTCGCTGCCGATCGAATAGATATTCTGGTACACCGCGTCGGCCGTGCCCTGATACCACTCTTTGGACACCCGCATCTGCGGCGGCAAAATCTCGATGTACTCGCCCAACCCCGCAATCGGTGACCAGCCCGCCCGCACGTGCCGGCTCAGGCTAAGCGCCTTGTACTGCGTCAGCACGAAAACCCGCCGCAGCCCGGAGTTCACGCAATTAGAAAGCGTGATGTCAATGATGCGGTACACCGCGCCAAACGGCACCGCAGGCTTCGCGCGATCCCGTGTCAGCGGCCACAACCGTTCGCCCTGCCCGCCCGCCAGCAGCACCACTATCGCATCGCGCATATCCTGCATGTTCGTGACCTCCCGCTCCGAGGAGACAACGGCCGGGTCCAGACGCGCGCCATTCTAGCAGCCCAATATTGCATTTCAATAGAAGCACCTTTTGAGTGTCACCGAACTCTCGCTCCAGCTCGCAAACCTCTTAGGATCGTCGACCAGGTGCGCCAGCTCAGCCCTCAGGAAGAGCGCGACGGCATCACCCTCCTCGTCGCTAAACACCGTTCGTCCTCGTACTCCGGAGCAGTAAGAAGCCGCCGAGCATGAGCGTGCGAAACGCGTCGCAGCTCAAAGGGAGTGCCGGGCCTGCGGCAAACGCATCGCTCTGGCCGACGCCCGGGCCGCAGCGAACAACTCCGACCAGAACCAGTCATGAGCTACTCTGAACTGCGCAACTCGCTTCGTTGACAGTCGCAGCGGCTGCTCCTACACTCGGCGTCGCCCGCTCCTTCGGGCTACTCCGCCGTTTTCAGATTGAGGTAGCGATGAAAGTCCGCAGCAACACTCTGGCAGCGAATTCTCTACGCGCGCTCGGCGCGACTCTGACTCTTGCGCTCTTCTGCGCCCTTCCGGCTCGGGCTCAGGAGCCCGGCGATTCCGAGACCGTCAAGCCGCAGGCCGCAAAGCCTGCGGAGAAAAAGCCTGAATCCAAAGTCGCTACCGTGGAAGTCTCTCCCGCCGAAGCTAGCGCCGAAGTCGGCGGCAAAATTCAGTTCAAAGCGGTCGCCAAAGACTCCTCGGGAAACGTCGTCAACGAACCGGTCAAGTTCTGGTTCGCCGCGCCATTCGACATTTCCGGTGCGGACACCAGCGGCCTGGTCTCCGTCCTGCAACCCGGCGACATCACGGTAGGCGCGCTTATCGGCAACAAAGTCGGCTATGCAAAATTGACCGGAACACCTTCGCACATCGCGAAAATCGAACTCAGCGCTCCCGCTGGAGAACTCTCCGCCGGCGATCTGATCCAACTCGTCGCCGTGCCACGCAACTCCACCGGCGATCCGCGCACTGACGTCGCGCTTGCCTGGACTTCCGATTCACCCGCGATCGCTTCGGTTGACGCAGCGGGAATCGTTTATGCCATCAAATCTGGCAAGACTGCGATTCATGCCGCAGGCGACGGACACACTGCCGCCATTGACATCACCGTCGGCAGGAGTCAAGTCAAATCCATCTCAGTCTCGCCCGCAACGGCCGCGGCAAAGACCGGAGACGTGCTGCATTTTACAGCCGAAAAATCCACTTCCGGCGGAAGCTCGAAAGGCGGAATCACCTGGTCGGTACAAGGCACCGGCGCGCAGATTTGGCCCGATGGCGCTTTCGTCGCCGAACGGCCCGGAACCTACGTCGTTCGAGCCTCGGCGGGTGGCCGCAGCGTCTCGGCCAGCGTGGTCGTTGCTCCGCGCGACGTCGAACGCGAAGTCGAGCTCGTCAGCCACTCAACCGTTAAAGACGAGCAATTCGCTGAAGTGTGGGTCTGGGATCACTACGTCTACCTCTCCACGATCAATGACAAAGTCTACGCCTACGACATTGCCGACCCCGCCCATCCCAAGCAGTTCGAGCCGCTCAAAGTTGACGCGCGCCTTGTCAACGACGTCAGCGTCACTCCCGACGGCAAGATCGGCGTCATCTCCCGCGAAGGCGCTTCCAACCGCAAAAACGGCATCGCGTTTCTCGATACTTCCGATCCGCTGCACCCCAAAGTGATTTCGGAATACACCGCCACCGTTACCGGCGGCGTGCACAGCGCCTACGTCAACTCGCACTATGTCTATCTGACTGACGATGCCACCGGCTCGCTGCGTGTCATCGACTTTGCTGACGTGAAGAATCCTAAGGAAGTCGCCCGCTGGCAGGTCGAAAACACCCACAACATCCAGATCAGCATTCCCGAAGAAGGCATTCAGACCTTTGGCCGCTATCTGCACGATGTGCAGGTCATCGACGGCCTGGCCTATCTTGCGTATTGGCGCGACGGCCTGGTCATCCTCGATGTCGGCAACGGCGTGAAGGGCGGCAGCCCAGAGCATCCGCAATTCATTTCGCAGTTCAACATCAACTACAACGAGCTCTACGGCCGTGGCTGGCTGGCCGGCGCACACGCAGTCTATCGCTACAAAAATTACATTTTCGTTGGCGACGAGGTTTTTCCCGGCGACTTCAGCATCGGTTCACACAAACGCATTCCGGTGCGCGGTATCGTTCACGTGATCGACCTCAGCGATCTCTCCAAGCCCCGCGAAGTCGCCACCTACAGCGTTCCCGAAGCAGGCGCGCACAACATCTGGGTTTTCGACGATGTCCTTTATATGGGCTACTACAATGGCGGCGGCCGCGTCCTCGATGTTTCCGGTGAGCTGCGCGGCGAACTCTACAACCAGGGCCGCGAAATTGGCCGCTTCTGGACCGGTGATCCCTCTGGCTACCGCCCCAACATTCCCTTCGCCTGGGGCGCGTATCCTTACAAAGGAAACATCTACATCAACGACGTCCAGTCCGGCTTGTGGATCGTCAAACTCGGCAAACACAAATCCTACAGCTCCACCACGGAGGCCCCGATCTAGTTATTCCATCTTCCAAAAATCGATTCCAGCGGCCTGCTCCGGAGTATCGACAACCGCAACGGTCTTCCGTGCCGCCAGATCGACGATCTCCACGGTTCCGGGTTCCGAGCCGATTCCTTCCACGGTGACGAATGCATAGCGCGAATCCGGCGAAATCACCACTCCGTGCACCACTTTTCTTTTTGTTTTCAGGCGCGCCAATTCTTGCGCGCTCGCCGCATCGAAAATCGAAACCGAAGCATCGCGCTTGTTGGTCGCAATCAGATATTTTCCGTCCGGCGAAACGCCCAGATTGTAAACGCCGTTGCCTGCCGGAATTCTGCGTGCCAGTTTCCAATCCGCCACATCAATTTCCACGATCTCGTTGGACTTGTTGCACGCGACCCAGATCCGTTTTCCGTCAACCGAAGGTTGCGCCCAGGTCGGCGAACACCCATTGTCTCTCATCGGCATCGGCATCGCCGCGTGATCGCTGTTTGTATGATCGTTCGCGGATCCGCTTGTAGTTGCCGCGCCAGGCGCGTGCGGCATCAAGCCATCGAACCCTTTCTCGTCGCCCTTGCTAACGCGGAAGCTTCGCGAAACTTTCATCCGTTCCGCGTCCACTTCAACGAGTTCGTCATCCATCATGCACGCGGAGTATTGATGCAAGCCGTCGCCAGAAACGCGCGAACCATGCGGCATTACGCAGGTCGGAATCCGCGCGACTTCCACCAGCACGTTCGCATCGACCACCGAGACGCTGCTTGGCACCGGGTCACCATGCAGATTGAAGTTCACAATGTACACGAAGTTTCCATTGGGACTGACATCAGCCGTCGCCGGAAACATTCCCAGCTGCAGTTGACCGATCTCCTTGTCGTCCGCGGCGGAATATTTCACACCGAATCCGAACGGCCGTCCGTGACCAATGGAAACGAAATAGCTTTTCTTGTCGGGTGCG
Organism: uncultured Acidobacteriaceae bacterium; assembly: GCA_964594885.1. Lineage (GTDB taxonomy): Bacteria > Acidobacteriota > Terriglobia > Acidiferrales > UBA7541 > Acidiferrum. The sequence continues at coordinate 10,513 of CAZQOB010000017.1, forward strand.
AACGCGATGCCGTGCGGCCCACTGATATCGCTCTGCAGAATGCGCGTGTCCGCGTTGGCCACGATCTTCGCATCCGTTCCGCCGAACTTGATGGTGACAATCTTGTCCGCGGATTCGCAAACCAGCTTCACAAAATAGTTCTTGCCGCTGTTGTTTGTTTCCTGCGCGAACGCGGCAAGAGAAACGAGCGGAAATATCGCGGCGAGTCCGGGAAAGAAGATTCTGTGCAGTCGAAAAGAGCCGAGGATCGAAACCAATTTCACGAGGCGATTGTACTCTGAAAGGGGAACAGGCGCTTCGCGGGAAGCGCCTGTTCTAAGACTCACGATTTATGGATACGATTGCAAAACTAGCGAGTGCCACCGAGCCCGAGAGGATTCATCGAGGCGCCGCGTCTCCGCGAAACCCTTACGCCGCACCCATCGCTCGCCGCTGCTGGAAACATTCCCGGCAAAACACCGGACGTCCCTGCGTCGGCCGGAAAGGAACAGTGGTCTCCTTTCCGCACTGCGAACAACTGGTCTTGGTCTCCGAGCGCACCGGACCCGCATTTCCGCCTGACGCTTCGGTCCGCTTGGCTTTACACGCCTTGCAGCGTTTGGGCTCGTTCTTGAATCCTTTGTCGGCGAAAAACATCTGTTCGCCGGCGGTGAAAACGAACTCTGCGCCGCACTCCGCGCACTTCAGAACCTTGTCATGGTATTCCATGGAAGCGTTCCCCCCTGAGCCTCGGCGAGAGAGGGAACGTGCAGAATTTGCACGAGGGTCGGACCCCACACCAGATTCCGGGGTCCAGGGAACCGGGCTGGGGCTCCTGGGGCCTACGGGCGCGTTTCTGCTGCCATCGACTTCCGTTCACTACACTTGACCGGGGCCTGAATCGCGGGAACGGGGCGCCGAGCAATGGTCGGAACTGTTCGGCCCGTTCGCACGGGCCGAAAAAATCAATCCAGTTCGCGCCGCTGCTTCTTGCGCAGACGCTTCCGCGAAAGCGCTTCCTTGGCCCGGCGCTTCTCGCCGGGTTTCATGTAGAAACTGTGCTTCTTGATTTCCTTGATGATGTCTTCCTGTTGCACTTTGCGCTTGAAACGGCGCAGCGCATTTTCCAGGGACTCATTCTCTTGGATAATGACTTCGGCCACTTACGTATTCACCCCCAATCCGGTTCGGATTGGTTTTTCCCTTCGGAAATCTGGCTAATTTTGCCGACTTCCACCGCTTTCATTATCGCATGGCAAAGTTGTCCGGGCCTAATGCCGGAACCGCCAGATTGCCAAGTTTCTAAGCGATTACACCTTTGCGAGGACGAATATGGGCCCTCTTGTAGTCAATTCAGTCCTCCCTGTCAAGCAATCTTTACGCGTTTCGAGGAGCCGGGCTGAGTCCACCCGGGTGTTCAAAAGCGGGCTCTCGGAAACCTGCAGCCAGACGCCGGGTCCGCCCTTTGAAACTGAGTCCAGGCACCTGGATTCCTAAAATGTTGTATTCGGGCGTGCTGTGCTTCGAAGTGTTTCGCATGAAGTGACGCGGTTTTGCAGGAGTGCCGGGTCGCGCGGGGCCGTGTTTCTTGTCCCCGAACGGCTTGGTTCGCGGAAGTCCGTAATCCCGTCTTATTTTGCAACGTTAGTTCTGCGTGCCTTCGCGGCCCTGTTTAAAACGCCGGAGTTTCAAAATCCAGTCCTCGCATTCATCGTGTACGTGCTTTTCGGCGCTGCCGCGGGCGGGCTCAGCCTGCAAGTGCTTCCCCATCCGCTGGTACATCCTTGGCGCTTTCCAGGTCTCAGCGTGATACTCAGTCCGATTCTTGCGGGGCTCGGCATGGCTTGGGTGGGGACGAGATTGCGGAGGCGGAACAAGAAAGCGCTGCAAATCGAAGGCTTGGTCTGTGGCTTCGCGTTTGCGTTTGGATTGGCATTGGTTCGTTTTATATTTACTCGTCCAAGCTAAGCAGCCAGGGAATCGAGAGCATGATTCAGACCCGACTGACAAGGAAATTTGGGATACGGCATCCGATTGTATGTGCTCCGATGGCGCTGGTTGCAGGCGGGGCGCTTGCGGCGGCGGTATCTCGTGCGGGCGGGCTGGGCTTGGTGGGCGGCGGCTACGGAGGAACGCTGGACGGCGAACCGGACTTGGAAGCGGAACTGGCGCGGGCGAAAACGGAAAAATTTGGAGTGGGATTCATCACTTGGGCGCTGGGCAAGGCTCCGCAGATGCTGACGAAAGTGCTGCCATATGAGCCGCGCTGCGTTTTTCTTTCGTTCGGAGACCCGCGGCCGTTTGCTGAAGAGATTCGCAAGTCCAGCACAGAGCTGATTTGCCAGGTGCAGTTTTTGGCGGACATTGATGCGGCTCTGGAAGCGGGAGCAGCGGCAATAGTGGCGCAAGGGACCGAAGCGGGCGGGCACGGAGCGACGCGTTCGACTTTCCCTTTTGTACCGGAGGCGGCGGACTACTTGAAGAGACATTCGCCGGAGACGCTGCTGCTAGCAGCGGGCGGGATAGCTGACGGCAGGGGGCTGGCCGCGGCGCTGATGCTTGGCGCGGACGGCGTGGTGGTGGGAAGTCGTTTCTGGGCATCGGCGGAAGCGCTGACCATGAAGGCGCATACCGACAAGGCGATTGCAGCGACCGGCGACGCGACAATCCGAACCAAGGCACTGGATGCGCTGCGAGGCACGCCATGGCCGAGGCAATATTCGTTCCGTTTTTTGAAGAACCGGCTTGCGAGTACATGGGCAAATCGCGAGGAAGAGGCATTTGCGGCGTTTGGGTCGGAGGCCCTGCAATACACGCAAGCCCGAGCGAAAGATGATCTGGAGACGGTTGCTGTGGTGTGCGGAGAAGCAGCAGGGTTAATCCGGGACCGGCCGGGCGCGGAGACGATCGTGAAGGACATGGCGGAGCAAGCGGAGGGATTGTTGCGGGGCGGAGTGCAGAAATGGTTGACGGAGGAATAAGCCAGAAACAAACAGCAGATCCCTCGACTGCGCAAGCCGAAGCGGCTGCAGGAGCGAACCCAGAAGAAAAGACGGCGGCCGGCTCCGGAATGACAAGTTCCAAAACGCGTAGGAAGAGAAACGGCCTATGGCCGGCCACTACAAGAGGCAAAACGTGAGAGGGTGGGGTATGATACCGGCTCCAGTCGAGTCCCCAGGCGACCGCGGCGCACCAAGGAAAGGGCATGACTACATCGTGCCCCTACGACCGAGCAGGCAACATCGTGGTTTGCCGAAAACGGCGCGAAGGCGGTTAACAGACCCGGAGGGCCAGCCATGGCTCACCGCTTCACCATCGGAGTCGAAGAAGAGTTCCAGATCATTGATCCCGCGACGTGCGAATTGCGTTCGCACGTGATGCACCTGGTAAACGAGGTGTCGCCATCGATCCAAGACCAGGTGAAACATGAGATGCACCAGTCGATTGTGGAGACGGGGACCAAGATCTGCGAGAACGTGGGCGAGTTGCGGCGGGAGATGCACCGCACGCGAGGCGAGCTGATAGCGGCGGCGGAACGCGCGGGGCTGCAGGTGGCAGCGGCGGGGACCCATCCGTTCTCCAGCTGGATCGACCAGGTGATTTCGCCGGGCGAGCGCTACGAACACATCGTAGAAGAGCTGCAACAGCTGGCGCGGTCGCTGCTGATTTTCGGGATGCACATCCACGTAGCGATGCCGGACAAGCAGACGTGCATCGACATGATGAACATGGTGCGCTATTTTTTGCCGCACCTGCTGGCTCTTTCGACAAGTTCGCCTTTCTGGATGGGACGGAATACGGGGCTGAAGTCGTACCGCACGACGGTGTTCCGGCGGTTTCCGCGGACTGGCGTGCCTGAAATGTTCCAGTCGTGGAGCGAATACGAAAATTTCACTAACCTGCTAGTGAAGCTGCACTGCATTGATAATCCGAAAAAAATCTGGTGGGACGTGCGGCCGCATCCGGTGTTCGGGACCCTGGAGTTCCGGATTTTCGACTGCACCACGCGAGTGGAGGAGGCCTGCGCGATTGCGGCGCTGACGCAGGCGATTGTGGTGAAGCTGTACCGCTTGTACACGCACAACCAGAGCTGGCGGATCTACGAGCGGGCACTGATTGAAGAAAACAAATGGCGCGCGGCGCGGTATGGGATTGAAGGAAAGATGATTGACTTCGGCAAACAAGAGGAAGTGCCGATGCGCCAGCTGATTCCGGAATTGCTCGAGCTGGTGGACGATGTGGTGGATGATCTGGGCAGCCGCGATGCGGTGAACTACGTGAATACGATCATGAGCAAGGGCACCAGCGCGGAGCGGCAGCTGAGGGTGTATGAGCGGACGAATGATTTGCGCGCGGTGGTGCAGCATGTGGTGGCGGAGACGCGCGCTGGGACGATGGGAGCGCGGTCGGGGGCGGCGGATTGAGGGAAAGTGGCAAGCGGCCAGAGGAGAAAAACAGATTCCTCGACGAAGAAGGCCGCCAATCGCTCACGATGAAAGAAAAGACATCGGCTTGCTCCGCTCGGGAATCTAGTTCCGCGACGAAGATAAGCAGCTAGTGATTAGTGGCGAGAGAAGAGAAAGCAGATTCGAGAGGTCAAGTAAGCAACGGTTGCCTGCTGGCTTGATCGAGCGGTTCTGGCCTTGCCGCACATTCGGGAGCGGCAGTGCTACGGAAGAGGAGCACGATCATGAAAGTTGTGGGATTGCTGTGCGGGCGGGAGTATGCGTTCCCTCCGGCGTTTATCGCCAAGGTGAACCAGCTCGGCGCGAAGGACGGCGTGGCCGCGGATTTTGTGAAGCTGGGCGGCACGAAGATGGGCGAGAAGCCGCGCTACAGCGTGATCGTAGACCGGATTTCGCACGAGGTGGAGTATTACCGCGGTTATTTGAAACACGCGGCGATGGAAGGGGCCTACGTCATCAACAATCCGTTCTGGTGGACGGCGGATGACAAATTTTTTAATTACGCGGTTGCGGCGAAGCTGGGGATCGCGATTCCTAAAACAGTGCTGCTGCCGCAGAAGGGTTATCCGGCGGATGTGGACATAACCAGCGAATCGCTGCACAACCTGGACTATCCCGTCGATTGGGACGGTCTGCTGGATTACGTGGGGCGGCCGGCGATCTTGAAACCGTTCTCGGGCGGCGGTTGGAAACACGTCTATAAGGTGAACGACACGCGGGAGCTGCTGGAAGCGTACGACCAGACTTCCCCGTATTGCATGACGCTGCAGGAGTTCGTGGACTTCGACAAATACGTGCGGTGCTTCACGTTCGGGAAAACGGACATCACGCCGGTGCATTACGACCCGAAGCAGCGGAAGTATCTGGTGGAGCACGAATATTTGTCACCGGAGTTGGGCGCGCGGGTGGTGAAAGACGCGCAGACGATCAACCAACTGCTGGGCTACGAGATGAATACGATTGAGTTTGCGATCCAGGGCGATGTGCCTTATGCGATCGATTTTCTGAATCCGGCGCCGGATTTTGAGCGCGACCGTATCACGGAATTCTATTTCGACATGGTGGTGGAAAAGATGGCGCGGCTGGTGATTGACCGGGCACTGAACGGAGCGCCATCGAATCCGTGGCCGCGTTGGGAAGAGCTGCTAGGCGTGGGAGCGGCCGCGGGATTCACGGGGGCGCCGCGCGCGGCGGCGCAATCGGCAACGGCCAGCAACACGAAAACGCTATGAGCACAGGAGCGGCGCGCGAAGGGGCAGGAGCGCCAGTCAATACGATTAGCAGCGCGGCAGCGGAGCAATGGGATGGGCTGCTGAAGGCTGAGCTGCGCGAATCGCCGCGATTCACGGAAAAATTCTACGAGCAGCTGCGCGCAGCCAAGCTGACGTTCGGCAACCGGGTGCACTGCCCATTTCTGCGGCCGTTTTTTCTATCGCCTCAGGATGAGGCGCGGGTGCGCAACGTCGCCGAAACGATGGCGGAGCTGGGCGAACGCGTGGTCGGCGCGGCTGTGAACAATGCCGAGTTGCTGGGACAGCTGCATTTGCGCCCCGAAGAGTTGCGCCTGATCCGGCTGGGTAAAAGCGCGGGGCCGGCGAGCACGGCTTCGCGGCTGGATGCTTTTCTGCTGCCGGATTCGCTGAAGTTCGCGGAGTATAACGGCGAATCGCCCGCCGGCGCGGGCTACACCGAGGTGCTGGCGGAGATTTTTCGCGAATTGCCGGTAATGAAGAATTTCGCGAAGGGCTACCAGATTCACAGCTATCCGCTGAGCGCGAAAATCCTGGACGCGCTTGTGATGAGTTATATCGACTGGGGCGGGACTTCGAAGCAGCCTCAAATGCTGATCACGGACTGGAAGGAAGTTCCGACGTGGAGCGAGTTTGAAATTTTGAAAGAGCGCTTCGAGAAGATGGGCGTACCGGTGGAACTGGCCGATCCTCGGGATTTGCAATTCGACGGCAAGCAGCTGACCGCGAATGGAAAAAAGATTGCGCTGGTTTACCGGCGTGTGCTGACCAACGACATTGTGGCCCGTCCGGCGGAATGCAAGGCACTGGTGGACGCGGTGGCGGCAGACGCCGTGTGCATGGCGAATGCGTTCCGTTGCAAGATTCCACATGTGAAAGCGTTTTTTTCGGTGTTGACGGACGAGCGGAATGATGGGTTGTTTTCGTTCGGCGAGCGCGACCTGATTCGCAAGCACGTGCCGTGGACCCGCGTGGTTGCCGACGTGCGGACCTCGCACTATGGAACGACGGTGGAGTTGCTGGAGTTTGTTCGCCGCGAGCGGCAGAACCTGGTGATGAAGCCCAGTGACGAGTACGGGGGAAGCGGCGTCACACTCGGCTGGGAAACCGACGAGCAGGCGTGGGATGCGACGATTGAGAAAGCGATCGCCGCGCAACAAACGCCCAGCGGCGGGTGCTGGATTGTGCAGGAGCGCATTCCCATCCGGCGCGAAGTGTTTCCGTGGATTCAGCCGGACGGCAAGGTGGAGTTCCGCGACATGCTGGTTGATTTTGCACCGTACCTTTTCCGCGGAAAGCTGAGCGGATTCTTGACGCGGCTGAGCGCCACGGGTCTGGCGAATGTGACCAGCGGCGGCGGGCAGATTCCCGCGTTTCGAGTTTCGTAATTCGGCGACCGCGGGCCCCGGGAGGTTGCAATGCGATATTTACGGTGCCTAATTCTGATCACGGCCATCACATCGAATGTCGGCGCCGATACGCTGACAATTACCTATCTCGACCCGAATCGGACTGCGACCGTTGGCGCCAGTGGCTTTGCCACTGTGACTTTTCTCGGCAGCATCACCAACAATTCGAATTCATCGGTGACGTTTGAAATGCTGGGTGGACCGCAGCCGCCTTCGCCCTACACTGCGGGCTTCGTCAGCGGAGTGCCATTTCCGGGGATGACGCTGGGGCCGGGAGCATCGACGGGAGTTTTTGCGCTGGCAACGGTGACCATCAATCCCTTCGACCCGTCGCTGCCATACCCAGGCTCGGTGAACATCGTTTTCCCGGCGGTGGATGCGATCGGAAACACGCTCGGCGAGAGCCCGCTGAGCATTGAAGTGCTGCATGGCGTGTCCGAGCCGCCGGTATTGCTGCTACTGACCGCCGCCTTCAGCGCATTTGTGTTCTTATTTTGCTTGCTGCCTGCTGGGAAACCCCTGGGATCACGCTGATCCTTTCTCTAGAAGTTCGCTCATCCACTAGGTTATGGTGACACCTCTCGTTTCCTGTTGGAGGCCGACGATCTCAATTCCGCCGGACAAGTTATCGGCGTGGCGTTTGATCCTGGATCTGGAGAAGTCCGTGGTTTTTTGGCGAATCCCGTTTCCGGCAGCAGCGGCTCCCCGACCGCCAGTTTGAACGCTCGCCTTCATCCTTCCGCGCTCCCGGACACGTTTCGCAAGGTCGTCCGCGAGCGGCTGGCGAAGCTTCACCGGATTCGTATCCAATAGTGAGCTGTGGGCAATTCGGCCGGATTATGTCGACGATGAAGAGGCGTCGCAGCTCCGTGGAGGTGTAGAACCGGGAAAAATCGTCGCATTCAACTACACAGCTACACTCGGAGCTTGTAAAATGTTAGTAGTGCTTTTCGGTAATTCCCAACCAGAATTGATGCCGGGCGCTAAGAACGCCGTGGAGACGTGCCTCGCGGTGCGTCCGGGCGAAACCGTTGCGCTGATCGCAGATGAAGCCAGCCGGGCGGTGGCGGCGAGCTTGTCGGCCGCATTGCGCAATGTGCATGCGGCAACCACGGAGCAGCTGCTGGAGAGCTTTGGCGCGCGGCCGATGCGTGGCGCGCCCGCTCCGGTGCTGGAAGCGCTGGAAAAGGCTGATGTGGGCATCATGGCGATGACCCCGCAGCCGGGCGAGTTGACGGCGAGGATGGCGATTGTGCAGGTGGTGGAGCGGCGGCAAATCCGCTACGCGCACATGGTGGGCGTAACGCCCGAGATCATGCAGCAGGGGATGCGCGCCGACTACAAGATGGTGGACCGCTTGAGCGACCAGTTGCGGGAAAGAATGTTGCGCGCGGAGACGCTAACGGTGAAGACCGAAGCGGGGACGTCGTTCGCAGCGCATTTTGACCGGAAGCTAGACTGGGTGAAAACGAGTGGACTGATCAGCCCGCGCTACTGGTCGAATTTGCCGGCGGGAGAGGTTTTTACGACGCCAGAGACCGTGGACGGAACGTTCGTATGCGATGCGACGGCGGGCGACCACTTCAATGGGAAATATGGCGATCTGCAAGCGACGCCGATGACGCTGCAGATCGAAGGAGGACGGCTGACCGGCGTGGATTGCGAACGCAAGGACCTGGAAGGAGAATTCTGGGACTACTGCCACACCGATGAGAACAGCAATCGCGTGGGAGAACTGGCGTTTGGCACCAACCTCGGTCTGTCAGAGATGATCGGAGTTTTGCTGCAGGATGAAAAATTTCCCGGCGTGCATATTGCGTTCGGCGATCCCTACGGCAGTCAGACACACGCCGATTGGAAATCCAAGACCCACGTGGACGTGCTGACGCGCAACTGCGATGTGTGGATCGACACCGACCAAATTATCGCCAAAGGCCATTATCAGCTCGACCATCTGGGCCTAGCCTGATCCGCCTTCCACAATTCGCTTCTCACGCAAGAGAAAAATCACCAGTTAGCGCAATCCCCCGATTACGTTGCCGCCACATCCCGACTCGGTTCAAAGTGTTCCTTGTTCTGGCGCGGGATAAGCGGGAGGGCAGCCCGGACACGCGCAGCCGACGCCTAGTTACGGCAGTCGGCGGAACAGACAACAGCATTCGAGACGATCTCAGCGGGCGATGTTGGGTTCAAATGGCGACGGAAAACGTCGATTCTCGTTGTGTCAGACAGCAACGCCTGTTCGGCACGAAGGCTTTGTTGCTGCTGGCAGTTTTGTTTTATGGATCGGCGGTCGTGCTGCGACCCGATCCTGTTCAACAGGCGGCAACCACTCTAGTCCCGGCAAGCTAAAACAAACGGCCAACGTATTCGCGCATCTGGTGCTTCCAGTAGGGCCAGTCGTGGCCGCCCATGGGGCCCCAGTTATCGAGGGAGTGGCGAATGCCTTTGTGGGCCAGAATGCCAGAGAAGTGATAAGTGGGCCCGGAGTTTTCCCAGGGGCCGGTGCCGGTGGTCAGGTGAATGTCGCAGCTGCCAAGATGCTCGTAGGCCCACGGGTCCGACAGGTTGGACATGTAATCAGCGGGATTGTTGAAGTAAAAATTGTCGTCGTACAAGCCGTCCATGAAGTTCTTCATGTCATAGACGCCGGACATGGCGAAGCAACGCTTGATGACGTCGGGGTGTTTGAACAGCGAGTTGGCGGCATGGTAGGCGCCGAACGACGCACCCATGGTAGAAATGGCGATTCCTGGTGACTGGCAATTGTCCCAGATGAACGGAACGACCTCTTCCCGTAAATAGGAATCGAACATCGCCTGAACATAACTGCGGTGAAACGGGTGCGCATCCTTGTTGTAGAAGCTGAGGCCGTTGATGGAGTTCACGCTGTAAAACTTGAGCTTGCCACCGTCGATGAAGTCGCAGAGCGCGCCGATCATCGACTGGCCTTCGAGCTCCCATTCGTCGCCGGCGCTGGTGGGAAAGCCGATGAGCGGCGAACCCCAGTGGCCATAGACCACGACGCTCAGTTCCATGCCCAAGCGGCCCGAATACCAGCGGTGGACTTCGCGTTTCATGATTCTAGCCTCTTAGGTCAGCCGGCCAAAAATGGCGGAAAAGGGAAAGCGAGAGTATGCCAGCGGCTTCAGGCCGAAGCAACAAGCGCCCGGTTGAGATCACGGTTTCCATCTTCGACAATCTGGCTGAAAAAGGCGTATAACAGAGCGGCGGAAAAAGCTGGCTCGCGCCCCCGCGGAGCACGAATCCATCATCATTTCACCGGCAGCGACCGGAGGGAGAACATTCATGTCCACTGCAGCCGCAATCAGACCAAGCCCGGAAAAAATCTTTGATGCGCTTACGCGTCATCAGCAAACTTTTGCCCTGAAAGCTGGCATTGAAATCGAGCTGTTCACGGCCATTGCCGAAGGGGCTAACGAACCCGCTTCGTTGGCTAAACGCACCCAGGCAGCGGAGCGCGGTGTGCGAATTCTGGCGGACTATCTGACAATTCAGGGGTTCCTGACCAAGGAAAACGGCAGGTATGGGCTAACGCCGGATTCCGCTCTGTTTCTTGACCAGCGGTCGCCAGCATACATGGGCGCAATGGCGAATTTCATGGTGAGCACGGAGAATATCGCCAATATCCAGCTTCTGACGGAGTCGGTGCGCAAGGGCGGAACGGCCAGCAGCATTGGCGACAACAGCAAGCCCGTGGATGATCGCTGGGTGAGCTTTGCGCAGTCGATGGGAGCCATGGCGGTGCCGATGGCCGGCGTGCTCGCGCAGATGATCACGCCGAGCAGCGGACCGATCAAGATTTTGGACATCGCGGCGGGCCACGGAATGTACGGCGTGATCGTCGCCAAGAATGTTCCGAACGCCCTGGTCACAGGAATGGACTGGCCGTCGGTGCTGGAAGTGGCCAAAGGAAATGCCGCGAAGTTCGGCGTCGCGGATCGTTATTCGACGCGGCCCGGAAGCGCGTTTGACGCAGACTTAGGCGAAGGTTACGACTACGTCTTCATCGCCAACTTCCTGCACCACTTCGATCCGCCGACAAATGAAATGCTGCTGCGCCGGTTTCATGCCGCGCTGAAACCCGGCGGAAAATCGTTCACGGTGGAGTTTGTTCCGAATTCGGACCGCGTCACTCCAGCGATGGCCGCTGCGTTCAGCCTAGTAATGCTCGCGCACACCGATGCGGGCGACGCGTACACGTTCGCGGAATACGAGAAGATGCACCGCGCGGCAGGTTTCAAGAACTGCACGCTGCATCCAGTGCCGGACTTGCCGCAGCAGGTGGTCGTCGGGGAGAAATAGGCGATGAGCCAGACTGGCGGCAAAAAGCGCGCCGCGAAGAGTGATCCGGACAGCTCGCTACGAAAGCATTTGATCGATCTGTTGAGCGGCGGAAATGCCCACGTGCGCATGTTCGACACGCTGGAGGGCTTCCCACAGAGCAAACGCGGCGTTTTCGCCAAAGGCCTGCCGCACACGGCGTGGCAACTGCTGGAACATTTGCGCATCGCGCAGTGGGACATCCTGGAGTTTAGCCGCGATCCAAAGCATGTTTCTCCGGACTTCCCTGTCGGTTATTGGCCGAAATCCCCGTCGCCGGAAAGCGACGCGGCCTGGAGGAGAAGCGTCCGGTTGTTGCGCGCCGACTTACAAGCGATGATCCAGCTGGTCTCCAGCCGAAAGCTCGATCTTCACGTGCCTTTTTCATGGGGCGATGGGCAAACGCTGCTGCGCGAAGCGCTGCTGGTGGCCGATCATAATGCCTATCATCTTGGCCAACTGGTGGACCTCAGGCGGGCCCTGGGAATCTGGCCTGAATCCTGAGCCCGACTCGCTTGCAACTGTCGGAAATGGCGGTAGGATGAAGGTCTGGAAATCGCCGAAAAACGGAGGGTTTCGTGATCGCCATCGAGAATATTTCTGCGCGTGAAAACAAGAATGGCAGCAGCCGGCGCGATTTCCTGCGCGGCGTTGTGAGCGCGGGAGCCTTCGTACTGACTGCTCGCTATCTGCGCGGGGGAGCGTTCGCCGCAACTGCCGCCAACGGCACTCCCTCGGGCGTTGCCGACGTCGCACTGAAAGGGCCTCTTTCTCCCAGCGTCTATCTTGCGATCGATACCGACGGAACCGTCTATGCCATCGCGCATCGCTCCGAAATGGGCAGCGGCAGCCGCACCGCATTGCCGCGCATCATTGCCGACGAACTGGATGCGGACTGGGCGCGAGTGAAAATCGTGCAGGCCACCGGTGACGAGAAGTACGGCGACCAGGATACCGACGGTTCGCACTCCGTGCGCGGCTCGTTTGATACCCTGCGGGAAACCGGCGCTTCGGCGCGGCTGATGCTGATTCGCGCAGCGGCGCAGCAATGGAGCGTTCCGGAATCAGAATGTTCTACGGGCGTGCATGAAGTGGTTCACCAGAAGTCTGGAAAGACCGCCAGCTACGGTTCGCTGGTTGCGGCCGCCGCGAAGCTGCCAGTCCCGAAGAAGGAAGAGCTGAAGCTCAAGCCGCGCAGCGAATGGCGGTACATCGGCAAGGGCGTCTCGAGCTACGACATGAAGGAGATCGTCACCGGCAAAGCCACTTACGGCATAGACACCCACATGGAGGGTCTGCTCTACGGCAATGTCGCGCATCCGCCAGTGTACGGCTCAAGCGTCAAATCGGTGGACGACAAAGCGACCCTCGCCGTTCCCGGCGTGGTAAAAACCGCGGCGATTGATCCGTTTAAGCCGCCCATCACCATGCAGGCGCACGGAGGCGTCGGAGTCCTCGCCACTAGCTCCTGGGCGGCAATTCAGGGCAAGAAGAAGCTGAAAATCGAGTGGAACGAAAGTGAGCATAAGTCTTATAACTCTGATCCATACAAAGCCGAGTTGCAGGCAGCCTGCCGCAAGCCCTGCAAAGTGGTTCGCGAGGTCGGCAATGTGGATGCGGAATTCGCCAAAGGCGGCAAAGCGCTCGAAGCGGAATACTACGCGCCGATGCTGGCGCACGCTTCCATGGAACCACCCGCCGCGCTGGCGAATTTCAAAGATGGCAAGGTGGAAGTCTGGGCCGCCACGCAAAATCCCCAGGGGGCGCGCGATGCGGTCGCTGCGGCCGTCGGCCTGAAGAAGGAAGACGTCACCGTCAACGTAACGCTTCTCGGGGGCGGCTTCGGCCGTAAGTCCTTCCCCGACTACGCTGTCGAGGCCGCGGTTCTCTCGCAAAAATCGGGTAAGCCGGTGAAAGTGGTCTGGAGTCGCGAAGATGACCTGCAGTTCGATACCTACCACAGCGTCGCTGCGATGTACCTGAAAGCGTCGGTAGGCGCCGACGGCAAGCCCACGGCGTGGCTGCAGCGCAGCACGTTTCCGCCAATCGCTTCGACCTTTGACGCCAACGCGCTGACTGCCGACGCCGGCGAAATCGGCCTGGGCTGGAGTGACCTCCCCTACGCCATTCCGAATCATCGCGCCGAGAATGGCGAAGCCAAGACGCACGTGCGCATCGGCTGGCTGCGCAGTGTGTGCAACGTATTTCACGCTTACGCCGAACACAGTTTCGCCGACGAACTCGCGCACGCCGCGGGAAAGGATCCCCGGGAATACGTTCTCTCGCTGCTCGGTCCGGATCGCGTCATTCCTAAGTCCGAATTAGCGAAGGATTACACCAACTACGACGCCGACTACGAAGCCTATCCCATCGACGTGGCGCGTTTTCGCCGCGTCCTCGAGATCGCCACCGAAAAAGCCGGCTGGGGCAAGAAGAAAAACGGCAACAGCTTCGGCATGGGCTTAGCGATTCACCGCAGCTTCCTCACCTATGTCGCCGCGGTAGTGCAAGTCGAAATGGACAAGAACGGCAAAGTGAAAATCGGCCGTGTAGACTACGCCGTGGACGCCGGCACGATCGTCAATCCGGAGATGGCACGCCAGCAGTTCGAAGGCGCAGCCGTTTTCTCCGCTAGCCTCGCGTATTTCGGCGAAATCACCGCCAAGGACGGCGTTATCCAGCAAACCAATTTCGACGGCTATCCGATGGCCCGCATCAACCATGCGCCGCGGGAAACCTACGTCCATCTGGTTGAAAGCGATGCGCCGCCCGCGGGCATAGGCGAACCGGGCGTACCCCCGTTTACACCGGCGCTTTGCAATGCGATTTTCGCCGCTACCGGCAAGCGCGTGCGCGAATTGCCATTGAGCAAGCTGAAGCTCGCATAGCTGCGATTTGCGCCGATCCAGCCAATCAGCGCTTCTCAGTAACGTAGAGTTAATTCGGATTAACTGAAACGGCGAATCGCTCTTGCCTGGTCCGCACAGCTGCGTCTGAATCGGCTATTCTGCACTTACACGCCGTTGTGCGTGGTCGAGGCATCTTTGTCTCCCTCTCGTCGTGTCCTGTTTGCTGGCGCTTTGGTTCTGCTGCTGCAGACGGCGGCGATTGCCGTCTATCGGGAGCAACCCGCCGGCTCGATTCTTTCCAACCTTTGCCAATTGATGCTGGGATTGCTCGTCGCGCACACCTCCTTTCATACCGCGCTGCGCTGCCAGCCCTTTGCCCGCGCCTTCTGGAATCTCGCCGGCGCTGCTTTCACGATTTGGTGCGTCGGCCAGGCACTGGGCACGTACTTCGGCAGCTTCCTCAATCTGCCCACATCGGGTCTTTGGTACGTGGACGTGATGTACACCGCATGGCCGGCACCGCTGGTCATGTGCCTCTTTTTGGACCCTTCCGAAGAATCGGGTTTGAATCCGGAGTGGGCGCTTGACTTCGGTCAGGTCGGTATTGTTTTCGTACTGGTTTACATCTACTTCTCCAGCGCCGCGGCGCATCCCGGACGGCTTGGCACTTGGATTCTGTCGACGACGACCGATTCCCTACTGACTGCGAGCTTCGTGCTGCGCGCGGTTACTGCGCGGAAGCATCCGTCGCGCTACCTTTACTGGGGAATCGCCGCGTATCGCGCGGTCGCGCTGGCCACCGACGCTTACTTTGTGCTCGGCTTCCCGGAGCCTGTGGACGGCGCCTGGTTCGACCTCATCTGGAGTGCGCCGTTCTTTATTCCTCTTTATAGCGCTGTCTCCTGGAAGGATCCCGACTCAAGCCCGGCCGTTGTTCCCCAGGGGCGCTCGCAGCGGCGCTTGCTGATCACCCAGCTCATGCCTCTGGTTTTCCCGGTGCTGGTCCTGGTGATGGCCACCGAAGTCGGCCGCAGCCAGTTGATCGCCGCGACTGTCGCGGTATTGCTCTCCCTCGGCATCTCCTACGGCCGGCTCCTGCTGACCTATCGCCAGCACGATCGCGCTACAGACGCACTCGCTGAAAGCGAAGAGCGGTTCCGAACCATTTTCGATGGTTCACCCATCGGCATGGCGTTAATAGGCATAGACGGCTCCGTGCTCGCCTGCAACTCGTCGTGCCGCAAGACTCTCGGCATCTCCGAAGAAGAAAACTTTACGATTAAGCTCTTCGATGAACTCACCCATCCGGATTTTCGCGAGAGCGATGCTGCCCGCTACGCCGAGTTGGCGCGAGGCAAGGTCAATGAGATCCGCCAGGAGAAGCGCTACCTGCTTCGCGATGGCCGCGCCGTTTCCGCCGACCTTCATCTAAGACTGATGCGCGGCCGCCAGAACGAACCAAAATTCATAATCGGCATGTCCGTGGACACCACGGAACAGAAACATCTGGAGGCACAGCTGCTCCAGTCGCAGCGCATGGAAACCATCGGGCGCCTAGCCGGTGGCGTCGCTCACGACTTCAACAACCTGCTCACCGTGATTCGCGGCTACTGCGACCTGGTCATCGATCGCACCAGCAAGGATCCGGTTGCGAAAAACCAGCTTTCCCATATCGACAAAGCCACTGGCCAGGCCACCGCGCTTACCAAACAACTACTGGCGTTCAGCCGCCGCCAGGTCCTGCAGCCAAAGGTTTTTGACCTGAACGCGCTGGTCCTCGATGCCAGCAAAATGCTGAAACGCCTGGTGGGCGACGACATCGAACTTGAGGCCCACACGGCGCCAGACCTGGGCGCTGTTAAAGCCGACCCCAGCCAGATCGAACAAGTTATATTGAACCTGGTAGTCAACGCCCGTGACGCTATGCCCAGCGGCGGGAAAATTGCAATCGAAACCGCCAACGTCGAGCTGGACGGCGCTTATGTGCTGGAGCATCTGGGCGCGAAGGCCGGCAATTACGTCATGATGGCGGTGTCCGACACCGGCTCGGGCATCGACGAGCAGACTATCGCGCATATCTTCGAGCCGTTCTTTACCACCAAGGAACTCGGCAAAGGCACCGGACTTGGCTTGTCCATGGTTTACGGCATCGTAAAGCAGAGCGGCGGTTCGATTTGGGTGTACAGCGAGAAAAACCGCGGATCGACGTTCAAGGTCTATCTGCCGCGAGCCGACGAACCGGCACAACCCATCGCCCAAAGCACTGCGCCAGTGAAGATCGCAGCGGGAAACGAAACGATTCTCCTGGTAGAAGACGACCCGATGGTCCGCGAACTGAGCGCGGAGGTTTTGCAGCGCAGCGGATACGAAGTGCTGGAGGCCGCGACTCCGGCGCTAGCACTCGAAGTTTGCGTTCGCCGTACGGGCCCCATTCAACTGTTGCTGACTGATGTCGTCATGCCGGGAATGAACGGCGGCGAACTCGCGCGCCGCGTCCAGCAGCTCCGGCCTGACATTCGTGTGCTCTTCATGTCGGGCTACACGGACAACGCCGTGCTGCAGACCGGCGAACTGCGCTCAGCGTGCGCGTTTCTCCAGAAGCCTTTCACACCCAGCGCGCTTGCCAAAAAAGTGCGGGAGATCCTCGGCGAAAAAACCAGGGACGCCCTTCCCGTCCCTGGCCCCAACGGCAACCGTGAGTAGGCAACTGCGGCAAACGTGATTTTTCAGCTTTAGTTTTCGGTCGCGTATTCCAGCTTGTAGAGCGGTTCCAGCCCCGTTCGTTTCAGCAACTCTTGGACTTCCGCCGGACTAATTCTCGGACCGGGCCGCTTTTCGGCGTTGGCAAACGAGTACGCTGCCACGGCCATCACCGCGGTCTGCAGACGGACCATTAGCGGATCCACGCGCTCATAGGTATCAATAATCGTGTGATGCCGCGCATCGTAGTCCTGCGGGTCCACCATAAGCGAATAGATCGGCACTCCCGCCACGATGAATGTCTCCTGGTCCGAATCAAAATCGGCTTCCAGCGATACGCGGTCCGCGCCGAGTGGAGCCAGCGGTTTCAGCAGTGCCCGTGAGGGCGCCTCCAAATCCTTTCGTCCGTGAATCTTGAACCCCAGCGCCGGATGGGCCCCGCAATCAATGTTGAACACTGCCCGAATATTGTCCAGCTCCGCTTTGTGCTTTTCGATGTACGCACGCGAGCCGTTCGACAACTCTTCCTCTCCCGAAAAAAATACAAATCGAATCGTGTGCTTCGGGCGAACTCCCAAACGCTTGAAAATCCGAGCCCCTTCCAGAATCACCGCGACACCCGCGCCGTTGTCGTTTGCCCCTTGCGCTGGATCCCAGTCGTCGAAGTGGGCCGTTAGCAGCACGGTTTCCCGGGTGTCATCTCCGGGCAGATCGGCAACTACGTTCCTTTCGATTCCTGGCCCGTTGCCATACGAATTTTGGCAATCCAGTCGCACTTTCACCGGTCCCTTTGCCAAAAGCCGCCGCAAAAATGCCGCATCCTCGCTGGCAATTGAAAGCACCGGCAGCGCTGCGCGCGGGTAAAATCCGAACGCCGACGTGTACACCATGCGGTCTGGCTTGTCGGACACAATCAGCATCGCGGCCGCGCCAGCCTGCCCCAACTGTTTCGAAAGCACTTCGCGCGTCCCCACATACGCGGTTGAGAGTCCATTGCTCCGCAAATCCACAATCACCGCGGTACCTTTCAATTTGTTCACATCGCTCACATGCTCGCCAGCAGCCGAGCCGTAGTCGCTCACCGCCACTTCAATCGGCCCCGGCGTTCCCGGCGTCCAGCCGTACGATCCGATAACCAGCGCGCGCCGCACCGGTGCAAGCACTTCGCCCGTCGTCGCGCCATGCTGCCAGGTCGAAGTCAGCTGGTACTCCTCCATGTGGGCGTTTTCGAAGCCGGCGTCCCTGATTGTCTTCAGAATCAATTCCGCCGCTTCACGCGAGCCTGCGCTGCCTGTGATCCGTCCGCCAATCGTGTCCGTCAACGTTTCCAGAAACTCCATCGCACCATTACTGGTAAGCGAGTGCCCTACGATACGCGCCACCGTATCGTCTTCGGCCCCGGGCCGCGGCGATGCAAGCGCGCCGAGGACCATGAACGTCGCCGCAGCGCACAAACACCCACAAATCATTGCAGTCCTGAAGCGCATTTCAACCTCCGCTGGAAATCGAGCCATCTCAGCGCGCGTGCCGCGTCGAAGCGCAGCGACTCAGTCGCCGCCCCTCATCTGCTCGTCCGCCAAACGCTCCACCATCGCCTGAGGCAGCTGATGCAGAAATACCACGAACGCCGCGTTGGTCCAGCCGAACCCCACTACATTGATGTTGTACCCGGCTTTTACGGCCGTTTCCGACGACCGCGTCACCGCGTTGTACTTTTCGCGGATCGTTCCATCGTGCCGGAAGTTTGCCGCTACCATGCTTACAAAGTTGTAGCTGATCCGGTCCGCATCCGCGTCGAATCCGTACTTGCGCATCCCTTCGATCGCCACCATCTGCGTCGGCGCCCAAGCGTACGGAAAGTCCCACTGCCCCTCGGTTTCATACGGACTCATGACCAGCCCGCCCGGTTGCTCCAGCTTGCCCAAATTTTTCATCACCGCTTCGGCCTGCTCTTTCGTCGCGACCCCAGCCCATAGCGGATAAAACGTCGTGATATAGACATACGTCGAGCGCTCTTTGCGGTCGAAATTGTAATCAAGGAACATTCCGCTCTTCGCGTCCCAGAAATATTTCTGGATGCTCTCCCCGCGCTTGGCCGCCCGCTGTTTCCACTCCTCCGCCTCCCTGCTTTTTCCGAGAGTCGCGGCCATCGCTTCCATGTCCTTCTCATATTTGTAGAGCAAACTGTTCAAGCAAACTGGGGCAAAATGATGCGTGCCGGCGCCATGCGGCCCAAAGCGAAAGGAAACATCGAATCCAGATTCCCGCATTGAGCGGTCCGCACGATAAAAATCGCGGCCGAGCGTAATCTCTTCGGCTTCTTCGCAGCTGGGCTTTTCCATAGTCGTCGGCGCATCGCAAATCTGCACGGAGTAGCGCCGGCCGACCACGTTCGCACCGAGCGTTGTGCGCACGAGGTAGCCGCGATCCTGGTCTGGATGATTCAGAAAGTACGACGCCACTTTGCGGTAGTGATCCGTTTCATCCTTCAAACTCTCCGGCGCCGGGGTATCGCCGAAATCGTAGTAGCGCGCCAAACCGGTATCGCCGGCAAGATGCGGCTCACGCGCCCACATCTCATAATCCTTCGCCGCGTATTTGTAGGCCCGTTCTAGCCAGACCTTGTCTTCATGTCCCGCGGCTTTCTCCGCGTCATACACCGCAACGATCATGGACGTCAGAAACGGCGGCTGGGACCGGCTCAAGTAATAGCTGCGATTCGCGTTCAGGATCGTTCCGTAATGTTCGATCTCAAACAGGAAGTTCTCCACCATCTGTTTCGCGAGCTCGACGCGCCCGTCGCGCACCAGTCCGCGCACGATGAAATAGCTGTCCCAGCCGTACATTTCGTTGAAGCGCCCCCCGGGCACCACGTATTTGCGAGGAAGATAAAGCAATCCCGGCGGATCGAGTTTGCTGGTATCGATTTGCCCCGGGCCGGTAATCTTCTGCGGCAGAGATTTCACCTGCACGTGGCAGCGGCTCTGCATCTCTTGCACTTCAGATGGAACGGCAAGATCCGCTGGCAAATACAACACCGAGTGTTCCGCCAGTTTGGGGTCAACAACGGTAGTGCAATCCTGCATCGAACGCGAAAGGGTGTCCCAGGCTCTCGCAATGTAACCCCGTATCGGCTCTAGCCCTTTGGTTTTGTCTTGCCTGGTTTCCTCTTCGGCGAAAACCAACGGCGGAACCAGAATCGAGATCAACAACAAACTAAGTACCATGCGGCACCTGAAAAGGTCAGAAAAACGAATCATTTGGGTGTTCCCCGGAGGGTGAAATGGCGAGAGCCAGAATATGTCTAAGCTGTTGAAAAGTAAAGGAGTTATTTGGAAACGAATGAATTCAAGGAATGGGGTGCTGGACTTCGGCCAAGACGGCTGGGTCAGCGGCGGGAGTGGCGCCTTCCTGGGAGGCAATCCAGGCACCCATGCGGTTCGCGGCGGCGTTCATGGCGGCGAGTGAACTGCCGCGCAGCGCATGATGGACCAGCGCAGCGGTAAACGCATCGCCGGCGCCAACCGTGTCCGCAACTTTTACTTTGAAGCCGGGATGTTCGTGCTGTGACGTTAGAGTGACCAGCAGACTGCCCGACCCGCCACGGGTGATGCAGACCAGACGAAGCGAGTATTCCTTGCACAGCCAGCGGGCAGCGTCAACGTCGGCGTAATTGATCGGCGCATTGGCGACGCGCGGCGAGTTTCTCAGCGGCCAATTGAGCAATTCGAGGAAGCGCGGAAACTCTTCGTGATTTAGCTTCAGCACTTTGGCGTGGCGCATGGAATCGCGCACGATTTCGGCGCTGAAATAAGATTGCCGCAGGTTCACGTCGAAAATCGGAATGGCGAACGATTGCAGCGCGGAGAGAAATGCGCGAACAGCGGAACGTGAAACGGCGTTGCGCTGGGCGAGCGAGCCAAAACAGACCGCGTGCGCGGAACGGGCGAGCGAGATCCAGTCTTCGGTGAATTCCATGAAATCCCAGGCGACGTTTTCAGTGATCTCGTATTCGGGCTGGCCTCTGGTATCCACGGTAACCTTGACGGTGCCGGTCGGATGCGCGGAATCGCGTTGAATGCGGCCGACGTCGAGGCCGCTCGATTTGAGATGCCATAACGCTTCCTGGCCGAGGCGATCATCACCGACGCGGCTAGCGACGATACCGGTGTCGCCAAGCATGGCGGTGACGTAAGCGAAATTGGCCGGAGCGCCCCCTAATTGTTTGCCGGCGGGAAAAAGATCCCATAACAGTTCGCCGAGGCCGACGACGATAGGACGGGGCGGAATTTTCGTCGGCGTCATCGCGCGGTCTCAGGGATTTTCTCGAGATTGGAGTTGCTCGGCGAGCTTGAGTTCGCGTTCGGCGTCTTCGCTACGGCCGAGATCGCGGTAAGCCTGGCCGAGCAGATGGTGCGGAATGTTGTTGTTGGGATCCATTGAAATAGCGCGCTGCAAGGCGCGAATGGCTAATTGGGTTTCTCCTTTTTTCTGCAGAACTTTGCCGAGGAGGATATAGGGGCCGGTGGAAGTCGCGTCCAGCCAGATGGAGCGCTGCAGAAGTTTCTCAGCTTGATCGAATTTTTGCAGGCGCGAGTAGGCATCGGCGAGTTTGTAGTAGGCAACCGGATTGCCGGGATTGAGCGCGAGCTCCTGTTCGAATTGCGCTGAGGCTTCCGGAATTCTGGATTGAAAGAGGTAGAGTTCACCAAGAAGCTGGTGAGCGAGCGGAAGCCTGGGATCGAGCTCGACCGCTTTCTTGCCGTACTGCTCGGCGATTGGCCCGAAGTCGAGGCGAAGCAGAAGCCGCGCGGTGAAGAGGTAAGCGGCGGCAGAATCTGGCGGAACGCTGAACATTTTGGCAAAGGCGCCGCGCGCTTGATCGTATTTCTTAGTCTGAATGTAAGCGACGCCGAGGATGTAAGAGGCGTCCACGTTGGCGCTGGGATACCAGGACTGGACTTTTTCGAGGTATGGAATGGCGTCGGCGGGTTTGCCGGCAAGGTACAGAGAAAGTCCCGTGAGCTGCGTAGCTTCGCCGTCATTTGGGTTTTCGGCGATGGCTTTCTGCAAAGAGGAAACGGCGCTGAGGTAGTCGCCCTTGCGGTAGTAGACGACACCGAGTTCATGGGAAAGATTCTTGGCGGCGGGATCGGATTCGGCGATTCCGCTGAGCGCGGCAAGTGCGTCGTCGAACTTTCCTTGTTCGGTAAGGTGGTGGATTTGGTCGTAGGTCGGCGCAGCGGACTGAGCTAGGAGTAAAAAAGCGAAGGAAAAAGACAGTGAGACAAGAAAAAGTGCGCGACGCTCGTAATTTAGGAATTCGGGATGGCGCATAAGACGAAAAAGCGGCCTCAAGCCGCGGCACTCCAAAAAAGATTAAAACACAAAAAACGGGGAGCCCTTGCGGGACTCCCCGTTCTTTCCTGGGGTGACAGGGGGGTTAGAAAGTGACCCGGAAGCCGAACTGCAGCTGACGCATGCCAGTCGGCGAACCCGGAGAGCTGTCGTTCTCGATGTCGCTGATCCGGCCGGCACCGCTGCCGATAGTGCAGTCAATGCAAGTGCTGCCCTGGTTGGAGTTGAAGCCGAGCACCGGGTGATTGAACACGTTGTAGGCATCGAACCGGAACTGGGCCTTGATGCGCTCGGTGATCGTGAAGTTCTTGGACAGTGCCATGTCGTCGAAGAAGGCATGCGGTCCGCGATAGGAGTAGATGCCCACATTGCCGATTTGGCCGCAGGCGGGAAGAGCGAACGCTCCGTTCGCTGCACGCGTCGACTGGCATGAGTCATCCATGCCGCTGAGATCGACCGGCGAGTTGGTGATTTCCGGCCGGTTTTGATTGAGCGTGGCAATCGGCTGGAACCAATAGAGGTTGCCATCCGGCCCTTTGGAAACACCGGTTTTCAACTTGCCCGCGCCCGCTACGATGTTGGGCCGGCATGGTCCGGCATCAGAGATCTCGCCGCAATTCTGGAGAGACGGTGTCCAAGGCAGACCACCGCTCCAGTTAAGTGTGTTGGTCACTTGCCAGCCGCCGACAACCAGATCCGCGGCCCGGCCGATGTCGCTCATGTACTTCTTGCCCCGACCGATCGGGAGCTCATACACGCTGTTAACCACAAAGACGTGGTTACGGTTGTTGGGGTTCGGGCCGTAGGCGTACTTCTTTTCTACGGAGTAGTAGCCTCCATCGTAGGCGTAGGCGCGGGAGAAGGTATAGTGGGCGAGGAATTGTAGCCCCGAGCTGACACGCTTTTCCGCCTTGATCTGCAGAGCTTCGTAGTTATCGTTGGCATCGTTTCCGTTGTAGTTCAAGTCGACGGCGCAACAGGTGTAGCCGAAAGCCGGATAGCTGAAGGCCGGAACCCCGTTTAAGAAAAGTCTGCGCCTTTCGTTCGCTGGGAGAAAAGCGAAGAACTGTTGTTTGCAGTCCCAAGTAAGGTCGGGATTCTGGGTGCAATGGTAGGCGTCCGTGCCGCCTCCAATGGCCGCCTCATTCGAGTTGTAAGAAGGGCCATTGCCCGCGAAGACGTGGGTGCCCTTGTTGCCGACGTAGCTCGCAGTAATGTTTAGCGTTGGAGTGACTTGGCGCTGAATCGTCGCATTCCATTGGTCGATAGTCGGGAGCCGCTGAATCCCGGGGCGGATGTTTGGTGAAGTATTTCCATTCGGACCGAGGAGCGGCAAAGTACCGCCCGGGGAAATAGCGCCCAGAATGGGACTGAAGTCGAATGCCTGAGGTCCAAGTGTCAAGTTTGAGCAATAGGCAGCAGGCGTTGTTGGGCCGCATCCAATCGTGAACACGGCGCTACGATCGTTGTGTGCCGACGAATTCGGTGTACACGGGAACCCGGGATTCGCAAAGCAAGTCGAATCGGCAAGGCTCTGTTGTGCCAAGACCGGCAGGTTCTGGGTCACGACGTGGCCGAAGTTGGAGCCGAACACGCCGATGTCGAAGCTACGGCCGTAGCCGACGCGAACGACCGTCTTCGGATCAAACTGATAAGCGAAGCTCAGGCGGGGAGCAACCGCTTTGTAGGTGTTTTTCACATTGCCGTCCATGCCGATCGGGCCATATCCGGCAACCTTGACAACGCCGAGCTGCTGATCAGCGAAACCGCCGTTGCCCTTGCCATTGACGCTTTCAGGGAAGTAGATCTCCCAACGCAGGCCATAGGTCATCGTGAACTTGGGGCTGATGCGCCACGAGTCCTGACCGTAGAAGAACAAACGCTTCTGGCGTTCTGCAGCACTGGTGCTGGTGCTGACGAAACGCTGGAACGAAGTGACGTCGCCCAAAAGGAACGTCGCCAGCGCGTTGCCTTGGCTGCCAGCCAGCGAGGTGTCTCCCGCGTCGAAGTTCAGGATGCCAGTGCGGTTCGAGTCAGAAGGCACCCGAAGATTCATCGCGTATCGAATGTCTGCGCCGAACTTGATGTTGTGGTTGCCCTGAGTGCGAGTCCAGTTGTTCACAAACTGGAACTGCTGCTCGCTTTCGGTTAGCGGACAGTTGCAGCGTCCTACGTTGAGTCCATCACCGAATGCTGTGAGGTTCCCGTTGCCATTGAAGAAAAAGGAGGCAAGGCCACCGGTCGTTGGAGCGCCCGCAATGCCCGACGCGCACTGGGTGCCTGCGGTCGTACTTGTGCTATTCAGACACGGAATCCCAAATGCGTCCATGGGCGTGGCGCTGGAGTCGGAGTAAGCCGTGACTGGGTTGTACTTGAAGTATCCGAACCGAACGTCGGTAAGCCACTTGCTGCCTATGGGTTTGGTAAAGCCTGTGGCCAAACTGTAGTCGTGGTTGATGGAAGAACCGTTCAGGCCGCCCGGACCAAAACCTGCGCCGCCGAGGTCACCAAGACCGCCCTTACCGGAGAGGTTGAAATAGTCGAGGCTGAAACGGCCAAAGACTTGGTAGTTGCGGGGTGCGGCGTAGTCAATGCGAACATCGAATGACTTCTGCTCGTACGGCCCGGCACCTTGAGAAACAAAGTTATTGGCGACCTCAGTGGCAGCGCCTTTATTGGGAGCTGGGAGCTTGGCCAAGATCGCGCCTGCCGCAGGGCTGATTCTGCCGATGGGAATCAAGTTTCCCGCGAAAGCGCTTCGGCCCGAGCCGTCGACTGGGTCGCCCGTCGCCGGATCATAGACTTGTGCGTTGGCTGCGAGATAGTCGCTAAGATCGCAGAAGCCACTGGCCGGTGGCGACGCAGGGTTGCACGTGGCCAGCACCTTGGCCGTGGGAATCGTGTATAGGTTGGTGATGCCCTGCTGCTGTTTGGTGCCCTGATAGTCGCCGAAGAAAAACAGCTTGTTCTTGACGACCGGGCCTCCGACGTTGCCGCCGAACTGCTTCCAGGTTGCTGCCGCGAGGGACACGCCCGGAGTGTTCGTAAACGGATCGCGGGCCTGCTGGTCGCTATTGCGGTAGTAGTAGAAACCTCCGCCATGGAAGTCGTTGGTGCCGGACTTGGTTTGGACCTTTACGTAACCTGCGATAGCCTTTCCGGCTTCCGCGTCGTAATCCTGCAAAGCAATCTTGGTCTCGCCAACCGCATCGAGATTGGGGTTGACAACGATAATGCCAAGAATCGGATCTTGGTTGTCGGTACCGTCCAGCTCAAAGCTGGTACCGGAAAAGTGCTGGCCGTTGACGAAAATCTGGCCGCCACCCTGTGGGTTTTCGGTTGCGGCGTGACTCCAGCCGACGAGCTTCTGGGTGCCCGGTGAAAGCAACTCGAAGTTGGTGAAGTTGCGGTTCAGAACTGGCAGTTCCTGGACGTAGGTTTGGTTAAATTCGATGTCCACGTCGGCGCGGTCGGTCTTCAACTGCGGAATTTCTCCGGTGACTTCGACGCTCGTCGAAACGTCGCCAACTTGCAGCGAAGCATCAATGTGCGCCGACGAGTCCGCCTGAACCACCACTCCCGGCACGTCATAAGACTTGAAGCCGGAAGCCTCAACGTGGATCTTATAGGTGTCGGGAATCAGGTGCGTGACCGAGTAGTTGCCGCTCTCGTTGGAAGTGGTTTCAAAGGTAAAGTTTTTGGTGACGGACGTGACGACGACCTTGGCGCCAGCGACGGCATTTCCCTGCGGGTCGGTTACGGTTCCGACCACGCTGCCAAAGACTGCCTGCGCCGAAGTATGAGTAGCAGTGAGCCCCAGGGCCAGACAGAGGACAACGAGCAACCCCAATAATGCACGACTTCTCATTCCACCCCTCCTAGTTAACCGCCCGCCGCACGGTGCCGACTACCCCAGCCGGTCCATGGACGTTACCGCAGGACAACTTAACCCTCGACGATAATTGGAAGACAGGCGCGTGGAGGAAACGCTGTCGCGTTTCGGCCAAGTCACCACCCTCGGCTGAGCTCAAAATGAAACTGCAGATCAGGGCACCAGGGCCAACGTGAGCGTCAGTGAAGCCAGCCGACGACACACATACCCGAGCGTCTGCTCGCACCGAGACACTTCAAGCTGAAAAATTGCTTCAACTTATCTTCTTTTTCGGCCGGCGACGCAAGTCACGGAGCGTCTGATACGGTTACGTAATATAAATCTATTGGTTGCAAGAAGATGCGCCAGTTGATACTCTCCCGTTACATCGATGTAACAGGATGTCCCCTGTGGCTGATCACGCCGTATTCAAATCCGAAATCGAAAAGCTGGTGGCCAGCCATGCTTTGCATGGGTCGGAATCCTTGTGCAAGCTGTTGCGTTACTTGGGCAAACAGGCGATCGATCACCCTGGCGTACCGGTCAAGGAATATCAAATTGCGACGGAAGTATTTGGGCGCCAAGCGGACTTTGACCCTCAACTGGACTCGATGGTCCGGGTGCAGGCCGGGCGGCTGCGAGCCAAACTGACTGAATACTACAGCCATGAAGGCGTCTCGGACCGGCTGGTTGTCGAACTCCCCAAGGGGAGTTATGCCATTGCGTTCCACGAGCGGGGGCTCGCTGCCAGTACGACGAACAACGGAGCGGCGACCTTCCCCGGTTACGGAGTTTCCGAACATGCCGAAGCCCCTCCGACCCGCTCCTCGTATACGGTTTCGGCGCTGGCGCTGGCGTTGATCTTCTTTGTCGGCTTGAGCGGGTGGTTGTACTGGACCAGGCGGGACCCAGTTATCCACTCCGCAAGCGCCACCCCCGGCCTTGTACCGGAGCCGATACGAACGTTTTGGACGGGAGCAGCCCGAGGCCCGGAAGCGCCGTGGGTCGTTTTCAGTAACGCAGCGTTCATCGGCCGGCCGGATATCGGCATGCGCTACGCCGATCCCGCGAAGGACGGCAACACGCCCATACTCGATCACTACACCGGGGTCGGCGAAGTACTGGCGGTCCACAATCTCGATCTCGTGTTCGGCTCGCTGCAGCGCGGCCTGCGTGTAAAGCGGGGCAGCCTGTTCTCCCTGGACGACGCGAAAAACAACGACCTGATCTTTATCGGCTCGCCTTCAGAAAACCTAACGCTGCTGGAAATTCCCAGCACGACTCAATTCGTGTTTCAGAAAGTAGCCAGCGGAGCACGAGCGGGAAACGTAAAAATCGTAAATACCCACCCAGCGAAAGGCGAACCGCGCGAGTGGCTGGCGAGTCCGTCCAACGTGCCGTTGCTGGAAGACTACTCGGTGGTGGCCTACGTGAAGGCCATCGACCCGGAGCACTCCGAGCTGATCCTCGCCGGTACCACGACCATCGGCACGCAGGCCGCAGTCGAATACGTTACCCGCGAAAACTACTTGAGCGAACTGTTGAAGAAACTGAACGTCGCCCAACCCAGCGATTTAAAGCACTTTGAAGCGGTGATTCGGACCAAAGTGACGCGTGGCGTACCGGTCGAATCGACCTTGGTAGCGCTGCGGGTGCTGGACTGAGATCCCAAGAAAAACTGCGAACGGTCTTTCTTCTTCGGTCCAATTCTGTCGCCAACAATTACCCCTCTAGCATTGTGGCTGTGAGCGCAGGCGCGGTTTGTACTAGCATTGGTCGAGGGAAAATCGGAGTGCGAACGATCGGAATTGTTTTGGCCTGTGCGCTGATGTCGGCGGATCCTTGGTTCACGAACGCAAACGCCCAAAACGTGACGTCCATTCCGGCAAAAACAGCGCAGAAGATCGCCTACTTTGAGGATGTGGCCGGGAAAGCCGGCCTGACGGCAGCAAACACGTTTGGCGGCGTGGATACCAAGAAATACATCATCGAAACCACCGGAACCGGCGTGGCGATTTTCGACTACGACAATGACGGCTGGCCAGACATTTTCGTGGTGAATGGCACTACACTCGATCCAATTCCCGGAGCGAAGCCGCCTACCAATCACCTCTACCACAACGATCACGACGGAACATTTACCGACGTAACTGAGAAAGCGGGCCTGGCACACAGCGGGTGGGGACAAGGCGTTTGCGTCGGCGACTACGACAACGACGGCTACGAAGATCTGTACGTGACCTACTACGGGAAGAATGTCTTGTACCACAACAACGGCGACGGAACATTTACCGACGTCACCGAAAAAGCGCATGTGGCGGGCAGCGGCGCGTGGAGCACCGGTTGTGCCTTTGTGGACTACGACCGCGACGGAAAGTTAGATCTTTTTGTCGCAACCTATGTCGATTTCGACGTGAAGACCGCGCCTGGTCCCGGGGACCGGGCATCGTGCATCTGGAAAGGCGTACCAGTGATGTGCGGGCCGCGCGGCTTGCCCTGGGGCAAGAACATGCTCTTCCACAACCACGGCGACGGCACTTTCGACGACGTGACCACAAAAGCAAAAGTCGACCAGACGAACGGGCACTATGGATTCAGTGTGTCCACGTTGGACTTCGACGACGACGGCTGGCCGGATATTTACGTTGCCTGCGACAGCACGCCGAGCATTCTCTATCGCAACAATCGGAACGGAACATTCACCGACGTCGCAGTAGTTGCCGGCGCGGCGTTCAACGAAGACGGAAAGGAGCAGGCTGGCATGGGCTCGACCATCGCCGACTACAACGGCGACGGCCGGTTGGATATTTTCAAAACGAATTTCTCGGACGACACGGCGACGCTCTATCGCAACAACGGCGATGGAACCTTCGATGACGTCACCTTCGCCGCAGGCCTGGGCTTGCACACGAAATACCTCGGCTGGGGCACGATGTTTGTTGATGTGGACAACGACGGCTGGCCGGACTTGCTGCTGGTCAACGGCCACGTCTATCCAGAAGTGGATCGCCAGCACTTAGGCAGCGACTATCAGGAGCCGCGCGTCCTCTATCACAACAAGGGTGACGGGTCGTTCGAAGATATTTCCGCGAGCGCCGGGCCCGGTATTACTACGGCGCACAGCGGCCGCGGCCTGGCCGTCGGCGATTTGTGGAATGACGGTCGCATATCGGCCGTCATTAGCAACATGAACGCGCCGATGAGTTTGCTGGTGAACCAGGTCCGCAACGGCAATCACTGGATTGCATTCAAAACGGTGGGAACAAAATCGAATCGCGACGGAATCGGCGCGAAGATCAGCGTGCGAGCAGGCACGCGAACCTTGGTGGATGAAGTGCGCAGCGGCTCCAGTTATGACTCGAACAACGACATGCGCGTCCACTTCGGTCTGGGAAAAACCGACCATGTGGAGTGGATCGAAGTGCGTTGGCCCAGCGGACTGACGGAGCGCTTTTCCGCAGCGAAGGTTGACGTGATTCAGAATTTGCAGGAGGGCGCCGGGACGCCAGCCACAAAGAGCCCGGCTAATTACAAGTAAGAGGCCCGGGCCTCATCTTCCGGACGTCAAGGGCGCAGCTGCTGTTCCCAGCTTATTCCGGGCGATCGCGAACTTATAGCGGGAGCGCAGCCGCTCCGCTTCCTCTGGCGAAAACTCCAACAACCCCTTCGACGCCAGCTGCAATTCCTGCACTTGCCAGCGCGCTGCCATAATTCCCGACCTTCCATGCGACGCTCCAAGCAGCAGGTGCCCGACTTCATGGGCTACAACGTCGCCCAAAAGATCGCCTTCCCTCAAAATGTGCGCAGCCCGTGAGGCGCGCATGGCAGTAATGTAAACGTACGCGTAGCTGCCCTGGCCTTCGGCATTCAAGAACGACTGCCCAAAGGTATCCTCGCTAGCCGGGGAAGCGGACCCTACCAGCCGCACCGAAAGATGCTCGGGGAACGAAATGGCCGCACAGCCGGAGTTGGCCGGGTGGTTCTCGGGCGTTCCGCAGTCAATCCAGGTCAAAGACAATCCGGCGCGCAGCAACACGAGCGTTGTGCGCTCTCGTGCGTCTGACAAGACCTTTTCCGGCAGCCGAGCGTCGTTAAAAACAGACAGGGTCAGGTCCATTGCGGGCACCGTACTGTGCCCGGCGTAGGTGGCTTGGGGGAGCAAGGTCAATACCGCAAGTCCCAGCAGAGGCTTGAATCGCTTCATTTGGCACCTCGCGAATGGCCGCAATTTGCGGTTCGCTCCGAGGTGCCTCAAGGCATGGTGGGTAACCTGGCGGAGAATCCTTGGTGACCAGATACGCGGCTTAGATTCAATAAGTTGGCGAGCTAAATGACACGAAATAGAGACAGTTTCTGGATGTTACAGCGGAACCAAACGCGAGCTCGCACGTAGAAGTAAGAAGGATGACCTGGCGCGTACGTCTAAGGAACTGAGTCTGTTTCCGTCCAGGTTAAACAGGTGAACCGGCCGTGGCCATGGGGCTCAACGTAAACTTGTCGGGCGTTGTGAAGTTTGGCGTCTATGAGGTCGATCCGCGGGCCGGTGAACTCCGCCGGAACGGCGTCAGGGTAAAGCTGCAGGAGCAGCCCTTTCAGCTGCTGGCGATCCTGCTGGAAAATCCAGGCCAGGTAGTCACCCGCGAGGAGCTGCGTCGCAGGCTGTGGCCCGCCGATACCTTTGTGGACTTCGATCACAGCTTGAACGCTGCGGTCAAACGATTGCGCGATGCGCTGCGCGATTCCGCAGACAATCCGCGATTTGTCGAAACACTGTCTAGACGCGGCTACCGGTTTGTAGCGCCGGTGGCGGGAGGAATCTCAAGTTTAGATGTCGCGTCGCCCGCCGGCGCAATCACGACTGGCCGATCCGTCGCCGGCTGGGTGGCCGCAATTCTGGCGCTGGTCGCCGCCTGTATCTCCCTCGGCTGGCACATCGGTCATCGTACGGCACAACCTGTAGCGCCCCGTGAAGTCCGTCTGACCGCTAACTCTCCCGACGTTCCCGTATATCGTGCCTCCATCTCTCCCGATGGCCGGTTGCTGGCTTTCACGGATCCGCGCGGACTCTTTCTGCGCGAAATCGACCGCGAGGATTCTCACCAGGTCCCGCTGCCTGATAACTTCCGCGCGCATTCTGTAGCCTGGTTTCCCGATGGCAGTCATCTGCTGGTGGGAGGAATCGAAGGCCAGGAAGAAAACTCATCGCTGTGGAGACTTTCCATCCTGGGCGGAGAATCCAGAAGAGTTTCTAATCTCGCCGAGGGTGGAAGCCTTTCGCCCGACGGCGCCAGGATCGCGTTCCTTCGCGGAAATGGAAAATTCAACAGTTCGGAACTGTGGGTAATGAACGCCGATGGCAGCGAAGCGCAGAAGTTGCATGACATCGCCGGATACTCCAGCAGCGCCACCTGGTCTCCTTCCGGAAAACGAATCGCCTACTGCAAAGCCACCTACTGGCCGGGAAACGAGGAGCAAGTTGACATCGAAAGCTATGATTTGGCGACCGGAAAAGCGAAGCAAGTGTTTGCAGACTCTCGGGTGCAAGGCAGCCTGACCTGGAGCCGCGACGGCCGACTGTTCTTCACGCGGGGTGACGCTACGAGCAACTCGACCTCCGACGTCTGGTCCTTGCCGGTTGACGAGCAAACCGGCCAGCCGCGCGGCGAGCTCAAGCAGCACACCAGCGGGCCCGACTGGAAGCCGCGGCCAGAAGTTTCCGCAGACGGGAAGCGAATGATGTTCCTTCGCTCGAACATAGCGCCAACCGTCTACGTGGCGGACCTAAATCCCAAGACCAAGGCGATTGAAAAGGTACATCGACTAACTCTGGACGAAAGTCACAGCAGGCCGTATGAATGGACTCCGGACGGCAACGCTGTGATTTACGTCTCCGATCGCGACGGGCGGTTCCATATTTTCCGGCAACGTATAGGAGCCGCTTCGCCGGAGCTGCTCGTGGACGGTCGCGATGTTCCCAGCGTATTGCGGCTCAATCCCGATGCCAGCGAAATTCTGTACATAAGCGAACTACCTGCTCCCGGCGGCACGGCAGGGCTCAGCAATCCGCACGCTCCGGAATTTGAACTTCGTAAGGTTCAGCTGATGCATGCGCCGATCAACGGCGGCGTGGGTCAGCAACTCCTGGAAGCCGACGGCGTCAACAATTTCCAGTGTGCGCGAGCTCCTTCGCGCATGTGCCTTTATAGCCGGTTCGAAAGAAATGCTCTTGACGTGGTGCAATTCGATTCCGTCACGGGCGAAAGCAAACTGCTTTTCCGCACCGACGAACCGCACTGGCAGGATTACAACTGGACGCTTTCGCCGAACGGCAAGCTGCTCGCCATGTGCAAGGAAGGGAACATTTCAGAAAACACCACCATCCGTTTGATTTCACTCGACGGCGCGCCGGAACGGCGCATCCTCATTAATGAGTGGGTGGATATCGTGGCGTTCGACTGGGCCGCGGATGGCAAGACCTTCTGGGCCAGTGCCCTGCTGCGTGGCGACAAGCGCGCCCTGGTGAGCATCGATCTCCACGGCAACCTGACTCCCGCACTGAGTGACGGCAAGCCCTACATGGGCTGGGCGATTCCCGCTCGTGATGGCAAGCACCTCGCCATTTGGGAATCAACCGGCAACTCCAACGTCTGGATGCTCGAAGGTTTCTGACCTGCAAATGCCCGGTGTTATTACGCTGGCTTAAGATAAGCTGTCGTTCGGCGGGAAATCCATGAGCACGCTTCCTTCTACAAGCGTTAACGTCAAGCAGGCGGTACCGTTCTTTGGCGTGACCAACATGGAAAAGTCGCTGCGATTTTATGCCGATGGCCTCGGGTTTAGAATGAAGCATTGGTGGATCCCGGAACGCATGCAGGACCATCCTGACGGCAGAATTCGCTGGTGTTGGCTAGAACTTGGGAATGCCGCGATTATGCTTCAGGAGTTTTTGCCTGAACGTCATCCGCAAGAGCCTTTAGGAACCGGGGCGTCAGTCTGCTTCATGTGCGAAGACGCCCTGGCACTCTTCCGCGAATTCAGGTCCAGAGGAATAGCAACCTGCAAGCGGCCATTTGTCGGAAACCGCCTCTGGGTGGTGCCGCTCAGAGACCCTGATGGGTATCGGATCGATTTCGAAAGCCCGACGGAAGCGCCCGAAGAGAGCGAGCTGGAAGAATAGGTTGGAACTGTTTCCCGGAATGCCCGAAGTCGTCAATACCAAGACCTCGTGCGGGTTTCCCGGCCATTTCTTGAATTCTTCGAGAAATCATGTCGTCAATTTCGGATATTTCAGGTGAAAGTCCGTCGCGCTCTGATAGCTGTGCGCGAAGGCGAGCAACTTAGCTTCGCCGTAGAGTTGGCCGAGAAACGTCAAGCTGACAGGCGTTCCCGGGCCGCCATAACCTCCCTCGATTTCGCCTTTCTCGTTTTTGCGCGCGGGGGGCGCGTCCTCACCGCGAAAGCCATTCGGCACAATCAACGCCGGGTGACCGGTCAAATTCGTCACCACCAGTTGCTGGCTGCCGGTTGGCGCGACAATTACATCGAAAGGGCCTATCGCCTTCGGTATAGCTTCCATCGCCAGCGTCCGCGCCCGGTTGGCCTGTATGTATTCCACCGCAGGGATGAACCTCGCGGCGCGGAAGGAATTGGGCCAGTCATCGGGACCCTGCTCGGTCAAGAGTTTGTCGCGGCCGCTTCGCGTCAATTCATCAAAGGCGGAGGCCGCTTCCGCTTCCAGGATCGGAACCATTGCGTCGTATGGAAATTTGGGCAGTTCGACAGGAATAAGGTTGACTCCCATCGTCTTCAGTTTTTCGATCGCGGCCGCATGGTAGCGGCGGTCGTATTCGGAGCGACGGCGGAACTCCGCCCGGCGTTCCTTCTGCTCTTCGCGCTTTTTCTTCTCTTCCAGGGAAAGCTGCGGCTCGGGCTTTTCAGGCGGCAGCTCCTCATCGGCAGGATGTTCAAAGTCAGCTTTCAGATAGCCGACGCGCAGCTTTCTCCAATCCAGATTCGCGTCCCAATTGAACACCGCAGGCTGCACGCTACGGTCCTTCCCATCCGGCCCATGAATCGCGTGCAGCACCAGAGCCGTGTCTTCAACTGTTCGGCAAATCGGGCCCAGCTTGTCCATGCTCCAGGAAAGCGCCATCGCCCCGGTTCGTGGAACCAGCCCAAATGTCGGCCGCAGTCCGGTACAGCCACAGCGCGTGCTGGGCGATGAAATCGAGCCCAGCGTCTCCGACCCGATGCTGAACGCAACACATCCGGCCGACGTCGCCGAGGCCGAGCCGGCCGACGATCCGCTCGATCCTTGCGCCGGATTCCACGGATTGCGCGTCTTGCCGCCGAACCAGCGGTCGTCCATGGCCAGCGCGCCCAGACTCAGCTTCGCTACCAGCACCGCTCCCGCTGCATCGAGCCGCTTCACGACCGTCGCGTCTTCCGCGAACTTTTGCTCCTCAAATCCACCCGCCCCCCACGTGGTGCGGTACCCGGCGACCGCCAGCAAGTCCTTTGCTCCCCAGGGCAGTCCATGCAGCGGCCCGCGATATTTTCCGGCCGCAAGATCGCGATCTGCCTCTTTCGCCTTGGCCATCGCGCGGTCTTCCGTTAGCGTAATAACAAAATGGAGAAGCGGGTCGTATCGCTTCAGGCGCTCTAAATACATTTGCGTAAGCGCGGTCGAAGACACCTTTTTGGTACGCACCAGCTCTCCCAACTCTCGCGCGGAGGCAAAACTAACGTCCTGCAGGTTTCTTGGTACGCCTCGCTTGGCAACTTCTGGCGCTGGCGAAATCTTGATCGGCCGCTTTTCTGTTTCGAATTTTGTCGCGGACGTGGCAGGGTCAAACACCAGGGCCGGAGCGACTTGGTTCGGGATGTGCAGTTGGTAGATTTCCTCGAATCCTTTGACTCGGTCGTTCAAAACTTCCAGCATCACCTTGCGGTATTCGGCCTGAATAGGCACGCCCGCAATCGACGCCGCTTGATCAATCATCTCGATTGTGATGCCTGGCTTACCGTCAGCGAGGGCCCACAGCACGCCCGGAAGCAGCGTCGAGCCAAAGCCCAATCCGGAAAAGGTCGCGAGAAAATTTCGGCGGTCCAGCATTCCGTTGGCCTCAGACTGGAAGTCCAGCATTGCAGTGTATTACGGCAAGAGACGGCGCGGAAGCGAAGGTGTTTTCAGTCGCGTTTCGCAGGAGTAAGTGCTTCGGTGCGGGGAATTGCTTTTCCTTCCGTCAGGTAGTAAAGCAAATTGGGTTTGAGGTCTTTCAATGAATCGACCTGCCCACTGGGCCAGCGGATCTCCAGCAGATCAATTTTTTCGGCCGTTCCGATGCCGAAGTGCACACGCAAATCGTTCTGCGAAAAATAACCGCCGCCGCTTCGCACCTCGTCAATCTGTGAATGCGGCTTCGCCTCTCCGCTGGCGTGCGTGACGCAGCGAATCCGCGCGCCAATGCCACTGCGGTTGGACTTGGTCCCAATTGTCCGGACCTTGATCCAGTTGTTTTTCGACGTCGAATCGCAACGCAGGAGTTGTGGGAAATCATTGACGCAGTTTACGACCACGTCTATGTCGCCATCGTTGTCGAAATCTCCGAACGCAGCACCACGCGACTTCGCAGGATCGGAAATGCCCGGCCCAGAGTCCATCGAAACGTCTTCAAACTGGCCGGTGCGCAGATTGCGATACAGCAATTTGCGCTGCGCGTAGCCTGCTTCCGTCGTGAGCTGCTGCACTTCGGGATAGACGTGGCCGTTGCACAGCAGAATGTCCGCCCAGCCGTCATTGTCAAAGTCCAAAAAACCGCAGCCCCAGCCAAGATACTGCGTGTGTTTCCCCAAACCGGCGGTAAATGTCGTGTCCTCAAAATTGCCGTTGCCAAGATTGTGGTAGAGCGAGGGCGTATCGCCGGCAAAGTTCGTCTTCACGATATCGAGGTTGCCGTCCAGATCGTAATCGGCTGCCGAGACGCCCATGCCGGCCTGCGGCTTGCCGTCGGCGCTCAGCGCGCAGCCCGCTTCCATGGCGATATCGGTAAATTTTCCGTTCTTGCGATTTTGGTACAGCGCGCTGGCCGTGGAGTCGTTGGCGACATAAATGTCCGGCCAGCCGTCGTTGTCAAAATCTGCCGTGAGCACTCCGAGACCGTAGGTGCCGTTCGCCGAGAAAATCCCTGCGGATTCAGAAACGTCGGTAAATGTTCCGTCGCCGTTGTTATGAAACAAGATGTTTTTTCCGCCTATTAGCCCCGGCGGGCCACAAGCAACCTGCACTCCTTTATAAAGGCATGGTCCAGATTCGGGCACGGGTGCTGTCGCCAAATCCATATCAATGTAGTTGGCGACAAACAGGTCGAGCTTGCCGTCGCGGTCGTAATCCACAAACGCACAGCCCGAATTCCACCGCTTTCCGTTCGTCTGGATTCCGGCTTTCTCGCTGACGTCGGTGAACGTTCCGTTGCCATTGTTGCGGTAGAGCACGTTCTTCCCGAAGTACGCGACAAACAGGTCGTCGAAGCCGTCGTTGTCGTAGTCGCCGACACACACGCCTTGTCCCCAGCCGGAATGAACCAGACCGGCCTTCTCCGTGACATCGGTAAACGTACCGTCGCGATTGTTTTTGAACAGATGCGAGTGCGGCTCCTGCCCTTTCGGAAAGCCCTCCAGTCGCCAACCGTTCACCAGAAAAATGTCCAACCAGCCGTCGTTGTCGTAGTCGTAAAACGCGACGCCGCAACCAGTCGTTTCCAGCAAGTATTTGTTTTTCTGCTCGCCGCCGTAAATGGTCTTGGCGTTCAGGCCGGCCTCTTTGGCGATGTTGAGAAAGGTGACCCCCAGTGGCCGGCCCGCCGTTTGCGAACCAGCTTTTGCCGCTGCGCCGGGTGCAGATTGCTGCGCCCGAGCGGGCAGAAACGGTGCCAGCAGATTCTCGACTGACACCACCAGCGCCGAACGGCTGAGCGACTGGAGAAAACGGCGGCGCTGGAAAAACAAGCGAGAAGGTACCTTCCTAGGTTTGGCGCGTGCTACACTCGGCCCGTTTTTCGAGCGCGGGTCTCAGGTTTTACCTACAAAACCCTGACCTAACATTAGACAGTGCAGGTAGCCTTTGCAAGCGCACTGCAAAAACTCCCATGCAGACTACTGACGAATCGAGAACCCGGCCCAGCATTCAGAGGAGCCTTTGGTCATTTTGCGCGAGCGTGTTGATTGCGGCCGCTCTGATGTCTTGTCCGGTCGCCGCCAAGGAGCGCGCCAGGAGCACGGCAGCGCCGAAGAAACTCGAAATCACCAGACCGGCAAGGCCGTGGGAATTCTTGGCGGCGGTTGGGCGAAAGGCAGGGCTTTTCGGAAATGAATCGGGAAGAGTGGAAGCCTGGGTGTATCCGCTGAAAGTGCTGCGCGAGCTGAAGCTGACGATCCTGACCGAAGGCCGCGAGATTCCCGCGGAAACGCTGGTACGAACAATCATCGCCCATCCCGAATCGACCACTCTGGTCTACAGCGGCGACACCTTCACGATCCGCGAGACGTTTTTTGTGCCCGTCGACCAGCCCGGAGCGATCATCCAGATCGAAGTCGAAACCGAGCAGGCGCTCGAGTTGCAAGCCAGCTTTATCCGCGACTTCCAGCTCGAATGGCCTGCATCCATGGGCGGCACCTATGTCAACTGGAATGACTCGCTCCACGCATTTGGTTTCGGCGAAGACCGCCAGAAGTTTGCGGCACTTGCCGGTTCGCCGACCGCCCACGACGCGCAACTGGAATACGAGACAAACTACGGCGGCACGCACACGAGTTCCATGAGGTTGGGTGTAACGGCCCACGGCAAAGACACAAAGTTGATGGTCATCGCCGGCTCGGTGAACGGCCGTGCGGAAGCCGAAAGGTCCTATCAGTCGCTGCTGGCGGACTACCAAAAGCTGTGGAGCGAATCGGCTGAATTCTACGAAAGCTATTTGAAGAAAACCACCGGCGTCGAATTGCCGGACGAGCAGTTGCAGCAGGCCTACGACTGGTCGCGGGTCAGCCTGATCCAGGGGCTCGTTTCCAATCCCACGATGGGCGATGGACTGATTGCCGGATACCGCGCCTCCGGCGAAAGTTACCGGCCGGGATTCGCGTGGTTCTTCGGTCGCGATTCGCTGTGGTGCGATTTGGCGCTGGACAGCGAAGGCGACTTCGCCACAACGAAAACCGCTTTGGAATTCATCGCCAAGTTCCAGCGCGACGACGGAAAAATCCCGCACGAAATCGCGCAAGGCGCGAGCTTCGTCGATTGGTTCAAAGGTTATCCGTATGCCTACGCCTCCGCGGATGCGACGCCGCTCTATATCGTCGCAGCCGATGACTACGTGACGTCGAGCGGTGACGTCGAATTCGCGAAGGTCAATTGGAATCACATCGCAAAAGCCTACGAATTTCTGCGCTCGACTTACGACGCTGGCGGCTTCCCGAAAAATTATGGAGTCGGCCACGGCTGGGTGGAAGGCGGCCCGCTGCTGCCGGTCGAGAGCGAGTTCTATCAGAGCGGCGCGGCAGTGGCGGCGATCCGCGCGCTGGCCCATCTCTTTGAGCTCACCGGTAAAAGCGCCGAAGCGAAACAGCTGAATGAAGAATTCGCGAAACAGCAGAAGCAGCTGAACGAAGCGTTCTGGTCGCCGGAAAAAGACTTTTTCGCGTTCGCACTCGGCCGCGATATGAAACGCGTGGACGAACCGACCGTGCTGACGACCGTGCCGATGTGGTTCGGCGTCACGAACGAAGCAAAATCACAACGAACGATTGATGAACTCTCCAAACCCGAGCACCAGGCCGATTGGGGCATGCGAATCATTTCGAATCACTCGCCGATTTACGGCGGTGCGGGTTACCACTACGGATCGGTGTGGCCGCTCTTCACCGGCTGGGCGGCGGTCGGCGAATATCGTTATCATCGCGATCTGCCCGCTTACGCGAATTTGCGAGCGAATGCGCTGCTGGCTCTTGAAGGTTCTCCCGGGCACGTGACCGAAGTTCTATCCGGAGACTACTACCAAACACTTTCAACAGCGTCTCCTCATCAGATCTGGTCCGCGGCGATGGTAATCAGTCCTATGCTGCGCGGCCTTTTCGGCTTACAGTTCAACGCGCAAAAACATGAACTGACGTTCGCGCCGCACATTCCCGCGGACTGGAAAGCGTTCTCAGTGCGCCAAATCGCCGCCGGCCCTGACTCAGTCGAGCTGAATTACTCTCGCAGCTCC
Source organism: uncultured Acidobacteriaceae bacterium (assembly GCA_964594885.1). Taxonomy (GTDB): domain Bacteria; phylum Acidobacteriota; class Terriglobia; order Acidiferrales; family UBA7541; genus Acidiferrum. The sequence continues at coordinate 49,998 of CAZQOB010000017.1, forward strand.
GATTCGATCGCGTTGACCGCTACCCGAAATGGTGCTGCCGATGTGCTGCTCAAGTTTTCGCCAGCACTCAGTCCACGAGCCCAGATTCTCAGCGCCACTCTTAACGGCAAGCGGCTGGCGTTTCATCTGGAGCCGCACGATACGGATCAGCATGTAATCCTCGATGCGAATTTAATCGCCGGGACCAACACGATCAAAATCCGACTGCGCAACGACTTTTCGGTGAGCGTCGCAAACACCCTGCCTGCGCTCGGCAGCCCCAGCCAAGGGCTGCGCATCGTTTCCGAAACTTGGAATGCAGCGCACGACACATTGAGGCTCGAGACCGAGGGCCTGCCCGGAAGAACGTACGCGCTTTCGGTCTGGGGCCGCGAACAAATCAGATCAGTAATGATCGAAGGAAACGGAACGGGAGCGGGAGCCGAACTTGCGCCCCCCGGATCGGGTGCAACCCTCGAAGAATCGTTTCCTCCTTCCGCTTCGACAGAACCGCAAAAGCAAATTGTCACTCTCCGTTTCGCAAGTTTGGCGAAGCACTAGTCAGAGGCAGCGGGATAGACCCGTTACTACAGACTCCAAAAGCCTTCGCGGACCGGAGAGATCTCTCCACTTCGCAGCGCGGCTTCGCTGCGCTAAGCGAAGATAGAAAACCGCCGGGCTGCTCCGGTCGGGATGACAAGTTGTGGGCGGCGTCTCACGCGATGCCGAGTTTTTTCTGCATGTCCTCCAGGGTGATGCCCTTGGTTTCGGGATACCAGAAGAACACAACAAAGAATTGCACGGCCATCATCAGAGCGAAAAACACGAAGGGATAGCCGCCGGATTTTTCGGCGACGGCGGGAAATCCGAAAGTGATAAGTCCGGCCATGAGCCAGTGCGTGAGGCTGCCGAGGCTCTGGCCCGCGGCGCGCACGCGATTGGGAAACACCTCGCCGATGTACACCCAAATGACTGCGCCCTGCGAAAATGCGAAGAATGCGATGTAGGCGACCAACATCCACACCAGAAGGTTTTGATGGCTGTTGGAGAGAAAGACATAGGAAACTCCGGCGAGGCACAGCGTGGTTCCGACCCCGCCGATCAGCAGCAGAATCTTGCGGCCGACGCGATCGATGAGGGTCATGGCCAGGATGGTAAAGATCAGATTGGTGGCGCCGATGGCCACAGCTTGCAAATCCTGCGAAACCTTATTGAATCCGGCCTGGGCAAAAATCGTGTTCAGGTAATAGAGGATGGCGTTGATGCCGGAGAGCTGATTGAACATGGCGATGGAGACGGCAAGGAAAATCGGAAACGCGTAGGTTTTGTGGAAGAGCGAATCGTGCGCGTGATGCTCGGCGTCGATGGAGGTGACGATGTCCTGCAGCTCCTGGTCGTAGTTCTCTTCTCCGGTGATGCGCAGAACTTCGCGAGCTTCTTCGAGGCGTCCCTTCTTGGCCAGCCAGCGCGGGCTGCGTGGAATGCCGAAAAGCATCAGCAGAAAAAGCGCGGCCGGCGCGGCAGCAATACCGAGCTTCCAGCGCCATTCGGTGGCGCCGATGTTGAACGTACCGATGATGTAGTTCGACAAGTAGGCCAGCAGAATTCCAAACACGACATTGAATTGAAAGAGCCCGACCAGGCGCCCGCGCAGCCTGGCGGGAGCAATTTCCGCGATGTACATCGGCCCGAGCACGGAAGAGCCGCCGATGGCCAGACCGCCGATGAGTCGAAATGCGAGAAGCGCAGCCCAGCTGGGGGCAAGCGCGCAGCCGATGGCGGAGATCAGATATAGGACCGCGAGGATGCGCAGGCTGTCGCGGCGGCCGTGCCGTTCGCCAGGAATGCCGGCAAGCATGGAGCCGATGATAGTGCCGGCGATGGCGCTGGCGACGGTCACGCCGAGAGAAATGCCGGTCAGATGAAAAAGCTGCCGCAGCGTCTCGTTGGCGCCGGAGATGACGACGGTATCGAATCCGAAAAGCAACCCGCCCAGAGCAGCGACCACGGTGCTGCGGAGCAGGACCAAGTTTAGCTTCATGGCACCATCCAGGACTTCGCAGCGGCGAATTGTACTGAAAAGCAGTGGCGAGTGGCGAGCCCGTGATTCGTGGCTGGCGACTTGGGGCTTGTGGACCCTTGCCGAACAAAGAAGGATCGACCGCGGAGGCGCAGAGTCCTGCGGAACGAGCGGGTTTCAAAGCCGCTCGCGAAAAACAGCCCCACCCTTTCGCAAATTGCGCGAATGGATGGGCCACACGAGCCTCGCTTCCGACCCCTGCGATCCAACATCGGGCTCGCCGGGGACCGCGGTCCGTAGAGGTGCGCTCGCCGATTTACGCGCGATTCTTCCGGCTGAGGTCACAGAGCATGTCTGAGTGGATGTTCAGTCCAATGTTCGTGATGTTGTAAATGTGCTCGCTGGCGGCGAGCCAGACAATTTCGCAGATCTGGCGTTCGGAAAAGTGGCGGGACAGACGGGCAAAGTTGTCCGGGCTGACCTTTTTTTCTTTCGTGAGTTCGGTTACGTAGTCCAGAGCGGCGCGCTCGCCGTGAGCTCCTCAGTGGTCCGATGGCGCCGTGGTCTTGTCCATCCAGACGTCCCAGGTGACGGGGCCGGTGACTTCGTCGGCGAGAGCTTGGCCGGCTAATTTGAGGGCCAGCTTGATTTGGCCGTGGTGGTAGCCCTCGTGCCAGATCATGTGCTGGAGGAAGAGGACGGGTGGTCGTAATGGAGTCTCATGGCCCCTCTGGATTCGATTTTGTTTTTGACGACTGCGCGGACGGCTTTGGCGCTGTCGTTGAGCATCACGGTGATGCGATTCGGGTCGCGCTCGGAGCACCATTCTCCTTCGGGTAAAGGCCTAGTGAATTCGGGCGCGTCTTCGGAGATGAGGATGAGGCGGACGCAGTGCATGTGGGTGAACATCTGCGCGACGGTTGGGGCTGGTTTGCGCTGCTCTGAGTTCGAGCGCGCCCTCCGGAAGGACGCGGAGCAGATTAACCAGGATGGTGTTGTTGCGGTCCCAAGAATCGAGTCGATCGTCGAGCAGGCGATGGTTCGGCGCGTCGGGCACTTGGCCCTCCGTTCTGTGGATCTCAGAATTGTCACGAATTTAGAGACTGTGGGCAAATAAGAAGACGGATGCCGCGCCGAAGGCCCGCGGCGCTACATTTAGCTCATAATCGAGCGCCAGCATGCGATATATCATGCCCCTGCACAGGCAGGCCGACGTAGTTTTCGGCGAGAGTTTGGGATGCGGCCCGGGAGCTTGTGACGTAGTCGAGATCGGCGAGCTGGCGGCGGTGGTCGAAGGGAGATTCATCGGGGAAGCGGTGAAGGAGCTGGGTCATCCACCAGGAGAAGCGCTGGACTTTCCAGACGCGGCGAAGGCAGGTGGCGGAATATTGCGCGAGAAAATCGGAGTCGCCGCGCGCGTAGAACGCGCCGAAGGCTTCAGCGAGGACGCGAGCGTCGGCGACGGCAAGGTTGAGTCCCTTGGCGCCGGTGGGCGGGACGATGTGCGCAGCGTCGCCGGCGAGGAACAGGCGGCCGAACTGCATGGGCTCAGCGACGAAGCTGCGCATGCCGGTGACACCCTTTTGGGTGATAGGTCCTTCGCTGAGTTTCCAGCCATCGTATGTGGCAAAACGCTGATGGAGTTCACTCCAGATGCGGTCGTCGGACCAGAGCGAGAGGTCTTCATCGGACGCGCATTGCAGATAGAGGCGGCTGACTTCCGGCGAGCGCATGGAGAGCAGCGCGAAGCCGCGATCGTGGTGAGCGTAAATGAGCTCGGGTGAAGAAGGGGGCGCATCGGCGAGGATGCCGAGCCAGCCGAACGGATAGTCGCGTTCGTAGACGGTGAGGACGCCCTCGGGAACCGCGGGGCGGGAGACGCCGTGGAAGCCGTCACAGCCGGCGATGAAGTCGCAATCGAGACGTTCAGCGACGTCGTTGTGGTGGAAAGTGACGTGCGGATTTTTCGAGTCGAGCGAGTGCAGCGCGACGTCGGTGGTTTCGAACAGAATTGGACGGCCGGCCGCCAGTCGCGCTGCGACGAGGTCCTTGATGACTTCGTGTTGGGCATAGATGGTGACGCATTTTCCGGCGGCGAGGTCGCGGAAGTCTATGCGATGGCCGCGGCCGCCAAAGCGAAGCTCGATGCCTCCGTGTTCGAGGCCCTGGCGGCGGAGGCGTTCGCCGATGCCCAGTTCGTGCATGAGCTGGACGGTGTTGTATTCGAGGAGGCCGGCGCGGACGCGCTCTTCGATGTAGCCGCGTGAGTGGAGTTCGAGGATGACGGACTCGATGCCGTGGCGCTGCAGGAGCATAGACAGGAAGAGGCCGGCGGGTCCGGCGCCGATGATGGCGACTTGGGTGCGCATGGCTAGAGGCTGATATCAGAGACAAGATACCGCAGCGCGAGGTTAGCAGCTATTTCGGGAGCACAGGGCAGAAAGGCAAAGGACACGGAGGAGCAGCTGGGCGCCTTACGCGCCAAAGACTCGCGCCAGTTGATTGGCATCGGGGATGATCAGCGCCGAGCCGTGAACTTCGATCAAGCCTTCTTTCTTAAAGTGCGAAAACAGGCGCGTGACCGTCTCCCGAGTCGCGCCAATCATTTCGCCGATCTCCTTGTGCGTGAGCGTCAGCGTCTTACGAATTTCGCCGGCCGTGCCATTGGCGGAGACGGGCAGATCGAGCAGGAAGCGTGCAAGCTTTTCGGCAGCGGAGCTGGAGAAGCCCAAATAGCGCACCTCCAGCAAAGTGGCGCGATAGATCCGGGCGAGCATTTCGCCAACGCGCAGGGCAGCTTCGCCGTTTTCTCTGAGGAAGCGCAGAAACGCGTCGCGCGGAATGAAGCTGGCTTGCAGCGGCTCGAGAGCTTCGGCCGAAAGTTCATACGGTGCGCCGGAAAGCGTGCCCGGCAACCCCACAATTTCACCGGGTTCGGCAATGCGCACGATCAACGATTGCCCGCCCGTGGAATTGGTCGTGAGCTTCGCGCGCCCGTTGCAGATGACAAAAACGCCACGCGGCTCCTGGCCTTCGACGAAAAGTACGGCGTCTCTAGGGTAGGTCGCGGAAGAAGAAATGGCATCCAGCGCTCCCAGCACCGAAGGCGACAAATCGCAAAAAACGCGTTCTTTCACCAGCGGGCACGTCAAGCAATTTTCGATGACTTGCAGGCCGTACGGCGTCCTGGAGGGAGCCGTGGACTGCATCCGCCGCTTTTTCACCGGTATTACCCGAGTTGCATAGGCCATATTGCGACCTCCCTGGAAGCCTGAAACGCCAAGCCAGAACGCTTTTCTCTGGCCAAAAAAACCTACGCCGCGTGGCCGCGCACGGTCAGCACCGGACACATCGCGCGCGCCACCACTCGGTGCGCCGTGGTGCGCTCCAAATGCGTTGCGGCGCCAAGGTAGCTTCCCGGATTGCGCACGCCGAGTACGATCAGGTCGGCGTCGCAATCTGTGGCTACCTCCAGGATTCTTTCGCCCGGATTGCCAAAGCGCACAGTCACCTCCGGGCGGCACCAGAACTCGGCCATCTGCGGAACAACTTCATACAGACGGTGCATCACGTTGGCGACGGAGTCCTGTGCGGCTCCATCGGAACGCACAGCATCCGGGCTGCGCATCACGTTCAGCAGCATCAGCCGCGCCTGATTTTCTTCGGCCATGGAAACCGCGTACGGGGCCGCCGCTTGCGCTTCGGGGCTGAAATCGGTAGGAAACAGGACGCGATGGAAGCGTCCACCGCTGTGAATGCCTTTGCGAACCGCGGGGCCGATCGTCAGCACGGGCACGTTGGTACTGCGAAAAATCTCTTCCGCGACCGAACCGAGCAGAAACTTCCGAGCGCCTGTGCGTCCGTGCGTTCCCAAAACCAGCAAATCGATGTCGCGTTCCTGCAATACCCTCTCGACCGCCGGCCATACGTTGACTTCGCGCACGACCAGCGTGTCGTGTGGCACGCCGGAGAGCCGGGAATCGAGCCGCTGCATTTCGGCTTGCGCCAGTTCCTCGGAATTTTCAATCAGGATCGATGGGGCTTCGGAAGAGGCTTCGGGCAGAGCTACTGGCGTGATGACGTGCAGCGCACAAACTTCGGACTGATACTCGCGCGCGATGGCCGTCGCATAAGGAATCGCAAGTTCAGAAGGCTCGGAGAAATCGGTCAGCAGCAGGATTTTCTTGAAATGCAGCCGGGTTGGGGATGCCAGAGCGTTCACAGTCCACCTCGCGTAGCCCATTTTCGGAGGCCAGGGAGCACAAGGTCGGTGACGAAAATCACTTTGCGGCGTGTTCCGTGTCACAATCCCCGGGGCTGACCCGTACTCTGTAATGTTGCAAGCTTGCAGTCAGCGAGAACGACACACGATGCAGCAACAGATCCGAGCCATTGATGGACTGCGCGGCTTGGCCATTTTTCTGGTGATGCTGCATCATTTCCGGCTCTTCTCTCCCGGATGGGCGGGCGTCGATGTCTTTTTCGTGATCTCGGGATTCCTGATCACCCGAATCCTTTTGGGAACGAAAGACTCACCCCGGTACTTTGCGAACTTCTACTTCAGGCGGATTTTGAGAATTCTTCCGCTTTACTACAGTTCGCTTGCGCTTTTTTTTCTCGTGGCGGTGCCGCTAGGCGTCCGTTACGGCTGGTCCGCGGCCTACGGAATGCGCGATGCCCTCTGGTTTGTTTTTCATTTATCGAATTGGTGGATCGGCGGAGGCCGCATGGAGGGGTCTCTGATCACGCATTTCTGGTCGCTGGGCATTGAGGAACAGTTTTATTTTGTCTGGCCGTTTCTGATTTTTGTCACGCCGCGGCGCAAACTGATTTGGATCACAGCGGCGATCGCGGTTGCCAGCGCCCTGGGTCGCGGGATCGCAACCCTTCTCCATCCGGAACAAACAGGCTTTATCTACTACTACACGCCGTTTCGGATCGAGGCGATTGCCCTTGGATCCTTGGCAGCCATACTCGCCGAAGAGCGGCCTCTCTGGCAGAAGCTGGTTACCTGGCAAAAACGGTTGTTCTGGACCGGCTTCACTGTCTGGGGCGTAACCATCTTTCTGGGCAACAACCGGATTATCAGTATCTTCGGCCTGACCGGAATCGCCTGGTTGGCGCTGGCGTTGCTAATCGAAGCCGCTGAGTCGCGCTCTCCCTTCGACACCCGCTTTTTCAGGCATCTCGGGAAGTACAGCTACGCCCTTTACGTGTTCCACTATCCAGTTTTCGTACTCGCCAGCCGCTTCTTCAAGAGTGATGGTTCGATCCGGGGACCGGTCCTGACTGCGGTCGTCGGCGTGCTGATGAGTTACTTGCTGGCCAGACTCTCGTGGATCGTGATCGAAAGTCCATTTCTGCGCTTGAAGGATCGTTTCGGCTACGAGCTGCACTCCAGACTGGCTGGGGCGCCCTCGGCCGAGCTAAGCAACTCACCGCAATGAATTGCGAAACAATTTTTGCTGTTATTTGGCATAATCGGCGTTCGCCCACCTGTGCCCAAGGAGCGTTACTCCGATGGTAGAACCCGAAGTGAATCTGTCCATGACCTATGACGTCGTAATAATCGGCTCAGGTGCGGCAGGTGGCATGGCCGCGCACGTCCTCACCAGCCACGGTTTGAAAGTCCTGCTGCTCGAAGCCGGGAAAAAGCTTCCTATCGAGCAGGAACTGCGCTCGATGGAGTGGCCCTACGATAACAAGTTCCGCGGTGATCTTCCGCCGGACCATCACGCCATCGGCTTCAACGAATACACCATCCGCCGGCCGCCGTACGGCCCGGGCTTTGAAAAGTCCAAACATCTGCACAGCTACATCGGCGACAGTGACTACACCAAGAATATCTGCGTGGATGAACGCGAAAATCCGTACACCGGCACGAATTACGCCTGGGTCCGCGCGCGCTGTCTCGGCGGCAAAACCAACATCTGGGGACGCTTGGCCCTGCGGCTATCGGATTACGACCTCAAAGCCAAGGACCGCGACGGCTACGGCGAAAACTGGCCCATCAGCTACAGTGACATCGCGCCGTACTACGACAAAGTGGACCTTTATCTCGGAATCATGGGCGTCAAGGAAAATCTGCCGTATCTGCCCGACAGTATTTTCCAGCGCCCGCAAAAGCTGAACTGCGCCGAAGTCACGCTGAAGCAAAGCCTGCAGAAAATGGGCCGCGTGGTGACGCAATACCGCGCCGGCGTGACCAGCGAGGGTTTGAAGCACAACAAATATCGCAGCCGCTGCTACGGGCGCGGCGCCTGCGAGCGCAAGGGCGGCTGCGACATTCACGCCGCGTTCGATTCGCCTACCGGTCTGATCTACCCCGCGATGGATACCGGCAACCTGACGCTGCGAACCAATTCCGTTGCGCGCGAAATCACCATAGATCCCAACACCGGCAAGGCCAGCGGCGTGCACTTCGTGGACTCACAAACCATGAAGGACTACCGCGTCAAAGCCAAAGTCGTAGTGGTCGCTGCTTCGACGCTGGAGTCGGCACGGTTGCTGCTGCTCTCGAAGTCCCAGACTCATCCCAACGGCATCGGGAACTCCAGCGGACATGTCGGCCACAACTTCTGCGAGCACATCATGGGACCCGGCGTCGCGGGTCGTGCGAAGGATCTGGTCGGCAAGCCTTCGACACTCGACGACGGACGGCCTGGCGGCTTCTATCTCACTCGCTTCCGCAATCTCTCCGAAAAGCATCCGAAATTCATACGCGGCTACGGATTTGAAGGCGGCAGCGGCTGTCAGATGTTTCCCAGCGGCGCCGAAGTCCCCGGCTTCGGCCAGTCGTTCAAAGAGGAAATCCGCAAGAATTATGGCGCCTACATCGGAATGGGCGCGTTCGGCGAGGTGCTCTCGCGCTACGAAAACTACGTTGACCTCGACCCGGCAGTGAAAGACAAGTGGGGCGTCCCCGCGCTTCGCTTCCACTACAAATTCGGCGACAACGAGCACAAAATGGCGGCCGACATGAAGGAAACCGCGCAGGAGATGTTCGAGGCGGCGGGCTTTGAAATCATGTATGTCAACGATCGCGTGCTGACCGAAGGCTGGTCCATCCACGAACTCGGCACTGCGCGCATGGGAAGCGACCCTAAGACCTCCGTGCTCAATCAGTTCGAGCAATCGCACGATGTGAAAAACCTGTTCGTCGTCGACGGCAGCGCCTTCGTAAACGCCAGTTGCCAGAATCCCACATGGACCATCATGGCGCTGTGCTGGCGCTCTTGCGATTACCTGGCCGATGAAATGAAAAAAGGAAATCTCTGAGGAGCCGCCATGTCCATCAAGAATCCGATTGATTTGAGGCAGGATCGCCGCGAATGGCTGAAAACCTCCGCAACTTTAATTGGCGCCACCCTCGTTCCGGCTACCGCGGAGGCCGCGCAAACACCTGCAACTGACGCCAAGCCCGCGCAGGCTGCACCCGCTGCCGCAAAGGAGCCTCTTGCCGCGAAACATTTTTTTACTCCGGCGCAGCATGAATTGGTGGACGAACTCTCTGAGACTATCATTCCCGCCGACAGCCGCTCCGGCGGCGCCAAGGCCGCGAAGGTCGTGGACTACATTGACCAGGTCCTTCGCGATACTACCGACGAGCACCGGCGCGCCGTCTGGCGCGAAGGCCTTCCGCTTATTGACAGCATGAGCCAGCACTACCACGGCAAGACATTCGTCAAGTGCTCGCCCGAAGAGCGCATCGCCGTGCTGCAAGTTCTTTCCGACCACGCCAAGCTGACCGACGTGCCCGAAATCCGCCTCTTCAATGAGTTGAAGGACCTGACCGTCGGCGGCTACTACACCTCCAAGATTGGCATTCACGACGAATTGCAGTACAAAGGCAACCGAGTCTTGCAGGACTACGTCGGCTGCGACGATCAGGGAGCGGCGAAGGCCTAAACCCTCGGACCGGGCGTGGCTGAAATTTAGCGCCGCCCGCGGCAAGGGAGGGCGCGGCTTCAGTTCACCCTGAGCCTAGAAGGCCGTGCCGATCGCGTCCAAGAATAAACAGGGGTTTTAATCCCTGAGTACAACAGGAGCAACAATGTCTGATGGCAAAGTCAAAGTCGGAATGATCGGCTCGCAGTTCCAGGCGGACATACAGGTCACCTCGTTCCAATCAGGCTACGAAGCCGAAGTCGTCGCCATCGCTTCGCCCACACCCGGCAACGCTGCCGAACTCGCCAAGAAGTACAACATTCCGCGCGTCTTCACCGACTATCGCGAAATGCTCAAAGAGCGCGACCTTGAACTTATTTCCATCTGCGCGCCCAACAGCTTGCACTGCCAGATGACCAAAGACATCGCCGCCGCCGGCAAGCACATCATCTGCGAAAAGCCACTGGCCATGACCATCGCCGAAGGCGAAGAGATGATCGACCTCGCCAAGCGCCACGGCGTTCTACTCATGTACGGCGAAGAACTTTTCTTCACGCCGAAATATTTGAAAGCCAAAGAGATGGCGGATAACGGCGCCTTCGGCAAAGTCCACCTCGTCAAGCAAAGCGAAAAACACTTTGGCCCGCACAGCCCGTGGTTCTGGGACATCAACCGCTCCGGCGGTGGCGCGCTGATGGATCTCGGCTGCCACGGCATCGCTTTCTGCTACTGGTTTCTCGGCAGGCCGAAACTCAAATCCATCTATTGCCAGATGGGCACGTACGTCCACGGCGACAAAACCAAGGCCGAAGACGAATGCCTATGCATCCTGGAGTTCGAGAATGGCGCCATGGGTCTGGTCGAAGACAGCTGGGCGCGTCGCGGCGGCATGGACGATCGCATCGAAGTCTTCGGCTCTGAAGGCGTTACCTACGCCAACCTGCACATGGGCAACGCGCTGCCTACCTATAGTGAGCGCGGCTACGGATATGCGGTGGAGAAAGCACCGACGACCACAGGCTGGACCTATCCCGTCTACGAAGAGCTCTGGAATTACGGCACACCACAGGAACTCGCTCACTTCGCGCGGTGCGCCCGAGGCCGAGAGTTGCCGCAAGCAACCGGCGAAGACGGCCTGGTCGTGATGCATGCTCTTTATGCCGGTTACGCCTCGGCCGGCGAAGGCCGCAAAGTCACCATGCCTTATGCGCCGCCACCCGGCGTGAAAAAGCCCATCGATCTGTGGTTGAATGGCCCGGCGTACAAGCGTGCCGCTAGCTCGTGATTTTCAGCAACGCTTGCACTATGTTGCCATTCGGCGCGAACCGGGGTCCCCGGCGCCCGGTTTGGCTCGTTGGGGTCGGGGAACGAGGAATCTGATTTCCGTTGAGTGCCAAGCAAGTGGTTTCTTAGGGAGGTGACTGCGTGCAGCTGCAAATGCGACTACGCCTGTCGGTCATGATGTTCCTGGAATATTTCATCTGGGGCGCGTGGTACGTCACGCTCGGCACCTGGCTCGGCCAGACGCTGCACTTTTCCGGCGATCAGATTGGCATCATCAGCGGCACCACCACCATCGGCGCCATCGTCTCTCCATTTCTCGTTGGTCTGATGGCCGATGAACTCTTCGCCAATCAGCACCTGCTCGCTGTCCTGCACGGCGTTGGCGGGGTACTGCTCTGGTTCGCTTCCACGGAAACCAGCTTCGGCTCGATGTACACCCTTCTGATGATCTACTCCCTCCTGTACATGCCTACGATGGCGCTCACCAACGCGCTGGCCTTCCGCCAGATGAAAGATCCCACCCAGGACTTCGGCAGCATTCGCGGCCTCGGCACCGCCGGGTGGATCGTGGCCGGACTGACCATCAGCGCTTTCAGCCGCTTTGTTCCCAACATCGAGGCCACCACCCTACCGATTCGCATGGCTTCCGTCGGTTCCATTCTGTTTGGCGTTTACGCGTTGACTCTGCCGCACACTCCGCCGCTCCGCACCGGCCATGGCTTCAAATTGAGCAGCATCTTTCCTCCGGATGTTTTCGGCCTCTTCAAGAATCGCAACTTCGCGATTTTCGCTCTTGCGTCCTTCCTGATCTGCGTCCCGCTCCAGTTCTACTACGCGTTCACCAATCTATTCTTGAATGAACTTGGTGTGAAATACGTAGCCGCGAAAATGACGATGGGCCAGATGTCTGAAGTCCTTTTCATGCTCACTTTGCCCTTCTTCTTCAAGCGGCTGGGCATCAAGCGCACCCTCATGCTAGGCATGCTGGCGTGGGTCGGGCGCTACCTGATGTTCGGTTACGGCAACGCCGGCTCGCTCGCGTGGATGCTCTACCTCGGCATCATTCTCCACGGCGTCTGTTACGACTTTTTCTTTGTCATGGGCCAGGTTTATACGGATCAAAAAGCGCCGTCGGCTTTGCGCTCCGCGGCGCAGGGCCTGATGACGTTTCTCACTTACGGCATCGGTATGTTCGTAGGTTCGCTGTTCTGTGGCCGCATCGTAGACCTATACGTGACGAAGGGCCCCGGAGGAGCCGTGGGCCACGACTGGCGCTCGATCTGGATGGTTCCAGCCGCTGCCGCCGCGATCGTTCTGGTCTTTTTCGCTCTGGGCTTCAAGACCAACCAGGAAGCCGCGCCAGCGTCCGCCGACTAGGCCAATCCTCAGATTTTCGACGCCGGTTGGGAGCCCTGAAGAATTGGCAGTTGGAAGCGCCAGCATCCTTGGCGGCTCTTCTTCTGGTTTGAGGGATGGTGGGCCCGCCAGGATTTGAACCTGGGACCAACGGATTATGAGTCCGCTGCTCTAACCGCTGAGCTACGAGCCCCGAGAGAACTAACCTCTTGATTCTATATTAGTTAACGACTCCCGGCGAGAAATTCGATTGCACCAAAATGGTGCAGTGTCATAAAAGTGTCATGGTTTTCCGTTCAAATCTCATCAAATCCGAGCTAAACGAATCGACTTGTTGGTGTGCATGCGCATTTAAGGATTTCTCGTAACGGCTTGGTACCGAACAAATAGGTTCAAAATTCTAAAGTCTTTGGGGAGTCGCACTTAGAGATTGAACTGCGCAAGACAAGCCCTCCTCAATTGGTCGATTTTTGGTCCACGAGTCCATTCTCCTTAGCTCGAAGCGCCCGTTGGAACATGTGGAAGCGTTGCGGCCCGGAAGTATTCCATAACTTGAACATCTTCGACGAGATCTTGCTCGTTCACGATCGTCTTGTCGATTTTTTGGTAGTACCACTGTTCCTGCCGGTTCCACATTACTTCCCACAAGATCAACCCAATAAATTTCCGCGCCAAGTCATAGCTCTGCCCCATCGCCTGGTAAACCGGCTTGTACACATCAAACCAATCATCACCATGTCCCGGCCTGCAAACGATGTAGTTGGCTCTGACGACATCGCGACCGTCAATCGCTTGATTCATAGCTGCAAATATCGCCTGATAGCCAGCTTGCCCAAGTTGGCTGAGCCAACCGTCGTAAACGTCCGGGCGTGCCCATGACTGCGTAGCTCGAACCGCGCCAGTCTTTGTGAGTTTTGCGAGTGCCATGGCAATGCCCCCTCGGTAGCGGCCGGTGGGATCAAAAGAGTCCTACCGCCGTAAAGTCCTCTAAACAAACTGCGCTGCGACCGCATCACCAAGACAAATGTCACAAGCGTTACAAACACTACAAAGTGAAACGCCTCGGGTTTTGAGCATGTTAGGCTCCGACTTTGCGAACGTACCGTAGCGCAGGCAATCCTGAGCGTTGGTCGGTCACAGCTTCGGATTCAGCCGAAATCACTTGTGCGGCAACGTGCTGCGAAGGAATGTTATCAACGCCAACGATTGCTTCCACGAAAAACGGGCGACGTTGGCGGCCCCGTTCCAATCCACGCTTCAAGTCTGAAATCGCGGCGTTGACAATTTCTTTCGCACGTCCTTGGTTTCTGTAGGCCTCAGGAACAGCGTAACCGATACCTATGCAAGGCACTCCTTCGATAGGGTCGGACCAAACGAGATTAACAAATGCGGTTACTGTTTTGCCTTCGAGCCTTACGTAAGTGAGCCTCTTTTCGCCGTCGGGCTCATCAACGTGAAGATAAAGGTCTTTGTCAACAATCCCGGGTCGCAACTCTATTGTTCCAAGCAACAATTCCTGCTGAAACGACCGCAATCCGTCTGACGGGTCAACCATGCCGCTTGCTCCTTACAGTATGAGTTTGCTCTCGCGGCTATTCTCGATTCTAGTAACTTAGACTCTTAAGTGTCATTAAGGTTACGGTATTGGCCAGACCGTTCGCCGTCTACCGCGTTGTTCCCGGAATCGGCAGAAAGGCCAGCCTAAAGAAATGGCGCGATGTAGGGCCAAACTTTTTGGCCGGCTTCCACCAAGCCTGCGAGTTTGGTTACTCGGTCGATACCCTCCCAGAGATGCCCGAGTATGGTCCTGTCTGGACTCTCCTTTGCCAATTGGTCTTTTAAGCTCTCGATATCTGAAACCACATCGAGTTTTTGCTTCTCGCCCAAACTAGAGGTAGTTATCCGAGACTTGAGGTCGTCGAGCTGCTCACGCAGAGGCGAAAACTGTGCGTTAACAACGTTCCCGTCCCCAAGAGTTACAACGTTTGTTCCAGTGGCCGTGATGTTGATTCCTTCGTAGCGATCCTTAGGTTCAAATTCAGAACCGCCCTCGATCTTGTCTATGCCGGTCGCGGAGATTTGGTACCACGTCACCGTCGAAGGAATCGTTCCGCCGGGAACGTTGACGGTCTTTTGCACTTCGGTTTGTTTCACCCACCCACGGTCGAGCAAGTACGCGAGATTGGAAATAACACTTTGCTGGGTCAGGCCGAATCGAGCCTTTAGGTCTCGCTTGATATCGCTAATCTTGATCGCGCAGCCCTTCTTGCCGCGTGTACTGGTTGCACTGGCGTTCCGGTCGTAGAAGTACTGAAGAATCTGCTTCCTTACGGCATCGTTTGGATTTGACATAGTTCACGATGCCGCCGCCGTCGATTCTTTGTCCTTGAGAGTCCCAAGTCGGCCACCGAGCGAACGCTTGATGCGCTCATCCAGGTGGTATCTCGGCAGCACTGCGGCGGTAAGAGCCTCTTCTGACCACAGCTTTTCCACTTCCTGCTCGCTCCAATTGCCGGACCGCCGCAGGGAGAGTGCGCCCAAAACCGTTTCCACAAGCTGCTGCTGGAACCACTCCTTCACGGTTGCTTCAACAACTGGTTCGGCTGCCGGAAGGTGAGAATAGAACTTTTTCCACCTCACGATCATATCGGTGAACACTCGAAAGTCGGCATTTGCTTGGATTGTGTTTGCGTACGGAAGATATTGAGCCGCTCGGTCTTCCAGAATATCGGTTGATCGCGTCTTGTCGCGAACCGACACCCATCGAACTTGCGGGTCTGCGAAACCGCCGACTTCTTCCGCAGGCGTATTCCCGACGTTTGCGAAAAGAGCGTAGATATCGCCAGCACGTCCGGCATTGCGCCTTTGGCCCCGGACGCTTCCCGACTCCCCATCGTCAGGGCCTCCCGAGCCCGTGGCGTTGCCTCCGGTATTCGTGAAGTCATCTTTGATCATATGCTTGCCATCAGGAGTCGGGCGATAGCGGCTAAATTTGAACAGGTCACGAATTTGTTTTAGTCGTTCGCGAATTGACGCCGTATTATCCGCGTTCGACGAACCTGCCGCGACCTGGTCCATCAACTTTGATATGGGCTCCGGCATGTGTTCGCGAAACTCAGCGGCCCACTCTGACCAAGGGAGCGGATGGCCGTCAACCAGCAGATTCGTGCGAGCAGTGTTTGCTGTAAGCCCGCCATTTTGGTTTTGCAGAGGTTCGATATAGATGACAACCCGACTGTAGCCGAAAATGACGCCAAAAGACTGGAGGCGCGCAACGCCGGGCCGGCCAACGGACATCTCATACAATTCGTCGTCGAAGAGCGCCGCCATGTGCCCGCTGGAAAAGTGGCTGCCAGAATCGTCTACAGCTTCTTTCAGAATCCACCAGTGCGCCGTAGCATTCTTTAGCGCGAGCTGGCCAGACTCGCTCAAGTTCGCTTTCAGCCACGCTTCCTGTCCCAAGACGCGCCGAAGCATGTTGTGCCTGTCTTCGGTCGCCCGAGTCCAATTCTCCCGTGCTTTTACCGTTATGTTGGGCGGAAACGCAAAATAGCGACTGTTGAGGTAACGCAGGACCCACCGCGAAGGAATGAGTCCTTCCGGGGGAGCATCCATCGTGTTCTCACCAAATTCATTTCCCAACAGAACCACCATGGTGCCGTGGCTTTCAATCGGCTCAGGTTTTATGGAGTCTTCGATTGGCAGCCAGAACTCCCCGTTCTGATGGCGCCGTAGCCCGTACATGCCTAGGTCGGGGTCCTTCCACAGATGTATCATCGATCCTTGGCCGTTTTTCCAACTCAAATAGACCAAGCCCAGCTTATTGCGAGGGGCAGCCGCGATCTTCGCGCCCATGCCAAAATTTCCATGTTTCGTTTGCTGATGCATGGAGGACGAAAGTTGGTTGATGTAATTCACCATCTCTGGTCCGGTCATACCTATACCAGTGTCGATGATCGCGAGCTTGAAACCCTCTTTGGGGTCGAGGTCGTACCTTATCGCATCGAAGTCCCATCGGATTTCACCGCCACGCTTAGGCAACGCCATAATACTGTCGATTGCGTTTTCGGTGAGCTCTCGAATGAATTGAAGCGGGGCGCAGTCTTGCGAAAGACGCTCCAACATGAAAGTCATGTTTGCGACTTTCATTTCCAGAGTGAGGTCAGTTGCTTTAAGGGAATCCTGCCGTGCAGAGTGGGGCATACGATATCTCCTCTTCCCAAGGAAGGTAAGCGGCCTCAGGATTGAAAAGTGTCTGTTAGCTGACGATTGAGGAGGAAAGCGAAATTCGCAGTCGGCCTCTATTGTCAGCCCTTTCAGAGCTGAACCGAAGGTATCAGATGGCAAGAACCTCTGTCAAACGCGACCCGCTGAGTCCAGTTCAACGCTCCGCTCAGATGGCGAAAGTGAAGTCGCAAAGAAATCGTTCGACGGAAATGCGGGTTGCCGCACATCTCATAAGGCGCGGTGTACGGGGCTGGCAGCGCCACCTTGTGAGTGTCCCAGGTCGGCCTGACTTCTGTTTTCCGGAGAAGCGCGTTGCTGTCTTTGTAGATGGGTGCTTTTGGCACGGATGCCGACTCTGCAGTCGAAACGCGCCTCGGTCGCGCCGGCGTTTCTGGCAACAAAAGATCGATGCCAACAGTCGACGTGATCGAAAAGTCGTGCGAATCCTGCGCTCTCAGGGATACGTTGTTGTGCGAATTTGGGAGCACTCACTGCGCGGCGAACGGTGGCTTAAGCGGTTGCTCGCGGCATTGGAGTGAAGGGGCGCTAGCCGAGAACTCCTGCAAGTGGCGCACTGACCGCTTCACCGAGAGTTACCGGCACGGCATTCCCGATCTGCCTCATGCAGTTGCACCAAGCACCATCAAATGCCCATTCGTCAGGAAATGCTTGGAGGCGAGCGCATTCTCGAACCGAAAAGTAACGGACTGTCTCGTCATCTAGACAAATGACGTTCTCACCGCCTGAAACCCCGTGATGTCCAGCTTTGATTGTCTTCGCTGGCGAATCAAGGTGACTACCTTCGTGTCCCTTGTAAGTCCGCGCGCCTGGGTTAAGGAAATGGTTCGCGACCTTGTGTGAAGTCTGACCAATGCCGATCTGTGGCAAACCCGAAATGGCATCTCGCACCGTTTGCCAGGGCTTGAGACTCTGGTCCGAGTCAAGTGCCTTTAGTTTTCGCGCGACCACCGCCGGAGCTTCGGGCCTTCGGCCTTTTGCAATTCCATGTCGCTCCCAATACGTTTCAGTTGTCCATTGGTCGCGCCAGAGTGCCTCCCGCGAGTGAGTGGGCACGGGGAAACTGTATTCGATTCCAAGGTCAGCACGAACTCCAACCACAAAGACGCGGTGCCTGCGCTGCGCCACACCGAAGTCCGCAGCGTTGAGGACTTGCCAGATGACATTGTATTTCAGCTCGGTAGTCTTTCCGCTCGTGTAGAGCCGCTCCAGGCGAGCACGGTGTTCAGTCCATTTCTCGCCTTTCTTGCGGACTAGTTGCGGGAAGCGGAGTTGGTGAACAACGTAGTTGAAGTAGCTGACAAATGAGACGTGCAGTAAGCCTTTGACATTTTCAAAGACGAAACTTCGCGGATGACATTCCCGTACTGCGCGAACGAACTGAGGCAACATATCTCGTTCGTCAGAGCGGCCATCGCGCTTGCCGCCTTGAGAGAACGGCTGACAAGGTGGGCCGCCGCTCAACAAATCAATCTCCCCATATTTTGAGAATTCAATCTCGCTTACGTCCTCTTCGAGGACCGTCCAGTCACGAACATGGGCAACCTTATTTTTTTTGTTGGACTTCAGCGTCTCGCAAGACCGGTTGTCCGAGTCGATCACGGCCACAGAGCGAAAGCCCGCTCGAGCCTCCCCTAGCGCGAGCCCACCCGCTCCGACGAAAAGCTCCAGCGAACGCAGTTGCTTCTTAGACTGATTTTCCGTTTTGTGGTGATGAGAAATAGACCCGCTCATATAGGCAAATTTTGAATGTAGCATATTCGCTTTTGTTTCGCTACGAATTCTTTGCTCTCAGGTTCTATCAATGGATTTCATGGTCAGTAGATACAGCGTATGTTCGGTGGGACGACGCTCCGGAAACCTCGGACTGCCTGAGGACTTCCAGGCGCTTCATCGCATCAATTCGATTCTGATCCAATACTTGCGCATAACGCGGAACGATTTGTGTAGATGAATGCCCTAACAGAGCTGCGATAGTCAACGCCGGAACTCCTGCAGCGTTTAGCCGCGAGGCATAGAGGTGCCGTAGATTGTATATCGGGAAGTACGGAATTCCGGCAGCTTTGAGCGTGCTGGCCCACGCCTTCCGTCCGCCCTGGAGCCGGTGCCTCTTATTAATGTAGCTCGGAAATACGAATTCCGATTCGGCACCAATGAGGCTCCGCCATTTCAGAAGTTCTGCTTTGCACAGAACGCTCATCGGCAAAACTCTCGATCCTGATTGTGATTTACTCTTTTGGACCCGGATGACATCGTTCAGGAAGTCTATGTCCTGCTTCCACCTTAGCGAGAATATCTCGCCTGTACGCATTCCTGTTTCACTACCAAGTACGACCAGGATTCGTATCCTAGGTCTTGCAACCTCCAATAACTCCTTCTCTTGCTCCCAAGTCAGGATGTAGGGCTTGCGGCGATCTTTCTCGCTGAGAAAGAATTTGGCGAGGTCGAATGGGCTTCTATTTAGAAAACGCTCTCTTTCGGCTTGTTTCAGAAGCTGCGCGGCGAATCGCAAATCACGATTAATTGTTGCGCTTTTTACCTTCTGCGCCCGTCGATGACGGATGAAGTCGTTGATGCGTCCGGCCGTGATACCACTGAGCAAGAGTCCATCTCCAAAGAACCTTATAAGGTTCTCCTTGGAAACCGCATATCGTTTCTTCGTATTTGCGTAGGCAACGCCATCCAGATATTTTTCAGCCCACTCGCCAAGCTTCGGCGAAGGCTTCAACATATCGTAGCGGCCTGCGGCCACTTCAGCTTTTCTAATTGCCAACAGCTTCTCTGCGAACCGTTTCGACGTACTGTGGCTAGACTCGAAGACCTGGCGTCCACCTACCATGTAGCTGAGCCACCAGATTCTTCTGCCCGTTTTACGAAACTTACGATAATACACACCCATTCACTAAGCCTCATTCTTTAGAAAACGCCGGTTAATCGCAGTGTTTGGAAAATATGGCTAAAACGCATGGTCAAATACCCAGTATTTAGGTGTTGTTTTGAACCGCATCTGGAGTGTTTGGAAATCAAATGAATATCAAACACGCGCTTTCCTCCCGGAGCACAGCAAATGCGCCCGCCACAGAGAAATGTCGTATTTGCGAGCGAGCTGCCGAAGAGTGCTCGTTCCCTTTGCTCTTTCCCGCTTCAGTGCAGTGACCTGAGTTTCTGAAAGCTTTAGTGTTCGAGGCCTACCCAAGACTTTTCCTTTTGCTTTCGCCGCTGCGATGCCCGACTTGATGCGATCTACGATAAGCCGCCTCTCGAAATCCGCGATGGACGCAAAAATGCCAAACACTAAGCGGCCGTTTGCGGAGCTTGTGTCCACGCCTTCATGCAGACTGATAAAGTCGATTCCTAGGTTGTCGAATTCGCTTAGAGCCCTCACTAGGTGACTCAGACTCCTCGCGAATCGGTCGTAGCGATAAACGATAACGGCACTGACCAATCGTCTTTTGCAGTCGTGCATCAAGCGGTCGAGAGCTGGTCTTGAATCTTTGGTTCCCGATACGCCGTGGTCGACGTATTCACCGCCGACCATCCAACTCCGTCGTTTGCAGTACGCTCTCAGTTCGCGTAATTGCATGTCCGGGCTTTGACCTTTCTTTGTTGACACTCTTGCGTAGATTGCGACAACTCTCGGCTTTTCTTTCATCGGGCAGCCTCTCCTTTTGCTTTAAGTTGGCCCGACAAAATATTTTCCCTGCACTGAAAAAGGGCAACCTAAGAGTTATCTGCCGCTTCTACGACGCACGGCCCTTCTTCGCTTTTGCCGAATCCTAGCCGCTCGTCTCCCTATTGGCCGGTGGCGAGGCTTGACGTAGCCCTCTGGCCGGACATACACAGACACGATGGCAACGGCCGTCTTACCCTTCGCGTTTAGGCGTATTCTCTTCGGTCCGTTTGAAGTCGCTAACAGCATTGTCTTTCCACTTTTGGATTTTCGAGGCGGATCAATCAACGGCAACCAAAGATGCACAATTCCCTTCCTAACTTTCGCCTTCATACTGCGTTCTCCTCTCTACGTTGAACTACTTCAGCCAACGGTTGAGACTCATTCCGCCGGATGACTCATTTCTTCTAACCACTTCAGCAAGGCATTGCGGCTGAATCGTATGCAGCGCGCCGACAGCTTTATAACCGGAACTCTGTGTTGACTGACGAGATGGTAGAGTCCACCAACCGAGAGACCTAAGAATTTGGCAGCATCGACGACGGTCAAAAGACGGTCTGGTTCATGCTCCACAGCTCTCCTCCTCAAAACCGCCAAAACTACAAAACCTGCGTCCGGTTCATCGACGGTAAATCACCCATTTTCCCGTCAACGGATGGGCAAACTTCACCTTGTTAGGAAGGCCGGCGAGAGTTCGATAAACCCTTTCTGGTTCCGGCAGAAACTGACTTTTCTCGCTCGGTAGGTACGTCTTAAGATTCGCTCTCGCTGGTCGGTTCGCTCGACGAATTAGACCTGCGATGGCTGCCCTTCTCAGCATGGCGTAGGCACGATCCATCGAAATGTCCATCTCTCGAGCTAACTCAGTGGCACCGACCGCGGCACCTCTCTTACGCTCGGACATGGCGGCGATTGTCCGGGCAGTACGTCTCGCATCTAAGTGGCCTCTCTCTGTTTTCCCGATGCTTTCCGTGAAAGCAGTGTTGAAAATTAAAGTCGCTACGGCCAGATCGATGAAGCGAACGGTGATTTTCTGCTCGCTCGATGGGCGCCGCCCGCTGGATCGAAACGAACCAATCAATGCGACGACTTTGCACGCTTGAAGAAAGGCCTGGAAATATCGTCTTGCCACCATCCTTTCCTCACTCACAAGCCCAGCCAACTCCCGGAACCAATCTGGGAACTCAATAGAGGATTTTGCACGTCTCTTCAGCAAGCGTTGGACTTGGTGCCAAACTGCAATTTCCCGCTTACTAAGTGGATTGCGTTCGACTAGGGCCGCGTCCATAATCCTCCTGGTCTGTTTGGGAGAGTCGTCTAGCCAAATAGAGACGTGCCTCGTTTCGTCATCGATTTCGACTTTGTCTTTCGTGGTAGTTGAGATAGCCGCAATGGGCCCTTTTGTGATCACAGTCTTCTGGACAAATCGTCCACCCTTCTTGACAGTTACGGAGTGGCGCAGTTCCTTCTCGCTGATGAGTAATCGTGCCGGGTGAACGGGGCCCGCCGTTTCATTTCGCTCTTTGAGGTAGACGCATTTGTGGGCGAGCTTTGTGCGCTGGTAATTCCACGCACGAAGCGAAGAGCTAGAAATGGTCCGGATTTCGGACGGTGGAAAGAAGTCGAATACAGTGTCGCCCAGGAAGTTCTTGCCGATGCCACTGGGTCCTTTCACCAACAGGCACATTGGTGTGTTCAAAAGGCGCGATGTTGCGGCTGAGTAGACTGCCAGCGCGTTTCTTTCTTCGCCAACGAGGCCATTTCTTTCCAGTGCACGCAAAAGGTCTCTAAAAAAGTAAGGTGACTCGAGCTGAGCCGTAGCTTCGTCATTGACAACGTCGTCTGGAATCGGCCGATTCTTGGGCTTACAGCGCATTCCGGCACCCCCAACGCCTTTTCCAGTCGCAAAAGGCTGATCTGATTTCTCCGTTGAAGTGACCAACAGGTTTTAGGAATCGGTGACCGTTCTGGACTCGTGCGTTCTTGCGAAGGTAGCTAAGAGCTCGGTGGAGGGCATGACTCCGGGAGCGCACTTGCTCGACAATCGCGTCTGCGTCGTGCATGCCCTTGGTCCTAGATAAATGGGAATGAAGGCGATCGAAGTCAAACTGAACAAAACGAAATCTGGAGCGAACAATCATCTCAGCTGCTCGACAGATGTCGCTTGGCTTTTGAATATTCTTCCCTCGTAACCAGCTGCTATGAAGTTGAATTTCGACGCGATAACATTGCAATTCCGGTTTGTCATAACAGCGGACGAATGAAGGTGAATCGTGTGTGCCGTAGTTTAAGGTGGCGTAGAGATTTCCGCCCACCGGGCGAGATTTGCCAAAGTGGCCATGGGCTCTTACGATCCGCCGGTCGACTCCAGAGCTAAGTGAAAAATCAAAGGCAAGTTCGAACTGCAGTAATAGTGGTCGTTCGAAGGCCTTGAAGACTTCCTCTAGTTCGGCGCGTGACAATTCATTACTGTCACCTGCGGTCAGAGTGACCTTGACGCCGCGCAGCCAGGGAAGCAAGCAGTGATACTGAACTCCGACGACACTTCCAGTTTTGCGGTTTTCTAGCTTTTGCAGCCGCTGATAGGCCGGCATAGCTCCTTGCGGCCTTACAAAATGGTCCAGCTGACGCCGATAACCGGGCAGGAGAGGTGGCCTTCCGGTACTCGATTCCGCGTCGAACAGGACGCGGTCCAGCCGCAACATACAAAACGGGTTCCACATCTTGCCGGAAGACGAGTTTCGTGCCATGAATCTCCTTTTAACTTCTACCGAGCCTGAGGAGAGTATGGACAGCTCACCTACACACGACTTACGACTCCCTGAAGAAAAAAGTGAGGTAGCAAACCGTAAAGACCCTTTGGAGTTCGCTACCTTTATGGCGAAGTGGACGAAGCTGATAGAAAGGAAGGGACTGGCCTGGCAAGCAGGCTGGGCTATAGCCGAGCTCGAAGAAAGGGAGGTATTTAGATTTGTGTGTCCGGCTGCAGGTCAAAGTCTCAACTGGCGTGTCCACGACCTATTTGGAACGATTCTCAAGGAAATGAGGGCGTATCGCGCTGAAGCTTGCGGAAGGTTGGCCAAGGAATACTACCGCGATGCGAAAGAAGTGTTGCAAATGCAAATCGAAAAAGTTCAGAAGGCGAAGAAAGGCAGCCACTTTCCTGACATTACAGCGCTGCTCGAAGCTGTAGAGAAAACGCTATCACGGTCAGTACAACGAATCGATGAGCTGAGGGCGAGAAGACAAAAGTGGACACGTGCAGCATGGGAGCATCTCTGGCACGATGTGCCACGAACCAACTTGGTTGAAGGCAAACCAGAACTCGATACGCGTCTTCAAGTGCAAGTCGGAAAGATTCTGGGAGATTACCTTTTGCCGGAGAAAGTGCGCGTTGAATCGATTGCTCGCCTCATTGTGCTGGCCTACTGCGCGGGCGACCTAGCTGAATGGGATGGAGAAGTCTTACGTACAACTTATACTCGTCGGATATTGAGGGTAAGAAATGTACGCGATATCTTGCGGAAAAGAGGGTTGGTAAAGGGCTATAGTTCCAGGAATTCATGATCGGATAGAGCGGAATCGGGAAAAAACAGAAGTGTTAATTTGCTTCAATATTATTTAGCCCTTAGGTTCAATGGATTCCCGATTCAAGGGAATAGCCATCCAGCCAAAACTAACAAAACTACAAAACCGAAGACGTCGTCGGTTTACGTCACCTAGTTTTGATGTTTTGATGGTTTCTTAGACGAACAGGCCTCGTTTTGTGATTTGGCTGAGCCTTTCTTATCCAAGCCTTCAAATCAAATTCGTAAGCTGTCAGCCTACGGCTCGCAATCTCTCTAAGATCATCAGAAAACAGTGACCGATATTTCGGCAAGAGCACTCTAGCTTCTACACTAAGGTCCAGGCGCCCGCGCTGCCACAGTTCGGTCAGTCCGGTTTGGATGGCGATTGGACCCGATTCGAGCAGATGCCTAGCGGCACCAACGCCACCATATTCGGCCATCATCTGTACAAATCGAGTGGCTTTGAACTTGTACTTTTCTTTTCCTTCCAGAAGCGCCGCCTGGAGATCCTGCTCGAATTCAGATTCCAATTTGTTTGCCATAAGTCGACACGAACTTCGGGCAAGAGTGTAAGCAGTTTACTCCGCCGACGTCTTGGAATCATCACTCCGGTCGACATTCGCATCGACGGCTCATCGCCGTGCCCACTATTATTGAAGGAACCGCCACCTACTGGTCGCAGATCGTCAGGCTGTTCGCCGTTTTAGTATTTCATCCAGCCAACCCGGCAAAAAACCGCCCTCCACTTCGCAGTTGAGCGCATTTGCCAATTACTTCTTGCCAAGAATCTGTCGCGCAACGATTTTGGCCAACCCCAAAACAATTCCCGAATTCGTCATAACTGCATCCGGCCATTTCGTTTCCGCAGCCTTCTTCAGCAGCTGAAAGTCTTCGCTGGTCATCTTGACGTTGACTTGAACATTCCTCTTCATGCCCTCCTATATCTAAGGTTTAGAGTTGCCTTTCAACGTTACTCTGAGTACCTTTAGTACCCGTGCCAGCCTTCCTTCTCAGCAATGATGCTGCCCGACGCCTAAGAGCGCTTGCTCGCCGGTACAAGCCTAAGATGGCTCCATCATGGAAAAAACGAACTGAAGATGAGCTTTGGCTCCGAGTGTTGTCCCAAATCGTCGTGGCCGGTAATGCAGCGCCAGAAGTCACCCTTCGTACTTCTTCGGCAGTCAAAGAGAAGTTGGCTTTTGGCCGCCTAAAAAAGCTACGCCCGCAGCAGCGCCGTAAGGTCATTCACAGCGTGTTGCGGGCGATTGGCACTCGTTATGTCGGTAAGACTCCGAAGAATCGAAAAGTCGACGCAGCTCTGCACAATTTCGGACAACTTAAGTCGGCAAAAGGGCCAAAGCGCTTCTTCCGGCAGATTGGCCGCAAGCCGAAACAAGATCGAATCGCCTATCTGTATAAGACGTTCAAATTCTTCAAGAAGAAAGGGAGTCGAGACCTTTTAATTGATCTACATCTCGCCAGCGACTGTATGGCGCTCGACCGCCGATTGACCACAATCTTGAAACGCGTAGGAGCGAGAGTTCCCAGTTCTCTCAACCGTCACTACGAGGAAATTGAGAAAGAACTGATCGAAAAAGTGGCCGAGCCTTTAGGCTTTTCAGGAGGGGAACTCGACCGAATCCTCTTTCAAAATTACGGCGACATCATGGTGCGCCTGCTTTGCCCTTGACGATAGTCCGCAAGCGAGATACCAGATTAATTCGGGTTTCATGTCTTTCGGTTGCCCTGCAACTTCGTCGTTGCTACCATTCGCGCCTTTTTGCTTTTAGGAATTTGCCTAGCGAAAAGAGAGGAGAAAACGATGAAATCTACGGTCTTGGCACTTGCAGTGATGTTGTTTGCGGAGTCGGCAGAGGCGCAGATTGTTCGAGAAATGACACCGGAAAAAATTCGAGAAGCTATCACTCTGGGCGTTAGGTCAAAAAATTTGAGTCCATACCGGATTCAAGAAAAGGCACGCTTCAGCTGGCCACCTCTCATTGCGCTTTACACGACGCCTTTTCTGCGAGTCGCCCTAGCTGCGAACGCGGCCACGAAACAATACCGGACCTTTACCGAAGCTGATGTCACCGCGGAAATGATTGCAGCTGAGATTCAGGTCTTTACCGAGTCCAAGTCTTTGGGCGGAGGAGGCATTGCTAACGTCACGACTGTCGTGCTGCTGCCTCGCAAAGCCAAAGGGCCAGAACAAGTCATTCGCCCAGTTCGAACTGCCAATGCTACTGAACATTACAAAAACCTTTTTGGCTTTACCGCCGAAGGGCAAGCGATGATTGCAACCTTCCCGATTGACGTGTGGACGGAAGATAAAGAAGTGCACGTTGTCTACGATGCCGGAATTCCTAACGCCAATCCATTCGGAACCGGCGGCCTCGGCGGCTGTACAGACTGCAAGTCGCGGCTTTACCTTGATAAGGTTCGCTGAAACCACCGTTCGTGACACGGAACGAAATGAAAAACAGCGACTGAGTCAGGGTTGCTGCGGCTGTTTCCCATTCTCTGCGTAACTGCCTGAGCCCTAATGGGTCCGAGCCGTTTGGAATTTCGGGCGCAGTTCTCGACAGAATCCTTTTCCAGAACTACGACAGCATCCTTGAGCAATTAAGCGTCTGACTGTTCTTTTGGCCTACGAGACCTTACTCGTTCTTCCATCTTTTTCCGCAACTGCCTGAGTCCTCAGGGGGTTCAGGCGAATCGGCGGTACCACCAGGCGGAGTTAGGTAAACTGAACTTAAAGAGCTCAAAACTATTCTTACTAAGTCATATAACCTATATGAACTAGAATCTCTAGCGCGGAGGTCGCTGGCCGCCGCAAGCTTCATGCCCCAACGGTGTGCCCTGAAAATGCAGGCTCCATTCCGAATTACTATCCAGAACCTCCTCGATTACCGTAGAATCCGCACTCGACGGACTGCCGCAATGCGCTTCTACATCGGAATCACAGATAACGACTGGTTCTCCTATCTCTCTTCCTTGGATGGGTTGGACGAGGTCAATTTCTGGCAACCAAGCGGAAGCGTAGACTTCAAGGCTCTTCTTCCCGGGGAACCATTCCTTTTCAAGCTACACAGTCCGAACGACTTCATCGTAGGCGGCGGTTTTTTCAGCCATCACAGTATTCTTCCTTTCAGTCTCGCCTGGACTGCTTTTGAAACGAAGAACGGGGTGATGACGAAAGAGGAGATGCGAATTCGTATCGAGAAATACCGGCGAACACCAGCGAATGCGAAAGAAGATTACTCGATTGGCTGCATACTGCTCGAATCGCCCTTCTTCTTTGACCGGCAAGACTGGATAGCTCTTCCAGACTGGCAGAAACCCATCGTGCGAGGAAAAGGATTCTCGGCAGATGAAGAACCCGGAGAGTCGATTTGGCAAAGCGTCGAGTCGATTCTTCTCGCCAAGAATCTTGTGCCTGAAAACCAAGTTGAAGTTCTCGCGACTAAGCCTAAATTTGGAGCTCCTCAGCTGATTCTTCCTCGCCTCGGGCAAGGTTCATTCCGTGTTCTCATAACGGACATTTACAAACGGACTTGTGCTGTCAGCGGTTCACACGTCCTGCACGTTCTTGATGCGGCCCACATCAAGCCATACTCGCAAGGTGGAGAACATGCTGTGAACAATGGCCTCTTGCTCCGCCAGGACCTGCACACCTTGTTCGACCGAGGATACATTACAGTCACGCCTGAGTATTCAGTGGAGGTCAGTCGGAGAATCAAAGAAGAATTCAACAACGGCAAAGAGTATTACGCGATGCACGGAGCAAAGGTTGGCTTGCCGGACTCAGCTGTGTATCGTCCTGACACCAACCTGCTTGAATGGCACAACGAACGCATTTTTGTGGATTGAATGGCGTGACAAATACATTTCCCACCTAAGGCTTCTGACACCCTTTCCGTGCTTCTTCAAGGTCGCCAACACTGTACTTTGGTTCGAGGATTAAGACCTTGCCTCCATGATCTTGCACCAGCCTCACGTCATGGTCCGTCAATCTGCCGTGAAATTTTACGCCCTTAGGCAGATCGCCTTCGACGTACTGAAACTGCTTGCCTCGCAATCCGAAAGCGTACAAGTGACTCGTAATTTGGTCCGCAGGCCCCATGCGCTTCAAGATAACGCAGGCTGTGCCCAGCCCTTTCTTCTCAGGAATCGATACCTCGGCTGGTGCGTTCGCGGAACCCGCTATGGAAGTTACGGAAGCAGTTGCCGTATCTGGCCGTGCCGATGTGGATCGTGATGAGACTAAATTTAACGGTTCTCTACCCGTCGAAGTTGCCGCTGCCTGAGGCGCTGATACCGGTTGTCCGACCGGTGCTTCAACCATGGCAAGGATGACTTTGTCGGATACCCCTGCGGCTTTCAAACTTTTCAGTGCACTTGGAGCAGTATCAAAATTGCACCAACTCGATTTGATTTTGGCAATAAGGACTTCCGTTGGAAGCCCTGCGCCCGACATCTCCGATATGTCGTTATTCGTCAAAGAACTGGCAACAGCTGCAACGGAGGATCTTGGTTGAGCGGGAGCTGAAACAACAGGCTGTGCGGTCGGGACCAAGCCCGTGCTGGATACCGGCGTAGTGGATGAAGCTGAGGCGAGCGCCTTACAGGGCACATAACCCGTGAGTCCGGTTTGACCAGGAAGCAGGATTCGGCACCAGTTCTCCCCGCCAGCAGAAATCCTCAAAATAACTTTGACCGTGTCGCCCTTCTTAAGTAGATAAACCGTTGAACTAGAAAAGCTGGCCTCTGCGAAGGCTTTCTGGCTAGCGGCTGAGACTTCCGCCGGCCCCATGCCTCTTTCGTCCCACGCACCTTCAAGGGAAGGCCCGAAGAGACTCACAGTGAGAAAAAG